>CAYGQE010000022.1:44765-82090 GCA_964351995.1 uncultured Acidimicrobiaceae bacterium | reverse complement strand
GGATCAACCGTGCAGGCGACGATGCCGCCGGCTTGGTCATCAGCCAGAAGCTCCGAGCCGAGATCGGTGGCCTGAAGCAGGCATCGCGGAATGCGCAGGACGGTATTTCCTTCGTCCAAACAACTGAAGGCGCACTCGCCGAGGTCCACAACATGTTGGGCCGCATGCGTGACCTGGCGGTGCAGGGCGCCAACGACACCAATGACGCGGCAGCCCGCACTGCGATCGACGCCGAGCTCACGGCGCTGAATGCCGAGATCACCCGCATCGGCGTCGACACCACATTTGCTGGTGCCGCCGTCTTTGGCACCACGCCAGCGGACGACTTGAATCTTCAAGTCGGTTCGGAAGGTACGGGCACGACAGGACAGATCACGATCACGGCTACGGCAGCGCCCACAGGTGCCGTGGCATCCGTCGTCGATGCCGCAACAGCCCGAACCTCAATCGAGAACATCGACGCCGCCATTGCAGCAGTTTCTGCGTCTCGAGGAACGCTGGGTGCCACCCAGAATCGTCTCGAGTCGACGATCAACAATCTGTCGGTGACGACGGAGAACTTGGCGGCGTCGGAGTCACGTATTCGTGACACTGACATGGCCTCGGAAATGGTGCAGTTCACCAAGAGTCAGATTTTGCAGCAGGCCGGTACGGCGATGTTGGGACAGGCGAATTCTGTCCCTCAGTCGGTCCTCAGCCTTCTCTCATAACAGCTCTCCGGCAAGCGGCCCGTCCTTCACGCCCTGTCGAAAGATCTGGCCTGTTGGTGAATCCCACGGAAGGGATGAGCGAGCAGGTCCGAAAGCAACACCCGCAGTGCTGGCTCTGCTGGCACTGCACCTCATGCAACATCCACCCGAACTCTCAAGTGGAAGGAACCCCGAGAGATCATGCGTATCAACAACAACATCATGGCGTTCAACGCCAACCGGAACCTCGGTTCCAGCAACAACATGCTGGGCAAGAGCTTGGAAAAGCTCTCGTCTGGTTATCGGATCAACCGTGCAGGCGACGACGCTGCCGGTCTTGTCATCTCGCAGAAACTGCGGGCCGAGATCGGTGGTCTCAAGCAGGCGCAGCGGAATGCACAGGACGGTATTTCGTTCGTGCAGACCGCTGAAGGCGCACTTGGTGAGGTGCACAACATGTTGGGTCGTATGCGCGACCTGGCGGTGCAAGCAGCCAACGACACCAACGATGCATCTGCTCGAACGGCGATCGGCGCTGAAATCACGGCGCTGAATGCGGAAATCGTTCGTATTGGAACCGACACCACCTTTGCCGGTGCTGCCGTCTTCGGTACCGCAGTCAACCTCCAGGTCGGCTCGGAAGGGTCGGCCGGCGGTCAGATCACCGTCGCAGCAACCACAGCTCCGGCTGCGGTGACTGCGGTGGTGACGGATGCAACAACGTCGAGAGCGGCCATCGAAGCCATCGATGCTGCCATTGCCTTGACGTCGACGGCTCGAGGAACTCTGGGTGCCACTCAGAATCGTCTCGAGTCGACGATCAACAATCTGTCGGTGACGACGGAGAACTTGTCGGCGTCGGAGTCACGTATTCGTGACACCGACATGGCGTCGGAGATGGTGAATTTCACCAAGAACCAGATTCTGCAGCAGGCCGGTACGGCGATGTTGGGACAGGCGAACTCTGTCCCTCAGTCGGTGCTCAGTCTCCTGCGTTAATCACCACGTAGTACCCCCGTGATGGGTCGGCCCCAAGGATGGGGCCGACCCCCCACGGCACCAAGTAGTACCGCTGACAACAACCGTTGTCGGTGCCGCTCACCACCCCTCAGCGAGGGGATCAAGGAACGTCATGCGCATCAACAGCAGAAGCACCGCGAGGCTCGGCGTCAAACAGAGCCGTTTATCTCGACCGCCGGACAGGGGCTTACACAAGCTCTCGTCTGGCTATCGCATCAATCGTGGTGGCGACGGCGCCGCCGTTCTCGTCTCGCAGATTCTGCGGGCAGAAAGCGGTGGTCTCCCGCAGCTCATACGTAGTTCGGGCGCACGGCCCGTGGTGCGAGCGGGATGAATCGCGGTGCCCACTGCCAGATGCCGGAGTGGATCCGCGTGGCGACGGCGAACGAGGAGATCTTCCTCAACTCGTGCGCGATCTGCACCGTTAACACCCCTAGCTCCGTCGCCTCACGGTGACCACCGCCCCCAAGGAAGGGGACGGCGTGCAACAACAAATCAAAAACAACGACTCGTTTCCACGGAAGGAAAACAGAGATCATGCGTATCAACAACAACATCATGGCGTTCAACGCCAACCGGAACCTCGGTTCCAGCAACAACATGCTGGGCAAGAGCTTGGAAAAGCTCTCGTCTGGTTATCGGATCAACCGTGCAGGCGACGACGCTGCCGGTCTTGTCATCTCGCAGAAACTGCGGGCCGAGATCGGTGGTCTCAAGCAGGCGCAGCGGAATGCACAGGACGGTATTTCGTTCGTGCAGACCGCTGAAGGCGCACTTGGTGAGGTGCACAACATGTTGGGTCGTATGCGCGACCTGGCGGTGCAAGCAGCCAACGACACCAACGATGCATCTGCTCGAACGGCGATCGGCGCTGAAATCACGGCGCTGAATGCCGAAATCGTGCGCATCGGTGCCGATACCACGTTCGCCGGTGCTGCCGTCTTCGGTGTGACCCCTCTGGCTCTTCAGGTTGGGTCCGAAGGCACAGGAACAACGGGGCAGATCAGCGTCGCAGCTACCGCTGCACCCACGGCGCCGACCACCTCGTTGGTCAGTACAGCTGCCGAAGCTCGGGCAACCATCGAAGCGGTCGACGTGTCGATTGCCGCGATTTCGACGGCTCGAGGAACTCTGGGTGCCACCCAGAACCGTCTCGAGTCGACGATCAACAATCTCTCGGTGACCACCGAGAACTTGTCGGCGTCGGAGTCACGTATTCGTGACACCGACATGGCGTCGGAGATGGTGAATTTCACCAAGAACCAGATTCTGCAGCAGGCCGGTACGGCGATGTTGGGACAGGCGAATTCTGTCCCTCAGTCGGTCCTCAGTCTCCTGCGGTAGTCGTATTCGACTACGTCGAAACCGGAGTTTGGCTTCGCCAAACATCCCACCCCGTGATGGGTCGGCCCCAAGGATGGGGCCGACCCCCCACGGCAAACAAGTAGCCAAAAACAACGACTCGTTTCCACGGAAGGAAAACAGAGATCATGCGTATCAACAACAACATCATGGCGTTCAACGCCAACCGGAACCTCGGTTCCAGCAACAACATGCTGGGCAAGAGCTTGGAAAAGCTCTCGTCTGGTTATCGGATCAACCGTGCAGGCGACGACGCTGCCGGTCTTGTCATCTCGCAGAAACTGCGGGCCGAGATCGGTGGTCTCAAGCAGGCGCAGCGGAATGCACAGGACGGTATTTCGTTCGTGCAGACCGCTGAAGGCGCACTTGGTGAGGTGCACAACATGTTGGGTCGTATGCGCGACCTGGCGGTGCAAGCAGCCAACGACACCAACGACACATCCGCCCGAACCGCTATCCAGAACGAGATGAATGCTCTTGGCGACGAAATCGTTCGTATCGGTGCGGACTCGACCTTTGCGGGAGCCACCATTTTCGCTGCCGGAACGATCAATCTTCAGGTCGGCTCGGAAGGAACGGGCACAACGGGACAGATCGCCGTCACGTCATCAGTACTCACGACCGCCGCTGGGGTCTTGACCGACGGTGCGTCGAACACGATCGATCTCAACTCGTTCGACTTCACGACCACACCTGCCGATGCTGCGACTGACTCTCGAGCTGCCATCGAGCAACTCGACTTGGCGATCGCCGACATCTCGAGCCGGCGAGGCACCTTGGGTGCCACCCAGAACCGTCTCGAGTCGACGATCAACAACTTGTCGGTGACGACGGAGAACTTGGCGGCGTCGGAGTCACGTATTCGTGACACCGACATGGCGTCGGAGATGGTGAATTTCACCAAGAACCAGATTCTGCAGCAGGCCGGTACGGCGATGTTGGGACAGGCGAACGCTGTCCCTCAGTCGGTCCTCAGTCTCCTCAGGTAGAGGGGTTCCCCAGCGGCCCGGGGTGGCCTCGCCACCCCGGGTCTCCGGGTCTCATGAAGAAAGCACATCACACCCACACATCACACCCAAAGATCACCTCACTCGGGCACATCGCTACTGAATGACGGTTGATCACCGAAGCTCCTTCAGTACGAGCGGAATAGGAAACACCTCATGTCGACATCTATCGACGGTCTCTCCACAGGGCTGGACACCACAGCCATCATCGATTCCTTGCTTGCGGTTGAACGTCTGCCGCAGCAACGCCTCGAAGCACGGCGGGCCAAGAGTCAGGCCGCTTCCAGCGAGCTCAACTCCTTGAAGACCAGCGTCACCGCCCTTCGCACGACTGCGGCCGATCTCCGCCTCGGTTCTGGTTGGAAACAGCTCGCCGCCACTTCGTCGAGCGAAGCAGTATCGGTCGAAGCAAGCACCGGCGATTTCACCGGTTCCATCACCTTCAACGTCGATTCCGTTGCCAGCCGCAACGTCGTCTACTCCAACGCTGAGTTCGAAACTCTCGAGTCCAACGTGGGTCTGCGCGGATCACTTTCCAGCGTCATCGAGAGCATCAACAGCGACCCAGAGCTGAACTACTCAGCGGTGGCGATCAACACCGGCAACGGGTACCGCCTCCAGCTCCAGTCAGATGAAAGCGGTGCCGACGCCGCCATCGCACTGGACCCTGGCCTCGCCCTCGATGCCGGCGGCTTCAACACGCTGACCGAGGGCGCTGATGCCCAGATCACGTTCGACGGCATCACCCCGTATTCCATCACCTCGTCAGATAATTCGTTCGCTGACATCATGCCCGGCGTCAACATCACGATCTCCCAACCGTCGACCGAGCCGGTCACGATTGCGGTCGAGCACGACTTCGAGCAGATCGCCGACTCTGTCAGTGCGCTGATCGAGCAGTTCAACGCCGTCAAGAGCTCGATGACGGCCGCCACGAAGGTCAACCCAGACCTTGCAGAACAGGTGCCACTTGCGTTCAACACGAACGTTCGTCGCTCGGAAACGGGCCTGACCAGAGCGCTGGTCGACCCCGTCGACGCCAGCTCGTTCAGCGCCCCGAGCCTGGTGGGTATCGAGATCCAGCGAGACGGTTCGGTCACCTTTGATCGAGACAAATTCCTCGACGCGATGACGACAGACATCGAGCAGGTCACCCGCATGTTCACCTCGGGCTTCGAGGACGGCGCCGAGGCCGGCATCCTCGACCGGATGATCGATGCCGCTGATGTTGCTGCTGGTTTCGGCACCGGCCTGCTCTCGTCAGCGGAAGAGTCAGAGAAGGCTCGGATCGAGTCGTTCAATGACCAGATCGATGCGTTCGAAGCACGTTTCGAACGTAAGGAGATCTCGCTGCGGAAGCTCTACTCAGATCTGGAGGTCGCCATCGGCGGCCTGAACAACCAATCGAACTGGCTTGCCGGCCAACTCAACTCGCTCGCATAGGGATCACTTGATGAACGCACGCCTTGCACAGCGTTACCACCAGGACGGAATGTCCGTGACGCCAGGTCCTCAGTTGGTCGTGAAGTTGTACGAACGACTGCTGCTCGACCTGCACAAGGGCAAGCAAGCCATCGCCAAAGGCAAGATCGAGCTGTCGCACACCGAACTGGTTCACGCACAGGACATTGTCTTCGAGTTGAACATGGCCCTCGATGTCGAGGCCTGGGATGGCGGCCCAGCATTGCGATCGATCTATGAACATCTTTCGTCGCGGCTGATCGAAGCCAACGTGGCGAAGTCAGTCGAGATCGTCAACGAGTGCATCAATGTGGTAGCTCCGCTGGTCGAGGCATGGCAAGAGGCGCTGGTCATCACCCAGACCCAACGCAGTGTGGCGACACAAGCCCCTGCGGCAAGCGGTGCTCGCGGGACTTACACCGCATGACTGAGTGGACCGACGCCCTCGATGTGTACGAGGCCAGTCTCGGCCATCACCAACAACTGGCCGACGCTGACGTGGTCGATGGCCCGAACCCTTGGCCGCCGGCAGAGCTGCCCGCAGGCCCCGTGCCCGATGAACTTCGGGAAAGGGCGGCTGCGCTGCTCGAGCAGAGCAACCAGCTGATCGATGGCCTCGCGGCCAAGTTGGCGAACATCCCACCTCGCAAGCAGGGCCGATATTCCCACCCCGCCACCCGCGAGCACCCCCGCTGGACCAAGTCTCTGTAGATCACTTGGGAGGGTCCGACCCCTCCCAACTGCAACGAACCTGGGAGGGGTCAGGAACGGCGAAGCCGTTCACACCCTCCCAACTCAGGCACCGGCATCTCGCCGGTGCTTCTTCGTTTTTCGGGTCATTTGGCCTAGATCTGGCCTCATACCGCGGTCGGGAGTGCCGAGACTTCACCCTGAGCGAGGATGCTCGATGAATCAAACGCCCAAGGACGGGTGGTGTTGCACGCCGGCATGAGTCGGTGTGTTCTCTCGTCCTTCAGGAGCGGTTGCCGTGATCATCGGAGACCAGACAACGCAGAGCCTCGCTGCAGCATTGCGTGGGCTCGAAGCCCAACAACAGGCGTACCAGCAGAACATCGCCAACGTCGAGACCCCCGGCTACCTCGCCAGACGGGTCAACTTCGAAGACTCGCTTCGATCGGCCATCGATCGCGGTCGCCCCGACATGGCAAGCCAGAGCGAGACCAACACCACCGATCCCACTCGCATCGATGGCAACAACGTTCGCCTCGACTACGAGCTCACGGCAATGACCGAGAATGCGCTCAAGCAGCAGCTGGTCACCGAAGCCCTCAACTCGCAGTATCGACTGATTCGAGCGGCGGTGAGTCGCTGATGAGCGGTCCCTTCCACTCGCTCAGCATCGCTGCATCCGGCATGGACGTGTACCAGTCGTGGCTCGATGCGGTGGCGGACAACGTTGCGAACATCAACACGATGCGGCCGACCGACGAGCCGGCCTACCAGGAACGATTCATCATCGCCCAAGCCGTTGAAGAGAACGGTGGCCCCGGTGGTGCTCGAGTCGCCGGTGCTGCCTTCGGCGATGCCCGTGGCCGTCAGATCTATGACCCAGGCCATCCCATGGCGGACGAAGACGGCATGGTCCTCGGCCCCGACATGGACCTCTCCGACCAGATGACGCACATGTTGGCGGCCCAGCGGGCCTACCAAGCAAACGTCTCCGCATTCGAACGAGCCAGGGACGCATACGCCCGGGCGCTCGAGATCGGTAAGTGATGATCAGCCCAGTCCAGAACGTTGGTGTCAGCACACTCGGCGGTGCCGGTTCGGCCGGCCGCCAACGCAGCAGTGGCAGCACCGAATCCGAAGCCACGGGCTTCGCCGACTCCGTCGGCTCCGCACTCAACAAGCTCGGTGAGGTAGAAGCCAAAGCGGACTCCGCCGCTCTTGCCGGCGCCACCGGCGACCTCTCATCGGTCAGCGACTACATGGTCGCCGCAACCGAAGCCCAGCTCACCACTGAAGTCACCGTGGCCGTCCGCAACCGGGCCATCGAAGCCTTCAACGACATCATGAGGATGCAGGTCTAGTGGCTGGAACCAGCATGGAAGCCTTCGGCGGTTCCACCGTCGCTTCGTTCCGTCGGATGAACATGAACCAACAGGTGCTGCTCGGCGGTGTCTTCGTTGCCGTCGTGGCAATCATCTTCTTCATCAGCCGCCTCGGCGGTTCCACCTCGATGGGCATTCTCTACTCCGGGCTCGAACCCGAGACCGCCGCGGGCGTGGTCGACGAACTCGAGAGCCGCGGTATCGACTACGAGTTGTCGGACTCGGGCCGTGTGGTCTGGGTCCCTCGCCAGCAGGTGGCAGCAACCCGCCTGGACATGAGCGCCCTCGGGCTTCCTGACTCGACCGACGGATGGTCGATCCTGGACGAGCAGGGCATCACTTCGTCGGAATTCGACCAGCGTGTCGGATACCAGCGAGCCATGGAAGGCGAGCTCGCCTCGACGATTGCTGTCATCGATGGCGTCGCCGGGGCGAACGTCCACCTCGTCATCCCCGAACAGGACCTGTTCGTTGGTGATGAGATCATGGCATCAGCCTCGGTGCTGCTCCAGACGTCTGGCGGTACGCAGATCGCCCCGATGCAGGTGCAAGCGATCGTGAACCTCGTGGCTTCTTCAGTCGAAGGGCTCACCGCTGACCAGGTCACGGTCACCGACGACGCAGGTCGCCTCCTCGCCGGTGGCGAGACCGACGGTCTCGCCAGCATGGAGTCTGACAACCAGATCCGCATGCGTGAATCGTTCGAGTCCGACGTCGAACGAGAACTCGCTCAGCTACTGACTGCAGTGGTTGGAACCGACCGGGCCGTGGTGACAGTGACCGCCGACCTCGACTTCGACAAGGTGGTTCGCACGGAAGAGACCTACAACGAGTCCGTCAATGCTGCCGGTGAAACCCTGCCCCGCAGTGAGACAACCCGGCTCGAGCAGTACGGCGACCCAGGAGAGATCGAAGATGGCGTGGTTGAGATCGAAGAGGAAATCCTCGACGGTCCGGTCGCTGAAGGTGACGTTGGTTCGTCGTATCGACTCGATGAACGCGATGTCATCTACGCACTCGACACGGTGGTCACCAGCACCGAGACCGCCCCCGGCGCGATCAAGTCGTTGTCGGTCGCCGTGGTCATCGACGAAGCGGCGATGCCGGCGGAACGGGTCGCCGAGATCGAGAACATGGTGGCCGCCGCCGTGGGTGTCGATGTCGCTCGCGGCGACGTGATTGCGGTGAATCTGCTTCCGTTCGATGTGAGCATCGAAGACGCCGAAGCGGCGGCCCTCGAAGCCGAAGAAGCGGCGGCCGCTGCTGTACCTGGCGGGATGATGGGCATGATTCGACTCGGCGGCGCCATCGTCATGGGCCTCGTGGTGCTGATCCTCGGTGTGCTGATGCTTCGACGAGCAAGTCGCCGTGAAGTCATCGACAGCATCGACCTCGACGACCTTCCGGCTGGAGCCCTCGGCTCGGGTGAGGGTGCCGATGGCATCGAACTCGAGAAGACCGAAGACGATCTCCTCGAGCTTGTGGCCAACCAACCAGACGACATCGCCGCCGTGCTCCGTCAGTGGCTTTCAGAACCTGAGAGCGTGCAGTGACCTCGACAACGCACGCGCTCCCCGGTGCCCGCAAGGTCGCCATCTTGATCCTCCGCCTCGGTGTGGAGAAGGCCGGACCACTCCTGTTCGGTCTCAAGAAGCACGAGGTGGCTGCCGTCATCCAAGAGCTCGCCCAGCTCGGTGCGGTCGACTTGAGCACGGGCGATGCAGTCCTCAAGCAGTTCATCGAAGATTCGACCGGCGAACGACCGCTGCCGATCGGTGATGCTGAGCTCGCCCGCATCTTTCTTCAAGAGTCACTCGGTGATCGCACAGCCCGCGAGATCCTGAGTCAGATCGATGGAACGTCAGACACCGTCCCGTTCCAGTTCTTCGATCGGCTCGATCCGGCCTTGGTGGCTCGCAATCTCGTTGAGGAACATCCGCAGACGATTGCGCTGATCCTCACGACGCTCAATCTCGAATACGCCAGCTCGATCCTGGAACAGCTCCCGCCGGAGATGGTCTCAGAGATCGGCGTGCGTCTGAGCGCCATCGACAAGGTGTCGAGCGAAGCGCTGCGCGAAGTCGAACTCGGGCTCGAACAACGAATGAAGCCCAGCCTCGAGAATCGATTCCTGTCCACCAGCGGCGGCGTCGACTCACTCGTCCAGCTGATGGGCGGCCTACCCAAGGAAATGGGAGAGGGAATCCTCGCAGCGCTGGACGAATACGACCCAGACCTCGGGGCCGAAGTGCGGGCCCAGATGTTCGTCTTCGACGACCTCATGTTGCTCGACAATCGCCAGATGCAGACCGTGCTTCGTCAGGTCGATTCCAACATCTTGCCGCTCGCCCTCAAGGGCACCGGCCCCGCCCTGCGGGACAAGTTCCTCGACAACCTCTCCTCTCGGGCGAAGGACAACCTGCTCGACGAGATGGAACTGCTCGGCTCGGTTCGTATGGCCGATGTCGCCGAGGCCCAAACCGGAATTCTCGACTCGGTTCGCGAACTCGAGGCCACCGGCGAGCTCGTGATCAACCGGGGAGGCGATGACTTTGTCAGCTGAGAAGTCGCCCGTTCTCAGAGGCGCAGACTTCGATGCGCTGCCCGTGGCGACCCTGATCGGTGCCGGGCACTCGTTCCCGAATCCTTCGCCGGTGGAAGTCATCGACGACATCGATGATGGACCGGCCGCGGAGGAACTGCTCAGCGAGGCCTACCAATCGGGCTTCGATGAGGGTGTAGCTGCCGCCGAGGCGGCCATTCGCACCCAGATCGTCGCCACGCTCGAAGCGCTCGAACGGTCAGCCAGGGATCTCGCTGTCGCCAAGGCAGCGTGGGAAGAGGTTGGCCCCGGCCAGACCGTGGGCATCGCACTCGAGATCACCGAGATGGTGCTCATGCGTGAGGTGGCCACAGCAAGCGATCCGGGACGTGATGCCATTGTCCGGTGCTTGACCGAAGTGACGGCGACCGAGTCGGCGGTGCTCCGTCTCAACCCCGCTGACCTCGCTGCGCTCGGCACCTTTGATGATCTTCTGGTCGACCGTTCGTTCGAACTGGTTGCCGACCCTGCCGTTGCCTCTGGTGACGCTGTTGCCGACACCCCAACTGGATCGGTCGATGCTCGCCTTCTTGGCGCCCTCGGCCGAGTACGAGAGGAACTCCTCCGATGAAACTGCTCGACGAACTCTTTGCCGCCGATGATCTCCGATCGGTCAAACGAGCCGCTCGCCCCGAACGCACGGGCCGAGTCGAACGCATTGTCGGCATGCACGCCGAGATCACGGGCTTGCGCCTCGCCACCGGCGACTTGGTGATCATCGGCGCCAATCCTGCGGTCGCAGCCGAGGTCGTCGCGGTTGGTCCGGGAACGCTCACGGCGTTGCCGCTCGGTTCCTTGCACGGCGTTCGTGCCGGCGAGGTCGTGCGGTCAGCCAGGGCGACGCTCCAAGCGCCCGTCGGCCCCTCGCTGGTCGGGCGAGTCCTCGATGGGCTCGGCCAGCCGATGGACGGCAAGGGCGATCTTGTCGACGTTGCGTACCTCCCGCTGCAGAACGAACCGCCACCCCCGCTCGACCGGCCCCTCGTCACTGAACAGCTGCAGACCGGCGTTCGTGCCATCGACGGCTTGCTCTCGATCGGAAGAGGCCAGCGCGTCGGCATCATGGCTGGCTCCGGTGTCGGCAAGTCGAGCCTGCTCTCGATGCTGCTTCGTGGCACCGATGCCGACGTGACCGTGCTTGCGTTGGTCGGCGAACGAGGCCGTGAAGTGCGAGAGTTCATCGAGCACGATCTGGGCCCAGAGGGCCTTGCCAAGTGCGTGTTGATCGTGGCGACGTCTGACCAGCCTGCCCTGGTGCGCCGCAACGCAGCGTTTCTCGCCACTCGCATTGCCGAGGGTTTCCGTGACAACGGCGCGAATGTGCTGCTGTTGATGGACAGCCTGACCCGGTTTGCGATGGCGCAGCGAGAGATCGGACTCGCCGCCGGCGAGGTGCCGACATCGAAGGGCTATCCGCCATCGGTTTTTGCCATGCTCCCGCAGTTGCTCGAGCGTGCAGGCACATCAGCTGATGGTTCGATCACCGGCTTCTACACGGTGCTCGTCGAAGGCGATGATCTCAACGACCCCATCGGTGACACCAGCCGAGCCATTCTCGACGGTCACGTGTCACTCAGCCGCAAGCTCGCCAACTCCGGGCACTTCCCCAGCATCGATGTGTTGCAATCGGCTTCTCGAGTAGCGAACCGGGTGACGACACCGGATCAGCAACAGATCGCGGCCCACTTCCGGCGCTTGCTGTCC
The DNA here is from genome assembly GCA_964351995.1 of uncultured Acidimicrobiaceae bacterium. Taxonomy (GTDB): domain Bacteria; phylum Actinomycetota; class Acidimicrobiia; order Acidimicrobiales; family SZUA-35; genus SZUA-35. The sequence continues at coordinate 70,173 of CAYGQE010000022.1, read as the reverse complement.
ACCTACGAAGAAGCCAGAGACCTGTTGGAGCTCGGCATGTACAGCGGCGGCAGCGACGACCTGATCGACGAAGCCGTCAGCCGTCATCAGTCAATGACGGCCTTTGCCCAACAGCCCATGGAACAACTCGTCGACATGGCGTCGACTTGGAACCAACTCGGCACGGCTCTGGCCGCCGCCGGTGCGAACGAAGGAGCGATGAGCCAGTGAACGATCGAATCCGCAGAATGCGTCGCATCGCCGATCTTGCAGAGAAGCAAGAACGTCGCTCTCGCCGAGCGCTTGGTCAGGCAATGACCGAACGCGAGGAGGCCGCCCACGCGTTGCAGTCGGTGTTCTTGCAATGCCGAGACGTGATCGAACGGCCTGAAGAGTTCTCCGTTCGCTTTGGCCGCGGTCTCATCGAGGCTGGCTGGCTGGCAGAACAAGACCGACGCAGCGCGCTCGAGGCAGCCATCGAAGCTGCCAACGATCGACAGGACGAATGGCACGAAGAGCGCACTCGCGTTGATGCGCTCGAGCGCCTGTTGGATCGTTTGAACGATGCCGAGGCCGAGGATGCAGCTCGAGCAGCTGAGAGCGAACTCAGCGATCTGGTGAGCTCGCGTCTCGTGGCCAGAGGAGCAGCATGAGCACGATCATGTCGACCCCTGCTGCATCACGGATTGCTCAGATCCGCTCGGCCTTGGGGCAGAGCGGTCGAACTGGTGACAATGGAGCCTTTGCCCTCCAACTCGACACCTTCCGATCGCAGAACGCCGCACCTCAGACGACGTTCACCGTCGGGAGCTCGACCACGGTCCCAACCGTCGCTGCCGACAATTCGGCCACCGCACCGACGACCGCTGCACCGATGACCGCTGCACCGATGACCGCTGCACCGACGACCGCTGCACCGACGACCACTGCACCGACAGCTGTGCTGGACAGCGTGCCCTACGCCGCCCTGTTCAACGAAGCAGGAGCGCGGTACGACGTCGACCCTGCGCTGCTCGCCTCGGTGGCCAAGGTCGAATCTGCGTTTGATCCAACGGCCATCAGCTCTGCTGGGGCACAGGGCCTCATGCAGTTCATGCCAGCGACAGCGGCGGAGATGGGCGTCGACTCATTCGACCCTGCGTCGGCCGTCGATGGCGCAGCTCGCTATCTCCGCCGAGAACTCGATCGCTTCGGGTCGGTGGAACTCGCACTTGCGGCATACAACGCGGGTCCGGGTGCGGTGCAGCGCCACGGCGGCGTTCCTCCGTTCGCCGAGACCCAGCGCTACGTCGAAAAGGTCCTGACTGCACTCGAATCACATCAACCAACGGAGTCAGACCGATGAGTTTCATCCTCACCCCAGCGGCACCCGTTGCTCCGGAAGTGCCGTCCTTCGCCCCGGCAAATGACGCTCGCTTCCAACCAGACCGAACCTCGACGTTCGGACCGAGACTCTCAGAGGCTCGGGAACGAATGGCCTCGCCGGATGCCCGCCGCTCTGACCCAGTCGAGCGCCGCCCCGAATCGACGGAGCGATCAGACCGCGCAGAGCGATCAGACCGATCAGACCGCGCAGAGCGATCAGAACCTTCGGATCGTTCAGAACCTTCGGATCGTTCAGAACCTTCGGATCGTTCAGAACGTGCGGAGCGACCAGAACGAACCGACCGTTCCGATGATCGAGTCGAAGCCTCGGAAACTGGTGACACTGACAACGAGCACGCTGACCGTGTCGCCGATGATGCTGAGGTCGCACCTGATGACGACCCAACGGCTTTGGCCGACACTGCTGGTCGGTCGACTGCTGCTTCGGCGGCAGAAGTGGCCGCGGCAGCAACCCTTCTCCCCACCGCCAGGGCAGCTGGTGATGGTGACCTCTCGACCGATTCCACGGTCGAGGAGGTCACCGCTCCAGATCCACTGGAGGCCACGACGACGTCGGACACCGATACTGCAGAGGCCGAGGTTGGTGAGATTGGTCGCCAAGCGGCTCTCAACTCCCTCGAACAGGTCAGTCACGCCAACCTGAGTCTCACCGATCGCGTGCCGGCGACCACTGAAGAAGTCGCTGGCGCAGCCATCGCTGTCGATGAATCAAGACGGGCCGACCCATCCGTAGAGACAACGACTGACGAGGTTGCCGCCGACGCCTCCATGCAGGGGTCCGTCGACGAGATGAACACCGACCGCGGCGCAGAGATTGCAAGCGCAGCCGAGAACGAAACTGCTGAAGAGGTCACCGATGCGGCGGTTGTCGACGGTCCGACCATCGAAGGTGATGTCGCCGACCGGCCAGTGACGCAGACGTCGATCGGTACCGTCACTCGATCTGACTCGCCAGAGGCCGTTGTGGTTCTCGCTCGGGAGGCAACCGCCTCCGTCGAATCGGCGAAGTCGGCCGCAGCGGCGACGCAAGCCCCTGCTGCACTACCTCCCACCGCTGAGGCCAACCTCTGGGAAGACGTCCGCTCGGCGTTCGAGCGAATCCGTTCCACCGGTGATGGGCAGGAACTCCTGATGCGTCTCCGGCCAGCAGAACTGGGCGAACTGCTCGTGCAGATCCGCACACAGGGCGAACACGTGTCAGTTCGTCTGGTCACGAGCTCCGCTGCTGCACAACAGACCTTGATTGATGACCGGCTCCGGCTCGCAGCAGAGCTTTCACGAGCCGGCTTTGACGAGGGCTCGGTGGACATCGGCCAGGCAGGCACCGGGGACGCCAATCAACGAGGTGATCAGCGCAGTGAAGGCGGCGATGCCGATCGCCCCAGAACCTCCCTCGGGACGATGCTCGGAGCCGACCGCACCAGCACCACCCGCGACATCTTCGAACGCCGGGAACCAATTCGCACCGAGAGCGGCTTCCGCCCGGGCCGAACGGCTCAATCCACCATCAACCTCACACTCTGACGGGCTCGACATGACTGACATCTCCGCCGCAACCTTCGCACCGCTTCGAGACCTTGGTCTCGAAGGATCAAACCTTCCCGACCCCAACGCCAATGACCTGGACAAGGACGCATTCCTTCAGCTTCTGGTGGCGCAACTCCGCTACCAGGATCCGCTCAACCCGAGCGATCCCTCAGAGTTCATGGCCACCACGGCACAGTTCACCGTCGTCGAGAAACTCGACGAGCTGACCCAGCAGGGTGCGAACAACGCCGTCGTCACCGGTCTCAGCATGGCGAGCTCACTTGTTGGCCGGGGCGTTGACTACATCGGCGCCGATGGTCTCGAGCAGACCGCCGTCGTCTCCGCCGCCCAGGTGGTGAACGGCGAAGTGCGACTCGTCACCGAAAACGGCCAAGTCGAGATGTCGGCGGTCACCGGTATCCGAGATGTCGCCGCCGCCTCCGAACCCGAGGCATTGACCACCGCATGATCACCCTCCGTCCAACAACGGGCACGAGCTCTCCTCCCTTTTCGAGCCACCCCGCATCAGACAACCCCGCATCAGTGATTCCCGCACGAACCCATCCCATCAACCAATGCACGCCCGCACCTGCAATTCGCTTGGCCGATCACTCGGCTGAGTCCATTTCAACGAAAGAGATCACCAGATGATCCGCTCCATGTACGCAGCTGTTTCCGGGCTTCGCTCCCATCAGACGATGATGGACATCGTCGGCAACAACATTGCCAACGTCAACACGAATGGTTTCAAGAAATCCAACGTCATCTTTCAGGACATCCTGAGTCAGACACTCAATGGCGCAAGCGCGCCAACCGATGCCCTCGGTGGATCGAATGCGTCCCAAATCGGCCTCGGTGTTCAGCTGAGCAACGTGTCCCAGAATTTCGCCCAAGGAGCGCTCCAGGTCACCAACCGCGATCTCGACTTGTCGATTCAGGGTGACGGATTCTTCAATCTGGAGCAGGACGGTGTCCAGCTCTACGGACGATCAGGATCCTTCTATCTCGATGCGAACGGCAACTTGGTCTCTGGAGGTGGTGCCTTCGTACAGGGTTGGGTCGCCGATCCGACCGGAGCTCTGGACAGCACCACTCCGGTGCAGGGCATCCGTATTCCAGCCGGCGAGCAAGCGGCGCCGGTGGTCACATCGGAGATCAACATGGGTGGCAACCTGCCAGCCGATGCCGAGATTGGTGATCAACGGTTCACCAGCCTTGACGTCTACAACGGCCAGGGCGCCACGATTGAACTCTCGGTGACGTTCACGAAGACTGCACTCGACGAATGGACGGTGGGGGCGAGCTTCGGCGAGCCAGCGACGCCGGTAACGCTCACGAACAACACACTCACGTTCGATGGAGCAGGCCGGCTCGTGACACCGGCAGGCCTCACCGTCGGTGTGGCGGCTGGCGAAATTCCTGGGCTCGGCGATGTCGCCCTCACCGTCGGTGGCGACAACGCCGGCGAGGTGACGCAACTCGCCGCTGTCGGTTCCGTCGCTGCCATCACCCAAGATGGTGCCGCCACCGGTCAGCTGTCGAGTCTGAGCGTTGGCGAAGACGGCATCATCACGGGCTCGTACAGCAACGGCCGAGTCAGGAGCCTGGCCCAGGTGGCCATCGTGGCATTCGCCAACCCCGAGGGACTCGAACGAGTCACGGGGACGATGTTCAAGACCTCGGTCAACTCCGGGCTTGCGCAGGTGGGATCGGCTGCATTGGGCGGCCGAGGAATCATCGCCCCTGGCACCTTGGAGATGTCCAACGTCGATCTCGCTGAAGAGTTCACCAACCTCATCCGCACCCAGCGAGGGTTCCAAGCGAACTCCCGTGTGATCACGACCTCGGACGAGATGCTCCAGGAAATCGTGAACCTCAAGCGCTAGTCGGAATAGGGGAGGGGTGCTCGCCGCCTCTTCCCCGTCCGTCCAGCGATCGAACTGAGAACAGGAAACCACTGATGACCACGACCGAAACTCCGCTTCCCGCCACTGCGTCTGTTCCTACGATGTCTGTTCTCACGATGGACGAACTCTTCGTCGATCCTCGTTCGTTGCCGTCACCGCCAGCTTCTGTGCTCGAGATCATGCGCCGGGCTGATGATCCGGATGTCTCGATGTCCGAGATCGCCGACTTGGTCGATGCCGACGTCTCCATCTCCGTACAGGTGCTGCGCATGGCCAACTCGGCGCTCTATTCGCCATCGAGGGAGATCACGACGGTCAGCCGAGCGCTCTCGACGTTGGGGTTGCGGGCGGTGAAGCTGTTGGCGCTGACGACGTCGCTTCGATCCCTGGTGCCCCAACAAAGCGATGCGATCGATCTGGGCGAGATCAGACACCGAATGGTCGTCACGGCCAGCGTTGCCCGCCGAGCAGCCCAACTGCTCGATCCGCTGGTTCGCGACGAGGCATTCGTGGCTGGCTTGTTGACCGGCGTCGGGCCGATCGTGTTAGCGAGCGAAGCTCCCGAAGCGTGCCGGAGGATCATCGCCGGAGGCGACACCTGGCCGGGCCCAGCGATCGAACGCAAGGTGCTTGGTTTCACAACCGATGAAGTCACCGCCGAACTCGTGACGCGTTGGGGTTTGCCCCTCGTCTTCGCGACTGCGGTTCGTGGTCGACACTCTGGGCTGGCGGCGATGTCGGACGAGGGCGATCCCAAGGGGGCACCCTTCTGCCTCGCCGTTGCGACATTGGCTGAACCGATCCTCACCGGACGCGACGACGGCTCGAGTTTGGAGGCTCTTCGCGACCTGCTTTCATCAGCTCGAGACATGGAGGCCGAAGACGTCGACGCTTGGTTGATCGATGCCCAGGAAGCAGTCACCGACTCTGCCGCGATGTTGCAGTTCAGGATCCCTGACGGCGTGGCATACACCGACCTGTTGGCGGAGACTGCTGAACGGCTCATCTCCCTGCAGTTCGCCATGGAAAACCAGTTGTTCCAGGCCGAAGAGTCGGCCGATGAACTCGTGAAACGCAACGATGAACTCGAGGCGGAAGCATCGACCGATTCGCTGACGAAGCTCCCGAACCGCCGTGCGTTCGATCGTCGCTTGGCTGCTTTGATGGAGACGTCATCGTCAGATCTCGGGCTGCTCATGATCGACCTCGACCACTTCAAGGCGGTGAACGACAACCACGGTCATGCGGTCGGCGACGATGTTCTCCGCACGGTGGGATACACGCTGGAGCGCCAAACGCGGGGTGCCGACTTCGCTGCTCGTTTCGGCGGTGAGGAGTTCGTGATGTTGATTCCGTCCACCTCGCCGGAACGCCTGCTCGTCATTGCGGAGCGTCTTCGCACCGCCATTGCCGAGTTGGCCGTTTCGCTCGCCGATGGAACGATCCTCTCGGTCACCACCAGCATCGGCGGGGCGATTTCATCCCCTGCGAGCGAGACACAAACGGCGAGGGCGCTCATCGAGGCAGCCGATCAACGGTTGTACGAGGCGAAACAGGGCGGACGCAACCGGACTTCTCTCGGTTGATGGTCCTCTGATGATGCCGCCACTCGTACCGGGTGTCGATTCGTCAGGTTCGCTTCCTCACTCGACACCGCTTGCCGCCGAGACTGTTCCCGTGCTCGATCGTCGCGCCACTACGAAACCCCCTGAGTCGTCGAACGACTGCATTCTCGTCGTTGACGACAATCGGGCGAATCTTTCGTTGATGGGCGCCCTCCTGGAGGGTGCTGGCTATCACGATGTCGTGCTCGTCGAGGATCCGGTTCGCGTGGTCGACCTCGTCAAGACGCTGCGCCCCGATGCGATCCTCCTCGACCTCCACATGCCGGCACTCAGTGGGTTCGACGTGCTGGCTCTGCTCGATGCTGTTGTTGAACCAGATGACTTCCTCCCGATTATCGTCGTCACAGCGGACTCCACCACCGAGACCCGTCGAGCAGTGTTGAGCGCCGGGGCTCATGATCTGTTGATCAAGCCCGTCGATGTGATCGAGGTTGTTCAACGCACCAAGAACCTGCTGGAAACTCGTCGACTCACCCGTGAGCTGCGGCAGACCAATCTGGTGTTGCATCAGCGATTGTCCCGACAGCAGGAGTCCGAACGTCGGGTCGTCGCCGAGCAGGATCGTGTTCGCTCGATGATCGGCGAGGTGCTTCGCGGGTCAGCGATGACCAGCGTCTTCCAGCCCATCGTCGACGCGGCAATCGGGCGGATCGTCGGCGTTGAAGCTCTGACGAGATTCGATACCGAACCCCGACGATCGCCTGACCAGTGGTTCGCTGACGCGGCGGCGGTGGGAATGGGTTTCGAGCTCGAGATGGCGGCGATTCGGTCGGCATTGAAGCAGCAGGGACAACTCCCCGATCGGGCATACCTCTCGGTGAATTGTTCGCCCGAGGTGCTGTCTGACCCTGATTTCGAGAGCTTTGCTGATGACGTCGATGCCAGTCGAGTTGTTCTGGAGTTGACCGAACACACGGCAATCAGCGACTACGCAACAGTGCAAGCCAGGCTTGAGGTCTTGCGAGCGAAGGGTTTCCGGGTGGCGATCGACGATGCGGGATCCGGTTTCTCGAGTCTGCATCACATCCTCCAGCTCCATCCCGACATCATCAAGCTCGATTCAGGCCTGATCAGAGGTATCGACAGCGACCCGGCAAAGCGGGCGTTGGCGACGGCGATGGTTACGTTTGCTGAAGAACTGGGAGCCCAATTGGTGGCCGAAGGTGTGGAGACCGTCAAGGAATTCGACACCGTGCGAGGGCTTGGCATCTCGAAGATCCAGGGCTACTTGCTCGGTCGTCCCCAGACGCCGCCGATCACGATCTCGCCGATTCCGGGTCTGCTGTGAGCCGGTTGGTGTCCCCACCGGAGACGACCATGGCGCGGCGAAAGTCGTTGACGGTCATCTTCTTGGCCGCACTGCTGCCCATCGCGCTTCTCAGCGTCGTCTTGGTTCAAGTGTCGTCGAATGCCGTTCGTGCCCAAGCCGAAAGCCAGGTCGAGACATCAGCGCAGGCGTCGGCCAAGGCCATCGAGCAGGAACTCGAAAAGCTGGCTGAGATCATTGCGATCTACAGCGAGCAGGAAGAGACCGCTCTCTCGGTTCGGCTCGGTTACGGCCTTTGGCTACGAGGGATCCTGGCCTCGCTGTTCGAGGATCGGCCGGACGTGTCGATGGCCTTCGCAGCAGATGCGGGCGGTGTGGTGCTCGACGTCCTCCCGGAGACGCCGGACGCAATCGGTGTCGATTTCAGCTTTCGCGATTGGTTCAAGGGGGCCCAGTCGACGCGAGCCCCGTACGTGTCCGAGGCATTCCAACCGCAGTCTGATCTCCAGATCACGATGATCGTCGCTGCCCCGGTGTTCAGCATCGAGGACCCGGAGGTCATCGCTGGCTATGTCGGAATCGGGTGGTCGCTCGCCGATCTCCAGGCGTACGTCGATGACTTTGCGTCGAGTCAGAGCGTCTTGTTGACCGTGACCGATCAGGCGGGAACGGTCGTCGCCTCGCCGGGTGCAGCGCCAACGTCGATCGAGTCGCTGAGTCACATCCCGGCGATCGAAGCAGCACTTGAAGGCGTTGACTCACAGCGAGAAATTGATCGTGACGGCGTCGCCTACCTTTCAGCCACTGCAAGCGTTGATCGCTTCGGATGGACTGTCACCGCTGATGTCCCCAAGAGTGAGGCCCTCGCTGAGCGCAGCACGATCGTCACGGTGGCGTTGGTGCTTGCATTCGTGCTGGCGCTGTTCGTCGCCGGGGTCATCGTGTGGCTCGGCCGCCTGTGGCGGCGCCAAGACACTGAGGCCGAACAACGGAGAGAGTCCGAGGCACTGCTGGCATCGATCATCGAGAACATTCCCTCGGTGGTCACGGTGAAGGAAACGAAGCACCTCTCGTTCGTGAACGCGAATCGGGCCGCTCTGGAGATGCTGGACATCGAACGTGACGAGATCATCGGCTCGACCATTCACGACCTGGCGCCGCCCTGGATGGCCGAACGCCAGCAACACAACGACAGGGAGATGATCGCCGGCCGCGAGGTCGTCATTCAGGAATCCCTCCCGCTGATCGACGAGTTCGGAGGCCGAATCGTGGATGTGCGCCACATTCCAATGATCGGACCTTCCGGGTCGGTCGACTATCTGTTGGAGATCGCCACCGACGTCACGGCGACGCAGGAGGCATTCCACGAGCTCGAGTCGGCACGGGCTGATGCCGAGATGGCGAACGTCGCAAAGAGCGAGTTCTTGTCTCGAATGAGTCACGAACTACGGACGCCGCTGAACGCGGTACTCGGGTTCGGCCAGCTACTGGAGTTCGAGGATCTCTCGACCCGACAGGCGGAGAGCGTTCAACAGATCCTGCGCGGCGGCCGACACCTGCTCGGGCTGATCAACGAAGTACTCGACATTTCCCGCATCGAAAGCGGCAATCTGTCGCTGTCGCTCGAGCCCGTCAACTTGGAACGGCTCATTTCCGAAACGATCGACCTCATCCGGCCGCTGGCTGCCGAATCTGATCTCTCGATACCTGTCGGCTTGATGCCGGACTGGGCGCTGTGGGCTCGAGCTGACCAGCAGAGGCTGCGTCAAGTCTTGTTGAACTTGCTCTCGAACGCCGTGAAGTACAACGAACGAGGCGGGAGCATCTCTGTCCGCTGCCACACCGTGGATGATCGCCGCCTCCGGATCTCGGTTGCCGATACGGGGAGTGGGCTCAGCCAGGACCAGGTTGATCGACTCTTCTCGCCGTTCGAACGGCTGGGGGCAGAAGGCACTCAGGTCGAAGGAACCGGCCTTGGTTTGTCGCTGTCAAAGGTACTTGTGGAGGCAATGCATGGTTCGATCGGTTTGGAGACCGCTCTCGGTGTCGGTACGACGTTCTGGATCGAGCTCGGTCTCAGTCACGAAGCAGACCTGGTGACCGGGGCTCGCCCTGTCGCTGTTGGTGCCGATCGGGTGAGCCACCTCGCTCGCTTGTTCCACGTCGAGGACAGTCTCGAGCAGCTTCGCTGGGTCGAGGAGCTGCTGTCGGACCACCCAGACATCGAACTGATCAGCATTGCCGATGCCGAGACCACCATGGACCTGGCCGTGCGATTCCAGCCCGATGTGCTCCTCCTCGACCTCAACGTCGATGGTGTGGATGCGGCGGATCTCGTCGATCGGCTGAGCGCCGACGCGGCGACGTCTCACATCGTGGTACTGACCATCGGGGACACCGTGACCGGCTTGCCCGGTACCGCTCGCCATCTCTCCCGTCCGATCAGCGACGCCGACTTGGTCGCCTCGGTGTCGGATGCTTTGGCCGTGGCTCGAGCGCTGAGCAGCTGAAACATCTGACCAGCGGGGTCAGGACTGATGAAGTTCGATGTGCCCGACGTCGAGCCCGTCCCAGTTCCGCACCACAGTGGAGCCCCACCGGTCGAGCGCAGCTGCCTCGGAGCTGGTGATCAGCTCGCGGCGGCGAAGCAGACCGATCATGAGTGGGTAGAGGGGACGGGCGTTGCCATCGTCGACCTTGCCAGCGAACCCGACATCTGCCCCGACCACGCCGAAGGTGTAGACGCCTTCAGCGCCGATCTTGCCGAACACACGACCGTCGGTGACGGCGATGAGATCGGTACAGAAGCGTTCGTGAGAGCCAGCGACGAGGCCGGGGTGATGGCGAGCAGCGTCGGTGAGACGTCCGCACGCCGCAGCGCGAGCCACGGAAAGCGCCTGCGGATTGGCCACCTTTGCCAATCCGGTGGCCAGTCCGAGGAGAGAGAGGTGGACGGTCGGTGCGCTGCATCCATCGATTCCGAGGCCGAGGTCGGCGAATTCGGTGTTGGTCATGTCCGCAATGGCGTGTCTCACCATCGTCTGTACCTGGCCATCGCGATCCAGATAGGTCGACGGTTCCACGCCGAGGTGGACAGCGAGCGCAAGAAAGCCCACGTGTTTGCCGGAGCAGTTGTTGATGACTCGCTCTGCGGCAGTGTCGGGTGTGCTGTGGAGAGGACGTTGTGGCCCACAGAGCAGCGCGCTCGAGTCGAGGCCGATCTTGCTCAACCCATCGAGGGCAACGGCGACATGGCGCGGCTCGCCGCTGTGCGAGGCCGATGCCAGCGCCAGGTGACGATCGTCGAACCCGAATTGGTCTGCGGCTCCGCTCTCGATCAGCGGCAATGCCTGGAGGCTCTTGGTCGCACTGCGGGGATAGATCCGCTGTGCCGGGTCGCCGCCATGTTCGATGACCGCGCCCGAAGCATCAGCCAACACCCACGCACCACGATGGATGGACTCGAGTCTCCCCCCACGATGGAAGCTCGCCAACACCGGATTGTCTCTGTTCACCGAAAGACCCTGCCACCAAACAGCCGAACGCCCACCCCGAAGGGCAGGCGTTCAATGATTCGCTTCTCTTCTTCGCTCCACCTCTCCAATGGGAGTTGAGAGCGTCAGCGAGCAACTCCGGGATCGCCAAAGGCCCCCTCGGGGCCGACGCGATCACACGGTCCAGAAGAACATCTTGCCTTCGCCGTAGCCTTCGATCGCGATGTTGTACTCATGGCCGCCGCTGGTGGGAGGCAGCGGGTCGGGAAGCGGTGAATCGCCAGGGATCAGGCGGACGTGCGAGCCGCCTTGATCGTTGATGGCTCGGGTGACCACGTTGAGGATTTCGCGATAGTTCTCGAGCAGGTCTTCGTCGTTGTTCTCTTTGTCGATGGCGTCACGAGCTTTCGCGACGGGGACGAGGGCGAGCGCCGCACCGGACAGGTGAGCAAAGGACGAGTCACCGCCGGCAAGCATCAACGGGGCATCGTCATCTCCGACGAACACCGCCAGGTAGTCGGTGACCGACTCTGGCTTGGCGAACGTGATCTTGCGCGTTGGCTCGCATTCTCGACCAATGAGGTCGGTGAGTAGCGGGCGAATTTCGGTGATATCGGGGGTGCGAACGGGCATGAGGGCTCCTGGAAGAAGTGAGTTGGGCCTCTGGATCAGAGGAAGTGGTTGAGTTGGGCTTCGAGATCGTCGGCCGTGAACGGCTTGGAGAGCAGGAACTGTGCGCCGGAGGCCATGGCTTGCGCCTTCTGTTCGGCGGTGGATTCCGACGTCACGAAACCGAAGGGGATGTCAATGGACTCGGCCCGCAGAGCGTCGAGGAACTCGAGACCGTTCATGTTCGGCATGTTCCAGTCACTGAGAATGACGGACGGGGAGACGGACTTGGCCTTTTCCAGACCTTCGACTCCGTCTTCGGCCTGTTCGACGTCGTGATCACCGAAGCCGGCTTGACGCAGGCTGCGGATCACGATCTTTCGCATCACGCTGGAGTCGTCAACAACGAGAATGGTCATTTGTTGTATTCCTTCCGTAAGGCCCGCAGGCGCTCGAGTGGGGTGAGTCCGTCTTCATCGACTTTTGCTTTGCCCAACAACGTGCCGTCTTTGTTCGGCTCGTCGGTTGGCTTGGCTGGGAGTCGGAGAACCTCTGCCGTTGAGGTCGTGGGTTGCGTCGGTGTCGCCGGAGCGGGCACTGGGACCCGTGCCGCCAATGTGGTCATCTGTGAGGCCATTGTCTTGACGGTGGACTGCTTGACGGTGGGCTGCTCGCCGATGGTCTGGCCGTGTTTGTCCTTGGGGAACTGGGCCATCAGTGCCGAGGTGGCGGCAGAGAGTCCGGGTCGAGGTTGTGCGCTGGCCGACACGGTCGCATCAGCTCGGCCATAGGACACGAGCGAACCCGTTCGAACACTTCTCAGATTGTCCGGAACGCCAAGGGCGCCTTCAGAAGCCCCGAGGATCAGTCGACCGTTCTTGTTCAAGAGGGCGGCTTGGCGACCAAGGATCTCGGTCCGCATCGCCGGCTTGAAGTAGATGAGCACGTTCCGGAGCAGGATCAGGTCGAACGGGCCACGGACGCCCATGTCTTTGGCCGTCAAGTTGCCTTCACGCGGTCGCACAAGTGCTCGCATGTCGGCGTTCATGACCCAGTCCTTGCCGTCCTGGGTCATGTAGCGGCTGCGTCGTTCCTTGGACAGGCCGCGGTTGGTTTCGTACTCGCTGTAGCGGCCCTGCCGGGTTCGCTCGACCATCTCGCGAGACAGATCGCTGGCCATGATCTGGATGCGCCACTTGTCGTACTCAGAGCCCAACGTCTCCTTGAGCAACATCGCGAGGGTGTAGACCTCTTGACCGCTGGAGGACGCAGCGATCCAGATGTCGAGACGGCGGAGCACCCGACAATGGTCGAACACCTGCGGAAGCAGAATGCCGCCGATCTCGTCCCAGACGCGCGGATCGCGAAAGAACGAGGTCTCGTTGACGGTCATGGCATCGACGACGTCGTGCTTGATCACGTCGTTGCCGTTGCGAAGCTTCGTGATCAGCGAGGAGAGGTCAGTGAGCCCGTGCCGCGTGGCGACCGGCATCAGGCGAGTGGTGATCAGGTACTGCTTGTCGGGCTCGACCACCATGCCGCCCTCTTTGAGCAGCATGTCGGCGAGGTAGGCGAAGTCGTGGGGGAGGAGATCGCTCATGCGCTGGCCCCCACTGGGGAGGCCCGGAACTGTTGGCTGATTTCGTTCGCAACACCCTGAAGTGGCACGAGTGTGTTCACGATGCCAGCTCGGAAGGCGGCGCCGGGCATGCCCCACACCACGCTGGTGGCCTCGTCCTGAGCGATGATGTGGGCGTCACTGTCGGCGAGCAGTTTCCCGCCGCGTGCGCCGTCGTCGCCCATGCCGGTCAGGATCACGCCAACGGCTCGTCGGCCGTACGTCGCAGCGGCGCTGCGGAACAAGACGTCGACTGCGGGCTTGCAGTTGTTCTCCTCCGGCCCGTCATCGAGTTCGATCTGGCCGGCGGTGCTGGTGAGCTTGATGTGTGAGTGCCCGGGGGCAATCCACACTTCTCCAGGCTTGGCTTTGACTGGCCCGACCACTTCGTTGACGCTCAGAGCGCAGGTCTTGTCGAGACGATCGGCCAGCAACCTGGTGAAGTCAGGCGGCATGTGTTGCACCACCACGATCGGCACCGGGAATCGGGCGGGAAGGGCACCGAGTACCACAGCAAGAGCCTCTGGTCCGCCGGTCGAGCAGCCGAGTACGACGATCTCTCGCCGCTTGAACGAGCTCGGCGTGCGGTCGAGCGCCGAGGCCTTGGTTGGCGTCGCCGCTCGGTCCTTTGGGACGAGCGACATCAAACGCTCGACCAGGATCGACGCTTGGTCTTCGGCGTCGTTCGAGGCAGGAATGACCTGTGAGGATCGAAGTGAGTACCGCTGAGCGATTGCTCGTGGGTCGTGGGAGACCACGAGCAACTTGTTCTTGTCAGCTCCGACTGAGAGCTCGGCAAGAACCTCCGCAGCGTCGGGGATGTCCGTGTCGATCACAATGGCGTCGAGCGGATGCTTGCCAGCCCGACCCGCTGCACTTCGAGCGGTCGAACTGGCAACGACCAATTCGATGGCATCGATCGAGGCGGCGGCTTGACGCAGTGCCTCACGCGGGAGGGCTTGTGCGAGCGCAGCGCTGAAACGGAAGACGGTCATGGGGGTGGCCTACTCTTCGTGATCCGAGGGGATCAACCGTTTGGCGTCGAGAATCTGCACGAGGCCATCGGGTTGGCGGAACACGCCGATCATCAGTTCGCTGATCTGCGGGTGCACCGTGGCCGGTGTGGGCTGAATAGCGGTCGGGCTGAGGTCGACCACGTCGCCGACAGAGTCGACCACGAGGCTCACCACCTCGCCATCGAGACTGACGACAACGCTCATGGGGTTTCCGCCCTCCCTCGGGGGAAGCGCCAGCCGAGTTCGTAGATCGATGGCCGTCACGATCTCCCCTCGAAGGTTGATCAGCCCCCCAATGATCGGGCTTGCGGTCGGGACCGGCGTCGTCCGCTGCCTCTTCAGGACCTCGCGAACGCTGCTGATCTCGATGCCGTAGTGCTGCTCGCCGACCCAGAAGGTGCAGTAGCGATCAACAGCGATGGCTGGAGCTTCGGCGACCATCAAGCATGAACCAGCTGGCGCTGGTTCTCCTCAGAGCTGAGCTCGGCCAGTGAGGCGGCGAGAGCGCTCAGGCCACTCGCAGCTACCTGTGTTTCCGCTGCGCTCGATGACGTTTGCGTCGATGCTCCGGCCACACCGGAGATGTTCTCGGTGATCTCGGCACTGGTCTTGGCCACATCGGAAACCGCAGCGGCGATCTCGTTGGTGGTCGCTGTCTGTTCCTCGACCGAGGCAGCGATGGTCTGCTGGGTCGAGCTGATCTGCTCGACCACCTCGGCCACCTTCATGATGGCGTCGACGGCGGCCTGGGTGTCGGTCTGAATGCGCTCGACCCGACCCTTGATGTCTTCGGTCGCCTTTGCGGTCTCGCCAGCGAGATCCTTGACCTCATTGGCGACCACAGCGAAGCCCTTGCCTGCTTCACCAGCTCGTGCCGCCTCGATCGTTGCGTTGAGAGCGAGCACGTTGGTGTCTTCGGCGATCGAGGAGATCAACTCGACGACCTTGCCGATTTCGGCCGATGACTCGCCCAGCTGTTCGATCGTGAGTCGGGTCTGGTTGGCGACACTCACCGCTTCACCAGCGGTCTGCGTCGCTGCACTGGCGCCTCGAGCAATTTCTTGCACGCTCTCCTGGAGCTGTTCGACCGCAGCGGCGACCGAGTGTGCGATGGCCGATGCTTCTTCTGAAGCAGCGGACACGCTCGATGCCTGGCTGGCGGTTTCGTCGGCACCGGAGGCCAGTTCGACGCTGATGCGAGTCAGCATTTCCGAGCTCGAGCTGAGCTCGGCTGCCTTGGACCGAACAACCGAGATCAGCTCGGCGTTGCGGGCGAACGAGATCTTCTCGTTTTCGGCGTTGGTGACTTGTTCAGTGATGTCATCCCACGAGATGAGGTAGCCATCTCGATCGTTGTTGGCATCGGTGACGTCGGTGATGATGACCTCGAAGTGATGGCCAGCGATGTTCATCTTCGTCGTGGTTGGCATCGGGCCCGAGCAGAGCGTGCGGAGCGTCGAGCCTTCGGGGTCCAAACGGTCGATCGGGTTGCCGACGAGGTCTTCGACACGGCTCGGCAGCACGTTCTCGACTGGGCGGAGCGTGGAGGTCAGTGCCGGGTTCACGTAGCTGACCACGAGATCATTGTCAGCGAACATCATGCCGAGGTCGGACGACTCCACCATCTGCGACAGGCGCTGAGCCTCTGCATCAGCTTTGGCCTTGGCTTCAGCGCCCTTCCTGACCGATGAGGTGAGGAAGAAGCCGCCGCCGCCGAGCACGACGAAGCTGGCGACGAGGCCCAGGAGGAGCTGCTGGCGGCCAGCGATGCCGCCCTCCTCTGCCTCGATGGCAACCTCCGCCGCCCGCTCGTCGATGAACACCAGGGCGTTGTCGATCGTGGTGGTCAACGGGTCGATGGTGTCGTAGAGCTCGCCGTTGTGTCGGTCGATGGCCTCGATCCCGTTCTCTTGCAGATCAGCGATCGCTTCGTTGATGTCTGCGGTGGCGACACCGGCGTCGGTCTGCAGTTGATTCCATAGAGCGGCCTCTTCGGGGTGAGCTTCGCTCATGTGCTCGACGAGCGTGTTGATCTGAATGGGGCCGTCGATGGCTGCGGCTTCGAGCCCTTCGATGACCTCATCGATGGTGAAGATGTCGGCGCTGCCCCGGTTCACGGTGTCGATGACGGCGACGGCATAGAGGTCAGAGACGATCTTGAATTCTCGGGCGGGGGCCACAAGGTCCTCTTCGAGGAAGAAGACGGCTTCGACCTCTGCTTCGAGTTTGTTTCTGGCGGTGAAGGTCATTGCCGAGATGATGACGAGGGCGACGGCGAGGATGATCGCGATCGCTTTGTCCGTTCGCAGGTTTTGTAGGCGGTCCATAGTGTGGTGCTCCTTAGCGGGGGTCAGGCAGCCGAGCCGACGGCGTCTGGGTTGTTGATGAAATGGGATGGGGCGAGTTCGACCGGGCCGGTGTCGACCGTGGCGATGAGGGCGGGTACATCAAGCAGTTCGATGACCGAACCGGCGGCAACGATCGAGCCGATGACGCCAAGGCGCCCTTCGCTTCCAACTCGATCGGTGGTTGTGGGATCGACCTCGACAACGTCGAGTACCTGGTCGACGACCAGCCCGACCGATGTCTCGGCTCGCTCCGAGGTGACGACCACACGAAGCGGTCGACCGTCGGGCTGCTGGGGCGGCCCGTCGAGGAAGTCGCTCAGGAAGACCAGCGGAAGCAGCCGTCCTCGATATTGAACGACGCTTGATCGTCCTGTTCGTTCCACTGATGTGAGGTCGACTTTTTCGAGCCTCTCGAGGGCAGAGGTGGGAAGGCCGGCTTGTCGCCCGCCGACCGTGACGGTCAGGACAGGTTCGAGGTGCTCGCGGCTCGCAGCCGACGTTTGTGGTGCGGTGGTGGCAGCAACCGACAGGTTGGCTGACTTCGCCATCGCTCCGACATCGAGAATCAACGCTGCGGAGCCGTCACCCATCACCGTGGCGCCGGCGTAGACGCCGACGCTCTGGATCTGGCGGCTCACTGGCTTCACGACGATTTCTTCTGCCTTGGTGACCTGATCGACGATCAAGCCGAAGGGCTGATCTCCTGATTGCACGACGATGATCGTGGCGGCCTTGCGTTCGGTTTGAGTTTCGATCTCGAGTACGTCGGTCAGTTCGACCAGGGGCAGGAGTCGCTCGCGAAGGCGTAGAACCGGGGCGGAGTGAACGAATTCAATACGTTCGGTGAGGCTGTCACCCTGCAGGCGAACGAGTTCGAGAACGCTGGCCTGGGGAACGGCGAAGAGCTGGTCAGCGCAGGTGACCACCAGTGCCGGCACGATGGCCAACGTCAGGGGGATGGCCAGACGAATCGTCGTGCCCTGTCCAACGATCGATGAGATCTCGATCGAGCCCCGAATCTCCTTCAGATTGGAAGCAACGACGTCCATGCCGACGCCGCGGCCCGAGATCTTGGTGACTTCGGCTGCGGTGGAGAAACCGGCGGTCAGAATCAGATTGGTCTTCTGAGCGTCGGTCATGTTGGCGAGCTCGTCAGCCGAGATCAAGCCCTTGGCGACCGCAGACTGACCAATTCGGTCGGGGTCGATGCCGGCGCCGTCATCCGCGACCTCGATGATGACGTGGCCACCCTCTTGGATGGCGGAAAGTCGAACGGTGCCAGCTTCGGACTTGCCAGCAGCGACGCGAACGTCAGGCTTTTCCAGCCCGTGGTCGACCGCATTGCGGACCAGGTGCACCAGCGGGTCACGGATCGCTTCGATGATCGTGCGGTCGAGTTCGATGCTCTCGCCCGACATCTCGAGCACGGCCTTCTTGCCGATCATCTTCGAGATGTCTCGAATGACTCGTGGCAGCGAACGCCAGGCGTTTTCGATGCGCTGCATGCGAGTTCGAAGCGCTTGCTCCTGCAGCGATGAGGTGATGTAGGCGAGTTCCTGGGTGCGGCGACCCATGTTGCCGACACCACCGTCTTCGTTCTCCTGGACGATCTGGTTTCTGGTGAGAACAAGTTCACCGACAAGACCGACGATGCCGTCGAGGAGGTCGATGTCGACCCGGATGCTCGATTCGGACGGACCGTTCTTGTTGCTGTCGGCTTCGCCGCCCTCGGCTTCTTTGGGTTTGAAGTCGAGGCCGAGCTTCGTGAGATAGGACTCGATCAGTTTCTCGATGTCGTTCTTGTTGACGTAGCCGAGGCTGACGAGGATGTCGCCGAGGCGACGCTTGTCGCCAGCTTGCTGCAAAGCCAGAACCGAATTGAGCTGGATCTCGGTGATCATCCCGCCCTCGAGCAGGACTTGCCCGACGGGCGAACGGCCGCTGGCCGCCGGCGTGGGGATGTGTCTCACCGAGGTTTCGACATCGGCGTCGGCGGCGTTCGCGTCCGTTGCATCATTGAGGGCGGGTGCGGGCTCGGGCTCGGTCGTGGTTGCTTCGGTGGCTGTGTTGGCGTCCGCATCAGCGGGAGCATCCTCAGCAGGAGCCACCTCATCGCCGTCTCGCAGCTTGAACAGCGTGGTGAGGATGGGGGCGTAGAGATTCGGTCCCTCAGAGCCCGACGTTTCGAGTTTGACGAAGACCTCTCGCAGTGCATCCACCATGGCGAGCAGCGCCGTGGCAATGTCTTCGTTGAACGTCAGCTCGCCGTCTCGCACCTTTGACAGCAAGCTCTCGCCGGCGTGGCTGAGACCTTCGATCATGTCGAAGCCGAGGAAGCTGCTGGAACCCTTCACCGAGTGGACCCGGCGGAACACCTCTTTGACCTGTTCGATGTCGCCGGGGTTGCTCTCGAGCGCCAGCAAGGCCTCGTCGACAACGTCGAGCGCCTCTCGGCTCTCGACGACAAAGTCTTCGATTAGTTCTGCGTCGCCATCGATGTCGCTCATCTGCCAGCCCTTTCTGACCACGTAAGTAGGTCAGATCCAAGACTCGGGCCGGGGGCGAGGGGTATGAGGGCGGGAAGCCGACCAGAATTGGTCACTGCAGGTTTTCTGACTTGGTGCCCTACGCATTGGTGAGAGTCCCTAGCCTGGCCCGACGATGATGGCGATGCATTCAATCTGGCCCCGAGACCGCGACTCTGTGAAGGACGCGAAGATCGAACGAGCAGCGGCGCTGCGTGTGTGGAAATTCGCGCAGCCCTACCGCTGGATGGTCGCGGGTTTCCTGCTGGCCACGATCGGTCAGGCCGTGCTGGGCCTCGTGCCCCCGATTCTGTTCGGTCGGATCCTCGACGATGTCATTCCGAACGAGGATCGTTCGCTCCTCACGTTGTACGCGATCTTGATCGTTGGCTCGGCCATCGTTTCCGCCGTGCTGTCGCTGGTCGAGCGCTACTGGTCGTCGATCATCGGCGAAGGTGTCATCTACGATCTGCGGTCGGCACTGTTCGATCACGTGCAGCGCATGCCATTGGCCTTCTTCACCCGGACCCAAACAGGCACGCTCACCAACCGGCTGAACAGCGATGTCATCGGTGCCCAGCGGGCGCTCACGGCCACGCTTGGCACCGTTGTCTCCAACGTCATCGTGCTCGTGACCACGTTGGCCGCCATGCTCTTCCTCGAGTGGCGGTTGACGCTGCTTGCCTTGGTTCTCACCCCTGTGTTCGTCCTGCCTTACCGCAAGATCGGCGGGGTGCAGCAAGCCATCACCCGCGAGGGCATGGAACACAATGCCGCCATGAACGCCACCATGACCGAACGCTTCAACGTGTCGGGTGCATTGCTGGTGAAGTTGTTCGGCCGGCAGAACGACGAAGCCGAACAGTTCTCGAACCGGGCAGCTCAGGTCCGTGACATCGGTATTCGGTCTGCGCTTTTCACCCGAGGGTTCATGGTGATGCTTGGCCTGCTCGGCTCGATCGGCACGGCGCTCGTGTACGGCCTCGGTGGCCTGTTCGCCATCCAGGGCTCGATCGAACCGGGTGAGCTCGCAGCGATGGGCTTGCTCGTTGGCCGGATCTACCAACCACTCACCGGTCTCACCAACGCCCGCATCGACGTCTTGACAGCTTTGGTCAGCTTTGACCGGGTCTTCGAAGTGTTGGACGCTCCTTCTCCGATCGTCGATCGTCCGGCCGCCACCGTGCTCGACCGTGCCGAGGGTCGCGTCACCTTCGACAAGGTTTCGTTCCGCTATCCGCTGTCGACCGAGACGATCATTCCTTCCCTCGAGACGCCTTCGTCGACGATCTCTGACGAAGACATGGCGCCGGTCATCCGCGAGCTCGACATCGACATCGCACCGGGTCAACTCGTCGCTCTGGTTGGGCCATCCGGCGCAGGCAAGACCACCATCACCAACCTGATCCCGCGGCTCTACGACGTGACCGAGGGGCGCATGCTGATCGACGGCATGGACGTGCGTGACCTCACCCAGGAGAGCCTTCGTCAGTCGATTGGGGTCGTGGTCCAGGACCCGCACCTCTTCCACGAGTCGATTGCCGGCAATCTTCGCTACGCCAAGCCTGACGCCACCGATGCCGAACTCATTGCAGCGTGCGAAGCGGCGCAGATTCACGACACGATCGCCAAGTTGCCCGGCGGCTACGACACCGTTGTGGGTGAGCGCGGCTACCGGTTCTCTGGCGGTGAGAAGCAGCGGTTGTCCATTGCCCGCATGCTGCTGAAGAACCCGGCCATCGTGATTCTGGATGAAGCCACCAGCCACCTCGACTCCGAGAACGAAGCGCTGGTGCAGGAAGCGCTTGCCCGAGCGCTCGAGGGTCGAACGGCGATCGTCATCGCTCATCGTCTTTCCACCATCACCGATGCCGATCAGATCCTGGTCCTCGAAGAGGGCGTGCTGGTCGAAACCGGAACGCACGATCAGCTGCTCGACAACGAGGGGCTCTACTCCGACCTCTATCACCGGCTCGTTCGCGACGAGACGCCTGCAGTCTGAAAGCGCTGTTTCGAGAGGGCTGTTCTGTCGCCGTTTTCGTGTCATCGCGTACTGCTGTGACGTGACCCATGGCCGGGCGCATCATGTGCCTGTCGGTTCGTCGCTGAGCGCTACGTTCAGACCATGTTGTCGCCGCTGCACCGATCGAATCCCACATGATCTGGGCCGCTGAGGCCTCTGAAGTCATCGAGTCGAATCTGCTTGCGGCTCGCTACCTGATGGCGTTCTCGCTCGGCTTCCACATCATCTTGTCGTGTCTCGGGGTGGCATTTCCGGCCCTGATCTACATCGCTCACCGACGAGGCCTCAAGCACAACGATCCCGATGCCTTGGCGCTGGCCCGGCGATGGGGGAAAGCCGCCGCTGTGCTGTTTGCCATCGGTGCCGTGTCAGGAACGGCACTGAGTTTTGAGATGGGCCTGCTCTGGCCGGGCCTGATGGGCACCTTCGGCGATGTGATCGGCCTGCCCTTTGCTTTCGAAGGCGTGTTCTTCTTTCTCGAGGCGATCTTCCTCGGCATCTACCTCTACGGCTGGCGAGGTCTGCGATCTGACGTTCATCTCGCCACGCTCATCCCGATCACGCTCTCGGGCATCGCCGGCACCTTTTGCATCCTTGCCGTCAACGGTTGGATGAACGAGCCGGCCGGGTTCGACATCGAGACCTACCGAGCGACCGGTGAGGTCGTCGACATCGATCCGTGGGCCGCGATGTTCAATGGTGCGCTGCTTCCGCAGTTCCTGCACATGCTGCCTGCGACGTACTTGGTCACCGGCTTTCTCGTGGCGTCGGTGTACGCCGTGGGCATGTTGCGGGGCCGAACCGATCGGCTGCACCGGATGGGGCTTGCCATTGGTTTCACCGTGGGTGCCATTGCCGCCCCCATTCAGCTGCTGACCGGTGACATCGCCGCCCGCAACGTGGCGGCCTCTCAACCGACCAAGTTCGCAGCGATGGAGCTGCTCGAGGAAACCACCGAGGGTGCGCCCTTCACCATCGGTGGGATTCTGATTGACGGCGAGAAGCGCTTTGCGATCGAGATCCCGAAGCTGACGTCGCTTCTGCAGGAGTTCGACCCCAACGCCGAAATCGAGGGGCTCGACGCAACGCCCGAGGAATTCCGACCCCCAGCGAACGTCGTGCACCTGTCATTCCAGCTGATGGTCGGGCTCGGCACGGCGCTGCTTGCACTGTCAGCGTTCGGCGGCTGGAAAGCTTGGAAGCGTGGTGGGCTCCCGATGCAGGGCTGGTTCTTGTGGGCGGTTGCCGCCGCGGGGCCCGCAGCGGTCATTGCGCTGGAAGCGGGTTGGACCACCACCGAAGTGGGCCGGCAGCCATGGATTGCTCAGCAGGTGATGCTGGTGAGCGAGGCGGTCACGCCACGTCAGGGCATTGGTTGGTTGCTGATTGGTTTGATCATCGTCTACTCCGGGCTCGCTGGTTCCGCCGTGGTGGTACTGCGAGCCATGTCTGCCCGGTGGCGCAAAGGGGAGGACCCTGGGACGCCCTACGGTCCTGAACCACTGGCCGATCCCGAATTGCATGGTCGTTCCGATTCTGAGTTGGCGGATGCCTGATGTTGGCCAATGTGATCGTGGCGATCATCTGGATCGGGGTGCTCGCCTATGCGGTCTTCGGAGGAGCCGACTTCGGTTCGGGTATGTGGGATCTCCTCGCCGGTGACGCTGAGCGGGGTGCGGCCGCCCGAAAGCGAATTGATCGAAGCATCGGGCCGGTGTGGGAGGCCAACCACGTTTGGCTGATCTTCGTGTTGGTGTTTCTCTGGACCGGGTTCCCCGACGTCTTCGCTGCAGTGATGACCGCCTTGTTCATCCCGTTCATCCTCGCCGGAGTGGGCATCATCTTTCGCGGTGGTGCGTTTGTGTTTCGCAAGTCGTCCTCGACACTCGGTCAGGCCCGGTACTTCGGTGTGTTGTTTGCGTCGTCGTCACTCATCACCCCGTTCTTCTTCGGTGCAGCGGCCGGCGCCTTGGCTTCTGGGCGCGTCCCGCTCGACGGCGATGTCGACCCCTGGACGGTGTGGCTGAATCCGACGTCGGTCCTTGGGGGTGTCCTCGCCGTGGGCACGTGCGCTTGGCTGGCCGCGGTCTTTCTTGCCGCTGACGCCGCTCGCGACGATGAACCGGCGCTGGTCGATGCCTTCACCAAGCGAGCGTTGCTGACCGGCGGTCTGCTCGGCGTCGTGTCGCTGGCCGGCATCGTGGTGCTCGAAACTGATGCCGTGACGTTGGCTGATGGTCTCGAACGCTGGGGTGCGCCGCTGGTGGTGCTCAGTGCCGTTGGGGGCCTTGGTGCGATGTGGCTGCTCCGAAAGGGTCGGGCCGAAGCGGCGAGAGTCCCTGCGACGCTGGCCGTCGTCGCCATCGTGCTGGGCTGGGGCGTTGGCCAATACCCCTGGATGCTCGTCGATCAGGTCGAGATTGCTGACGCCGCCGGCGCCGATGCGACGCTGTGGGCGTTGATCGTTGCGTTCCTCATCGCCGGAGTGACCGCTGTTCCGGCGTTGATCTGGATGCTGCGGCTCACCAACGACGGCGACCTGTCGACGAATGACGTGCATCCCGAGAGCTCTCTTGCCCGGCTGCGCGAAATCAGTCGATGATGGGGCGTGACCGGACCCTCCTCCTCCTCGTCTTCTTCTGTCTGCGACCTCTCCGCCCATGAGCAGCTCGATCTGTTGACGGCTCGGGAGGTCTCTGCTCGCGAGTTGCTCGCCGCCCACATCGAGCGAATCGAAGCGATCAACCCATCGGTGAATGCCATCGTTGCGATGGATCTGTCCGTGGCTGAGGTCCGAGCCGGCGCCGTCGATGAAGCCAGAGCAAATGGGCAGGAGGTCGGCCCGCTCGCCGGCCTGGTCACCGCCCACAAAGATCTCACCGACACCGCTGACTTCGTCACGTGTTACGGGTCGCCGCTGTACGAAGGCCACAGACCCGCAGCGGACAGCTTGCTCGTCAGCCGAATGAAGGATGCTGGCGCCGTGGCGCTCGGCAAGACCAACACGCCAGAGCTCGGTGCTGGCTCACACACCTTCAACCCGGTCTACGGCATGACCAAGAACCCGTGGGATCTCGAGCGCTCAGCCGGCGGTTCATCCGGCGGAGCCGCGGTCGCTTTGGCCACAGGAATGGTGGCGATCGCCGATGGCAGTGACATGGGCGGCTCGCTCAGGAATCCGGCGGCCTGGAACAACGTCGTTGGCTTCCGGGCCAGCCCTGGCGCTGTGCCCTCGGTCGGAGCCGGTGTGTCACGCTCGACGTTCGGAGTCGAGGGAGCCATGGGGCGGACGGTTGCCGATCTTGCGCTGCTGTTGAGCGTGATCAGCGAGCCCGATGTTCGAGACCCGCTGAGTCGAGACTTCGGCCTGTCGGTTGCCCCGATGCCTGTCGATCGCCCGTTGCGCGTTGCCTACAGCCCCACGGTTGGCGGCTTGCCCGTCGACGCGAACGTTGCCAGTGTTGTCGAGGAGTTCGCAGCAAGCGTTGCTGGGCTCGGTTGGACTGTCGAGAGTGTCGAGCCTGATTTCAGCGGCGCCGACGAAGCCTTCGAGGTCATTCGCTCCTATCTGTTCGCCAATGGCAAGCTGGCGGACGACGCCGAGCGAATCGGTGAAACCAAGGCCACGATCCAAGAAGAGTTTCATCGTGGGCAAGCGCAGACCGGCGCCGACGTTGCTTGTGCTCACGCCCACATCGGGGTGCTGTGGCGTCGAGCGGTCGAGTTCTTTTCCGGGTTCGATCTCCTGATCGCTCCGGTGACGCAGGTATCGCCATTCCCGATCGAGCTCGAATACCCGATGTCGGTCGATGGGGTCGCGTGCGATCGCTACATCGACTGGATGCGGTCGGTCTGTCGGATCACGACGCTCGGCATGCCGGCGCTTTCGTTGCCAGCTGGGTTCGACCCCGATGGTCTGCCGGTTGGCGTGCAGCTCGTTGGTGGTCCGCATCGAGACGCCGAGGTGCTGCGGGCGGCACTCACGTTGGAACGACAGCTCCTCGTCGACCGCCGAATCCCGCCCGTCTGTCTCGGATGACGACCGGAACTGAGCGCAATTCGTGACAGAAACGGCAAGCTACTC
>CAYGQE010000022.1:0-44665 GCA_964351995.1 uncultured Acidimicrobiaceae bacterium | reverse complement strand
GTCTGGCTGAGCGGCAGCGTCGTCTGGCTGAGCGGCAGCGTCGTCTGGCTGAGCGGCAGCGTCGTCTGGCTGAGCGAAGCGCATCATGGAGGCGACGCTGGGGGGAAAGCCGCCGGTGGCGATGGGGCCCCATTCGAGCGGTGTGATGACGATCAACGACTTCACCTGGCGGTGCATGGCCTCGCGGTACTCATCCCAATTCGGGTGTTCGCCCGAAACCGACCGGTAGTAGTCGACCAACCCGTCGAGCGCTTCGGGCATGTCGAGGACGCGTGCCGATCCGTCGATCTGCACCCACGCTCCGCCGAAGTGATCGCTGAGCACGCAGATCGTGACGTTCGGGTTCCGGCGGATGTTGTGGCACTTGTCCCGGTCTGGGTAGGTGGCAACGGCGAGGTGGCCGGCGGAGGTTGCGCCGCCAGTGACCGGAGACAGCTGGGGCCAACCACTCCGCTTCACCGTGCCCAACACCCACTGGTGCCGGGGCCCGACGAATTCGAGGAGTTCAGGGAGGTCGACACGATCGGTTGTTGCCACCTGAGGAGCCATGGGTCGAATGTAGGGCATGGCAGCGGCGCCGGGGGTCGCCGCACCGGTCTTGGGCACAAAAAGGCCGACAGGCCTGGCTCGGAGGAGGGAGTTCCTCACCAGACCTGTCGAGGGTGCCCGGCCGGTCGATGCTGCGGAGGGGAGCAGTACCGAGCCGGCCGAAGCGATTGGGTGCCGGATTAAATCAGTTCGAAGCGAACTCGTCGATTTGCCGCAAGGGCATCGGCACTGTCGCCGTCGCCGAACTCGGTGGTCTCGCCGTAGCCGGTGCTTTGCAGGTTCTCGCCGTCGACGCCGTTGTCGACGAGATAGGCGAGCACAGCATCGGCTCGGGCCTGGCTGAGCGTGAGGTTGGCCACCTCGGGACCCCGGACGTCGGTGTAGCC
The DNA here is from genome assembly GCA_964351995.1 of uncultured Acidimicrobiaceae bacterium. Classification (GTDB taxonomy): domain Bacteria; phylum Actinomycetota; class Acidimicrobiia; order Acidimicrobiales; family SZUA-35; genus SZUA-35. The sequence continues at coordinate 43,730 of CAYGQE010000022.1, read as the reverse complement.
CTGAATGTCGATGGCGGTGGTGTTGTCACCGAGGATTGCCACGGCTTGGTCGAGCGTGCCGAAGCTGGCATCGAGGATCGTGGCCGAACCGGTGCCGAACTGGATCGGCTCGAGCTCGAAAAGATCGTTGAGCTGCGCCACCACGGCAGTTTCGGGCACGGTCAGTTCGTCAACGACTGAGGCGACGCCGGGAACGGCGCCAGCGGCAGTGACCGCCGCGGTGCGAGCTGCGTCGTCCGGCACCTCGCCTCTCACGGTGGCAATGGTGTCGTTCATCTCGACCGCCGCGTCGGCAACGTTGGCGGCCAGCGCAGTCTCCACGTCGGGCTGGAGGACCACCAACTGGTTGTCGACACTGGTGATACCGGTGACAGCGGCGGCATCGCTGCCGGCGGCTGCCTTGTCGGCATCAGTTCCCACAAAGCCGGTCAGGATCGCAGCGGTCCCGTCGACAGTGCTCGCTGCTCCCGAGAAGCCAGAGATGCTGGCGGCCACGTCGGGGGCCAGGTCGATCGGAGCGGCGATGGTGGTGGGAGTCGTTGTGGTTGGGGCCCTGGTGGTCGGAGCGGCGGTGGTTGCTGGGGCTTCGGTGGTGTCGGCTGCGCTGTTGTCGTCTGCTGCGCCGGCATCGATTGCCGCTTCGTCAGCGGAATCGACGTCGCTTGGCACCGTGATGTTCGTGCCGAGCGCTGGGGCGAGGACTGCTGGGCCGGCGACGACCTCTGCTGCGGTGTCGAGTGCGGTGTCAGGCTCGTCGTCGCCTGTCAGGGTGTTCCAGCCGAAGATGGCAAGGAACGCGGCGAGTACCGCCAGGCCGAGCACGATGATCTGGTCATCGGCGTCGACAGACCATTCAGGGATCAGCTTTTCTTCGCCTGGTGCAATGCCCTCGTCGTCTGATCTCATGGTCTCCACGAAACCTCTGACGTTTTGGCCCGTCAGGAAGTCGCGAAGAAATCAACGTTGTTGACGTGCGGAGCCGTTGTGAGCGTCAGCGAACAACATCCGACGGGTCAATCCGTCACCGAATGAAGACAGGTTCGTCGGGGGTCGAGCGCTCGGGGTCGTAGCGATAGTCGTCTTGATCGAAGTCGGTGATGCCTCTGATCGTGTCGACCCGCTCTTGAACCAACCAGGCGGCCATGGTGCCTCGCGCTCGCTTGGCGAAGAAGCTGATGATCTTGTATTCGCCGTTCTTGTTGTCCAAGAACTTGGGGGCGATCACCCGTCCGTCGATCTGCTGAGCCTTGACAGCTCCGAAGTACTCGTTCGATGCGAGATTGATGAGGACATCCGGTCCGGGTGAAGCGGCGAGGTCTTCGTTGAGCTGGTTGGTGATCGTGTCACCCCAGAACGAGTACAGGTCCTTGCCGGCGTCGGTGTCGACTTTGCTTCCCATCTCGAGGCGATACGGCTGCATCAGATCGAGCGGACGGAGGACGCCGTAGAGACCAGAGAGAATACGAATGGTCTTCTGGGCACGGGTGAAGTCGCGCTCGGAGAACCGGTTCGCGGCATCCATCCCGAGATACACATCGCCGCTGAAGGCGAGCACCGCAGGGCGAGCGTTGGTGGTGTCGAACGGCGCCGACCATTCTTGGAAACGCTCGACGTTGAGCTCGGCCAGATCGTTGCTGATCCCCATCATCGCCTGCAGGTCGGCAGGCGACTTCGTCACCATCACGTCGACGAGCGCAGCGGCACGGTCGAGGAGCGCCGGTTGACTGAATTTCTTCGTCGCCAACTTCGACTCGTAGTCGAGAGATTTCGCTGGTGAGAGAACGCTGAGCATCCATCATGTCTAGCCGGGAAGCGGCCGATTCGGCATGTCGCGGCCTTGCTGTGGCTGCGTCACAACCTTGCTTCGGGCATGATGGCGCCGTGATCGTGCACCTTGTTGATGGGACCTACGAACTCTTCCGACAGTTCTTCGGGAGGCCTGGGCATGAAACCGCAGACGGGCGAGAGGTCGGAGCGTGTCGGGCCGTGCTGCGCAACATGCTGGCGATGCTCGACGATGGGGCCACCCATGTTGGTGTGGCGACCGACTCGGTGGTCGAGTCGTTCCGCAACGAGCTCTACGCCCCGTACAAGGACGGCTCGGAGATGGATCCGCTCATCAAGGCCCAGTTTCCGTGGCTGGACGAGGGCTTGCGAGCGCTGGGGCTGGCCACCTTTGCGATGACGACGTACGAAGCCGACGATGCGATGGCAGCGGCTGCGGTGCTGGCCGCTGAGGACGAACGAGTCGAGAAGGTCCTGATCTGCACGCCCGACAAGGACCTGGCGCAGGTCGTCAGGGCTGGTCGCATCGTGCAGTTCGATCGGCGCAAAGAGAAGATCTACGACGTCGAGGACGTCATCGAGAAATACGGGGTGCCGCCAGAATCGATTCCCGACTGGCTCGGACTCGTCGGTGATTCAGCCGATGGCTTCCCCGGGTTGCCAGGTTGGGGAGCGAAGTCCTCTGCGCTGGTGCTGTCTCGTTACGGGCACATCGAGAACATTCCGCTCTCGGCTGGCCAGTGGGACATCACGGTTCGCAGCGGAGCCAAGTTGGCGCAAACGCTCGCCGACAACATGGCCGATGCGCTCCTTTTCAAGACGCTGGCAACCTTGGCACTCGATGCCCCCACGGTCGACAACGTCGACGAGATGAAGTGGACGGGGCCTACCCCCGAACTCGAGGCGTTTGCGGCGTTTGTCGACGCCCCCGATCTGGTGACCAAGGCGGCGAAGCTGGCGGCCGGTCGATCATGATTCGTGACTACCGACCGGAAGACCGCGCCGCGGTGCTGGCGATCAACGAGACGAACATTCCTGATGTCGGGGACATGGACGACGCCAAACTCGACCTCTTGCTTGAACAGGCGGCGCAGTTCTCGGTGGTCGATGTCGACGGGGTGGTCGTCGGGATCATGATCCTGTTGGGGCCGGGGAGCACCTACGCCAGCCCCAACTACCGATGGTTCACCGAGCGATACGACGACTTCTTGTACGTCGACCGGATCGCCTTGGCCCCGGAGGCTCGCGGTCAGGGGTGGGGCCCGGCGCTCTATGCGTCATTCGCCGAGCTCGCTGCGAATCTCGGCAGTCCGGTCATGACCGCTGAGGTCAACACCGTGCCCCGTAACGATCGCAGCCTGCGCTTTCACGAGATCAATGGCTTCGAGGAGGTGGCTCGCTGTCAGCCCTACGGCGGCGAAGAAGAGGTTGCCATGCTGGCCAGGTCGCTGACCTGACCGGCCCCGCCTGATCAGTCGTCGATGCCATCTCGCATGCTCGACCATCGGCTGGGTTTGGTGTTTGACGCTGCATCTGCCGCTGGCCCGCCGTCATCGAAGGGAACTGAACCGGGCATCTCGCCGTTCGGCGTCCGTCGCTTCGGGGGGCGCTCCCCGGACTTCACTTTGGGATGGTCCGATCCGTCGCCCACCACGCTCACCGCAAGCCAGGTCGTGAGGGGCACCGAGGCAACAAGTCCGATCGAGCCGACCAAGGTGCGAACGATTTCGGTGGCGACGATTTCGCTGTTCGCCACATCGATGGCTGGCAACTGCCCGACCGAGAACAACAACAGCAGAGGAAGCGCCGCTCCCACATAGGCCAGGAACAAGGTATTCACCGTCGAGGCCACATGATCGCGCCCGACCCGCATGCCCGAGGCAAACAGCTCGCGGCGAGAGCTCGATGGGCTGGATCGACGAAGCTCGAAGATGACCGAGGCCTGTGTGACGGTCATGTCATCCAGTGCACCGAGCGCGCCGATGACGAGCCCGGCGAGCAAAAGGCCTCGGACATCGACGTCACCGACTCCTTCGATGAATAGCGACTCTTCGGTGGCGAAGCCGCTGAGTTGGGTCAGCTCGATGAAAATCTGACCAAGCGCGACGGTCAGCCCGAGGGCGAGCAGCGTGCCGAGAACGGCCACCGTGGTCATGGAGTTCAGCCCGTGACTCGTATAGAGCGCAACGATCGCGATCAGCGCTGCGGTGACGCATGCAATGGGTAGCGCCGATTGGCCTTCCAACAGCGCAGGCAATGTGTAGAAGCCGAGGATCAACACCGTTGACGCCAACCCTGCCAGCGCAGAAGCCCCGCGAAGTCCGCCCAGCAGCACAACGGCAACTGCGAAGAGCACGGTGAGCATCAACAGCGGTGTCTTGCGGTCTCGGTCACTGAAGGCGTAGCGGAAGGGGGCATCGTCGTTCTGGATCTTTGCCAGCACGAGATCGTCCCCTGGCTCGAAGGTGACCCTGGCCTGGAAAAAGGGTGGCAACTCGAAGAGCTGTCCAGCGTCGATGCCCTCGGTCACCTCGGCTTGGACCACGAAACAGTCGATGCCGTCAGCCCCCTCGGGAAGCGCATCGGAGGGACAATCGATGACTCGTTCGACGGTGCCGTTGAACAAGTCGGCGCCCAGATTGAACGTGTTGTCGTTCTGTGACGACGGCCAGGTCGCTCCTGCGGCAGCCAGCGCGATCAACGCGCAGATCGCAACCACCACCGCCAGCGCCCGGCGAGTGGTGGGGTCGACGGGTGCTTCAGCCCCGTGATCGTGTCCCGCTCCCATGAACCAGTCAGGCTAATCCTTCGACCGGCCCACCAGGGCTTGGCAGGGGTGCGAGCTCGGGTGTTGGTCGGTTTCAGCCGAGCGTGATGACCCGGTCGCCGAGCGGAGCGTCGAGTGAGACGGCGATTTCGTAGTCGAACGACTGTGCGATGCAGCTCATGGCTGCGGCGTTCGGATCCAGGCCTGTTTCCAGAACGACGATGATCTCCGCCTCGTTCTCGGTGACGGTGATTGCGGCGCCAGAACACGGCTCGGCGGCACCGACGAAGTGGATGAGGAGTCGGCTGTCGTCATCGGGATCGGCGATGACCTCGTCGGGGGCCGCGGCTTGGAGTGAGACGAGATCGTTTCTCGGAATCATCGGGGTGAAACCTTCAGAGACGTCCTCGTTCGACTCTGGGGTCACTTCTTCTCCTCTCGCTTCGTCGGGCAGGGCTTCGGACTGATCGGCTGGTACCTCGACAGAGGTACCAGCATCGATGGTCTCGTCCGCGCCGCAGGCAGTGAAACCCAGGGAGAGAACAGCGGCGAGGGCGAGAAGGCGGAGACGTGGGGCGATGCTCATGGTGGTTCTGACGATGGTGACCGTTCGTTGGTTCCCGGCGCCGGCACGTTTGTCCTCATGCCAGGCGAGCCACTGGCCGAGTCTCAGACCATGGTCCGGCCCAGCAGCGACGAGCATTCTGATGCGCGCGCAACGGTTGGCATGCTCGCCTTGCTCTGCCAGACCGACGCTGCGTCGGCGATGGCGTCCATCGATGAAGCAATGCAGAGCGCCAAGAGCCGCGGCTGGGACGACATCCGGCTGGCCTTGATTCACGTCAAGATCATCGAGGCGCAGACGCGTGACCCGGGCGCATCCTTCGATCTCGTCGATGAGCTCCAGAGCGAATCTGAGCGGCTCGGAATGCGGGCGATGGAGGCGGTCGCCCTCACCGACAGGATTCGGGGGTCGCGCTTGATCGGTGTGCAGGAGCCTTACCAGTCCTATGCGACGGCTCGAGCGCTGCTCTCCTATGTCGATGAACCATTGGCCGATCGGGTGTCTGGTCTGGTCAACCTCGCTGTCGAGTTCGAGATGATCGACTTGATCGAGTTGGCGAGCGACACGCTGACCCACGCGGCTGACGCTGCCTCTCAACTCGAACACGGTCGCGAACCGCTGGCGGTGATCGCCCACAATCGATCGTTCGCGTTGCTCAGACGAGCGATGTCAGCGGTGATGGTCAACGAGTTCGGACGGGCACGGGAACTCTTCGAGGAGCACTTGCCGCTGGTGGCGGCCCTCGATGAGTCGCAAGCGCCGACGAGCGACAGCTCCGAATTGCGCGCCAATCGCCGGGTGCTGGAGGTCTTGCTCGCGGATCAGGACCTCGAGAGCGCCGAAGCCGAGGCGCTGATCGAGCCGCTGACAGCGAGAGATTCAGAACTGCAGGTCGTCCTCCGATGCTTGGCGCCGCTCGACCAATGGTCGATGGCGCTTCGAGACCCGGAGGTGGTGCTTTCTCCAGAACACGAAGAACAAGCGCGCTTCTTGCGTTTGCGGGCCTATCGACGAGCTGGTGTGGTGAACGACGCCTACCTCACTGAACTCGAGTGTTACAACGAGGTCTTGGTCGTTCGAGCCGAGCGGGCTCGTCGAGAACTGGAAGCCGGTGTGGCTGCCATGGTCTCGGCAGAGTTGATGGCGACGGAACGGCACGAGCTCGTGGCGATGGCCCTCTCGGACCCACTGACTGGTCTGTCGAACCGGCGCGCATTCCAGAGTCTCATGCAACCCGATGACCAACGGGCCTGCACGTTGATGCTCGTCGACCTGAACGACTTCAAGCTGATCAATGACACGTTTGGGCACCAGGCGGGCGACGATGTTCTTGTCAAACTGGCCGGGCTCCTGAGCGAGGCATCGAAAGACTTCCGGCCCGAGGTCGTGGCGAGAATCGGCGGTGATGAATTCGCAGTGATCCTTGCTGGCGATCGAGCGGACGAAGCAAGTCAGTTGGCCGTGGCCTTCGCCGAGAACGTGAAGTTCGCCGATTGGGGCGAGCTGGGCCATCAGCCGTCGGCGAGTATCGGCATTGCCTCCGGTCTGGATCGAACGCTGGTTTTCGAACAGGCCGACGCCGATCTCTACGGACGCAAGCGGGGAGGGCGAGCGCCCGCTCGCTGATCAGGAATTGCTGCGCTGCCCCTTGGCTCTGCTCGGAGCCACCCGTGGCGGCTCGTTCGGCATCTTCGGGTACACCGGCGGCCAAGGTGCGTCCATCAGGCCACTGGCCATGTCGGCGTCGCTCATGTCGAGCAGCGGCTGGATCGATTGTGGATGTTCGTTGATCTGTGCCCAGGGGTCGCCGAGTTCATCGAGACGAGAAGGAACGGTCGCAATGGTCAACTCGTCGAGCACGACGGTGGACACCTCGTCCCACGAGATCGGTGCGGAAACCTGGGCACCAACTCGAGATCGCACCGACCACGCGCCGAACACGGTCTTGTGCGGTGCGTTCTGGTTGAAGTCGACGAACACTCGCTCACCCCGTTCTTCTTTCCACCAAGCAGCAGTGATGGTGTCGGGGTGGCGTCGCTCGAGCTCTCGAGCAAGGGCGACCGCTGCGGCTCGAACGCCATAGGAGGTCCAGGTCGGTTGGAGGCGCACGTAGATGTGCAGGCCGCGGCTGCCAGACGTCTTGATGAAGCTGCGAATCTCGAGCTCGTCGAGTAGCGCCTTGGTGTCGAACGCCGCTTGGCGGATGTCGTCGAAGTCGGTGCCAGGGGACGGGTCGAGATCGATACGCAGCTCGTCGGCGACCTCGGGGCTGGAGGCCAGATAGGGCCACGGGTGGAAGCCGAGACACCCCATGTTCACTGCCCACGCGATGTGGGCGATGTCGGTCGCGACCATCGCATTCGAGTCGGTGCCGTTCGGTGTACTGACGATGGTTTGCGTGAGCCACGCGGGTGCGCCCTTTGGCACCCGCTTCTGGAAGAACGATTTTCCGGATGCACCGTCGGGAAATCGCTGCAGCAAGGTCGGCCGACCGCCCATCGTGCGCATGAGGGGTGCTTCGACCGCGAGGTAGTAGTCGATCAGGTCGAGCTTGGTCTCGCCCCGTTTGGAGAAGAACACCTTGTCGGGGCTGGAGATCGAGACGTCGTGGCCCGCCAACTCCATCGTGATGCGTTCCTTTCCGGCGGCCACGTGGTGCACCGTAGTTCACCCATCGTTTCCCTGGCCTGGCATAGGGTGCTCAGGGTGACTCAGGAACGTGTTGCTTTGCTTGCCTCTTCGATCGATGTCGACTTCGGGAAGCGCATCCACTTCCTGCTCGAAATCGACAAGTTGAAGACGATCATTCGTCGCAGCTTGCTGGTCGATGGTTCTCGGCTCGAGAACACCGCAGAGCACTCCTGGCACCTCGCGATGTTGGTGCTGACTCTGGCACCGCACGCCGGGCCCGACGTCGATCCGCTTCATGCCATGAAGCTGCTCTTGGTTCACGACATCGTCGAGATCGATGCTGGGGACACCTTTGCCTACGATGTCGCCGGCCACGAGGACAAGCAAGAACGGGAGAACGCCGCAGCAGCTCGAATATTTGGGCTCCTGCCCGACGACCAAGCGGCGGAGATCCGGGCGCTGTGGGACGAGTACGAAGCGAGGGGCACACCAACGGCGGTCTTCGCCTATGCATGTGACCGCCTCCAGCCCATGCTCCTGAACGCCTCCTCTGGTGGTGTCAGCTGGAAGGAACACGGCATCCAGCAGTCGCAGGTGAAGGCGTTCAACGCACCCATTGGCGAGGCCGCACCAGAGTTCTGGCAGCTTGCGCTCGCTGTCGTCGCCGACGCTGTTGAGTCAGGCCAACTCGGCCCTGATTGAGGCAAACCGGGGGCTGCAGCTATCGAAACTGACGGTCACAAACCCGGGGTTCAGAGCTCGAGCCAGTGGAGGATGAGGCCGCGGAGGCGATCGATTCCGACGCCCTTGTGGGCGCTGACCCACACAATGTCTCTGGGCTCGAGGTCGACCTTCTCCGCCACGATGTTCTTCTGCTTGTCCCGCTTCGACGACTTGACTTTGTCGTGTTTGGTGGCGACGACCGTGTGCGGGAGACCGTTCGACCGAAGCCATTGCAGCATCTGAATGTCGAGCTTGGTTGGGCCGACTTCGCCGTCGACGAGAACCATGACCATCGTGATGCCTTCGCGCTCGAGCAGATAGCTCTCGATCATGACGCCCCACTGGTCACGCATGTGCTTCGGGGCTTTGGCGTAGCCGTAGCCGGGAAGGTCCATGATCGAACCACCACCAGCCACGGTGAAGAGGTTGAGCAGGCGTGTACGGCCCGGTGTGTTCGACACGTGCGCAAGCTTCTTTCGTGCACTCAACGCATTGACGAGCGATGACTTGCCCACGTTGGAGCGGCCGACGATGGCCACTTCGGCCTCGCTGTGAGGAAGGCTGTCCACGTCGTCGCCCGACATGACGAATTCCATTCCGAGTGCTGGCATCCCCGCAGGCTAGGGCCCTCGACCGCCGGTGGCTGCGGGTTCAGCTACCCAACACGATGTCGAGACCGATCGGCTCTGGTTCGTCGAGCTGTTCGAATGTGCACTGGTGCGGCTCTTTGTCGGGTCGCCAGCGCAAGAAACGGCCGACTTCGCGCAGTCGGCCATTCAGCGTTGCGTTGTACTTGACCTCGACCACTCGTTCGATTCGAAGCGGCACCCACGAGTGGTCCTTCTGTCCGCTCCAACGATTCGGTGCCCCTGGCATCCTGCCCTCGTCGTGCGCAGCGGCTTCGGCCCAACTGCGCCACGGGTGTTGATCCATCGCGTTGGCCGTCAGCGGCTCGAGTTCGTCGACCAGTTCGGCTCGACGCTTGGCGGTGAAGCTGGCGCAGACGCCGACCGACTGCAGCTCGCCGTCGGCGTTGTTCAGGCCGAGGAGCAGCGAACCAACGCCTTTGCCGTCCTTGTGCCATCGGTAACCGGCGACGACACAATCGGCTGAGCGCACGTGCTTGACCTTCATCTGAGTGCGCTTGTTCTCGACATAGGGATCGCCGAGCGGTTTGGCGATCAAACCGTCGAGGCCAGCGCCTTCGAACACCCGGAACCACTCGGCGGCGACTGCTGGGTCGGTGGTGGTCTGGGTCAGGTGGATGGGCGGATCACAGTCGGCGAGGATCGACTCGAGCATGGCACGACGTTCGCCGAACGGTGAGGCCGTGAGGTCGGCATCGCCAAGAGCGAGAAGGTCGAACGCCATGAACGCGGCCGGGGTCTTCTCCGCAAGCATGTTCACTCGACTCTCCGCCGGGTGGATGCGTTGCTGCAACCCGTCGAAGTCGAGCTTGTTGTCGGTGACGACCACCAACTCGCCGTCGATCACGCATCGCTCGGGTAGTTGCTCGAGTAACGGAGCAACCATCTCTGGGAAGTAGCGAGTGAGCGGCTTTTCGTTGCGCGAGCCGAGCACCACCTCGTCGCCGTCTCGGAAGACGAGGCAGCGAAAGCCGTCCCACTTCGGCTCGAAGGAAATGTCAGCTCGGTCGGGGATTCCATCGACGGCCTTGGCCAACATTGGCTTCACCGGCGGGTTGACAGGAAGATCCATGTGCGGACCCTAGAACGTCGAGCAAGGGTTGGACCCGCTGCGGTTCGATGTGTTGTGGGCATGCCGGTCTACCTTTTGTCGGTGAACCCTCATGTCGACGAACCGCCCGAGCGAGGCAAAAGGGTCGACCGGTTGCTCGGGCTCTATGTGGCCGGCGGCGCAGCGGCGTACTTCTTTGCCATTGCCACCGATCGGCAAACGTGGCCGGTGCTGGTGGCTCTGGGTGTGCTGTTACTTCCCACGGTCATGCTCTCTCCACGAGCCGACCGCTCGGAGGCCACCAAACAGTGGATGGTGATGGCCGGGATCACGTTCTGCACGCTTGCGCTCGCTGGCCTCCTGTTCGCCTGGTCCTGAGCACCAGTTGCTGCTGAACTTCTGAAGTGGCTCGAGACCGCAGGTGAGGCCGAGGTGCTCCCGTTCGTTCGAGAAACAGCGTCGCTTGTTTTCCGACTCGCCGGTCCGTGCCATGCTCTCGCCATGAGCGACTCCTTCCTGGCAGCCCGTGACTTCCTCCTCGAGAACCGCACCGACTACGACGCGGCGGTCGCGGGCTTCGCTTGGCCAGACGTCGGCGAGGACTTCAACTGGGTCAACGACTACTTCGACCCGATGGCGACGGGCAACGCCAATCGGGCGCTGCACCTGCTCGAAGAAGACGGCTCGGCTTCGATCCTCACCTACGCCGAGCTGGCCGACCGTTCACGTCAGGTCGCCAACTTCCTCGTCGGAAACGGGGCCAAGCGAGGCGACCGTATCCTCGTCATGCTCGGTAACGAGACGGCGCTGTGGGAGACCATGTTGGCCTCGATCCGCATCGGTCTCGTGGTCATCCCCGCGACGACCTTGCTGGCCGGCCCTGATCTGGCCGACCGGTTCGAACGCGGTGGTGCATCACTGGTGGTCACCAACGCCACCGCTCGACCGAACGTCGATGCTCTCGATGCTGGGCTCACCGATGGTGTTGTCCGCATCGCTGTTGGTGGGGGAGCAGGTTGGCTCGACTACGCGGATTCGCACGCAGCGTCGATCGAGTTCGCCGCCGCTGAGCCGACGAAGGCTGCCGATCCGCTGCTCGAATACTTCACTTCGGGCACCACGTCGAAGCCGAAACTCGTTCGCCACACCCACATCAGCTATCCGGTCGGCCACCTCTCGACGATGTACTGGCTTGGGCTCCAGCCCGGTGACGTGCACTGGACCATCAGTTCTCCCGGTTGGGCCAAGCACGCCTGGAGTTGCTTCTTCGCTCCGTTCAACGCGCAGGCCTGTGTTTTCATCTATAACTACGAACGGTTCGATGCCCCGACCGTGCTGAAGGTGCTGATCGACAACGGCGTCAACACGTTGTGCGCACCGCCGACGGTGTGGCGCTTTCTGATCCAGGCCGATCTCTCGAGCTACAAGGTGGCACTACGGGAACTGATCTCAGCCGGCGAACCGCTGAACCCAGAGGTCATCGCCCAGGTCGAGGCGGCGTGGGGCATCCAGATCCGTGATGGCTACGGCCAGACCGAAACCACGGCGCAGGTCGGCAACACGCCGGGCTCACGATTGGTGCCGGGGTCGATGGGCCGCCCGCTGCCCGGCTACACGATCAGCCTTCTCGACCCTGCCGACGAGTCCGCAGACGAGGGTGAGATCTCGCTCGACTTGGCCGTTGGCAACGTGGCCGTGATGGACGGGTACGCCGACGACCCGGAGAAGACCAGCGAGGTCATGCGAGGTGGTCACTACCGCACCGGCGATGTCGCGATGCGGGATGCCGATGGCTACATCACCTACGTCGGGCGTGCCGACGACGTGTTCAAGGCTTCTGGCTATCGCATCAGCCCGTTCGAACTCGAGAGCGTGTTGATCGAACACCCTGCTGTGGCGGAAGCGGCGGTCGTGCCGTCGCCCGACGAGCTTCGAGGGTTCGTGCCCAAGGCGTACGTCATCTTGGCTGAAGGGCACGAGCCAACGGCGGAAACCGCAGCGGAGATCCTCGGCTTCATGCGTGAGCAGGTGTCGGGTTACAAGCTGATCCGGCGCATCGAGTTTGCCGATCTGCCCAAAACCATCTCGGGCAAGATCCGCCGCGTTGACTTGCGAGGCATGGAGAACCAGCGCGACGGCGAAGGTCCACGATCCAATGCCGAATTCATCGAACGCGACCTCAGAGCTTGAGCGTCAGCGTTGGGAGGACCCGACCCCTCCCAACCTCACTTGGGAGGGGTCGGGTCCTCCCAAGTGCTCAGGGGAAAGGGTGGAGGGGTTGGCCGGCGAGGGCGGCCACCGCTGATGGGATCTCGATGCCGGGGGTGAGGTCAGCGGCTGAGGTCGGGGTGCCCCAGGTCGTTGTGACCGGTACCAGGCCAGCCCAGTGGGGTCCGTCGTAGTCGGTGTCCTCGTCGATTGGGTCTTCGCCACGAACCTTCGCCGATGCCTCGGTGAGAGGCACCGCAAGGACGAGGGTTTGCTTGAGGTCGATCTCGCTCGGTGGTCGAGCGGTGTCCCAGATCGCCACCATGTGGTCGTTGATCGCCTTGAGTGCAGCGAGTTTGGCTTCTGGTTCGGTGATGGGGACTGCTTCGCCTCGAACAACCACCGAGCGGTAGTTCACCGAGTTGTGGAACGGAGTCCTTGCCACGACGAGCCCGTCGAGGATCGTCACCGTGACGCACACGTCCATCGACTTGCCAGCACGCATCATGGCGTTGGCCACCGAGCCGTGGAACAACAACTGATCGTCGGTTGCGGTGTAGGCCATGGGCAACACGATCGGTCCGTCGTCGGTGGTAACACCGACGTGGGCCATGGCCCCGGCAGCGAGAATCTCACGGATTGTTGCCGGGTTGTACACCGCACGATTGGCACCGCGCTTCACGCTGGTGCGGTCCGATGGTGGCTCATGGGTCGACATGAGAGCGCACGGTAGAAGCCTCGCGGTCTCGTGGCGAGAGATTTCCCCGACGCCTCGGATGCTCCCGGTGCCGCTGACAGGGGGTGGCGACACCGCTCGCCTCCGCGCTCTACGGTTCCCGTATGTCTGAATTCGCCGCCAACTGGTATCCCGACCCAAACGGTCGGGCCGAGCTTCGCTACTGGGATGGTCAGGCCTGGACTGACCACATCAGCAATGGCGGCGTGCAGGGTTCGGACCGCTTCACCGCATCAGGGCAGCCGCCCCCACCCAAGGGCGTGTCGAAGGCGTTCGACAAGGTCGATTCGGTGCTCACGGTCGGAAATGAAGGCAAGAACATCGCCGATCAGGTCGGCGGCACGGGCTATCGAGGTGCTGGCATCCAGGGTGCGGTTGGTGGCGGCACCGGATCGATCTTCAGCGAGCCGGTACTCGTGGTGAACCAGAAGGCCAAGTTGATCGAGCTGAACAATCAGTACTCGATCTTCGATCAGAGCGGTCAACAGATCGCCGCAGTCGAGCAAGTCGGACAGGGAGCATTCCGCAAGTTCATCCGCTTCTTCGGCAGCCTCGATCAGTTCTTCACCACCAACCTCGAGGTACGCGATGTTGGCGGTCGCGTGCTGATGGGGCTGACGAGGCCTGGCAAGATCTTCAAGTCGAAGGTGATCGTCTCTGACGCCTCTGGCAACGAGATCGGCCGGATCGTGCAGAAGAACATGTTCGGCAAGATCAACTTCACGCTCGAATCAGGTGGCCAAGCACTCGGTGCCATCAAGGGTGAGAACTGGCGAGCTTGGAACTTCCGGATCGAGGATACGAACGAGACCGAGATCGCCCGGGTCACCAAGACGTTCGAAGGCATTGCGAAGACCATGTTCACCACTGCCGACAACTACGTCGTGCAGGTCCACCAACGTACGGCGGAGCCACTGAACAGTCTGGTCGTCGCCTCCGCCCTCAGCATCGACACCGCCCTCAAACAAGACGCCCGAGGCTTCGGAGCGTAAAGAAGCCCAAGTCGAGTTGACCGACGGTCATCGCCATTTTGGCTCGGCGGAGCCTTTGTATGTCTCGAGTGCTGCGAGCATGTCGACCGGGGTGGATGCTCGCAGGAGCAGTTGGTTGTTCTGTTCTTTGAGCAACTGATCACCCACGGCTCGATCCAGAAATGACAGCAAGCCATCCCAATATCCATCGATGTTCAGGACACCGACCGGCTTGTGATGCATGCCGATCTGCGCCCAGGTCGTGACCTCGGCGATCTCTTCCAGCGTGCCGAAGCCGCCTGGGAGCGCAATGAACGCATCGGAGCGCTCGAACATGAGTCGCTTGCGCTCGTGCATTGAGTCGACGGTGATCAGCTCGGTACACCCCTGGTGAGCCACCTCCCTCGGGAACAGCGACAGCGGAATGATGCCGGTGACGTCGCCGCCCGCTTCCAACACGGTGTCGGCCACGATGCCCATCAGGCCAACGGCGCCCCCGCCGTAGACAAGACCGATACCACGTTCGGCGAGCAGGCTGCCCAACTCCTTCGTGGCGGTCACGATGGCATCGTTCGTTCCCGTTGACGATGCGCAGTAGACACATACCGAGGTCAGTTCAGGCATCATGTGACCGTAGCGACGGTCCGGGAACTGTGATCCACCATTTCCGCCGAACAGCGGCTGGCGCTACCCTCCCGGCGTGGCCGAAACGACGAATGCCGACCGACTCAACGATCTCTTGCAGCGCCGAGAAGCCGCGCTCAGCGCTGGCTCCGAGCGATCTGTCGAGCGCCAGAAGCAAAAAGGCAAGATGCTGGCCAGGGAGCGCCTGGACTATCTGCTCGACGAAGGCTCATTCAACGAGCTCGACATGCTCGCTCGAACCCGCAATCCTGACGCCACCGAGCGGCCTTACACCGATGGCGTGGTCACCGGATGGGGCACCATCGATGGTCGTAAGGTGTTCGTGTTCAGCCAGGACTTCACCATCATGGGTGGCTCGCTCGGTGAGGTGTTCGCCGAGAAGATCCAGAAAGTCATGGATCTTTCGATCTCGACCGGAGCCCCACTCATCGGCCTCAACGATGGTGCAGGCGCCCGGATTCCTGAAGGTGTTGTCAGCCTCGACGGCTACGGCGGCATCTTCTACCGCAACGTGCAGGCGTCTGGCGTGGTCCCACAAATCAGCGTGATCATGGGCCCATGCGCAGGTGGAGCGGTCTACAGCCCAGCGATGACCGACTTCATCTTCATGGTGAAGGAGACCTCGCACATGTTCATCACCGGCCCCGACGTGGTCAAGACCGTCACCGGTGAAGAGGTCACCCTCGAAGAGCTTGGTGGCGCCGGCAGTCACAGCTCGAAGTCCGGTGTGGCCACCTTCGTGGCCGAGGACGAGATGGCTGTGCTCGACGACGTGAAGTTCTTGCTCTCCTTCTTGCCTTCCAACAACCTCGAAGAACCACCTCGTAGCGAAGCCGACGACGATCCTGATCGTCTCTGCCCGATGCTCACCGACATCATGCCGGAGACCTCGAATCACCCGTATGACATGAAGCAGGTCATCACCGAAGTCGTCGACGACGGTGAGTTCATGGAGTACCAAACCAACTGGGCCAAGGCCATCATCTGTGGCTACGCCCGTCTCGATGGACGCCCCGTGGGCATCGTCGCCAATCAGCCAATGCAGCTGGCCGGTGTGCTCGACATCGAGAGCTCGTCCAAGGCTGCTCGCTTTGTGCGGGTGTGTGATGCCTTCAACATCCCGCTGGTCACCTTCGTTGATGTTCCGGGCTTTCTGCCGGGTGTGGACCAGGAGTACGGCGGCATCATCCGTCATGGCGCCAAGCTGCTCTACGCCTACTGTGAGGCCACCGTGCCTCGCATCCAGGTCATCACTCGAAAGGCGTACGGCGGTGCATACGTCGTGATGGACTCCAAGAGCATCGGCAGCGATCTCGCCTTTGCTTGGCCCTCGGCTGAGCTCGCCGTGATGGGGCCAGAAGGTGCCACCGACATCGTCTATCGCCGTGAGATCCAATCAGCAGCCGACCCAGCAGCGCGCCGCACTGAGCTGATCGATGAATACAAAGAGCGCTATGCGAACCCTTGGGTGGCTGCAGAACGTGGCTATATCGACGACGTGATCGAGCCGGCGGAAACCCGTCGCAAGTTGATCGCTGGCTTCAAGATGCTCGAGTCGAAGTCAGAAGACCTGCCCAAGCGCAAGCACGGAAACGTCCCGCTCTGATGGCCGACGACACCACTCGCATCAGCCCCACACCAACCGATGAAGAAGCGGTGGCGATGGCCGCAGCCATCGAGATGATGTGGCCGCGCCCGTCGGTGCAAGAAGCGGTGGTCGATGCACCGCCTCGCTGGCGATTCAGTGGCCGTTGGTGGCATCGCGGCGTGCGGGGCCGTCCTCGTCCGACTCTGCGCTAGCTGCAAGTTGCTCACCCTCGAGTTCGGCGGTTTCACCACCGACGGACTCACCGAGCACTGCCTCATTGACCAGGGCATCGTTCACGAGTGCGGTGCGCTCGGTCAGAGCGTTCAACACCGTGGGCTGCGAGCCAAGCGCTGTCTGGAGCAAACGTTCTGAAGTGTCGGCCAGATCATCGAGCTGGTGACACGTCCGCAAGATGTCTGCCTTGCACGGCAGACCTCCGGATCGCGCCTCGTGCTCCAGCAGCTTCACGTGAGCGAGTGCAGAGCGGTGGTTGTCGTCGAGCAGTTCACTGACCGCCCCCTCTGGGGCTGTGGTAGCGGTTCGTTCAATGCGGTGGGCTGCGGCTGCCGCCCGCAGGAGAAGGGGTCGCAGTGATGGCTCGATGTCAAACAACTCGAGCTGATCGGTGTGGCGATTTCGCGCCCAGCGCACGATGGGAATGGCCCCGGCCGACGTTCCGATCCCGATGATCAGCCAACCAATGGGGCCGCTGGTACCGACGAGCAAGCCAGCGGCGACGAAGCCGACGATGCAGCCAACCAAGGCGAACAGCACCGACTGAGCGATGGCGTTGAACCTCGCCGCGTCCGGATCCTGTTCTCGAAGATCGAATGTCACTCTCGAGACGGTAGTTCGAGGAGGGTCGGTCACCGAGGTCGGCCCGGCGATCAGACGCTGCGGGAGCAAGGAGGGGTGTGACCGATGACGTATTGTCATTCAATTCTGAACTACTTACTCTTGATAACTACGAAGACATGGCGAATCGTTCGCCAATTCGAAAGGACAACGTCATGAGCCGCACCGTTCTCCGCATCGACACCAGCGCTACCGGAGCACACTCAGCAACTCGGGCCCTGAGCGACCAGCTCGTCGCCAAGCTCGCAACGGCCGCCGACACTGTCGTGGTGCGTGATCTCGCCCTCGGCGTTCCGCTGCTCGATGCTGCGATCACGTCGAATTTCGGTGCCGCCACGGATGAGCGCTCGTCTGAGTCAGCCGCAGCCTTGGCGCTTGCTGATCAGTTCATCGCCGAGCTGACCGACGCTGACGTCGTGGTCATCGGGGCCCCCATCTACAACTTCGGCGTACCAGCAGCGCTGAAGGCATGGGCAGATCTCGTTGCTCGTGCCGGCGTCACGTTTGCCTACACCGAGCACGGCCCGCAGGGGTTGCTCGCTGATCGTCCGACCTACATCGTGGCAGCCGCTGGCGGTGTCCCTATTGGATCCCCAGCTGACTTCGGCACGCCTTGGCTGCAGGGATTCCTCGGCTTCATTGGAATTGCGGACGTTCAGGTGATTGCCGCTGACGGGTTGGCGATGGACGCAGCTGGCGGGATGGCCCGAGCTGGTGAGGCCATCGCCGCCATCGCCTAGCATGCAGCCGTGGTTGACACCAGCGGTTCGGCGGGTGACGCATATTGTCCCTACTTCCATCGAACGATCGAGTTGATCGGTCGACGTTGGACCGGGGCGGAGTTGCTTGCGATGTCGGCCGGACGCACGAGCTACAGCGAGATCCGAGATGTCATCCCTGGCATCTCGGATCGCTTGCTTTCCGAGCGCCTGAAGGAGCTCGAGACTGAAGGCATCATCACGCGAACGGTGTCGGGACGAGCGACCACCTACGAGCTCACCGAGCGCGGTGAGGCGTTGGGTCCGGTCCTCGGTGCGGTCGCCTCCTATGCCGCGCAGTGGATGGCGCCGACTCTGTGACTCTCCACGTCGCCTTCCTTCGAGCCATCAACGTCGGGGGACGGCGAATCACCAATGGCGAACTCCAGGCCGCAGTCGAATCTCTTGGCTACGCCGATGTTGCGGTGTACCAAGCCAGTGGCAACGTGTTGCTCGGCGAGGGGCCGCACGACAAGACAAGCGACATCGTTCATCACCTGACCGCCGGCCTCTCCGAAACGCTCGGCTACGACGTTCCGGCCATCGTGCGTTCGGCGGCTGATCTGCATGCGATTGCTGCAGCGACACCGTTCGGCGATCGCTCGCCGTTGGGGGACAGCACCCCACAGGTGATCCTGATGGCCGAACCACCCGATGCTGATGACGTTGGCGCTCTGTCGACCGAGGCCGATCGGTTGGCCGCTGTGGCCTCGGAGATCCACTGGTGGCCGACAGTGGGCATCTCGACATCAGATCTCGATGTTCGGGGACTCGAAGCTAGGTTCGGGACCATGACCGTCAGGACACTCGGAACCATCAAGCGCATCAGCGCTCGCATCGCATGACGGAAGCGTCGAACACCGAGGCCCCGAACGCTGCTTCGTCGAGGAGCGGTCCGTTGAGTGACCTTCGTGTGCTCGACCTGTCAACCGTCTTGGCCGGTCCCGGGTGTGCTCGACATCTGGCGGACTTCGGGGCTGATGTCATCAAGGTCGAGCGACCGGGCGGTGGCGACACGGCGCGGAACCTCGGGTGGCGAGACGACGACGGCGAGACTTTCTTCTTCAAAGGGGCCAATCGCAACAAGCGGTTCATCCAGCTCGACCTTCGCTCGGACGTGGGCAGAGAGAATCTGCTTCGCTTGGTTGCGCAGAGCGACGTGCTGGTCGAGAACATGCGGCCCGGAAAGCTCGACGGTCTCGGCCTCGGGCTGGACGTACTTCACGAGCGGCAACCGTCGTTGGTTGTTGTCAGAGTCACCGCCTTTGGCCAGGAGGGCCCCTACGCCCACCGACCTGGTTTCGCCACGCTGGCCGAGGCTATGTCTGGGTTCGCCGCGCTCAATGGCGATGCTGATGGACCACCGACCTTGCCACCAATCGCGTTGACTGATGAGGTCACTGGCCTTGCTGCTGCTTTCGCAGCGATGGTTGCGGTGCATTCTGGCGTTGGTCAAGTCGTGGATGCGAATCTGCTCGAGAGCATGATCCAGCTGATGGGTCCGCTGCCTTCCCTGTGGTTGAAAGCCGGGGTTCTCCAGCCTCGACTGGGTTCGGGCCTGCCGTACTCGATTCCTCGTGGAGCGTACGAGACCGCCGATCGGCAGTGGATTGCCATCAGCACATCAGCTGACTCGGTGGCCGCTCGGATCATGGAGCTGGTCGGTCTCGGAGGCGATCCGCGAGTCCAGACGGTTGCGGCCCGGATGGAGCACCGCGTCTTGGTCGAGACCAGGGTTGCGGCCTGGGTGGCAGAACGTTCCTTGGTCGACGCCCTGGCTGCGGTCGAGGCGGCCGACGCAGCGGCAGCGCAGGTCTACGACATGGCGGCACTCACCAGCGATCCGCACATTCTGGCGCGGAAGAGCTTTGTCGAGATCGATGGCTATCCCATGCCTGACGTCATCGCTCGATTGTCGGAAACGCCAGGTTCGGTGCGACGCAACGCCAGAGCCGTGGGCTCTGACCGTGCCGAGATCTTCGAAGAGTTCGGGCTGGAGGGGTCTGGCTGAGGACTCAGTCGACCGCTGCGGCGGCAACTTCGATGCGATCCTGACGCCACTCTCTTGCACCTTCGAGCGCTTGCTCAGAGGCAGCCATGATGTCTTCGGGGCTGAAGGCATGGGCCGGATAGCAGGCAACGCCAGCCCACAGCGTGAGGCCTGTGCGTTGGCTGAGCAGCTGGCGCCGGACGCGCTCCACGGTCCAAATGGCGCCGTTCTCCGGGGTGTCTTCGAGGAGAAGTGCGAAGTACCCGTTGCGTAGACGGCAGGCGGTGTCTGCTTCTCGCAACGTGACTGTGATGCTCTGGGCAACGAGGGTGGCCTCGGCTTCGACGGGTTCCCCAGCGGGGAGACCTTCGACGACTTCGAGGAGAACAACGGCAACAGGTCGCAGATGACGTCGAGCGGCCGCCACTCGAGACTCGAGAGCAACGTTGAAGAAGCTCTCGCTGAACAAGCCAGTGCGAGGGTCGGTCAGCGTGGCGATGTCTTCGCCGTCGTCGTCGTAGTCCAGCGTTTCATCGTCGAGGGCAAGGAGTTGTGTTTGCGACTCGGCCCGCACGACACGAAGTTCGTCTTCGACCAAGCGTTGGAGCGCCGATTGTTCGCCGAGCTGCTGAGCCAAGCGCACGCCGGAAACGCCAGCAGCGAGCGCGAGCAGGCCCGCAACGGCGCCGAAGAGCCGATTGTCAGCGGCGTAGGCGATCAGGCCGGCGATCAAGCCGAGCGCCCCGGTTGCCAGGCCAGGGAGTGCGAATCGGGTGTTCATCTCGTCTCCATCGGCGCATCATTGCGGAACTTGACCAGCACAGTGTTCCATATCCGACCTTCTCGGCCTGTCACCCCACCCGAGCGGACCTTCGCTCGTCGAAAACAGACGAGGGGTCGAACGCAGAGTGAGAGAAAGTAGGCCGCCGGCGGAGGGAGTGCCGGCGGCCTTTCGAAAGAATAACTCTCCCGTTCGTCAACGACGTCTCACGGGGGAGAATTTCCTGAATGTCCCCGGAAGGGCCACGGGTGCAGGTCGAGAGAGGCACAGCGATTCGCCTCCTTCGCCACACTTTCAGTTGTTGCGGTGAGCCAGGGCCAGATCGACGATTTCGTTGATCATCTGGCTGATCTCGAAGTCCTTGGGTGTGAAAACTGCGGCGACGCCCTGGTCGAGCAGCCGCTGCCGGTCTTCTTCTGGGATGATGCCGCCGACGATGACCGGAGCAGTGACGCCTTCGTCTCGAAGCATCTGAATGGTGTCTGGCACGAGCTCGAGGTGGCTGCCGGACAGGATCGAGATGCCGATGGCGTCAACGTCCTCGTCGCGTGCCGCTCCGACGATCTCTCCCGGTGTCATCCGAATGCCTGGGTAGATGACCTCCATGCCCGCATCTCGAGCTGCGACGGCGATCTGTTCGGCCCCGTTCGAGTGGCCATCCAGGCCTGGCTTGGCCACGAGGAACCGTGGCGGGCCACCATCGACGCCTTTTAGCCGAGTGGCGATCGCCCGAAGACCGTCGGAACCTCCGCCAGCACCCGCTGCTGCAGCCACACCGGTCGGGGCTCGGTACTCGCCGAAAATGTCACGAAGGAGCCCGGCCCACTCGCCGGTGGTGCCGCCAGCGTGGGCAAGCTCGATCGTGGTGTACATGATGTTCTCGTCGGTTCTTGCGGCCTGGGCTAAGCGCTGCAACGCTTCGTCGACGGCACCTTGGTCTCGGTTCGCTCGCCAGGCCTCGACGTCAGCAATCATTTCTTGCTGCACCGCCGGGTCGACCCGCTGGATGCTGCCCTCGCCACCGAGGGGCGACTCGGCCGTCTCAGTCAGGTCGTTGACGCCGACGATCGTCGTTTCGCCTCGTTCGATCTTGCGGAGCCGCTCGGCATGCGAGCGAACCAGCCGGCCCTTCAGCTCGTCGATGGCTTCGAAGGCGCCACCCAGCGCAAGCACGTCGTCGAGCTCAGCTTGTGCAGCTTCGATCAGCTCGTTGGTCTTGGCCTCGATCACGTAGGACCCGGCGAAGATGTCGTCGTACTCGAGCAAGTCGGTTTCGAGCGCGAGCACCTGCTGGATGCGAAGCGACCACTGCTGATCCCACGGTCGGGGGAGTCCGAGGGCTTCGTTCCATGCAGGCAGTTGAAGTGACCGGGCTCGGGCATCTCGAGAGAGCGTGACGCCGAGCATTTCGAGGACGATGCGCTGGATGTTGTTCTCGGGCTGGGCTTCGGTGAGGCCGAGGGAGTTGACTTGCACCCCGTAGCGAAAACGCCTTGCCTTCGGGTCGGTGATGCCGTAACGCTCCTCAGTGATGCGGTCCCACATTTGCGTGAAGGCCCGCATCTTGCAGGTCTCCTCGACGAAACGAATGCCAGCATTCACGAAGAAGCTGACGCTTGCCACAATGGCAGAGAAACCCTCGGGTGGGACCTGGCCTGAATCTCGCACGGCATCGAGGACGCCAATCGCGGTGGCCAAGCTGTAAGCGATCTCCTGCACCGGCGTCGCCCCTGCCTCTTGCAGGTGATAGGAGCACACGTTCATCGGGTTCCACTTGGGAACGTGCGTGGTGCAGTAGGCGAACATGTCGACGATGAGTCGACGGCTGGCCTCGGGCGGGAAGATGAACGTGCCGCGGCTGAGGTATTCCTTGACGATGTCGTTCTGGGTGGTGCCACGGAGATCGACCGACGGCACGCCGTGGTCCTCGGCGTTGGCCACATAGAGCCCGAGCATCCATGCGGCGGGGGCATTGATGGTCATCGACGTGTTCATGCCGCCGGTGGGGATGCCGTCGAGCAGCGTGGCCATGTGGCCTTTGTGGACCACGGGCACGCCGACCTTGCCCACCTCGCCCCGAGCCTTGGGATCGTCAGGGTCATAACCGGTCTGAGTGGGGAGGTCGAACGCAATCGACAGGCCAGTCTGGCCCTTGGCCAGGTTGGTCCGGTAGAGCTCATTGGATGCCGACGCGGTGGAATGGCCGGAGTAGGTCCGCATCATCCACGGGCGATCGGCGGGGCGGTTCACGTTGCTGCTCATGAGGTCCACAAGGCTAGGTGGTGCGTGGAACCCGACAAAATGGGCAAGGCACAACAGCGGTCAGTCTGAGCTGGGCCACACCGGCGAATCGAGAGCAATGGCGTCGGGCAGCAAGTTTGCGTACGTGGCTCGAGCTACGGCAGTGATGCCGAGCGATGCCAGGTGTGGGGTCTGCCATTGGACGTCGATGAGCGACGCTGGTCGATCACCTTGCAAGCCGACGAGGTGAACGAGCGCTGCTTTCGAGGCGTCGGTCCGACGATGGAACATCGACTCGCCGGCAAAGAGCCCACCGACCTGCACGCCGTAGAGGCCGCCGGCAAGACCTTCGTCGTCCCACGCCTCGACACTGTGGGCGTAACCGAGGTGGAACAGAGCGGTGTAAGCGCGCCGAACGTCGTGGTCGATCCAGCCATGTGGCCGGCTCGGATCGCCGCATGCGCTCAAGACCTCTTCGAACGCTCGATCCGTTGTGAAATGGAAGCGGCGGGTGGAGCGGCGAAGCGACTTCGAGATCTGCAACCCACCAGGAACGAGCACACCTCGCGGGTCAGGGCTGAACCAACCAATCCTGCGGCGCCCCATGGGCATGGGAAAGTAGCCGGTGCTGTACGCCTGGATCAGTGTCGAGGGTTCGAGGTCGGCACCGATCGCGATCATGTCGTCCTCATCGGTGAGTTGAGCCAGCGGAGGGAACGACCATGGGCTCGCTGGTAGGTCGCTCGGCTTCATCACCCGACGATCATTCTTCGACGATCGTCACGGACTGGATGTTCACCACCTCGGCCGGAACGCCTGCTCCGGGAGTGCCGATCGTGTTGAGCTCCTCGACGACGTTCAGACCGTCGGTCACCTGCCCGAAGAGCGAGTAGAGCGGAGGAAGTCCCACCCCGTTGTCACCGGTGATGATGAAGAACTGGCTGCCATTGGTGTTCGGTCCCGAGTTGGCCATGGCCAGCGAACCAACGATGTAGCTGCCCTCCTCGGGGAGCTCGTCATCGATCGCGTAGCCGGGGTTGCCGGCGCCGAGCGTCGGGCTGTCGGGGTTGCCGCCGCCGACCGCGTCGCCTCCTTGGATCACGAACTCGGGGATGATCCGGTGGAAGGGGACGTCCTCGTAGTAGCCGTAGCGAGCGAGCACCACGAAGTTGTTCACGGTCTCGGGAGCGGCCACTGGGTCGAGCTCGATCGTGATGTCGCCGAAGTCAGTTGCCATGATCGCGGTGTAGCTGGCGGCCACGTCGATACACATCGGCGGGGCGTTCTCGAAGCTCGTGGTTCGCTCTGAAGAGCCATCGACCTCGGGGCACGGCGTCTCACCGCTGATGGAAACGCCAGAGGGCGGGGGAAGGAAAGCGTCGATCTGTTCGACCGCTTCTTCGGCCTGCTGCTCAGCAAGCTCCGTGTCGATTGTTGTTGTCGTGATCTCGCTCGCCTCCCCTGGCTCGGTGGTTGCGGTGTCGTCGGTGTCGTCTCTGGTCAGCAGAAAGACCGCTCCGCCGACGAGCACACCGATGAGCAGGACGAGGATGATGCGCTGCCGCATCACCTCTCGACTGGTCAGTCGAGCGACCTCGTCGGTCTTTGCGCTGCGCGCTTCTTTCTGGCGTTGCCGTTTTTCGTTTGCCACGGCGGTGGAGAGTAGTGCTTGGAAACTCAGCGAGGTGACCGCTGTCAGGCGGTAGCCTTTCCGGCCGTGGCTCTTGTCGTTCAGAAGTTCGGTGGCACCTCGGTAGCCGATGCCGACCGTATGCGGATCGTGGCTGATCACGTGGCGCGTTGTCAGCGTCGCGGTGACCAAGTCGTCCTGGTTGTTTCTGCGATGGGCAAGGAGACCGATGACCTCCTGCGCATTGCCGCCGAGATCTCCAAACAGCCGCCAGGTCGTGAGATGGACATGCTCATCACTGCCGGTGAACGCAAGGCGTGCGCACTGATCTGTATCGCCCTTGCCGAGGCTGGTGTCCAGGCCCATTCTTTCACCGGCAGCCAGGCTGGGTTCCTCACCGACACCAATCATCGCAATGCGAAGATCCTCGAGATCAATCCCGAACGCATTCAGGAAGCGCTGGCCAACGGCGTTGTTCCGGTTGTGGCCGGGTCCCAAGGAGTGTCGGCCGAGCGCGATGTCACGTTCCTCGGCCGAGGTGGCTCTGACACCACCGCTGTTGCGCTCGCCCACGCACTCGACGCCGATCTCTGCGAGCTCTACACCGACGTGTCGGGCGTCTTCAGCGCCGATCCTCGTCTGGTCGAACGGGCCCAGAAGATGCAGCGCATCAGCTTTGATGAGTTGCTCGAGATGACGGCAACCGGCTGTCCGAAGCCGGCGATGCGTTCGGTCGAGGTCGCCCACAACTACCAGGTGCCGTTGCACATTCGTTCGGCCTTCACCTGGGAGCCAGGCACGCTGGTCACCGATCTCGGCGAGCCAGTACCCGCTTCTTCTTCATCGAACTCACCTGCACCGGGAGCCCCCGCCATGGAACAGCCGATCATCCGCGCCGTCACCCACGATCTCTCCGAGGCGAAGGTCACGGTCTCTGATGTGCCAGACAAGCCCGGCGTTTCAGCTGCGCTGTTCCGAGCGCTGGCGAACGAGAACGTCAACGTCGACATGATCGTGCAGAACGTCTCGGATCAGGGCATGACCGACATCTCCTTCACGGTCCCGACCGACGACGTGTCCCGGGCGGTGTCGCTTCTCGAAGCCGGTGTGCTCGCTGATCTCGGCGCGTCGGCAGTGGCGACCGATGAGAGCATTGGCCGTGTGTCGGTCGTCGGCGCCGGAATGAAGAGCAACCCTGGTGTTGCCGCCACCATGTTCGAGACTCTCGCTGATCACGGGATCAACATCGAGATGATTTCGACTTCGGCCATTCGAGTCAGCTGCGTGGTTGCCGCCGACCGGGCCGAGGAAGCGGTGGTCATCCTCCACACCGCCTTCGGCCTCGACTCACCGAACTGATCCTGACCCGACCGGGGGCTGACACCACCAAAGTGGCGGTCCCAAACCCCGGGTTTGGGACCCCGGTATTGGCGGTGCCAGCCCCGGGTTCGAGAGAATTCGGGAGCCAGAAACGTGCGATCGCTCTAGCCTTCGTGCATGCGTGTAGGAATCATTGGTGCCACGGGTCAGGTTGGTCGAGTCGTTCAAGCGATCTTGGCTGAACGCAACTTCCCGATCGAGGAGCTTCGCTTGTTTGCGTCGGCTCGCTCTGCCGGTCGAACCGTCGACTTCGGCGACAAGCAGATCACGATCGAAGACGCATCCGCCGCCGACTACGCCGGGCTCGACATCGCCATCTTCTCTGCCGGCGGGTCGACCTCTCGTGAGCTCGCCCCGAAGGTCGCTGCCGCCGGTGTCGTTGTCATCGACAACTCCTCGGCGTGGCGCATGGATCCCGAGGTCCCGCTGGTTGTCGCCGATGTCAACGACGCCGATGTTGCCGATCGACCCAAGGGCATCATCGCCAACCCCAACTGCACCACCATGGCAGCGATGCCTGTGTTGCGGCCCCTGCACGAGGCCGCAGGTCTCAGCCGTCTGGTCGTCAGCACCTATCAAGCGGTCTCCGGCGCCGGTCTGGCCGGTGTCGAGGAGTTGGCGCAGCAGGTCGAGAAAGCCGGCGACGCTCGCTCCCTCACCTATGACGGCTCCGGCATCGACATGGGGCAACCATCTGCCTTCGTCGAACCCATTGCGTACAACGCCCTGCCCTGGGCCGGTGATCTCGTCGATGATGGTCGCTTCGAGACCAACGAAGAGCAGAAGCTTCGTGATGAGTCCCGCAAGATCCTGCACATCCCTGATCTGAAAGTCTCGGGCACATGCGTTCGGATTCCGGTCTTCACCGGTCATTCGCTGTCGATCAACGCCAGCTTCGATCGCCCCCTCTCTGCTGATGAGGCCACAGCGATCCTGGCGAAAGCACCGGGTGTCATTCTTGACAATGTGCCGACACCGTTGAAGTCCGCTGGTATCGACCCTTCGATCGTTGGTCGCATTCGCGCCGACGAGACCTTTGACAATGGTCTGGCCATGTTCGTCGCTGGCGACAACCTGCGAAAGGGCGCTGCGCTCAACACGGTGCAGATCGCCGAGATCCTTGCGGCCGAGCTCGGCTGATCGCTCGCAGACTGAACATATGGAGATCACCGACTTTCAGAAGCTCATGGACGATCTCTACGGCGAGGCCGATCGCGAGCGGGGCATGCCGTCGACGGTGGCCTGGCTCTGTGAAGAAGTTGGTGAGTTGGCCCAGGCGGTGCGCAAAGGCACGACCGAGCAGCAACTCCACGAACTCGGAGATGTCTTGGCGTGGTTGTCATCGTTGGCGAACCAACTCGGTCTCTCGCTGGAGGACGCAGCGCAGCGCTACGTCACCGACCCTCCGTGAGAGGCCACGCAGACAGGACAAGAGGGGGCACTGCGATTCGCTTCCTTCGTCGTTGAGAGCGAGGGTATCTTCAAGGCTGGCGGCGTCGAGCGTTTCTCACTCGACGAGAAGTCGATCGGTCAGCTCGAACTCACGAGGATCAGCGGCCATGAGCCAACCGATGGCTCGAGTCAGGACGGTGGCCGCTGGGCGCACTGCAAGCGGATTGCTGAGTGGCAACACGGGCAGACGCAACTCTCGTCGAGCCCAAGATGGGAGGAGCGTGATGGCTCCGGCGGCCAAGATGCCGTACGGCCCGCGAAGCGCGAGATGCACCGGAGGAAGAAGGAGGAACTTGATGGTCTCCCTGGCATACGGGCCTGCCTCGCACTCAGAGCGAAATGCTTCGAGGCAGGCCTTCAGCTCGGCAACGGTTTCCGGCGGTGCCTCACTGCCGAGGCGGCGGGCGACTTCAGCCATCTCGGCGACGTACTGATCCTTCTCGGCATCGCGGAGTTTTCCAGCGCCGTACGCCTGGTATGCGGTGAGGAAACTGTCGACTTCAGTGACGTGGACCCAGAGCAGCAGGTGTGGATTGTTTGCCTCGTAGGGCCGACCGTCTGGGGCGATCCCTTTGACGCGCTTGTGGACGTTGTGAACGATGCGGATGGCCCGCTCGGCGGTTTCTGTCGAGCCGTACGTAGTGGCGCCGACGAATCGACCCGTGCGGTTGAGGCGGCCCCAAGGATCTGACTTGTAGTCAGAGTGCTCGGCAACGCCAGCCATGGCGAGCGGATGCAGCGTCTGGAGCATGAGGGATCGGAGCCCGCCGATCAGCATGGCGGAGTCGCCATGCACTCGCCAGACAATGCTGTCGGGACCGTAGAGGCCGAAGTCGTCGACGCTCGCCATTTCTTCTGGTTGGAGGCCTTCGTCGCCAGCGATCGCATGGCGCAACATCGCTGAGCCTTGCGTCCGAACTGCTGCGAGTACTTCACCGATCATCAAATCACGTTAGGTGCGATTGATCGAGACCGGCGAGTCGTAGTGCGTGCACACGTAGCCCGGACGCACGGATGCCCGGCCGATGGCCGGGCATCCGAGTGCATGTCGTTGGTCGGGTTGGGGAGATTTGAACTCCCGACCTCCTCGTCCCGAACGAGGCGCGCTACCAAGCTGCGCCACAACCCGTTTGACTTGCGAACCGAGAGGCTATCCGAGGAGTCCGGCGGAACGACGGAGCGGAGCAAACCAGTCGGTGAGACGATCAGGCGGGCGCCGTGATGCCTTCGAAAACGGTTTCGCCTGCAAGGAGCTGTTTTGCCAGCCGACGGAGACGCAGTGGATCGAGTGGCTTCACCAGCCAGCCGTCGGCTTCGGAATCGTGGCCCAGGAAGACGTCGGCGGCTCGATCGAGCAGCAACGCCACAGGGCGGTTCTCGAGCCGGTCGAAGCCGGCTTCTTGTTTGATGGCGAGGCAGGTGGCCACTCCGCCCATGTTGCCGATCTGGAGATCGAGCAGCACGAGTGCTGGATCGAGTTCCAGAATTGCAGGCAACACATGGCTACCCGCTCGGACGCGATAGACGTTGACGTCGTCGCTGGCCAGTGCGGCGTCGACTTCGTTGAAGACGGCGTCGGAGTCGGTGGCAAGGAGGATTCCGTTCACATCGGGGAGCGTAGCCCTCAGATCCCGCCCCGAGGAACGTGGGTCACCCACAAGCGATAGTATTGCCTCTTCGAACCCCAGCGTTCTGTGAGGAACCACCCGTGCTCGAGATCCACATCGAACAAGCCGAGAACCACACCCTGTGTCGCCCGTCGGGTGAGATCGACGCCTACACCGTCGGTGCATTTCGCGAAGCGCTGACCAACTTGGCGACATCTGAGCGGCTGATCATCGACCTCTCCGATGTCCCATTCATGGACTCGGCTGGGCTTGGCGCTCTCATCGGCGGCATCCGCAAGGTGCGTGAGGCGCAAGGCGCTGTCGCGGTCAGTTGCGACCGACCAACGCTGCTTCGTCTGTTGCACACCACTGGGTTCGACCGCATTGTTCCAGTCACCGAGAGCCTCGAAGACGCCGAAGACGCGCTCGACGAGCAGCAGACCTCCTCAGACTGACACTCGCTTTCTCCCCGGCGGTTGTGTTCGGCGGTGAGTCGGCGGGCGAAGAGCTCAATCGTTGAAAAACGTGGCCCTTGCGTGGACGACGGTCTCGACACCCACAGTGGCTCCGGCGATTCTCCGTGCGACGCCCTTGATCTCGGTCGCCGCTTGCGCTCTTGCGGCATCGAGTGCAGCGGTGTCGACGGCATCGGTGGCAAAGGTGGCCTTTTCAAAGGTCTCGTGCATCGTGTCCACTGCCTCGGCAATGAGCGAGGTGGCCATCGCCCGATGATCGAGCGCCCTCGCACCAGGGTGGCGGGCGACGCCGGTTGCCGCTTCGGTGGCGGGCCCGCCGGCGAGCGGAAGGACGTTCCACGGCTGCGCCGGAGCAAGACCGAGGACCTCGACGAGTACTTGCTGGTGATCGCCTTCCCAGCAGCGTTCGGGGATCATGTAGTACGGCTGCAGATCGACAGCAGTTGCTGCGTGCGCTGACCAGGCGCTGTTGAGGCGGCTCATGAAGTCGGTGAGCGCTGCCCGGTTCTCAGCCATGACCGCGTCGATCGCTGACAAACGACTGGTCTGTTGCTCGAAGGCGATCGAGGAGAGATCGAGCAGCGCCAAATCGTCGTCGGAGATCGTGAACTCAGCCTCGATTCTGGACAAGCCGGCATCGTGATCGGCGTCGAGTGCTCGAATTGGCGTCGCAGGGTCGAAGTTCGTTGACTCCGCGCGAGCGAGATCGACCGAAACAACTGCGGAAGCTCGTTTGGCACGTCGTCGAAACATGGACGAGGCATCGGCGTCTTGAGTCGGCTGCTTGAGGCGAGTGGGTCAAGAGCCCTGGCGCAGCTGGTTCGCAATGCTTGTGACACCGTCGAGATCCGACACCGTGGTGGGTTCTTCGATCACCAGGGCCGTCGCATCGGCACCGATCGTGGCGGCAAGGTCAGCCACTGCGTGTCGCTCGGCGGAAGAAAGGGAGTTGAGCTGGCGGAGGTTCTCTTGCGCTGCGGCGTGCGTTTTGAACTCTTCGCCTGGCGGAGCAAAGTCTGGAGTGAGTCTGTTGACGACCAGGAGCGACACGCGACGCTTGCGTTCCCGGAGATTGGCGCCGATCCATGTGGCTTCTCGAAGCGGATCGTGTCGTGCTGCACTGACCACGACGTAGGCGGTCTCTTCATGAACCAGCAACTCGGCGACTTCGCCAGCGCGCTTGGAGAAACCACGATCGATGCCTTCGAAGGCATCGAAGAAGTCGATCACGTCTTCGACAAAGGCAGCCCCGACGATGCGGCTGAGCGCCTTCATCATCAACGATGTCGCCGAGTTCATGGCCTTCAGCAGCCCCCGCCTGGGAGCGAGGATCGTCTTGTACAACCGATGGTCGAAGAAACGCGTGAGACGGGCCGGGCTGTCGAGGAAATCGAAGGCGTGTTTTGACGGGGGTGTGTCGACGATGACGAGGTCAAATCGATCATCGAGATGCAAGCTGCGCAGGCGTTCGGCCGCCATGTACTCGTTGGTGCCTGACAGCGTCGTGGTGAGATTCCTGTAGAGGCGGTTGTTGATGATGCGGTCGGCTTGTTTCTTTGTTTGGGAATGTTCCCGAATGAGATCGTCGAACGTGGCGCCTGGATCGAGCATCGAGGCCCAGAGTTCGCCCTTCCACGGGCCCATGACTTGCCTGGCTGCGTTGTCGAGCTTCTTACCGCCGGCGTCGGACAGCCCCATGGCATCGGCGAGCCGTCGAGCGGGGTCGATCGTGAGGACGACGGCTCGCTTGCCGTCCTCTGCAGCTGCGATGGCAAGAGCTGCAGCGGTCGTGGTCTTGCCGACGCCGCCAGGGCCGAGGCACAAGATGACCGGGCTGGAATCGAGGATGGCGAGATGGTTCGTCATGGCCGTAGCCCTCCCGCCTGTTCGGTGAACGCCCCGGCAAGAACTTCGAGGTCTGATCGGCCGAGATCGGTGGTGAAGACGAACGGCAATTCGACCTGAGGTAGGGGAAGGCCGGCGGCCAAACGATCGATCTCGCTGCGCTGTTGCTGCTGGCGAGCGAGTCGGTAGGCGGCAGCAGTTCGCCGGTTGTCCCGTGCTTCGTTTTCTCGCTTGCCTGTCTCGCCTGCAGCTTTTTCGAGGCCTCTGATTTCGGGCCAGACGCTGTTGACGACAACAGGGGCGAGGTGCACGCCGACCTCGTCTTCGATCGTGAACGCAGTCTCGATGATCTCGGTAACGGGGGTTTCTTCCGGCAGCGTGACGAGCATGACTCGGCATCGGGCCTCGTCGCCGAGCATCTCGAGAGCGTGGTCGGCCTGTTCACGGATGGGGCCGCTGGGCGCCGATGACGCCATGCCAGCTGCCGCCCGCAGGAACGAGATGGCATGGCCGGCTGCAGGGGCATCAACGACGATCAAGTCGTCTTCGTCGCTCTCTTCGAGCGACCGGATCTTGCCAAGCGTGAGGAGGTCGCGAATGCCGGGCGCTGTGGTGGTGATCAGTTCGATGGCACTGAACTTCGCCAGGCGGCCACCAATCCGGAGACCATGATCCACGAGGTAGTCACCGAGTGCTTGATCTGGGGTGAGACGGCTGCCGCGGAGCCGGCCAGTCGACGATGTGGGTTCGATCAGCGTGGCCGGTCGATGAGTCAGGACATCGACACCGAACGGGATGCCGAGGTTGCTGCGACCCTCCAGCTCGACAATGTGGGTTCGAAGGCCCGCCCGAGCAGCCGCGATGCCGATGGTTGCCCCTACCGTTGTCTTGCCCACGCCCCCTTTGCCCGCAACGATCAGGACTCTTGATGCTGAGAAGAAGTCAACGGCGGTCATTTCGCATGAGGATAGCGGCCTTGTTGGCTGCGGTCGGAGCCGTGCTGATGATCTCTGGCACAGCCGCCCAAGCGGATGAGGTTGCTCAAGACCAGTCAGACGCCAGCGGTCAGATCCGTATTCTCGAAGTTTCCGGCCTCATCGATCCTGTGGTGTTCGACTTCTTGATCAAGGAGATCGATGCCGCTGAAGCCGATGGGGCACTCGCCATCTTGTTGCAGATCGACTCGAAGGCCAGCGTGATCGACAATGACCGGTTCATCGAGCTCGGTGAACGACTGCGCGACACCGAGGTCCAGACGCTCGGCTGGGTCGGCCCCAGCGGCGCCGTTGCATTCGGTGGAGCGGCCGAAATTCTTGGCGTCGTAGACGTCGTCGGCGTTGCCGCTGGCTCACAAATCGGCGACACCGGCCCAGCTCGGCTTCCCGCTGCTGCGTTCGGTCCTGCGTTCGGCTCGGCCACCGAGCGGCTCGAGAACGCTGCGATCTCTGCTCGAGAGGTCGTCGAGCTGGGCATTTCGCCAGACACCGGCAACGCGATCGGCAATCCCGGTGATGAAGATGCACTCGAACGTTCGATCGAGACGAACTCGGTGTTGCGTGAGTTCGTTCGCAACGTCGAGGGTTTCCAAGCCCCGACCCCGTCGGTCGAGGACCCAGCGCAACTCGGCCAAGCCCAGTTTCGTCAGCTCACACTTTCCGGTCAGCTCTTCCACACTGCGGCCAGCCCTGAGGTCGCCTACCTGTTCTTCGCCGGTGGACTCATGCTGTTGATCTTCGAGCTCTTCACCGCTGGCGTCGGTGTGGCCGGCGTGATCGCTGCGGGGCTTTTCGCCTTGGGCAGCTATGGCATGGGAGTGCTGCCGGTTCGCCCGTTTGGTCTGATCCTGCTTGTCTTGGGGATCTTGGCGTTTGCCGTCGACATCCAGACCAATATTCCCCGCTTGTACACAGCGGCTGGAATGGTGCTGTTCACCGCCGGCACGTTCTTCCTCTACGACGGGCTGGCCATGTCATGGGTGACCATCGGGTTCGGCATCATCGGCGCTGCGCTTTATGCCTACAGCGGCATGCCATCAATGGTCCGCACGAGGTTCTCCACGCCAACGATTGGTCGGAACTGGATGATCGGCACCTTGGGGATCGCGATGACGGAGCTGTCCCCCGAGGGGATGGTGCAGATCAACGACGCACCATGGAAGGCCATCACGAACCGGGCCACTCCGTTGGTCGAGGGCGATCGGGTGCGCGTGGTCGGGATCGATCGGCTGATCCTCGAAGTCGAGCCCGAAGATGGCGGCGCCAAGGATTACCGAGAGCGCTGACGATCGAGAGCTGTGGTTCAGCGGATCGTCAGAATTTTGGGGGTTGTGCGATCCGTCACAGCGTGGGAACGTAGGTCTTCCGAATCAGGAAGGCGTGATTCCATGACCATGCAAGAAGTCGCAGACTGGCAGCAACGAGCTGCATGCCGCGGCCCGAATCAGATCATCTTCTTCCCGCCGCCCCGGCTGGAGCGGCGATCAGAGAAGCGGCAACGTGAAGCGCGAGCGAAGCAGATCTGTGAAGAGTGCTCCGTGCGGATGAACTGCCTCGACTACGCGCTCAGCATTCGTGAACAGCACGGGATCTGGGGCGGCAGCACCGAAGCTGAACGCCGAGAGCAGTTCCAAGCTCGCAGCAACTGACCAGCGGCCCCGCCGCTCAACAGTGGCAGGGCCCGTTCGTTGTCAGCCCTCGATCGGCGCAAGGGGCGTGACAGATCAGGGCGTTGGCATTCGCGGGCCCGCGATGCGAAGGTCATCGCGCCGGCGCGTGATGCCGTTTCGATCGAAGTAGTTCAGCATCGGCAGAACGAATTTGCGTGACGTGCCCAGGAGGTCTCTGGCGTCGGCGACCGTGATGCCGTCGGTCGTTCTGAGTCGTTCCGCCATCAGTCGGGCCGCTTGGTCGACGGCGCTGGCAGCGAAGAAGACACCATCTTGCTCAACGACGGTTCCTCGTCTGACCAGCTCTCTGACCTCGGCACGCTCGACACCTTCAGGTGGCGGAGGACTGAACGGTTCGGCTTCGAGCAGCGCCAACCATGGATGTTCGGCGAGTGGGTCATCCGGAATGCCGATCGTGGCTCGACCGGCGGAGATCTCGATGCCATCGACGGTGTCGATCGCTGCCCGCTCTTGTTCATCGAGCGACGCAAGATCGAGGCCGAGTGCGTCCGCCGCTTCGATGCGGCTCAACAAGCGTTTGTGCATCGAGGCCAGTTCCTCGGGTGCGACGACCCAGCCGGCGACGGTTGCTTCGACCTCCTGACCGACGAGGCGGGCCAAGTGCTCGGCCCGGACCCATCCTCGCTCGGCAACCAGCCGCTCGATGGATCGATCGGGGGCGGCCCGAGAAGCCGGCAGTCGTGGTTCGACATCGAGAACCTGCCCTCCACCGATGGTTTCGTCGCGGCCGCTCTCGCGGAGGATGAAGCGGTCGCCTGGCAGCAGGGGAAGTTGTCGATCGAGGTAGATGCGGACGTTGCCGATGTCGCCGGGAGCCAATGTGGACGGCCCGAGCACCCTGACCTTCGCTGGGAACTCACCCGATCCGAAGTAGACGGCGTATGCGCCGCGACGGCTGACCTCGTGATCCAGCGTGTCGAGCACTCGGAGTTCGGCGTCGAGCATTCGGGTCTGATGCCACTGCTCTGCTTTCACCAGGACTGAGCCCCGCCCGAGGTCGTGGTGGCTCACGCCGGTGAGATTGACCGCAACTCGGTTGCCCGCTGGGACCCTGCTGGAGTCTCGGTGGTGAGACTGCAACCCGCGGATCCGCGCCTCGTCACGACCTGGTAAGACAGCGAGAGAGTCGTTGGTGGCGATGGACCCGCCGGTGAGCGTGCCGGTCACCACGGTGCCAGCACCGGCCGGGGCAAAGGCTCTGTCGACCCACAGGCGCGGGCGGCCGTGATCAACTGGTTCGCCCATCCGATCGACCAGTGCATCGAGTGCCGTGGCGAGATCGTCGAGCCCCATGCCCTCGGTGGCGGCGACCGGAATGACCGGTGCGTTGTCGAGAAATGTGCCTTCGACGTGTTCGGCGACGTCGAGTTGAGCGAGTTCGAGAAGATCGTCGTCGACTTGGTCGACCTTGGTCAGCGCGACCACTCCATGTTTGATACCGAGGAGATCGAGAATGCGCAGATGCTCCTCTGACTGCGGCTTCCAGCCCTCGGTCGCAGCGACCACGAAGAGGCAACCCTCGACAGCGCCCACACCGGCGAGCATGTTTCTGAGGAACCGGATGTGGCCGGGAACGTCGATGAAGGACAGCTCGCCGCCGGATGGTAACGCCAGATTGGCGAATCCGAGGTCGATCGTGAGTCCTCGAGCCTTTTCCTCGGCGAGCCGGTCAGGGTCGGTGCCGGTCAGGGCTCGAACCAATGTCGACTTTCCGTGATCGACGTGGCCGGCGGTGGCGATGACGGTCACGCGGGACTGGCCGGGGTCAGCGCAGCGAGGGCCTCGATGAGGCTGGCGTCGCGTTCTGGAGGGACCGATCGCAGGTCGAGCACGGTGTTGCCATCGATCACTCGCCCGATGATCGGGAGCTTTCTCGCCCGGAGCCGATCGAGGTGGTCTCCGGCCAATCGCACACCGATGCTCGGCATCGTGACGGTCGGCAAAGTGCCGCCGCCGGGAACGGCCTCAGTGTCGACCACGGCAACGTCGATGCTCGCTGCACAGGCGGTGGCGATGGCCTCGCCCCGTGCGGTGAGCTCGGCGATCGGGGTCGCTGCCATCCGCCAGAACGGGATGGCATCGCCATCTCGGCGGAGATAGGCCAGCGCTGTTTCTTGCAGCGCAGCGAGGACGAGACCACCCGGTCGCACGGCGCGAGCCAGCGGATGAGCGGCGCACTTCTTCACCAGCTCTGCGTTGCCAGCGATGATGCCACTCTGTGGGCCGCCGAGCAGCTTGTCCCCGCTGAAAACAACGAGATCCGCGCCGGCAGCGAGTGTCTGCTTCGCTGCTGGCTCATCGTTCAGCCAGGTTGGTGGCGGACCGTCGAGCCAGGGGCAAGCCGCATCGAGTAGACCGGACCCAATGTCGGCGACCACGGGAACGTCGAGCGACGCGAGTTCGGCGATGGTGACGGCCTCGGTGAAACCGACGATCTTGTAATTCGATTGATGCACGTGGAGCGTGAGCGCCAGGTCGTGTTGCTCGACGGCGTTGGCGTAGTCCGCAAGACGAGTGCGATTCGTCGTGCCAACCTCGACGAGATGGGCCCCGGACTGTGCCATCACGTCAGGCACGCGGAAGCCTCCACCGATCTCGACCAACTCGCCACGACTCACCGCAACGGAGCGGGCGGTGGCCAAGGCCGACAGCACCAACATGAGGCCGGCCGAGCAATTGTTCACCACGATTGCGGCTTCGGCGCCGCAGGCGGTTGCCAGCAAGCCCCCGACCCCGGCTTGGCGGCTGCCTCGTTTGCCACTGGCCAGGTCGAGTTCGAGGTTCTGCGCCGTTGCCTGAGTGACGTGGTCGATCGGTGCCCGTCCGAGATTCGTGTGCAACAAGACGCCAGTCGCGTTGATCACCGGTGTCAGGAGTTCACGTTGCATGGCATTCGCAATCTCGTGGACCGCTGATGGGTCGCCCATGGCAATCGCACGGCGAGCGGCTTGCACCCGAAGTGGCGCAGGCAGCTCGCTCTCTGAGATGGAGCGGGCGAGCGCATCGACAGATGGTGGACGGTCAGCAGACACCATGGAAGGATACGGCGAAGCGCGAATAGGTGCCTCGCGCTGCGATGCTTCCTTGGACTGAGCGGGCGGAGGCACTGCACTTCCGCTCAGCTGAGGTCTCACACCCCCCGCTCGGTCCCGGTACGACGCCGGGTCTTCAGCGTTGCGAGCGCCGCCTGCAACTTGACCCAAAGCCCTGCGGCAGACCGAGGTCCGCCTCGCGGGGAGCCCCGGTAGACTTGAGGGCAATGTTGTCCCGTCCAGCTGTCGCCCTCTTCGCACTTGTTGCGATCGAGTATGTCGCG
This sequence comes from uncultured Acidimicrobiaceae bacterium, assembly GCA_964351995.1. Taxonomy (GTDB): domain Bacteria; phylum Actinomycetota; class Acidimicrobiia; order Acidimicrobiales; family SZUA-35; genus SZUA-35. The sequence continues at coordinate 6,396 of CAYGQE010000022.1, read as the reverse complement.
ATCACCCAGCTGGCGGCAGCCATCGGTGGTGCACGAGCAGCTTTGGTGATGCTGGTGCTCTCGCTCATCGGCATCATGTCGTTCCGTGGAGTTGGCGCTGCGTTTCTCGAATCCTCCGTGGCTTCAGCAATGCAGGGCGCCGGTCTGCAAAACACCCCTGGTGCCGAGCGCTTTGCCACCGCCGATGACTCGGCCGGCAAAGCCGCTGATCGAGCGATGATGCTCTTCGGAGCTCTGCTCTTGATCGTCCCCGGCATCGTCACCGGCGTGGTCGGTGCACTCTTCTTTCTTCCTCCCGTTCGGGCCCTCGCCCGTCCGGTTGTCCTACACCGGATCCAACCCTGGATCCGGCCCAACCTGCGGTTCGCACGCGGGACAATGGGATTCGGTCGTGATGTGGTGGATGTCGACATCGTCGATGACCCCTCAGATGAACCCCCATCGTCTCGTACTGAGCTCCGCTGACGTCTCGCTGCGGAGGAGACAACCCCGATGATCATCGAAGAACCAACACCACCGCCACCGATCACCCCTGGTGTGGCCCGTGCACTCAGTCCGCTGGTGCGCAGGATCGCAAACAAGGGCGAGGAAGACAGTGAAGAGCCTGGCCTCAACACGTACTTGATCGGCATCGACGAGATCGTCATCGTTGATCCCGGCCCCGGCGATGAGGAGCATCTCGACGTGGTCTGCGGCTGCGGTGGTGACCGCATCCGCTGGATCATCATGACCGACACCCGGCCCGAGTACGCCGCTGGTGCGTTGGCGCTCAAGAAGAAGACCGGAGCGGTGCTTGTCGCCCCTGCGGGATTCGAGGGTGCTGATGAAGTCATTGGCGACGGCTACAAGATCGATGCCACTGAATTCCGTGTCATCACGATGGCTCTCGATGCTGACGCCGGCCAGTACATCTACATCCTCGAGCAAGAGCGCTCGATGATTCCGGGCGACCATCTCGAGGCTGGTATCCCGGAGGATCTCCCGAAGCGAGTCAAGAGCTACCGCCTCAAGTCGATTGCTCCCGGCCACGGCCAATACATCGAGGATGCGAAGGCGTACCTCGGAATGAAGTGATCTCGGGTCCGAGCGGTGCGCCTTTGAGCCGTCGCTGGGTTTCGCTGACGTGCTGTGTTCCTGCAATTTGATGAAGACAAGAAAGGACCCGGCCGTGAGGCCGGGTCCTTTCACTTGTACTGCGTTGTTCTTGTACTGCGTTGTTCCGGTCTCGTCGCCCGAAGGCCGGAATGGGTTGCACGGTCGGGACGGCCGCCCTGCCCCGACCGTGCAGAACTGGATCAGGCTTGCGGAGCCTCGGCTTCGGTGCCCGACAAACGGTCGTACACGTTCGGCCAGAAGCGGTCACGAGCAGACCAGATGCCGCCGATGCCGAACTTGAGGATGATGATGGCCGAGAGACTGCCCACGATGGCGGTGAACAGGGTGTCCACGATGTCAGCGGCGAAGTCGATCTGATCGATGGCGGCGAAGATGCCGATCATCCAGATGGCTCCGGTGGCCAGCTTGCCGAGCGCTTCGCCGTAGTCGAGGTCGCTGAGGGCGGGACGGATCATGTTGCCAACTGCGTTGGCGACCAGACCGGTGATGACGACGATGATGATGGCCACGATCAGCTTCGGAATGAAGGCGATCATGCCGTCGAGGGCATCTGAGATGTCATTGTCGCCGAAGGCACTGAGGCTGAGCTTCAGCACCAGCAGGCCGATCAGGTAATAGATGATCTGAGCGACGAACTTGCCGCTGTCGGCGAATCCGGCCCGCTCGAGCGGGGCACCGATGCCAGCCTTGTCGATGTAGCCATCGAAGCCGATCTTGGTGAGGACGGTGCCGACAACTCGACGGATGAGACGTGCGACGAACATGCCGATCAAGAAGATCAGCAAGAAGGCAACGAGCTTCGGAACGAAGTCTGCGATGTCGCCAAATGTGTCGGTCAAGATGCCGTCGAAGTCGATGTCGACTGCGAGAACTCCCATGGTAATTGCTCCCTTTGTTGAGTCCCGGAGAAGAAAGGGACACTCCAACTGACGGGGCCGAGGGAGGTTCGTCGCGAGAAATTCCAAATTCCTGTGAATTCGTCGGCGCCAGTCGTCGGCCTGTCCGATGATGACTCGTACCGTCTCCGCAGTGCCGGCACGTTTGGAACTCGACGACGATCGCTACAAGCGAGCGATGATCATCGTCTTCGTGATGACACTCTTCGTTCAGATCCTGGACGGCACCATCGTGAATGTCGCCATTCCAACGCTCGCGGACGTATTCGGCGTGACTGATGCCGAGATCGACCGAGCCATCATCGGCTATCTGGTCGGTCTGGCTGTCTTCATCCCAACGTCTGGATTTCTCGCTGGCCGGTTCGGTGCGCGAGCGGTCTTCCTGACCTCCCTCACGCTCTTCACTGCGGCATCCGCGCTGTGCGGGGTGTCTCAGACGCTGCCGCAGTTGGTCATCTTTCGGATCTTCCAGGGAATTGGTGCTGGCGTGATGGGCCCGCTCGGAGCGGCGATGCTCTACCGGGCGTTCCCACAGAACGAGCGAGCCAAGGCGGCGACGGCGGTGATTTCGGTGGCGGTGATCGCCCCGGCGGTCGGGCCGGTGTTGGGTGGTGCGATCATCGAGTTCTTGAACTGGCGCTGGATCTTCTACGTGAACGTTCCCATCGGGATCGTGGCGTTCCTCGTTGGTTGGTTGGTGATCCGAGACTTCAAGTCTGACCGTGTCGTGCGCTTCGATGCCGCGGGATTCCTGCTGGCCGGTGTGGGTCTCGGGGCCACCCTCTATGGCATCACGGTGGCTCGCGATCTTGGTTGGACCTCCCGGCTCGTTGTCGCGACGATCGGTGCTGGCGTTCTTTCCCTGATCGCTCTTCCGCTGTACGAGCGACGAGTTCGCGACCCACTGCTTCGGTTCGAGTTGTTGCGGGCGCCCATCTTCCGATCGATTCAGGTGCTGGCGTTTCCGACCTATGCCGCCTTCATCGGTCTGGTGTTCCTGTTGCCGGTCTACTTGCAGTCACTCCGAGGGTTCTCCGCCCTCGAGACCGGCTTGGCGACCTTCCCGCAAGCCGTTGGTGTGTGGTTTTCCTCTCAGCTCGTCGGACGGGTGCTCTATCGGCGGGTCGGTCCCAGGCGTCTGCTCTTCATCGGTCTCACCTCGGGGCTTGCCATCGGTCTGCTCATCGCCCAATCGGATCTGACCACGAGTCTGTGGACCATTCGTGGGCTCATGTTCGCTCGTGGCCTTGGACTCGGGTTCGCGTTCATCGCCATTCAGACCGCTGTGTATGCCCAGACCAGCGTCGAGGACACGGCGCAGGCAACGACGATCTTCAGCGCCAACCGTCAAGCGGCGCCGGCATTCGGCGTGGCGATCACTGCGGCGGTTCTCGCCGGTGTTGCAACCGACAGTGCGTCGCCGCAGCTTGGCGCGTACCAGGCGGCGTTCTGGGTGTGCGCTCTGCTTTTCATTCCGGCACTCATCGCTGTTTGGTGGGTCCGCGATGAGGACGCCGCTGCCACCCTGCAATGACATCTTCCTGCTTTCTGCGCCAAGCTCGCGACTTTCCTAGGATGCCGAGCGTCTTGTTGAGAACCATGCGCTCGCTCTTCTTGATCGTCGTTCGACGATTCGTCTCCAGCCCAGCTGGCCCGGTGCTCTGGGCGACGCGCCCCAGCGTCGGTCCTGACGGGGCACCGATTCGCCTGCCTCCAGCCAACGACGAGCCCAATCCCGATGACATGCACGACCTGATGGTCGAGCACAGCGATGCGGTGTTCCGCCTTGCGTTTTCGGTCGTCCGCGATCGATCGCTCGCTGAAGACGTGACCCAGGAGACGATGCTCAAGGCGTGGCTCGCCCTCCCGACCTTCCGGGGAGAATCTTCCCTGCGAGGGTGGATCATGCGAATCGCCCACAACACGGCGATCTCGACACTTCGGTCCAGGCGATCCATTCTCAGCGATCCAAACGAGATGCCTGAAGCCCCGGTTGTCTTGGAACAGTCGACCGAGCGGCGAGTCGAGGGAGCGGCTGCGGTCGACGACTTCGTGGAAGCTCTCGACCTCCTCGACGATCTCTCGAGGAGCATCGTGGTGCTGCGTGAGCTCGAAGGCATGTCGTACGACGAAATCAGCCGAGTCTTGGATGTCCCGCTGCCCACGATCAAGACTCGTCTCCTTCGATCCCGCCGCTTCCTCGGCAATGCGCTGAAGGAGTGGCAGTGATGGCAGGTCTGCGACGCCACCCGTCGAAACGGGCGCTACGTGAATGGTTGGCAGGAGACATCGACGAACAGGTCGATCTTCACGTGTCCACCTGCGATCGCTGCTCGACCGATCTCGAAGCACTGGCCAGCGCAGAGAACGGTGCGAGTCTGCGCGATGCACTGCTCGTGGTGCTCGATCCACCGCCTGATCTCGTGCCGAGAGTCGAGGCTCGTGTCATTGCCCGTCTCGAGTCTCGCGAGGTTCTCGGTTACTTCGCCGACGTTTTCGGGGCAGGATGGGAGACGACACGGTTGCTTGCGACTGATCCGACGCCCGATGAAGCTCGAGGGACCTGAACGATGGACATGAATGACTGGATCGCCGTAGGCGCAGCGATCGGTGGCGGTCTGGTGATCGGCATCGTGCTCTCGCGCATCGTGGCCACGATGCTCGGGAAGCCGAATCGGCCCAAACCGCTGCAAGACGCCGCTCGGCCATTGTCGAGCCTGGCGATGTCGTTCGGTCTTGTCGCTGGCCTCATCGTGGCCTTGGGCATCATCCAGCCCGACGCTGTGGTGCAACTTCGGACCGATGCCATCGGCTTCATCCCCAAGGTGCTCACCGCCATCATCATCGTGATCATTGCCAACGTCGTTTCGTCGTTCGTTGTCGCCGCACTCGGCACTGCCCTGGCGCGAGCTCCGATTCACATCCAGCGTCAAGTCACGACCGTTGCCCGTGGTCTCATCCTGGTCATGGCGGTCCTGCTGGCGGTGGGCACGCTCGGCATCGACACCACCGTGGTGAACCTCGGCGTTGCTGCGGTGTTTTTCGCCGCTGCGGCGAGCTTCACTTTGCTGGTGGGTATGGGCGGACGCGAGGTCGCCTCCGAAGTTGCAAGCACACGAGCCGTCCGCCGGCTCGTCAGTGTCGGCGATGTGATTGCTGTGGGTATGGGTGATGCAGCGGTCAAGGGAAAGGTGGTCGCGGTGCACCCCACGGCGCTCGAGATCGAAGAAGCAGGCAAAATCGTGCTTGTTCCATCGTCCCGCCTGTTGTCAGAGACAATGCACGTCGAGCGTTCTACGCCGACGCCCCGCCCTGGTCTGTAGCGATCGGCGGCGTCATTTGGACGCGAGCTCTTCTTCTGCAGCGTCCAGCGTTTCGAGGGCCCCGGACGGCCAGTGTCGCCGCCGAGTGAGATGCCCGGTTCAACCGCAGACCTCGCCAGAGCAGCGCGCCTTCTTCGCCCTCCACGAAAAACCCCATCGACACGACGTCGAGTCGGCTCGGCCCCATGGCTTGGGTGTGAGGTCGAATGATCGTGCCTTCGCCGTCCATGGTTGCATCGAGGCACCCATCGATTCCAAACATGCGGGGAACAGAGAACCTCAGATGTCGGCACCGATCAGACCGACGTTGAAGCCGCGCATGGCGGTGGGGGCGGGAGTTGTCCCCAGCGTTCTTCCTGGCCCGTTCTGTAAAGGCGGCCCTTTCGTCGCTGCTCAGCTCTGGATCGATCATGCCCCGAAGGACATCCATGATCTCATCGCTGGTGAGAAGGGTCGCCGTGGAGGCATCAGACATGGGCGAAAGCCCATTGCCATCGCCCGACGTGCCTCGAACGGGCCATGGTGGGTAGACTGGTAAGTCACGCCGAACGAGTGAGGTCCACGTCATGATCATGGTCACCGAAAATGCAGCCACCAAGGTCCGAGAATTGTTGGACCAAGAAGGCGAAGAACTTGCCCTCCGTGTTGCGGTTCGTCCTGGCGGATGCTCCGGCTTCAGCTACGAGATGTTCTTCGATGCCGAGTTCGCCGACGACGATGTTGCGGCCGAGCAGCCGAACGGCGTCAAGGTCGTCGTCGACGCCACCAGTGCCACGATGCTCGGCGGTGCCACGCTCGACTACAAAGACGGCCTCCAGCAGACCGGCTTCTCGATCGACAACCCGAATGCACAGCGCTCCTGCGGCTGCGGCCAATCCTTCTCCTGATCTGACCCCTGGCGTTCTGGTCGTCAGAGTTCCCATTTCTGGCAAGCCTGGCGATCAGAACGTTTCGATTTGAGGTCAGGCCGTCTCGAGTTCAGGCCGTCTCGAGTTCAGGCCGTCTCGAGATCAGGCCGTCTCGAGATCAGGCAATGAGGGCGAGCGCGAGTTCGAGTTCGG
>CAYGQE010000021.1:0-89206 GCA_964351995.1 uncultured Acidimicrobiaceae bacterium | reverse complement strand
GCCCGTAGCCGGGCAGAAGTGAGCGGTGACGAACGAGCGAGTTGAGAGTCGCCCGAGGGAAGTAGTCAGCCCCTGAAACGATGGTTGCGATGGACCGAAAGAGCTTCCGGGGATTCTGCAGCTGGAGCTTCGGATTCTGCAGCAACCACTTGAGGGTGTCGGCTGCGGCGAGATGTCGCTCGTTCGGCCGAGGAAAGATCGAGAACGCCATGCGAGTTGCTTCCAACTCTTCTGACAGCGCCACTGAGGTTGCCGCGTACCCGTGCACGACGCCTGTGCCGACGTCAGCGAGATCGAAGAACGCCATTGCGTCGATGGCGTCGTTGCTCTCGACCTCGATGTGGCCGATCGAGAAGAGCGGATGGTCCATGAAGTATCGGCCGACGTTGCCGTGCTCGTTGCCGATGCCGCCGGTACCCCGGTCCGAGGCGAGCAGTAGCCGTGCGTTCTCGATGGCTCCGCATGCCAGCACGAATCTGGCAGCTCGAGCTGTCGATTCACCGCTGTTGCTCCGACAGCGAGCCGAGGTGATCTCGGCCCCGGGCCGAGGCCTGATGAGTTCAACGACGGTGGTGTCCGTTTCGATCCGGCACAGTTCACTTGCCCGCAGTTCTTCGACGAGTTGCGAACGGAACCGATCGCTGAGACCGAAGCGGAACCACTTGGCATCGAAGTCGGCCCAGAAATCCTCGCCGAGCGCTTGGCTGCGAGCAGAAGCAGGGGGTGCGTAGTCGTCTGCTCCGATGGCGAAGTGCTCGTGTGCACGATGGAACCATGGCTCGAGGTCGGCGAAACCAAGCGGCCAACCTGAGCCAGCGACCCACGATCGCTCAGCGAGGTCTTCCGGATCGATCAAGCCGTAACGGAGCCCCATCTGTTCGCCTGCGGTTTGGCCAGCAGTCTTGACGACCCACGCGTTGGAGTTTCCAGCGAGGCGTCGGGTGCGATTCTCGACGGCATTGAAGTTGTTGATCGGGTCGCCCGTCACTGATGCGGCAGAGAGCTGTTGACGTTCGTGATCGTGATGAACAGCTCCGCTCTCGAGCAATGTCACGGACATGCCTCGCCGTACCAGCTCGGCTGCGACCACGAGACCAGCTGGTCCGCTCCCGATCACGCAGACGTCGCTGGCTTCGCGCAGATCGACCACTCGATCGACCATCGCTCTGCTTGATGACATATTCGGGCCCCTCGCCGTATTCAACTCCTGCAGGCTGTGGGCCGCAAGCCCCAACACCTCTGGGTGATGTCGCTCGGTGTCGAGAGGCAGTTCCTCCAGGGATGCCAACGAGAAAACGCCAGACGTGCACTCACCACGCCGGGTTACCCTCCTGCGGGTGATTCGTGACGATCTTCTCTTGGCCGTGCATTCGGCGTTGGCGACCATTGGTGTTGCCGATGTCCCCGACGCAGTGGTGATCGAGCGACCAGCCCGACCAGAGCACGGCGACTGGAGCACGAATGCCGCCCTGGTCTGTTCGAAGGCGATGGGAAAGAACCCTCGCGAGATCGGTCAAGCGCTCGCTGATGTGCTGGCGGCCAACCCGCCCGAGCACGTCGAAGCCGTCGAGATCGCCGGACCTGGGTTCGTGAATTTCCGGTTGGCGAACACCTGGCTCTACGACGTGCTCGGCGAGGTGATCGCCGATGGGGTCGACGGCTACGTGACGCCCGATCTTGGCAAGGGGCTGCGGGTCAATGTCGAGTTCGTGTCCGCCAACCCGACCGGCCCGCTGCACGCGGGCCATGGTCGTTGGGCTGCCTACGGCGACTCGCTCTGTCGGCTCTTCGCTCGCTGCGGCTACCTGCCTCACGCCGAGACCTACGTCAACGATCGTGGTGTGCAGATCCAGCACTATGGCGAATCGCTCGCTGCTCGAAAGCGGGGAGAGAAGCCAGCCGAAGACGGCTACCAAGGCGCGTACATCACCGAGTGGGCCGCGGAAATGCCCGACGACGTCGATCCCGCGGCGTGGGGTATCGAGCATGCGCTCGAGGACCAGCGACAAGCGCTTGCCGCCATGCACGTCGTGTTCGACACATGGTCGAGCGAGAAGGCATCGGTCGAGGCCGGCCACATGGATTCGGCACTCGAGCGGCTGAAGGCGGCCGGTCACGTCTATGAAGAAGAGGGCGCCACCTGGTTGCGCACCACCGACTTCGGCGACGACAAGGATCGTGTCCTGATCAAGTCAGACGGCGACATGACCTACATGCTCCCCGACATCGGCTACCACGAGTCCAAGTTCGAGCGTGGCGATCTGATCATCGACATCCTTGGGGCTGACCACCACGGTTACGTGCCCCGGATGAAGGCGGCCCTGCAATTGCTGGGCCACCCCGCTGACGCCTACGAAGCGATCATCGGTCAGAACGTGAAGCTGATGCGCGATGGGGAAGAGGTGAAGCTCTCCAAGCGGACCGGCACCATGATCGAGATCCGTGAGCTCATCGATGATGTCGGTCCCGACGTTGCTCGGTTCGCCTATTTGATGCAGTCGATCGACACCGGAATGGTGCTCGACATCGACCTGCTGGCCGAGCAGTCTTCAGAGAACCCGGTCTTCTATGTGCAGTACGCACACGCCCGTATCCACTCGATCGGCCGCATGGCCACCGAGCGGGGCATCACCAGGGCACCGCTGGCCGACGCCGATCTTTCGCTGCTTCAACACGAGCGCGAATTGCAGCTCTTGCGAGAACTCTTCTCGCTGAACGATGTGCTCGTGTCAGCCATGATCGAGCGGGCTCCGCACAAGATCAGCCAGTGGGTGCGCGAGCTCGCCTCGGCGTTCCAGGGCTTCTACCACGACTGTCCTGTGCTCCGTGACGACGTCGATCCTGCCCTCCAGCAGGCGCGACTGTGGCTCGTCGAAGCCACTCGCATCGGTCTGTCCATCGGTCTCGACCTGCTCGGCGTTGATGCGCCAGAGCAGATGTGAGCCGACGATGAGCGCATCGCCGGTGCCATGGCATCTCCTTCCCGACAACGCATCGATCGGCTCAGCTGGCCAGCTGGTCATCGGCGGTTGCGACACCCTCGAGTTGGCAGCCGAGTTCGGCACGCCGCTCTTCGTCTACGACGAAAATCATCTTCGGGCCCGATGCCGTGAGGCCGTCGCGTCGTTCGGTGAGCGAGCAACGTTTGCCACGAAAGCGTTCTTGTGTCGGGCCATGGCTCGGCTGGCGTACGAAGAAGGCATGAGTCTTGACGTTGCCACCGGCGGGGAGATCCACGTCGCACTGTCGGCAGGGGTGCCCGCTGAACGACTCGTGATGCACGGCAACAACAAGTCGGTTGAAGAGCTCGCCATGGCCATCGAAGCTGGCGTGGGTCGCATCATCGTTGACAGCTTCGAAGAGATCGACCGGATCGAGGCGATCGTTGCCGGCGGAGTCGCGCCCCCGAATGTGCTGCTTCGCGTCACGCCAGGTGTCGAGGCCCACACGCACGAATACATCGCCACGGGTCAAGACGATTCCAAGTTCGGCTTCACCGTCTCGACCGGAATAGCCGATCGAGCCGTCGAGCGAGCGTCGTCTTCTGATGGCATGAACCTGATCGGTATTCACGCCCACATCGGGTCGCAGGTGTTCCGAGCCGAGTCGTTCGCTGCGGTCGTTGACGTGCTGGCCGAATTCACCAAGCCCCTCGGTCTGCCGGAGCTCGTGGTCGGTGGCGGCCTCGGTGTCGCCTACGTCGAGGGTGAAGAGGCTCCGACCATCGGCCAATGGTCCAAGATCCTGCTCGACGCCGCAGCGGAGTCCGGCGTGACGGCGTCGATCGGCATCGAGCCTGGTCGCTCGATCGCTGCGGCTGCTGCCGTCACGCTCTACACCGTTGGCACCATCAAGGAGCTCGAAGGCATCCGTACCTACATCGCCGTCGATGGCGGCATGAGCGACAACCCTCGTCCCGTTCTGTACGGCTCTGGGTACGAAGCGTTCATGCCTGCAGCGGTCGCTTCTCCACGAGATCGTGAAGCCCGCATTGTCGGCAAGCACTGCGAATCTGGTGATTTGCTCGTGCGCGAAGCCTTCGTGCCGTCGTCGCTTGCTGTTGGTGACCTGCTTGCCACCCCGGTCACTGGCGCCTACGGGCACTCGATGGGCTCAAACTACAACAAGGTCCTTCGCCCGGCCGTGGTCTTCTGTCGCGACGGCGACGCCCGTCTGGTGGTTCGGCGCGAGACCTACGAGGACTTGCTCCTCACCGATGTCGGCTGATGACAACCCCATTCCCTACGATCTCTTCGAGATCGTTGAACGAAACCTTCCGAGAGCGAGCAATCCATGAGTGAAACTCCAACAACGGTGAAGGTTGGCCTGCTCGGCTGTGGCATCGTCGGCGGTGCGTTGGTCCACCTCATTTCCGAGCGGGCCGACGCCATTGAAGCTGCGTCGGGCATCCGACTGGAAGTGACGTCGATCGCTGTCCGCAGCACGAGTCGCGATCGAGGTGATGGGATCGATTCGTCGCTGCTCACCACTGATGCCAGGGCATTGGTGATCAGCCCCGACGTCGATCTCGTCGTTGAAGTCATTGGCGGCATCGAGCCTGCTCGCGAACTCATCCTGGCCGCCATTGCTGCTGGCAAGTCGGTCGTCACCGCAAACAAGGAGTTGCTGGCCAATTGTGGGGCCGAGCTCTACGCCGCTGCTGATGCTGCTGGCGTCGACTTGCTGTTCGAGGCTGCCGCCGCGGCAGCAATCCCGATTGTGCGACCGCTGCGGGAGTCCCTCGTCGGTGAGGACATTCGTCGAGTGATGGGCATCGTCAACGGCACCACCAACTTCATCCTGACCAAGATGGCGGAGGAAGGTTCGGCCTACGGCGACGCACTGGCTGAAGCACAGGAACTCGGCTTTGCCGAACGAGATCCCACAGCTGATGTTGAGGGCTTCGACGCTGGCGCCAAGGCGGCGATCATGGCCTCCATCGCCTTTGGTTCACGGGTGGTGGCTGGTGACGTCTACCACGAGGGCATCTCGCAGGTGACCGCCGCCGACATCGACTTCGCCAAGCGCCTCGGCTACCAGATCAAGTTGCTCGCCATCGCTGAAGTGTTCGATGACGAGGGTCAGCGAGAGATCGGCGTGCGTGTGCACCCGGCAATGGTTCCTGACGCACACCCCTTGGCGTCGGTCAGGGGCAGCTTCAATGCCGTCTTCGTCGATTGTGTCGATGCCGGTGAATTGATGTTCTACGGCCGCGGCGCCGGCGGTCGACCAACGGCCTCTGCCGTGCTTGGCGACGTGATCGACGCTGCGATCAACGCTAGCCGTTCGACCTACCGCACGGTGCCGGGTGCTCTCAGTACCGAAGTGGCATCGATTCGCGCCATTGACGATCTCGAGAGCGCCTACTACGTCAACCTCGAAGTGGCCGACTCACCCGGTGTTCTGTCAACGGTGTCGGGCGTCTTCGGTGGTCACGGTGTGTCGATCCGATCGATGGAACAGGAGGGACTCGGCGGTGAGGCTCGCCTCGTCTTCGTGACCCATCGTGCAGTTGAGCGAGATCTGCAGAGCACCCTTCACGACCTTCGCAAGCTCGACGTCGTGCTGGGTGTTCGCAGCGTCATGCGTGTCGTCAGCTGATGACCAGCTACGAATCGACCAGGGGACAGGCGCCGACGCTGTCGTTTGCCGATGCGCTCCTGGGTGGGCTCGCTGTCGATGGCGGGCTCTACTGCCCCGTCGAGATCCCGACGCTGCCAGAACTCGACCCGACGATGAGTTACGCCGAGATCGCCGAGCTGGTGATGTGGCCTTTCGTCGAAGGATCGATCGACGCCGACGCGTTCCACACGATGGTCATCGACGCCTATCAACCATTCCGAGATGATGCGGTCACTCCATTGATCGAGCTCGGCCACGATCAGTACCTGCTCGACCTGTCCAAAGGGCCGACGCTCGCATTCAAGGACGTGGCGCTGCAGTTGGTTGGTCGCATGCTCGAGCACGAGCTCGGTCATCGAGGGAGCGAGGCAATGGTCTTCGCTGCAACGTCGGGTGACACCGGCTCGGCCGCTATCGAGGCGTTGGCCAATCGACACCACCTGGCCATTACCGTTTTGCATCCGAACGGTCGGGTCAGCGACGTGCAGCGGAAACAGATGACCACTGTCGACGCTCCAAATGTCATGAACGCTGCGGTCAACGGCACGTTCGACGACTGCCAGGACCTGGTCAAGGCTGCCTTCAACGATCCTGAGCTTCGGGACAGCCTGCGCCTTGCTGCAGTCAATTCGATCAACTGGGGCCGAGTGATGGCGCAGATCGTCTACTACGTCGTTGCTTCACTTCGCATCAACAACATGTCGTCACCGATCAGCTTCTCGGTGCCGACCGGCAACTTCGGCAATGTGCTGTCGGGTTGGTATGCGAAGCGAATGGGCGTGCCGATCGACCGTCTGGTCATCGCCTCCAACCGCAACGATGTTCTCACCCGTTACTTCGAGACCGGAACCCTTTCGAGTCGCAACGTTGCTCCGTCGCTCAGCCCGAGCATGGACATCCAGGTGTCATCGAACTTCGAACGGCTGCTCTGGGAAGCAAGCGGGCGCGACGGCGATGCGGTGGCTGCGCTGCTGACTGAGTTCCGGTCCAGTGGCCGAGCAACAGTGCCGCCAGCTTGGACCACCCTCATCCGCGCCGAATTCGACGCCGCCAGGGTCAGCGATGACGAAACACTCACCGAGATCGCTCGTGTCCACGATGAACTCGGGCTGCTGCTCGATCCTCATACCGCGATCGGTACCAAGGTGGCAGGTGATTTCGGCGAAGCCGGTGTCCCGATGATCACGCTCGCCACGGCCGATCCAGCCAAGTTCCCCGATGCTGTCGAGCGAGCAACCGGCGTTCGTCCGCCGCTTCCAGGGTTCCTTTCGGAGTTGTTCGATCGGACCGAACGGTTCGTGGAGTTCGACAACGATCTGGCAACGATCGCGGACGCCATGGCCGCCTTTGCCGACACCATCAGAGCTCCTGAGTCGAGTGACAGTGGAGGAAACGGCGACACTCGGTAGCCTCTGGCCAGCGGAACACACGGATATCGAATGCCGGTGGTCTAGCTCGCGGGTTTCGGTTCGAAGACTTCGGTCGTGAATCGGGGGCCCACCGCCATGAGGCGCCGCTCGACAATGGCGCCAGTAGCGCCGGTGTGCCGGCCCGAGGAGTGTGTGTTGTGAGCGACAACTTGAGCGTCGAGCGCGTCGAGCTACAGAAGAAAGACAAGTCCGAGCTGCAGACGATCGTTGCAGCCCTGGGCGGAAAGTCGCCGAGTCGGGCCACCAAAGCGGATCTCATCGATGCTGTGCTCGAACTCTCTGGTGTTGTGGAAGCTGCGGCCTCAGCTTCCGCCCCCGAAATGGTTGCTGACGAAGCGCCGGCAGAGCCGAGCGCGAACGAACCGAGCAGCAGCAGCGCTCCGGCTCCTGGCGAATCGCCGTCCTCCTCCGATGCGGTCGGTCAGCCGGTGCGTGGCCAGCGAGCCGATGGACAATCGTCCAATCGTCCACCTCGAGCCCGACGTGGCAAGAAAAGCAACGAGCCGCCTGCCGAATGGGAGACCGAGGTCGACAACGGCGGCCGTCCTGCACGCGCCGACGCTCCTGCCGGTCGCCAACAGCAGAACGGCGCGACGAAGCAGAACAACAGCGCAGAGCGGAACGGTGGCAGCCAAGATCGCTCCAAGGGTGATCGTTCTGGGACTGAGAAGAGCGGCAACACTGACAAGAGCGGCGCCGACAACGCAGACAAGCCTGATGCGGGCAACGGTGACAAGCCCGAGAGCGACAAAGGCGGCAATCAAAGGAGTGGCGAGGACAAGAACGCCGACGACGGAGACGGTTCCAACCGCCGTCGCCGCCGCCGAGGTCGTGGCCGCGATCGCGACGACGAGCAACTGCCGGCGATGGAAGCCATCGAAGCCTCCGGATACCTCGACCTGCGTGACGATGGCTACGGATTTCTTCGGGTCAACGGGTATCTGCAATCGGCCGAGGACGTGTATGTCCCGGTGAAGATGGCTCGCCTCTTCGGACTTCGCAAGGGCGATCTCGTTGAAGGCTCGGCTCGCCCCGCAAACCGGAACGAAAAGAACCCGGCGTTGCAGTCGATCTCTTCGATCAACGGCGCCGATCCCGAGCTGAGCAAGTCCCGTCTCCGTTTCGAAGATCTCACCCCGGTTTCCCCGTTCGAGCGCCTCCGCCTCGAAATGGAGGAGCGGCCGACCGCTTCGGCCGCTCGGCTCGTCGATCTGCTGGCGCCCATCGGCAAAGGTCAGCGCGGGCTCATTGTGGCTCCGCCGGAGTCCGGCTCGATCGAACTGATCAAACAGTTGGCGGGTGGCATCGAGACCAACAACCCCGAAATCCACTTGATGGTGTTACTGTTCGACGGCCGTCCAGAAGAGGTTGTCGAGGTTCGCCGCTCGCTCGAGTTCGGCGAGGTCGCCGCTGCTTCGTTCGACGCACCGCCGGAAGAGCAGTGCGCTCTGGTCGACTTCACGATCGAACGAGCCAAGCGCATGGTCGAAGGCGGCGAAGACGTTGTCATCATCGCTGATGGGCTCACGAGCATCGCCAAGGCGTACAGTCTCGGTGTGCAGCCCTCCGGGCGCACCATTGCTGGCGTTGATGCCGCGGCCTTGCATCCCACCAAGCGCTTCTTCGGATCTGCTCGCAAGCTCGAAGAGGCGGGATCGCTGACGATTCTGGCCACGATCCGAGTCGGGACCGGGGCCATATTCGACGAGGCGATCTTCGAAGAGTTCCAAGGCACGTCGACGTCGGAGGTCCACCTCGATGCGTGGCTGGCCGACGAAGGCGTGTTCCCCAACATCGATCTCGAACTCTCGATGACCCGCAACGCCGATCTGCTCGCCGAACCTGATGACCTGGCTGCGGTCGATGTCCTCCGAACGCTCATGGCGACCGCCATCGACGAAGCCGACGGACCAGCGGTGGACGCCGCTCGCCGTCTCGTCGAGCGGCTGGAAGCAAGCACCTCGAACGAAGCTTTCCTCGCCGGCATCGCCAAGGCGACTTCTCTCTAACAATCCACGACCTCGTCGATGAGGTTTCACTCGGCGCAATCAACCGCCAGAATGGTCCAGCTATGAAGACCGACATTCACCCGAACTACCGCTACGTGGTCTTCCAGGACCCCTCAGCGGACTTCTCCATCCTCACCAAGTCGACGATCAGCACCTCTGAGACCATCGAATGGGAAGACGGAAACACCTACCCGCTGCACAAGGTGGACATCTCCTCGGCGAGTCACCCCTTCTTCACCGGTCAGATGAAGATCATTGACACCGCTGGTCGTGTCGAGCGCTTCGAACGTCGCTTCGGTCGCCGCAAGAAGACCGACGCGGCCCCCGATGCAGAGGCAACCGAAACAACCGCTCCCGAATCTGATCCGAGCTGAGTCCTGAGCAACCAGCTCGGACAGGAGCAGCGACGTCTTCTCGTCGCTGCCAAGCTCAAATCACTGGTTCGAGGCCATCTCGGCTCGGAACTGATCATCGATGATTCCCTCGGCGTTGCCGGGGGTTTTGTCGCGTCCGCCGATGGTGTGACTGCGGAAGGTGTCGCCGGCCACCGACATGGCGTGTTCTACGCCGCTGACGATCGAATGGCGGGTCCGGCGCTGATATGGGCTCTGCGGTCTGGTGTCGACCACCTGCACCTCGTGGCTGAGGCGGAACACGCAGGCTCGCTTGCTCGTCGGGTCCACGATGTCGAGGCAATGCGAGTTGATGTCGTTGCCGTCGACGGTGTGGAACTCGTGGTAGCAGAGCCCGATCCCATTGCGCCACCGCCGGTGCTCAGCGCCGAGATGTGGGATCTTGCTCCGATCATGAGCGAGGCCGGTGCGAGGCCGGTCGATGATCATGGTCGGATTGTCGCCGAGGTCGCCGGTCTCGAAGTCGCTCGCATCGACCAGCCGATAAACGGGCCGGCATCCATCGAGGTGGGTGTTGGCGAGGCTGATCGTGAGCTCCACACCTTGGTTCATTCGAACGTGGACAGCGGCACGGCGGTACGGCGTGCCGTCACCATGGTTGCAGCGGAACGACAGCGCGGCTCGATGCACCCACTCGCTCGGATGGCAAGAGAACGCTGGTTGCGGTCGGTGCTGATCGACGACCCAGCGACGATCGGACTCTCCTCACTCACAGCGATTGCGCCGCTCGTGGCTCGCAGCACCGTTTTGGGCAATGTGCCGTCCGCCGCCGTCGGCGAACGTCTCGACGGCCGACCTGTTGTCGTGGTGTGTTCAAGCGGAATTGATCTCGACGTCGTTCCTGAAGCCGCTGACTATCGGCAACGAGAGTCGCCAGATGCCGAGCTGTGGATCGTGGTCCCCGAGCGAGACCGTCATGCGGTCACCGAATCCCTGGTTGCGATCACCCGTGACTGTCAGCTCTTGAGTATCGCCCCACCCTGGTGAGCGACTGGCTGACCAGCTGCTGCCTGACCAACCGCTGTGGCTCGCTAGCATCCCGCTGATGCTCGACCGGATCGCCGCCATTGAACGCGAACACGCCGAGATCGAAGCGAGGCTCGGCGATCCCGACCTTGCATCTGACAACAAGCGGTATGTGGAGATCATGCGCCGCTACTCCGAGCTGGGAGAGATCGCCTCCGTCGGAGCTGCGTTGCGCAGTGCCCACGAAACCCTCGACGTCGCGAAGATGCTGTACGCCGAAGCCGAGTCAGAAGAACGCGAAGAGCTGCGAGTCGAGATCAACGGCGCCGAAACCGCGATCGAAGGACTCGAGCAAGAGGTTCGACTACTCCTGCTGCCGAAAGATCCCAACGATGGGCGCAACGTCATCGTCGAGATCCGCGGTGCCGAAGGCGGAGAAGAAGCCAACCTCTTTGCCAGGGATCTGTTCGAGATGTACAAGAGCTTCGCCCAAACCCAGAAATGGAAGATGGAGATGCTCGGCTCGCATCCATCGGACCTCGGTGGTTTCAGTGATGTCACCTTCTCGCTCGCTGGTGAAGGTGTGTGGACCCGCATGAAGTTCGAGGCGGGGCCACACCGAGTGCAGCGGGTTCCAGTCACCGAGTCCCAGGGTCGCGTCCATACCTCGTCGGCCACGATTTCGGTCCTGCCCGAAGCGGATGAGATCGACATCCACATCGACCAGAACGACCTGCAGATCGACACCTATCGATCGTCGGGGGCTGGTGGCCAGAGCGTCAACACCACCGACTCGGCGGTGCGCATTCTGCACAAGCCGACCGGTGTGATGGTCACGATGCAGGACGAGAAAAGCCAGATTCAGAACCGGGCGCAGGCCATGGTCGTCCTTCGGTCTCGTCTGTTGGCGGCTGAGCAGGAAAAGGCCCGAGCCGAGAGTTCTGCTCAGCGCAAGGATCAAGTCGGCGGCGGTGGCCGGTCCGAGAAGATCCGCACCTACAACTTCAAGGAGAATCGGGTCACCGATCATCGCATTGGGCTGACGCTGTACAAGCTCGACAAGATCTTGTCGGGCGAGCTCGATGAGGTGAGCGATGCGCTCGTCCAGGAAGAGCGAACTCGCCAGCTCCAAGAAGAGATCGTCGACGGCTCGGACCGGTCGTGAGCGGGGACCAGTCCACGTCTGATCCGTTGGATCTGCCCGAGCCGGACGACGGCACCGTGTCATGGCGCGAGCTCCTGGCAGAAGCCAAGCAACGCTTGTCGGCAGCTGGTGTTGGGGAGCCCGACGTCAGCGCTCGTCGCATCGTGGAAGAGTGTTCGGGCGCAGAAGGCGCCGAGCTCGCCCTCGTGTTGGGTGACCTCGTCACCGAGCGAGGGATGGCAGCCTTTGACCGAAGACTTGCTCGTCGACTGGCCGGCGAGCCCATCCAGTACGTCGTCGGTCGCTGGGGTTTCCGATCTCTTGATCTGTTCGTGGATCGCCGGGTCTTGATCCCACGACCTGAAACCGAGATCGTGGCCGGCGTCGCCATCGATGAGGTGCGGAGACTCGCCGTTGATGGCCCGTTGGTGGCGGTCGACCTCGGGTGTGGAAGCGGTGCGATTGGCCTGTCGATTGCTGCGGAGGTCGACGAGGTGGACACCTGGTTGACCGACGTCTCCGAGGAAGCGCTCACCGTGGCCAGGAGCAACTTGGCCGGCCTTGGTCGCAAAGCGACCCGAACTCGTATCGGACACGGCTCGTGGTTCGATGCGCTTCCGCCTGAACTCATGGGGTCAGTCGGCGTGATCGCTTCCAACCCGCCGTACATCGCTGCCGACGAGGTACTCAGCCCGACGGTCACTGATTGGGAGCCCTCGCTGGCATTGATTCCGGGGCCGGTGGGAACCGAAGCCCTTGACCTGATCATCGATGTCGCACCGGAGTGGCTCGTCGAGAGCGGAGCGCTCGTGCTCGAGATGTCGCCGTGGCAAACCGAGATCGTTGCCGAGCGGGCCAGCCAGCGATTCGTCGATGTTGAGGTGTTCGATGACCTCAATGGTCTACCGCGTGGTGTCGTGGCCAGAAGACTCCGACGCTGAGGGGTCAATGCGGGTCAGGTTTTCCGGACGCAACGCGAACATCTCGCCGGTCGCGGGCGATGCGGCTACTGTCCGGGCAAACGGCACGAGGAGACATGCGATGTTCGGACGTAACAACAAACTCGACACCGAGTGGCTTTCCGGGGTGACCCTGTTCGAAGGCTTCAGCGGCGAGCAGGTCGAGCAGGTGGCACAGCTCGGCGAGCGAGTCGACGCGTCGGCTGGCGCTGAGATAGCGGACCAGGGTCGCGTTGGCGCCGAGTGTTGGGTCATCGTCGATGGCACCGCTCGAGTGGTCATGAACGGCGAATACGTCGCATCCGTCGGCGCTGGTTCGATGATCGGCGAGATGGCGCTGCTCGAACACCGACCACGCAATGCAGCAATCGTCGCCGAAACCGACATGGTGCTTGTCTCGTTCGACATCGAGGGCTTCAATGCGATCCTCGACGCGAACCCGGTAGCCAAGGATCGAATCTCATCGATTCTCACCGATCGGCTGAGCGACAACATCAGCCGTCGCGACAGCTGACATGAAGATCGCCGTGGGCTCTGACCATGCTGGGTTCGCACTGAAGCAGGTGCTGGCAGCGCACCTTCGTGAGGGCGGCCACGAGGTCGTTGACGTCGGAACCTACTCGACCGAGTCCGTTGACTATCCGGAATTCGGGGCTGCGGTTGGACGCAGCGTGGTGTCCGGCGATGCCGAGCGTGGTGTCGCCGTGTGCGGGAGTGGCATCGGGATCTGCATGGCCGCCAACAAGGTGCCTGGCGTCCGAGCCGCCACCGTGCACGACGTCACTTCAGCCACGTTCACCAGGCTCCACAACGATGCCAACGTCATGTGCGTCGGCGAGCGCTTCATCGGGCCGCAGGTTGCTCTCGATGCCTTGGATGCGTTCCTCGCAACCGGGTTCGAGGGTGGTCGTCATGCCCGCCGGACCGGCGCGATCGATCAGCTCCTGCCGTAACGGCTCCGCTACCCTGACCCGCTTGGGCAGGGACAGACCCGCTCATCTTCTGCGGAGGTCTCCTGATGCCCTGGCCCACCACGCTCGACGACGCTGTCAACACCCTCACCGGCAAAGAAGTCGACCGTCAAAACACGTCACTGCAGCTGATTGCATCAGAGAACTTCGCCTCGCCAGCTGTGATGGCTGCGACCGGTTCGGTCTTCACCAACAAGTACTCCGAGGGCTACCCGGGTCGCCGCTACTACGGCGGCAACGCCGTCGTCGATGAAGTCGAGAGCCTTGCCATCGAGCGCATCTGTGCACTCTTCGGCGCTGACCACGCCAATGTCCAGCCGCACTCGGGCGCCAACGCCAACATGGCGGTGTACCAAGCGCTGCTCGAGCCGGGCGACACGGTTTTGGGCCTCAGCCTCGATCATGGCGGCCACCTCACGCATGGTTCACCTGTCAACGCCTCGGGCCTCACCTACAACTTCATCGGCTACGAAGTAGCGGGCAGTGACGAGCGCATTGACCTCGACCAGGTCGAGGCATTGGCCAAGGAACACCAGCCCAAGCTCATCGTCACCGGCGCCACGGCCTACCCCCGCAACATCGACGCGACCCCCTTCCGTCGTATTGCTGACGAGGTGGGTGCGCTTCTGATGTTCGATGCGGCCCACGTCGCTGGTCTCATCGCCGCAGGCGTCTACCCCAACCCCGTGCCGCACTGCGACATCGTCACGTTCACCACACACAAGACGCTCCGTGGCCCCCGCGGCGGCTGCATCCTCACCACCGATGCCCATGCCAAAGCGATCGACAAGGCGGTGTTCCCCGGGCAACAGGGCGGGCCTCAAGAGCATTCCATCGCAGCGAAGGCCATCGCGTTCGCCGAAGCCGCAGCGCCTGAGTTCGCCACGTATGGGGCTCAGATCGTGGCCAATGCGTCGGCGCTTGCCAAGACGCTCGTAGAGGAGGGTTTCCGCCTCGTTTCTGGCGGTACCGATAACCATCTGCTGCTCGTCGATCTCCAGACCTTCGATGCCGAACTCACCGGCAAGGAAGCCCAGATCGTTCTCGACGAAGCCGGTATCACGCTCAATCGAAACTCGATTCCCGGTGACCCTCGTTCGCCGTTCGTGACGTCCGGGGTACGGATCGGGACACCAGCGGTCACCACGCAGGGCATGAAGGAAGCCGAGATGGTGACCATCGGAACACTCATTGCCCGCACGTTGCGGGAACGGACCGACGCTGCCGCTGTGGCTGCCATTCGCGAAGAGGTTCGGGCCCTGTGTGTGCCGTTTGCGCCCTACCCAGAACTGGCCTGACGTATTCGCCTTCGCCGAAAGGGAACCCTGCGGGTTCCTCGAGTTTGGCTTCGCCAAACATCCAAGGGCTAGCGGAATTGTGAATGCTGTGCCCCAACGCCCGCGGCGGGTTCGAAGCCATTAGGTTGCTGCCGTGAACTCGGCACCCTCGCTGTCATCGCACCTCATCGTGATGGCCATTGCGTTTGGTGTGACCGTGCTGACGGTTCCGCTGGTCCGGGTGTTTGCGATTGCGCGCGGCCACGTCGTTGCACCAGACGAGCGGCGAACGCATGAGCGACCCACCGCCAACCTCGGTGGCGCAGCAATGTTCTTGGGCTTCTGCGTGGCGATGTTGGCGGCATGGTTCTCTGGCCGATTCGACATCATGTTCGCGGGGTCCAGCGAAGCCCTTGGCATCGTGGCCTGCGCTGCGCTCGCCTATGCCGTGGGATTCATCGACGACATCCGTGAGATCTCGGCGCCTGCGAAACTTGCGGGGTTGGTACTTGCGGGCTCGTCGCTGGTCGTTGGTGGCATCTCGATTCTCCAGTTCCGCATTCCGTTTTCTTCGGTGTTCATTCTCCCGCTCGACATGAGCTACCTCATCACCGTGTTGTGGCTGCTCGGAATGTGTAACGCCGTCAACTTCATCGATGGGCTCGATGGCTTGGCAGCAGGAATCATGGGCATCGCCGCACTGGCGTTCTTCCTCTACGTCCTGCAGCTGAGTGACGAAGGTCTGCTTGCCGAGTCGAACATCGGATCGCTCGTTGCTGTCATCGTCGTAGGAATCTGTGCCGGTTTTCTTCCTTGGAATTGGCACCCAGCGAAGATCTTCATGGGCGACGGTGGAGCGTTGCTGCTCGGCGCCTTGATGGCAGCGAGCACGGTCTCGGTCGGGGGACGCGTCGAGGATCCGTTCAGCGGTCAGACGTTCTTCTTCTACGCACCCATGGTGATTCCGCTGCTGATTCTCGGCGTGCCGATTCTCGACACGGTCTTCGCGATCGTTCGTCGGACCGTTCGTCGGCAAGGCCTGGCCACCGCCGACAAGGGTCATCTCCACCACCGTTTGATGAACCTCGGTCACGGCCATCGCCGTAGCGTTGCAATTCTCTGGGCGTGGACGGCGCTGCTCTCGGGATTCGTCTTGTGGCCCGTGTACAACGATCGTCAGGGAGACGCGATCGTGCCCTTTGGCGTTGCGGCGTTCGGGCTGCTGCTTCTCTCGGCCTTCTCGCCCGGTCTGCCTGCAATCGTCAAGGCATTTCGCCAGATCGATCGCTTCCCCGGCGATGCCGAGGATCCTGATGACGACGGTGAAACATCGAACGTCAGACAACTCGATGAGGTTCGGAGATCGCGCTGATCAGAAATGCTCATGGGGTCGGTGGGCGCAGAAGTTGTGCGGACCCAGGCAGAAACATAAGGTTCAGTCGTTATCTGCATGGGTGACAGGGAAAGCGGGCCATGGACTCCGAGCCAGAAGCGACATCTGAAGCGCCCGGCAGTAGCCAACGAGTCGACTTCCACATGGTGGAGAGCTCCGGATCGTATGAGCTCGTCCTCGGGTCCGTGATCTTCGGTTTGATTGGTCTGTTCATCGATCGACGCATCGGAACCACGCCACTGTTCATGCTGGTCTTCACGATCGCCGGCATGGCTGGCGCTGCGATCTCGATCTACTACCGCTACACCCATCGCATTGCCCAACTGCAAGCGGAGACCAAGGCGCTCAAGTCGGCCGGCGCCGCCAAGTCCGCAGAGCGTGGTGGGCGTCGATGAGCGAACAAGAGAACGTCGGCCCGAGCTCAGGAGATCAGTCGGTGGCGGACGAGCCTGACGTGATTGCGATCAATCATCGGCTCGATGGCCCGTCGCCCGCTGCAGCCGTGGCGATGGACATGGTGAAACGTGGACTCCCGCTCCTCCCCGTCGGCATGGTCATTGGTGCGATCTTCGCTGAACTCAACGGGGCGTTGTCGGTCGCGTTCGGCATGGCTCTCGTGCTGGTCAATTTCGTTTTGTCCGCTGCCCTGCTGGGTTGGGCGTCGAGGATCTCCTTTGCTGTCGTCGCAGCGGTCTCGCTCGGTGGCTATGTGTTGCGCCTCGGGTTGATATTCCTTGCTGTCTGGCTCGTGAAGGACATGTCTTGGGTGGCTATGGTCCCCCTCGGCATCACCATCATCGTGACGCATCTCGGGTTGTTGTTCTGGGAGATGCGGCACGTGTCTGCCTCGATGGCCCACCCAGGGTTGAAGCCAAAGATCTCGAAGAAGGGTCCTCAACCCGTCGCCGCTGGCCGTCGACGGGGTAGATGACCTGCGAATCGTCATCGTTTCGGTGACGAAACGAGAAATTTCCCACTAGCTTGCATCCGGCGTCGGACCCCCGGCCCGGACTACTGAAGGAGTCGCTCAAGTGTTCGCACTCGAGTTCCCCCCAATTGACAACCTCGTGAAATGGCCGAACTACTTCGGCGATGACACGTTCTATGCCTTCAACAAGATCGGCCTCATCAGCCTTTTGGCGATGGCGATCCCCACGGTGATGTTCCTTCTCTCCAAGAAAGAGATGGTCCCCTCCGGTCTTCAGAACATTGTGGAGAGCACGGTTGGGTTCGTTGAAAATCAGGTTGTGATGTCGGCCATCGGCGTCGAGGGTCGCAAGTACTTGCCCCTCCTGCTGTCGATCTTCCTCTTCGTGTTCTTCGGCAACATCTTCGAGGTGATCCCGACCTTCCAGATGCCCGCCAACGCTCGTATGGCCAATCCGATCATCTTGGCTCTTGTTGCTTGGGCCACCTTCATCGCCGTCGGCGTCAAGTCGCAAGGCTTCAGCGGCTTCATGAAGTCGTCGCTCTTCCCGCCCGGTGTTCCAAAAGCGCTCTACCTGCTGGTGACGCCGATCGAGTTCCTCTCGACCTTCTTGCTTCGGCCCTTCGGCCTCGCCGTTCGTCTCTTCGCCAACATGCTTGCTGGTCACATTCTGCTGGTCACCTTCGGCGTGCTCTGCATCACCCTCTGGACCGCATCGCCGCTCGTTGCCGTGCTGCCGCTCAGCTTTGCCACTCTTGTCGGCCTCACCGGCTTCGAGGTCATGGTGTCGCTGATTCAGGCATTCGTCTTCAGCCTGCTCACCGCCGTCTACATCTCGCTCTCGCTCCACCCGCATCACTGATTCTTCACTGATTGGCCGAGCGGCGAACGCCGAGCGGTTCCCACCAAGATCTCGCCTCCGGGCAGAACAACAAACCGCCCGGACACGGGCAACGAAACAGGAGACACCAATCCAATGAGCTTCCTCGCAAGCACCGCAGCTCAGGTCACTGAACTGGCCGTTGAAGCCGTCGAGCTGACCCCAGCTGACATCAAGGCAAATGAAGCGGCCAGCTCCGCCGGTTTCGCCTATGGCCTCGCGGCCATCGGCCCCGGCATCGGCATCGGTTACCTCGTCGGTCAGGCCGTGCAGGCCATGGCTCGTCAGCCCGAATCGGCTGGCCAAGTCCAGACCACGATGTTCCTCGGCATCGCCTTCACTGAGGCGCTCGCCCTCATCGGCTTCGTCGTCTTCATTCTCCTGAAGTTCGCCTGATCCCATGGGCGTCTTCCTGTTTGCCGCTGAAGCAGCGGAGGCTGACAACCCGATCCTTCCGGTTGTCTCAGAGATGTTCTGGGGAGCCATCGGGTTCTTCGGCCTCTGGGCGCTGGTGAAGTTCGTGTTGTTGCCACCAGTCCAGGCAACGATGGAAGCTCGAGCCGCCAAGATCCGTGGCGACCTCGACGCCGCCGAGATTGCTCGCTCCAAGGCCGGTTCGGCAGCATCTGAAGTACAGGACCAGCTTGTTGGTGTTCGTGCTGAGGCCGCTGAGATCGTCGAGGCGGCACGAACTGAAGCAGAGGCCGAGCGGGCAACCGTCATCGCCGCTGCCGAGGCCGAGGCTGCGTCGATTCGTGCTGCTGCAGCCGATGAGATTGCCGCCGCTCGTTCCGATGCCATGGCAGGAATCGGCCCGGCCGTCGCCGAGCTGGCTACCGATGCTGCTTCTCGAGTCATGAGCCGTCAGATTGCTCTGAGCGACGCTCAGCCAGTGGTCGACCGGTTCCTTTCCAACCAGAACTAAGGACGAACATGCTTTCGATCTTTGCCGCAGAGGGCCCCAACGGTCTCCAGCTGGCGTCTGACATCAATGAGGTCATCTGGGGCTCCATTGCCTTCTTTGTGCTCGTCGCACTCGTGTGGTGGAAAGCCGGACCAGCGATCAAGGCGGCGATCTCCGGCCGCACCGACCGCATTCGTGAGGAGTTGGCAGCTGCCGAGGACGAACGAAGTGAAGCTGAAGCCGCACTCACGGCGAAGGCTGCCGATGTGCCCGATGTCAGCGTCGAGCAGACTCGCATTCGTGCCGAGGCGGAAGAGACGGCCGCACGGCTGAAGACCGACATGGCCTCCAAGGCCACGTCCGATGCCGCTGCCCTCGTCGCTCGAGCTAACAGCGATGTTGCCACTCAGCGCTCGCAGGCCCTCGCTGACATGCGGGAAGAAGTTGCTCGCCTCACCCGCGATGCAGCCGAAGCCGTCGTCACCGACAACCTCGATGCCAATGCTCAATCCGATCTGATCGATCAGTACATCAGCCAGGTTGGCCAGAGCTGATCTTCTGATCAGCCCTGACTGCACTTCTCCACCACACCAAGACAAGGACCGACCCTTTCATGGATGCACACGCCGGATACGCCGAAGGCCTGCTGGCCATCGCCCGAGCAGAAGGTGATGTCGACAACACCAAGAGCCAGCTCGCTGATGTTGCTCGAGCCATCTCGAGCAATGAAGAGCTGCGCTCGACGCTGTCGAACAACCTCGTACCCGCAGCCGTCCGTGGTCAGATCGTCGACGATCTGCTCGCTGGCAAGTCCTCAGATGTGGTTCGTGCCATCGTCGGCATGATCGTCGGAGCTGGTCGTGGTGGTCAGCTCACCGACATCGTCCAGGCCTTCATCGGCCTCGTTGCCTCCTCTTCGGGCCGAGAGGTCGCCACGGTGCGTTCTGCCGTTGCTCTCTCCGACGCCCAGCAGCAACAGTTGGTCGCTGCACTCAAGCAAAAGACCGGAGCCGACGTCGAGCTCCAAATGGTCGTCGATCCCTCCGTGGTCGGCGGCGCGGTCACCACCATCGGTGACACCGTCATCGATGGTTCACTCCGTACTCGTCTCGCCCAGATGCGCGAAGCCCTCTAGGAGCTTTCATGGCACTCACATTCGATCCCGCTGACATCACTGGGACACTCAAGAAGAATCTCGAAAGCTTCGAGTCAGACATTTCGAGCAAGACCGTTGGTCGCGTGCTCGAAGTCGGCGACGGTATCGCCCGTGTTGGCGGCTTGCCCGACGCAGCGGTCAACGAGATGCTTCGATTCGCCGATGGCACCATCGGTCTTGCCCTCAACCTCGATGAAGACTCCATCGGTGCCGTGGTTCTCGGCAGTGTGGACGCCATCGAAGAAGGCCAGGCCGTCGAGTCCACCGGAGAGATCCTCTCCGTACCCGTCGGTGACGGCGTGCTCGGTCGTGTCGTTGACATGCTCGGTGAGCCGATCGACGGCAAGGGCCCGCTGGTCAACGTCGAGTCTCGCCGCATGGAGATTCAGGCCCCCGGTATCACCGGTCGCCAGCCCGTGCACGAGCCGATGCAAACCGGCATCAAAGCGGTCGACTCCCTCATCCCGATTGGCCGTGGCCAGCGTGAGCTGATCATCGGTGACCGCAAGACCGGTAAGACCACCATCGCCATCGACGCCATCCTTGCCCAGAAGGGCTTGGGCGTGAAGTGCGTGTATGTGGCCATCGGCCAGAAGGCCTCCACCGTCGCTCAGACCGTGGCGCTCCTCGAGGAGGCCGGCGCCATGGAATACACCGTGGTCGTGGTGGCCTCCGCAGGCGACCCGGCGCCCTACAAGTTCCTTGCTCCCTACACCGGGTGTGCAATGGGACAGCACTGGATGGAAAACGGGGGCCACGCCCTCGCCATCTACGACGATCTCTCCAAGCAAGCCGAGGCATACCGCCAGGTTTCGCTTCTCCTGCGTCGCCCTCCAGGCCGTGAGGCATACCCGGGCGACGTCTTCTATTTGCACAGCCGTTTGCTCGAGCGTGCGGCCAAGCTGTCTGATGACAACGGCGCAGGTTCGATGACGGCGCTGCCGGTCATCGAGACCAAGGCGGGCGACGTCTCGGCGTACATCCCGACCAACGTGATTTCGATCACCGATGGCCAGGTCTATCTCCAGGACGATCTTTTCAAGTCTGGCATCCGTCCCGCCGTCGACGTGGGCATCTCGGTGAGCCGAGTCGGTTCCGCCGCCCAGATCAAGGCCATGAAGAACGCCGTCGGCACGCTCAAATCCGACCTCCAGCAGTTCCGTGAGCTTGCTGCCTTCGCAGCTTTCGGTTCCGACCTCGACGCTGTGTCTCAGGCCCAACTCGACCGCGGCTACCGCCTCACCGAGCTCCTGAAGCAGGGCATCAACGTGCCAGTTCCGGTTCAGGAGCAGGTCGTGGTTCTCTACGCCGGTACTCGTGGCTACCTCGATGGCGTCGACGTGGCTGATGTCGGTCGCTACGAGATCGAGCTGCTCGAGTGGTTCCGCAGCATCCATGGTGACAAGCTCCAGTACATCGTCGACACCGGCAAGGTCGAAGACGAAGAAGCTCTTGAAGCCGCCATCGGCGCCTTCACCGATCAGTTCGTCGGTTCCGCCGGCGCTGACGGCGAGCCGGGAATCGAAGCACAGGCTGATGCCGACAAGCGCATGGTCGACGCAACGAACACCCTTCCCGAAGAAGACGTGAGCCGAGCGGGGAACTGATTCATGCCGGGTGGAGCTGAACGCATCTTGCGCAGCCGCATTGGCAGCGTGAAGAACACCAAGAAGATCACACGAGCCATGGAACTCATCGCGGCCACTCGCGTGGCCCGAGCTCAGGCCCGTGCTCGTGCAGCTCGTCCCTATTCCGAGCAGCTCACAGGAGTTATCGAGAACCTCGCCGCCGGTGGCGCCGATGTCAGTCATCCACTCCTGCGTCAAGCAGAGAGCGTCGATCGTGTGGCGTTCATCATCTGTGCCGGCGACCGTGGACTTGCGGGTGCCTACAACTCGTCGGTCATCAAGTCGGGAGAGCGCGAGATCCAAGCGCTTCGAGCCGATGGTGGCGACTACAAGATCATCTCCGTTGGCAAGAAGGTGCGGGAGTACTACGAATTCCGGGGCTTCAACATCCATGCCGACTTCGAAGGCTTCACTGACAACCCCACCTACGAAAACGCTCGCATGATCGCTCGGTCGGTGCGTGAGTTGTTCGATTCGGGCGAGGTCGACCAAGTCGAGCTCATCTACACCGAGTTCGTCAGCATGGGCACCCAGCGTCCGGTGGTCCGTCGGTTCCTTCCGCTCGAGTCCACTGCGACCATCAGCGAGGCTGGTGGCGGCGACGCCGCAGCGCTCGCCGGATTCGAATTCGAGCCGTCGCCGGAAGGCGTCCTCGAGGACTTGCTGCCTCGATACGTCGAGGCTCGCTTGTTCGCTGCGCTGCTCGATGCCGCGGCTTCGGAGCACGCGAACCGCCAGCGAGCCATGAAGGCCGCGACCGACAACGCTGAAGACCTCATCGTCAAGCTGAGTCGCATCATGAACCGGGCTCGTCAAGAGTCCATCACCACCGAAATCATGGAGATTGTCAGCGGCGCAGAATCACTCGCCTCCGGCAAGTCCAAAGACGACGAACCCCTCCCGTCCAGCTTCCAGCTGGCCGAGGCCAACTAGGAGCACTGCAGATGACTGCTACCGAACCCCAGCTCAAAACCGGACGCATCGTCGGCATCGCCGGTCCTGTGGTCGATATCGAATTCCCGCCGGACGCGCTGCCCGAGATCAACAACGCGGTTCGCTTCAGCGTGACCATTGATGATGTCACCACTGTCGTCATGGCCGAAGTTGCGCAGCAGCTCGGCAACGGTCGGGTGCGTGCGATTGCGCTCAAGCCCACCGATGGCCTCAAGCGAGGCACCATCGTCGAGAACCTTGGCCATGGCATCCAGGTGCCCGTCGGCGATGTCACCCTCGGTCACATCTGGAACGTCATTGGCGAGCCGCTCGACGTTCCGATCGAAGATCTCGACATCACTGAACGGTGGGAGATCCACCGTCCCGCACCCGCCTTCGACACGCTCGAGCCGAAGAAGCAGGTCCTCGAGACCGGCATCAAGGTGCTCGATCTGCTCACCCCCTACCTGCAGGGCGGCAAGATCGGCCTGTTCGGTGGTGCTGGGGTGGGTAAGACCGTGCTCATCACCGAGATGATCACCCGTGTGGCTTCAAACCACGGTGGTGTGTCGGTGTTTGCCGGTGTCGGCGAGCGCACCCGTGAAGGAACCGATCTCTTCATCGAGATGGGTGAAACCTTGATGGGCGATGGCAAGACCTCGGTGCTCGACAAGGCTGCGCTGACCTTCGGCCAGATGGACGAGCCGCCCGGCGTGCGTCTTCGTGTCGCACTGTCCGCTCTCACCATGGCGGAATACTTCCGTGACGTGCAGGGCCAAGACGTGCTGCTGTTCGTCGACAACATCTTCCGCTTCGTGCAGGCTGGTTCTGAGGTGTCGACCCTCCTCGGTCGTATGCCTTCAGCGGTGGGTTACCAGCCCACCCTGGCTGACGAGATGGGCATCCTCCAGGAGCGCATCACCTCGACCGGCGGTAAGTCGATCACCTCGCTGCAGGCCGTGTACGTGCCCGCCGACGATTACACCGACCCCGCACCGTTCACCACCTTCACCCACCTCGACGCAACCACCGAGCTCAGCCGTGACATCGCGGCCCTCGGTATTTACCCCGCCGTGGATCCCCTGGCATCAACCTCGTCGATCCTTGCTCCTGAGGTCGTCGGCCAGCGACACTACAACGTCGCTCGCCGAGTGCAGGAAGTGCTCCAGCGCTACAAGGAACTGCAGGACATCATCGCCATCCTCGGCCTCGATGAACTCTCCGAAGAGGACCGGATCACCGTCGACCGTGCTCGCAAGGTGCAGCGCTTCTTGTCGCAGCCGATGTTCGTCGCCAAGGTCTTCACCGGTCTTGACGGCAACTTCACGCCGGTGGAAGAGACCGTCGACAGCTTCGAGGCCCTCCTCGATGGCGAACTCGATGATCTTCCCGAGCAAGCCTTCCTCAATGTCGGTGGTGCCGACTCGGCCCGTGAGAAGGCAGCACAGCTTCGCAAGGACGCTGGCGTCTGATGTCGTTCGCCGTCGAATTCGTTTCACCAGAGCGCTCGCTCTACTCGGGTGAAGGCACCCAAGTGGTGGCCCGAGCTCGCGGTGGAGGCGAGATCGCATTCCTGGCTGGCCATGTGCCGTACATCGGTAGCCTTCAGGTGTCTGAGGTTCGCGTGACCGAGGCCAGCGGTTCCGTGGCCTCTTTCGCTGTGCGCAGCGGCTTCGTGTCGGTGGCCGGTGACAAAGTCACCGTCTTGAGCGACGAAGCAGTTCCGAGCGCAGATATCGACCCAGCGGCGGCTCGTAGCGATCTCGATGCTGCCACTGAGGCGCTTCGAGGCGATGAGTACAACAGCTTTGCCCTCGACGACAAGCGCTGGGCCGAGTTGCGCATCCGCCTCTCCGCCGAGGTCTAGATACCAAGCACAACTCATGGAACGGCTCCCGTCGGGGAGCTCTTCCCGCGTTTGAGCTGAGGACGGTGTGCCCGCTTCCTCTGAGAGATGGCGGAGCGTTCGCTCAAGATCGAATCGTCAAGACCGCCTCTCCCGGGCCGATGGGTTCGGAGAGATGGCGGGTCGCCGCCTAGTCTCACACTTCTCGTCTCCAACCTTCGGTGGTTTCATGTCTGATCGCATTCGTCCAGATCGCAACTTGGCGCTCGAACTCGTTCGCACCACGGAAGCAGCGGCCCTCGCGTCTGCCCGTTGGCTTGGCCGGGGTGACAAGAACGGTGCCGACCAGGCTGCCGTCGACGGCATGCGCTCGGTGCTCGACGGTGTGGAGATGGATGGCCTCGTCGTCATTGGCGAAGGCGAGAAGGACGAAGCGCCGATGCTCTACAACGGTGAGAGCATCGGCAATGGCCAGGGGCCGCTGACCGACATCGCTGTGGACCCGGTTGATGGCACCACGCTCACCGCCAATGGACAGGGCGGCGCAATCGCTGTCATTGCTGTTGCCGAGCGGGGTTCGATGTTCAACCCCGGCCCTGTGGTCTACATGGACAAGCTCGCCGTCGGTCCCGCCGGTGCTGGCATCGTCGACATTCGTCTGCCCGTCGATCGGAACCTGACGGCATTGGCCAAGGCCAAAGGAGTCGCCGTCCGCGACCTCACCGCCGTGGTGCTCGATCGCCCCCGTCACGATGACTTGATCGCCAAGATCCGCAGCACGGGCGCCCGCATTCGTCTCATCCGTGATGGCGACGTTGCCGGTGCCATCGCGACTGCTCGTCCCGAAAGCGGTGTCGACATCCTGTTCGGTGTCGGTGGCACCCCCGAGGGGGTCATCACCGCTGCGGCGATGAAGTGCATGGGCGGCGATCTTCAAGGTCGGTTGTTCGCGCGGGATCCGGAGGAGCGGGCGTCGGCCGAGGCGTTGGGCTACGACTTCGAGCAGATCCTGACCATGGATGACCTGGTGCGATCCGATGATTGTTTCTTCGCCGCCACCGGCATCAGCACCGGTGACCTGCTCCGGGGTGTCACCTATTCGCAGAACCGGGTTCACACCCAGTCGCTCGTCATGCGAAGCCGTTCCGGCACGGTGCGCGTGATCGAGGCCGACCACTCCATGGAAAAGATGGACGCCATCATCTGAGGTCGACCGTCGTCGCAACTCACCGCACCAGCGCTGCGATTTGGTACCCAGGATTCCCACTTTAGGGAGATTTCGGGACCAGAACCGATGGCGAGGATCGCACCTCCGGGTGCCTCTTGACGCTTTCACGCACGAGGTGCCCCTATGACGCTGTCGATTGATCGAAGGATCTTCGAACTCGCTGTTCGGCTGGCAAGAGGCCGTCGAACGGCCACGATCGTTCGTCAACGAACTCAAGTTCCTCCTGTCCTCCCGAACCGGCACCGAGGTAGCCCAGAAGTGGGAATGCTGCGAACCAGAACGGATGCGAGGTGCGAGGGAAGGGAAGTGCAGGGGACGGGGCGGGGGAAAGAGATCAGTCGGGGATGACGATGTCTTCGAGGCCCCCTTCGGGGTCGGGGAAGGACATGTGCAGACCTTCGAGCGTCTGCACGAGGATCTCGAGCACAGCGATGTTCCGATACCACTTGCGGTTGGCCGGAATCACGTACCACGGGGCGTACGGGGTCGACGTCTTCTCGAGCGCTTCTTCGAACGCCTCCATGAAGCGGTCCCACTTCTCGCGCATGGCGAGATCGCCAGTTTCGAACTTCCAGTTCTTCTCCGGAACGTCGAGGCGGGCTTGGAGCCGCTCCTTCTGTTCCTCCTTGGAGATGTGTAGGTAGATCTTGACGATCGTGGTGCCCTCGTCGGCCAGCATGCGTTCGAAGTCGACGATGTGTTCGTAGCGCTTGCGCCAACGCTGCTCGGGCACGATGTCCATCACACGAACGACGAGCACGTCCTCGTAGTGGCTTCGGTTGAAGATCACGATCTCGCCGTCACCGGGGACGTGCTGGTGCACACGCCAGAGGTAGTCGTGGGCCAGTTCCTTGTCCGTTGGCCTCTTGAATGCTGGAGCTCGAACCCCCGAGGGGTTCACCCCGTCAAAGACATGGCGGATGGTGCCGTCCTTGCCGCCGGCATCCATTGCCTGCAGAACGACCAGCAGGCGGTGTTTCCCCTCGGCGTAGAGCAGCTCCTGAAGCTCCTCGAGCCGCGCGTTGAGTTGCTCGACGCGAGCCTTGCCTTCCTCTTTGTCAGAACCCGACCATTCGGGAGTCGACTTGGGATCTATGTCGTCGAGACGGAGGTTCTTGCCCGGAGGGACTCGCAGGGATTCGATGTCGAACGTCATGGCCCAAGATCTTTGCACAGTGGCAACCCGAGAGGTTTGTTGAGGGCGCCCGGTGCAGCTGAGTTGAGCAACCTCAGATAGGTTTGCACGGTGATTTTGGCCGAGTTGGAGATCTATCACTCACGACCGATCGCTCCGACGCGGCGGGTGGCCCTCGGCATGAGAAACCTTCCGATCGAGCCCGCGCCCGGTGCTGGTGGCCTGCTGTTGTCCGCAATCGTGGCACGGTCGGCACCGTTGGTCGAGGGCGACCTCCGTGAGGGTCTCGTGCACCTCATCGAAGATCTCGATCGAGGGGCCCGGATCCCACAGCCTCGTGTTCGACACCGATTCCAGGTCGATCAGATCGGCCTGTCTCGCAGCACCCACCGGCTGATTGCAGAAGGCAACACGCTCAGTTTCGACTTCGACGACGAGAGCGGTCGCCCAGTGCAGCAGGCGATCGGGGCGATCTACGCCGCAGGTTCGCTGCCAGCCGAGGCTCGGTCGGTGGTGTTCGACTCGATCCGCAACGCCCTGGTGTGGGGTCGCCCGGTCGATGCTGGGTTCATCCAGGCCACGATGGGTGGCGATCGAGCGAGCCTGGCCGATCTTCGCAGCTGGAACGATCCCGTCTCGTGGGCACTCGAGATCTTCGACTTCGAAGGTTCCGCTGATGAGCAGCCGAGCAAACGCACGATTCAGCGGCGGTTCCGATCGCTGTTGCGCGACGCTCACCCCGATCACGGTGCCGAAACCGTCGGCGCTGCCGACCGAATCGCCGAACTCAACGAAGCTCGCCGGATCCTTCTCGACGCCTGATGACGATGTCAGGGAGCGCCTCCGTCCCTGTGTCAAACGTCGACGGCGTCGTGGTGTTCCACGGTGCCGGTGGCGACCGAAACCATCGATTGTTCCTCGCAATGGAAGAACAACTCGCTGTGCCTGTGGCCCGGTGCGAGTTTCCTTTCAGGCAGAAGGGTCCGGGTCGCCGGCCCCCAGATCGCATGCCGGTGTTGTTGGCTTCGGCAATCGAGCAGATCGAAGCAGTGGCTGTGGAGTGGGCGACGACGACTGATCGGCTCGTGGTTGGAGGTCGCTCGATGGGTGGCCGGGTGTGTTCGATGGCGGTCGCCGACGGCCTCGCTGTCGCCGGTCTTCTTCTGCTGAGTTACCCGCTCCATCCGCCCAAGAAGCCCGAGCAGCTACGGACCGAGCACTTTCCCGACATTCACGTGCCAGTCTTGATCGTGCAGGGTTCGAGTGATCCGTTCGGCAAGGAGCCTGAGTTTGCCGAGCACGTACCGTCCATTCCTGGGCCGGTTGAGCAGCTTTGGCTCCAGCGCACCGGCCACGACCCCGTCGAGCGCTGCGATGCCGACATCATCGAGACCACTCAGCGCTGGGTGGCGGCCCTCTGAGGATCTGGATCATCTGGGTTGAACTCTTCGAGTTCGCGTGACGCCGTTTCTGGGTACACCAAGAACACCAAGACGACCACGATCAGCGGAGCGAAGGCCATCACGGCAATTGCCTGACCCAGCGAGTCCCAGCGGGTCGAGAGCTCGCCAACGGTCAGCAGCCCAACGGCGCTACCGGAGACGGCAACGAGATCGATCCAGCCTCCTACTCGGGCTCGTGAGCGAGTGGGGAACAACTCGGTTTGGTACCCGCGCAACGCCGGTGACATGCCGGCCAGGCTCCAGAAGCCAATGGCTCCGACCAGCCACAGCATCGCGCCGCTCGTGAAGAAGACCATCACGCTGAAGACGACGCCCAGCGCAAGACCGATGCCGCCGACTGGTTTGCGGCCGATCCGATCGGCGGCGATGCCAGCGCCGAGAACGATGAGGCCTGCCGGTGTCCCGGTGAGCAGCCGGAACACGCTGATTGCTCCAGCCGACATTCCCTGCTC
This sequence comes from uncultured Acidimicrobiaceae bacterium, assembly GCA_964351995.1. Classification (GTDB taxonomy): domain Bacteria; phylum Actinomycetota; class Acidimicrobiia; order Acidimicrobiales; family SZUA-35; genus SZUA-35. The sequence goes on along the minus strand of CAYGQE010000021.1, from coordinate 60,469 downwards.
ATCTCGGAGGTACTCGTTGAGGAGCTGGGAGGCGGGGGAGAGAAACAGCGCCGAGGCGAACGCGGAGAAGGCAATGAGCGCGAATCGTCGGCGGTCGACCGGAGCCGGCGCCTGGATTTCATCAGCGATGTCGAAGCGCCGCGTTTCGGGGAGGCGCCGTGCCGCCCACACCAGAGCAGGGACGAACAGCACCGGAGCGATGTAGGTCCAACGCCACGCCCCGGGGCTCGAGTCGGCAACGGGAAGCACCCACAGCACCATGCCGCCGCCGAGTGCAGCGCACATCGTCATGAGGCTGATGCCGAGTGCTCGCACCCCGGCGGGCACCTCTTCGGTGACGGCGAGCAGTAGCAAGGTGAGCAACCCGGTGGTGAACCCACGACTGATGGCTTGGTAGAAGCCCAGCTGCACCAGGCTGGAGGCCGTCGCTCCGAGGAGGGTGAAGACGAGTGCGGCGGATGTGAAACCAATGAGCAGTGGTCGACGGCCGATGCGATCTGCTCGGCGTACCGCGACGACTGAGATGATCACACCGATGCGAATAGCGGCAAGGGTTCGGCCTTGGGCTGCGTCGTTGGCCCCGAACTCTTCAGCGGCGAACGTGATGGTCTGGCCGATCAGCACACCGAGATAGCCGGAAATGATGGAGATGATGCTGAGTGCGCCGAGGAGGCGAGCGCTGACGGCCGGCAAGACCTCCCGGGGCCACCACCAGCGCGGTCGTGCCGTTCGATCAGGATCGGCGAGTGCTCGCCGCATGAGTGGGTGGAACAGCGGCGCCCAGACGGGAATGTCGAGTGTGAAGTCGGTTCGCTCTTCGACCCGCTCGACGCCATCGGCAGCGTCAGACGAGATGCGGCGCTCGTAGGACCGGAACGGGCCGGTCTCTTGCCGATAGACGCCGTCGGCATCGAGTCGCTCGACGAGGAGGTCGGTGCGAGGTGTGCGGAGGGCTTCAGCTGTTTCGTGATCGACGGTGAGGTCGAGGATGGCCGCCTTCACGAACGAGGCTGGCCTTCTTCTGACGTTCGTTCGGCGAGCTTGGCATCAACTCGCTTGTTCGCGATGTAGAGCAGGCTGCCGATGAGAAGAAGTGGGAGGGCGACGATGAGGATTTCGTCCCAGCCGCCCTGGTGGGCAAAGAGCGGGAACGATTCGAGCGCCACCAACGCTGTACCCGCGAGCTTCATCCTCTGGAGCGTAGGGCAGTACGGTGCTCACTTGTTGTCGAGGTGGGGGCCGTATTTGGTCGGCGCCGTCTGAGTGGGCACTGTTCGTGTGCACTGTTTGTGTGAGGTGAAGATGTTCGAAACCCTGATGGAGAAGAAGGCGGCCACGGTGATCGAGGTCATCCGGCCGGCGATCCAGGCCGACAATGGCGACGTCTTCTTGCCTCATGTCGATGTCGAGACCGTCACGTTGAAAGATGGCATCGAGCGCATCTTGCAAGACCGGATCGACGCGTTGACCGTAGTCGAGCACACAGGTGCCGAGCTCGCCGGAGCGTCGCTCGGTGCTGGCGCACCGGCTTGCATCGGCAGCACGATCGTGTCGCCGCTTCGCCCTCCAGCTGCGTCGCGATGAGCTCACGTTCGACCGATGCCGCACTCATAGAGGAACTGTTCATCGCTGCTCTTGCGGGGGAGCGCCGTCCGCTGGCCCGACTGCTCTCTCACATCGAACGGGGCGGATCAGCCGCACAGCAGATCGGCAAGCTGGCGTTCCCGCATGCTGGTGCCGGCTACACCGTTGGCATCACCGGCGCCCCGGGTGCCGGCAAGTCGACACTGACCTCAGCGTTGGTTGGCGAGATCAGGTCAGATGACCTGCCGGCAGCGGTCCTGGCGATCGACCCGTCTTCGCCGTACACCGGCGGTGCGATTCTCGGAGATCGAGTGCGCATGCAGGACCACGCGCTCGATCCTGAGGTGTTCATCCGCTCGATGGCCACCCGCGGTCACCTGGGTGGACTTGCGCTTGCGGCCCCGGCTGCGGTGCGGATGCTCGAGGCGGCCGGCCGGCCGTGGGTGTTGCTCGAGACGGTCGGTGTCGGGCAGGTCGAGGTCGAGATCGTTGGCGCCGCTGACACCACGGTTGTCGTGGTCAACCCCGGCTGGGGCGACGCGGTCCAGGCCAACAAGGCCGGCCTGATGGAGATCGCTGACATCTTCGTGATCAACAAGTCTGATCGAGATGGCGCCGAGAACACCAAGAGCGATCTCGAGCACATGCTCGACCTCTCTGGTCTCGGTCATGACGGCCGGTGGCGTCCGCCGATTGTTTCGACCGTTGCGCACCTGCCGTCGGGAGTCGATGCCATGTGGGCGGCGATCCAAGAACATCGGGCCTTCATCACCCAGAACGGCGATCTCGAACAGCGCCGTATGGATCGGGCCGATGAGGAGCTGGAACGTATCGTGCGGGCCCGCATCGATGCCCGGGTACAGGCCAGACGAGCGACACCGGAGTTCGAGGCGGCTCACGCCGAGGTGTTGGCCCGGCGGCTCGACCCGTGGGAAGCCGCTGCCACGTTGCTCGGCCTCGACTGAGTCGAAGGTCGGTGCCGGAGCGAGCCCAAAACGCACGAACGCCCCGCCGAGGCGGGGCGTTCGCAGTGATCTCAGATGAAACAGAAGCGACTAGCGCTTGAGGCCGTCACGGATCTCGGTGAGGAGATCGATTTCGGACGGGCCGGAATCTTCTTCAGCTTTGTTTGTGCTGGCGTTGTACGCCTTCACAAGGAAGAAGACCACGAGCGAGATCATGATGAAGCTGATCACCACGGTGATGAAGCTGCCGTAGCGAATCGTGGCGTCGCCGAGCCCGAAGGTCAGGCTGCTGAAGTCAGGCTGACCGAACACGGCCGCAATGATCTGCATGAGAATGTCGTCAACCAACGATTGGACGACTGGTGCAAAGGCAAGTGCCAGGATCAGTCCGACAGCCGCCTCGAAAACGCCACCCTTGTTGATGAAGTCTTTGAATTCTTGAATCATGTGTTTTCCCTTTTTGGATGTGAGGTGCCCCGCACCCCGCCGCGGGAGGCTAGCGAAAAAAAGTGAGTGAAGTGTGAAATCCGTCACGTGCCAGTGGCTGCAGCCACATGCATCCCCCAAGAAGGCTGCTTACGGCTGCTTTCTCGTGATCTGGCTACCGTGACCCGATGGTCGACGACAATGCTGTTTGCTATCGCCACGATGACCGTCGGGCCGCCGTTGGATGCCAGCGTTGCGATCGGGCGATCTGTTCCTCGTGCATGACGTCGGCCTCGGTCGGTTTTCATTGCCCGGAATGCACGAAGTCCGGCGCTCAGCGAGTGCTCCGTCCCGGTGATCTCATCTCGAAGCCGACGCTGGTGTACGCCATCATCGGGCTCTGTGTGGCCGCATACATGGGCCAGGTGGTCACCGGTGAGGGGAACTGGCGAGCCGGATGGGTGGTCAATGATGGCTTCCTCTTCGGTCCAGCCGTGCAAGATGGTGAGTATTGGCGCATCGTGACCTCCGGGTTCCTCCACGGAGGATTGATCCACTTGGCGGTCAACATGTACGCCCTCTTCATCTTCGGTCCCGAAATCCAGAAAGCAGTGGGTATTGGTCGAGCCGCACTGATCTACGCCGGAGGACTCTTCGGCGGATCGGCAGCGGTGTTGTTGTTCGACTGGAACCAGGCCACCCTCGGCGCCTCCGGGGCGGTGCTCGGCCTCGCTGGCGGGCTCACGGGCATCCTTTGGGCTCGGGGAGTGAACATCACACAGACACCGCTCTTCCGAGTGATGCTCTTCAACCTGGCGCTGCCGCTGTTCGTCCCGATCATCTCGTTCTGGGGCCACTTCGGCGGAGTTGCTGGCGGGTTTGCCGTTGGAGCAGCCATGGCGGCGCTCGACAAGAATCGCCGCCCCTCCTCTGGGCCGATCCAGGGTTCTGGCGGACCATCGCCAACGCTGCTGGCCGGCGGCTTGATCGTCGTCGGGATCGCAGCCCTCGCCGTTGTCGGAGCTCAGCTCGGACTCGATCCAATTCTCTGATTGCTAGGGCCGTTGGTAGACCGAGATGTGTTTGTCGCTGTCGCTGGTGAACTCGGATCGATCCCAGTCAGCGAAACGTTCCGCAAGGTTCAGCCCAGCCAACACTGCGAGTTGATCCAACTGTTCCGGCGTGGTCCAGCGCAACAGCCATGGTCGCATCTTCACTCCCGCCTCGGTGATCTCGACGTGCTGGCCCTGGATGGTCTGCTCCTCGGTGTCGAGGAGGGTGGCTGACAACACCAGACCTGAGGCGGTCATCCTCGACACACCAACTGATTGTGGAGGGCCATCGATCAGCGCCGCTCCGGTGATGGCTTCGATGACGAGTGCGCCTCCACTCACCAGCACCGACGCCACTTGTTGCAGCAGCGAGAGCTGTGCTTCGGCCGTTGGCAGATTGAAGAGTGTGTTGAACGCACAGACCGCAGCGCCAGCAAACGGTGTCGGTCGAAGGGGGAGCGCAGCGAGATCGGCCTGAATCGTGGCCAGATCAGGATCGCATTGGGTCAGCATCGAGAGGCTGGCATCGAGTCCGATCACCGTGCAGCCAGCTGCCTCGAGGGCGGGGACCAGGCGGCCGCTGCCGACGCCGAGTTCGAGCACTGGCCCGTTTGCTCGGCGCGCCGCCACGAACGCTGCCGTTGCATCGGCGTCGGTGATGGTGCCGTACCAGTCGTTGTAGACGTCGGCGAAACCATCGCCGTAGGTCGAAGGCCCGAATCCCTGCACCCGTCCTTGCTATCACCACTCTGGCCGCAACTGGGCACCCAGTTGGTCGCCCTGGCGACCAGATGCATGCCCAGTTGGCGCGTGGTCTGCGCGGCGGCTGGGGTCGGTAGCCTTTTCGAATGCTTCACTACCTCGATCACGCCGCCGGCACACCCGTGCGCGAGTGCGCCGTCGAGGCAATGCTGCGCATGGTCACCACCGAGTTCGGCAATCCGTCGGGCGCTCACCGCTTGGCCCGCAACGCCAACCGGGCTCTCGACGATGCTCGGGAAGCAATGGCGGATGCCATTGGTGTCGACCCTGGCGAGGTGGTGTTCACCAGTGGCGGTACCGAAGCTGACAATCTGGCCGTCAACGGTGTCGTCGGGTCTCTGGGTGGTGTCGCTGTTTGCTCAGCGATCGAGCACCACGCAGTACTCGAGCCGGTGGAGCACCTTGGTGGTGTCGTCGCCCCCGTCGACGCTCTCGGGCTGATCGACCTCGATGCCTTCGCCGAGATCCTTCGCACGGCGACCGAGCCGGTGTCGCTCGTGTCGGTGATGTTGGTGAACAACGAGACGGGGGTGATCCAGCCACTCGAACCCATCCGTGCGCTCATCGACGAGCTCGCCCCCAGTGCCTTGCTCCACACCGATGCAGTGCAGGCGCTCTGCTGGGTCGACGTCGCCGCATCAACCCAGTGCGCCGATCTTGTCTCGGTCAGCGCTCACAAGTTCGGCGGCCCGAAGGGCACCGGTGTGCTCGGAGTTCGCAACGGGATCACGCTGGCACCCATGCAGCGAGGGGGTGGACAGGAGAAGGGGCGCCGCAACGGCACCCAGAATGCCCCCGGCATTGTTTCGATGGCCGCCGCAGCAGCCGAGGCGGTGGCCTCCCGACCAGCCGAACTCGTTCGGATCGGTGCATTGCGCGACCGGCTGGCCGATGGCCTGATCGCCGCCATTCCCGGCACGTTCGAGTCGGCCGTACCCGCCGGCGCCGACCGCAGCAACAAGACCGTGAATCTGTGTCATCTGGCGTTCAACGGCATCGAGTCAGAAGCGTTGCTCTTCCTGCTCGAAAAGCACGACATCATGGCCTCGGCCGCATCGTCGTGTTCGAGCGGAGCGCAGGACCCAAGCCACGTGCTTGCTGCAATGGGCGTCGGTCGAGAACTGGCGGCTGGCTCGCTGAGGCTGTCGCTCGGACACAACAGCACCGATGCCGATGTCGATGCCGCGCTGGAAGCGGTGCCTGCGGCGGTTGCCCGGCTTCGCGATCACGCTGGTTTCGCCGCAGCGGGTACGAATCAGAAGGAGTCCGCAGATGGCTGAAGTTCTGGTGGCAATGTCCGGCGGTGTCGATTCGTCGGTGACCGCTGCACTGCTCAAGCACCAGGGGCACGACGTCGTTGGCGTCACGCTCAAGCTGTGGGGCGGCGAGAGCGACTCGGGCTGTTGTTCGGTGTCTGATGTTGACGATGCCCGTCGAGTGGCCCAGCAGCTCGACATCGATCATCACGTCTTCAATTTCGGCGATGACTTCGACACGCACGTGATCGATCCGTACGTCGCGGCTTGGGACCGGGGGGAGACCCCGAATCCGTGCGTCGAATGCAACCGTCACATCAAGTTCGACAAGTTGCTTGATCGTGCCGATGTTCTCGGTTTCGACCTCATTGCCACGGGCCACCACGCTCGCATCGCTGAGCTGCCCGACGGCACAAGGCGCATCGCCCGCGGCGCCGACCCAGCGAAGGATCAGTCCTACGTGTTGCACATGCTCGGCCAAGAGCAGCTGCGTCGGTTGCTCCTTCCCGTTGGCGACATCACCAAGGATCAGGTGCGAGAACTCGCCACCGAACTCGGGCTGCGCACTGCCGACAAGCCAGACAGCCAAGACGTCTGCTTCATCCACTCCACCGGCGGCCGCAAGGCGTTCTTGGGCGACCGCATTGCGCTGCGCCCGGCCAAGATCGTCGACACCGAGGGAACCGAGGTCGGCCAGGCCGAAGCCGTGCAATTGGTGACGATCGGTCAACGCAAGGGGCTAGATCTGGGCGGAAGTCCCGAGCGTCGTTTCGTGGTCGACATCGATTGTGAGAACGATGTGGTCACCGTCGGCCCGCTCGAAGCCACGCTCACGGACACCCTCGAGCTACGCGATTTCCAATGGACCGATGGTCCGGTGGATGGTCCAGTCACCGTGCAGACGTCGGCCCACGGCGACCCTCAGGCTGGAACGTTCGACGGTCGAACCGTGACGTGGGCCACTCCCTACCGTCGGATCGCCGCGGGCCAATCGGTCGTGATGTATGTCGGCGATGACGTCGTCGGAGGTGGCACCGCAGCGTGAGTACCGCTCGTTCCACTGAGCGGCTCACATCTGATCAAGCGCTTCGAGCGGCAGATCTGCTGTGTGACGGTGGAACGGTCGCGATCCCCACAGAGACCGTCTACGGCTTGGCCGCAGACGCCGCCGACGATGCAGCCGTCGCCGAGATCTTCGTCGCCAAGGGACGCCCCGCCGGTCATCCGTTGATCGTCCACGTCGATTCCTTCGAACGAGTCGACGCGTGGGCCGACGTTTCCGACCCTCGGGTTGAGTGCCTTGCCGAGTGCTTCTGGCCGGGCCCGCTCACGTTGATCCTTCCTCGGACCGCCCGAGTGTCGTCGTTGGTCGTCGGTGATCGGCGAACCGTCGGGGTTCGCGTGCCCGATCACCCCGTGGCGACGGCCGTGCTCGCTGCTTTCGCCAAGATCGGGAGCGGGGGTGTCGCCGCTCCCTCGGCCAACCGTTTCGGTCACGTCAGCCCGACCACGGCAGCCCATGTGCTGGACGATCTCGACGGACGGATCGATGCAGTGATCGACGGAGGAGACGCACGCGTCGGCGTTGAATCGACCATTCTCGAACTGATCAGTGGTCGACCGCCGACGCTGCTGCGTCCCGGTGGGGTGAGTGTCGAAGAGATCGAGGAGGCGCTCGACGAGTTGGTCGTTGATGGGCGATCGGGCGAGTCCCGCGCTGCCGGAATGCTGGCGTCGCACTATGCACCGACGGCGTCGGTCGAGATCGTCGAGTCGTTGCGGACGCTGACGGTCGACGAAGACGTCGCCGTGGTGGGTCCGATCGGCGACCTCGTCATCGACGGAACGCCGGCGGTTGTTCTTGCACTCAGCGACGAAGCAGCAGGGTTTGCTTCCGGCCTCTACACCGCGCTGCGGGCTGCTGATGCTCTTGGAGTTGCCCGGATTGTCGTGCTCCCTCCGACCCACGGAGGACTCCTCGATGCTGTGATGGACCGCTTGCGCAAGGCCGCCGCCTGATCTGCTGGGCCAGATCGTCCCACCGTTCTACGATGGCTGGATGACCGGTCACTACCCACAAGTCGGCGAAGACATGGACGTCGTACGGTCCATCGAGGATGAGCGCCACCATCGCAAGACCAGCTGTGCCATTGGCTATCGGATCTTCGGCGCCAATCGCTGGGGACAAATGGGTGATGGCCACATCAGCGCTCGCGATCCCGAGTTCACCGACCATTTCTGGGTGCTCGACTACGGCATCCCCTTCACCGAAGCGACCGTCGGCACGCTCGTCTTGGTCGGCCCAGATGGAAAGGTGGCCGAAGGCGTCGCCGGATCGCCCAAGGGCGCACCCAACACAGCGGGCTACAACATCCATTGGCCGGTGCTTGCTGCCCGGCCGGACTGCGTCAGCGCAGCCCACACGCACACCGCTTTCGGTACCCCCTGGTCCGCCAACGTCGAACCCTTCCGAGCACTCAGTCAAGAGTCGACGTCCTTCGTGTTCGACCAGTCGCTGTTTGACGATGAGGAGGTCGAGGTGCTGACCGTTGCCGGTGGTGAACGCATCGCGAAGTCCATCGGGGCCACCAAACTCTGCATCTTGCGCAATCACGGAATCCTCACCGTTGGTCAAACGGTGGAGGAGGCCGTTGGCTGGTTTGTCTTCGCTGAACGCGTGGCCGAGGTGCATGTGAAGGCACCCAACGGCAAGCCCATCAGCGATGAGGCGGCGAAGATCGCGGCTGAGAGCATGGCCCCTCACGATGTTGGCCATCGCGGCTTCCACTGGCTCGCCCGCTCACTCGTGCCTGATCCGACGGTCGTGCAGGACTGACAACACAGACCTGTTGCCGCGGCTGTGCCGGGTCGAACCTCACGCGTTCGATGTGAACCGTTGCTCGATACCGAGTGCTTCCGGTCACTGTGCGCTGTTGATGTAGCTTCGGACCTGTGCGCCCAATCATCTGGAGCAACCAACAAGCTGCGATGTCAGCGATCGTCGCCCTCGGCTGGTTGTTGTCCATCGAACTTGGCACATCTCGCACAGCATCACGAGCAGCGGCGAACAAGGCGACTTCGACCGAGAGGGTGATCGACACCTCCACGAGCCATCTCGTTGACGCGGCGGCAACGGCTGCCATCGTCGGCGGGACTGCAGCGTCACGAGCGCTGCCGTCGGGCCTGATCCAGGCAAGGCGCACATCGTTCGCGACGGGACTGGCCCTGCTGTGCGGATCTGGCGCGCTCAGTTGGTTCGCTCGTTGTCACCTCGGGCGGTTCCACCGAGACTCGCTCACGGTCCACGCCGACCATGAACTCATCGACACCGGTCCCTACCGGCTGATTCGCCACCCGTTGTACAGCGCAACGATCGCCGCGTTCGCTGGGATCGGAGCAGTGCTTGGAAACTGGGCGAGCCTCGGACTCGCGCTGCTGCCAACCTGGGCACTTGCCCACCGAATCAAGGTCGAGGAAGACATGCTCATCGATGCGCTTGGTTCCAGCTACACCGATTACCGCAATCGGACCAAGCGCCTCGTGCCCCGGATCTGGTAGCGATCGCGGCCACGGCACAACCGCTCCGTGATTCTGCGGTGCCGCATCGGGGCCGTTGTCGCACACCTCATCTTGGCTGGCGCTCGTGATTCTGTGTGCCGATATGTGGCGCTATGGCCAGCTGGCTGGGAATCGGGGGCCGATACCGGGTGGCGGGGTTTCGGCATTCGCCGTGGTTCTTCGTCGAGATGTCGAATTGATCAGTCGGCCTGATCTGCCGCTGGGCCAGCTGGTGAGAGTTCCCCTACGTAGTAGTGCCCGTCATGGCCGTCTGCGTTGCCTTCTGAATCAATTGCGACTGCCGGTGCGGGGGCAGCATCTGGATCGAGGCCCGGGATGTTGCCTCCGAAGGTGTTCGGACCACAGGTCCCGTTCTCCGAACACGTCCATGCGGAACCACCGGAATACTGCACATCCACGGTGAGTACTGCGCCTGCCGGGAGTGCTTCAGAGACGAGGAATCCCATTGGCTCGTAGTCGGCGTCGAAGCTCACGCCGCGAACGTTCCGGCTGTGAAGATTCCCGGTGAGGGTGATCGCGAAGGCTTCCGGCGTTGCGGCCATGGCTGCGAGAAGCCGTTGCGCCATCGCTGTGTCACGGTCCGCTGCGCCTGCAGCGTCGAGGAGCACCACGCTCAGTTCCGCTCCGTTCAACTTGAGCTGGCGGAGGTCGTCGAGCAGGTCGAGCATTGCTGTGCTCTGGCGGCCGTCCGGGAACTCGGTGTCCCAGAACTGGCCTGCCAGCAACGCTGCTCGGGCTCGCGGACCTCCGTCGGAAGCGAGGAAAGTCTCGACCACTTGGGTTTCATCGTCTGGTATCTCGAGGCCGACATTCACCTCGTACCCGTAGCTCACTGCGGTACAGGTGAGCGCTGCTACGAAGGCCGGACTCTCGACAGTTCCGTGAAGCTCACCGACCAAAACGGCGGTATTGCGAGAGAAGAGCGCTTCCACACCACTGACTGGTTGGCAGCCAGCGTCGATGGGCAGGCGGGCAAGATCGGTGCAGTGTTCGTCGAAGCGGGCAAGGTAGACGTGGAGTGGTTCGAGCCCAGCGTCGGTGCGGAGTTGGTCGACCTGGTCAGGGTCTGCGAGGTCTGGTCGCGGGATGGGATCGCCGTTCAGGCAACCGATCTGGGACCCGAAGCGTTGACGTTGGTTGGTGTTGGCCGCCACCCGGTCAGTCAGGAGAGCGATGTTCTCGGCCTTGCCCGGGTAGTCCTCAACGGAGGCCTCCAGCATTTCAAGCACTCGCTGCTGGAATTCGGGGTCCGCGTCGGAGTGTTGGGCGATCAGCCAAGCCGCAGACGACGCTTCGTCACCGACCAAGCCAGGCGATGGCCACCCGTAGAGTTCGATGATCTCCATCAAACGAGCAGTTCGCTTCTCATCCTGCCAGGGAGCGGCATCGGTCTCGCCGAAGTGGGAGCGTTCTTCCTGGTCCTCCTCTGCCATCTCCAACAGTTCACGCCTGACCAGATCGAGATCGGCCGGACTTGCGATCGTTGGGAATTGAGCGGTGCTGGTTGATGTCGCTACCGAAGGCGTCGTCGAGACCCCGTCGCTTGTGGACGAAGACGAAGCGGTGCAGCTCGCAGCGATCAACCCGACAGCCACGATCACTGCAAGTTGGCGCATCCCACAGAATCGCACAACGGAGACCGATTCGGCTCGCGAGTTCACCGAAGATCTCGACATCGGCTGCCAGCGCTACTCAACGCTTCTGTGACGGCAACAGTGGCGTCAACACGGCCGTGAAATTGCGGCGTCACATAGGGCCGATACCGGGCGACGGTCTCGGCGTACGCAGCGTGAATCTGGGCGGGTGTTATCGAGTGGCGCCGCCTCGGGTCGGAAGGGTTGGCTCTGTGGCAGAGTGGTTAGATGGATCCAAGCGTCGGCCGCCTAGTAACCGTGGTTTTCACCGTCGCCGAACTTGATAGATCGATCTCGATGTACCGCGACGCCTTCGGGCTCGATCTCCACCTCGAGGACCACCATGGAGACGACCCGTGGACGAGTGGCCGCCATGCTGCAACATCGTGGACCGACGGCGCGTTCATCCACTTTGCGCTCTACGAGTCAAAGGATGGGTCCACCACCACCGGAGCTCAGATCGCTTTCCGGGTTCGCGACCTTGACCACGCTCACAGGAGGGCCTCAGACGCTGGTGTTGCGGTCCTTCATGAACCCAAGCAGCAGCCATGGGGTCGATCAGCGAGATATGCCGATCCAGATGGCAACATCGTCGAGCTAACTCAGCAAGGCTGAACCTCACGCGTGATTCTGTGACGTCACGGAAGGGCCGAAGTGTGCGGCAGGAACTGTCCGCTGACCGTGATTACGTGTGGTCGTTATGTTGCGGGCTGAGGCGGTGCTGCGGGGTCGACCGTGTTCGTGCGATCTTCTCATGATCGAGCGGGTCTCCAAGATCGACGGTGCGGTTGTCCACCGATCAGAGACCTGGTTCCCACCGAGAGTCAGCCGGACAGTCGACGCCGACCTGGCGATCTCCCGACCTCCGGCGCTGGTACTTCACGAACTCGGCTACGACTTGGGACCGTTCGATCAGTTCGTCGAGGCTGTGCTCTCAAACAACCGTGATGAAGAATTGATCGGGCTGTCAGGCGGGTCGGCGGTATTGCAGGTGGTGCGAACCGCTCACGACGCCAGCGGGTCAGCATTGTTCCAATCTCTCCACCGCCATCCCGGGCCTTCCACGCGCGTCGACATCGACCTGCCTACCACCAACAACCCCAATGCAGGGTCGGTGTCGCTCTCGCTAGAGGAGTGAACTGGCCAGCCGGTGTAGCCCTCAGTCTCTGTTTGCTGGGTCTTGTGCAAAGCTCGGCTGCATGACCTGGTGGCCTGAAGCCGAATGGCAGCGAATGTGGGGCGGTGAGGACTGTGGGATGTGTCGCGATGCCCACCTCGAGACGAACCCGTTTGGAGATCTGATCGTCGAGACGTCGAGCAGCTACGTCCGCCTCTGCATCAACCAGACTCAGGCTGGTTACGCCGTTGTCGTTGCGAAGCGGCACGTTCCGGAGATCCACCATCTGACACCTGTGGAGAGGAACGGCTTCTTCGCTGACGTCGCCGGCATCGGCGAGGCCATCAGCGACGTACTCAAGCCGGTGAAGCTCGCCAACCTCATGATGGGCTTCCGCATGCCGCACATCCATTGTCACGTCTACCCCCAGTACGCCGACGACGATCCTTTCGCGTTGCTCAACCCTCAGGACGGAGACGTCCGACTCTTGCCTGCGGAGTGGGGCGATCGCGTCTCAACGCTTCGGTCCGGATTCCTCCGGTTCGTTGATCCGGCGCCGTGGCTCGGAGTCGAAGCCTCGGGCCCCAGGTAGCGAAGGGGCTATGCGACACCGGCGCCGCCGCGACATCCCCGGGAAATTGTGACACCTCAATGGGGCCGAACGGCGGCGCCTCAACCTTGGTTCAGTGAGGGATTCCGCGTCTCGTTGTCGAGCACGTCGACCATGACGATCTGCAAGCACGACCTGCAGCTCATCGCCGGTTCGGGCACATCTCATGAGTCGCTGTAGGTTCATCGACGCAGACGAACCCGAGAGATCGGTAAAGGGCGTCTGCCGCTGGGTTCGAGGTCCGCAGTCGCACCCGCTCGAAACTTGTAATGGCCGACGCGAGGCATGCGGCAACGAGCCCGGCCGCGATCCCGCTTCGCCGATGGTCTGGGTGCACGTAGAGGTGGCGAAGACGTCCAACCGCTGGATCCTCGACGTAGGGATCGCGATTCAGCCCGCACATACCGATGACTTGGCCCTGATCCACAGCAAGGTAGAAGACTTCGCCTGGTTGGTCGAAGCGATTCACCCCGGCGTCCCATTCCTGCCTCGTCCGGGCGACCAACGAATGGCGCTCGGCAGCGGCCAGATCCTCCAGGTCGGTGAGATCCGGGCACGCCCGGGCGACGTGTTGTTGCAGGGCGTATGTCACCTGCCTGATCGTAGATCGGACTGCTTGATGGCGGGCCTTTGATTGGCAGCACCGTACCTCGCCGCCAGCGCTAGATTCGATGCGTGAGCCGATGCACCAGCTGCGGATTCGATTGGCAAATGTCGGCCGACGACGTGCCGCCCTACATCGCTGCTCGCCTTCCTCGCTATCGAGGACTTGTCTCAGAAACGACTAAGCGGGAGCAAGGCATCGAAGCAATGCGAGGCCGCCCGAACGACGATGTCTGGTCTCCATTGGAGTATCTGGCCCACATGCGCGACGTGGCCAGCTTCTTCGGCGACCGAATCAACCGGGTCCTGACCGAGCATCGCCCTGTTCTTCACGTCAGCACCCGATTCGCAGAGCTAGCCGAGTCTCGCGCCTACCGGAACGAAGATCCCACGGCGGTACTGGCTCAGTTCGAGGAGCGTGCAAGCGTCGTCCAAGGGATCCTGACAGGACTCGACTCCGGCAAGTGGTCCCGGGTTGGGATCGGCAGTGACGGTGACGAACGGACCACGTTGATGCTCGCCCACCGGTTCGCGCACGAAGTACATCACCATCTACTCGACCTCGAAGAACATCTCGACCCGAGCGTCTAACAGCTCACCGCGACGGCACTTGGCCGGCCCGGCTGAGTCTCGGGGCTGCCGAGCGCCCGCTCAGAAATCGCCGGATTGATGTGGCCGACTCGCGCCGCGCTTCCGGCGATTCTGGTCAACAGCGTCCGGGACTATGCGGCGCCGCACCGGGGCCGTTCTGTGCGGGTGCTGCGAACCGGTCGTCGTGGTTACGAGTGCGCGTTATCGGTCGTCTCGGTTTGGCGTTCCTGGAGCACGCAGAACTCGTTGCCCTCCGGATCAGCCAACACGACCCACGAGACGTCTCCCTGCCCAACGTCGAGGCGAGATGCGCCGAGTGCGATGAGCCGCTCAACCTCGGCCTCTTGATCCTTCGGACGGAAGTCGAGATGAAGGTGATTCTTGAATCGCTTCGGCTCTCGGGTCTGCAAAAAGAGAATTCCGGGAAGCCGATCTGGTTGTGACTGGATCTCGAACTCGTTCGGGTCGTCGTTGACGATGGTCCACTTGAGCGCCTCGCTCCACCATCGACCGAGACTCTCCGGATCGAGCGCCGCAACGACCACCTGCTCCCACTCAAGGTTCATCGCGTGATGATGACACAGCATGCGACCCTGCTCATCTCGTTTCCGACCAACGCCGCCATTCGCGACGGGAATATGCAGCGTGCGACTCGGGCCGTTATCGCACACCCTGTGATGGTCGGCGGGCGTGATTATGCGCTGCTGATATCGGGCGGTCGTCGCTGAGCAAGCGCACTTCCGAAGCCCCCGGCTTTCGATCCAGCGCCAGTCACGGCTCGGATGACGGCAGTAGCCGACGGCCGCGCCGAAGGTCGTTCGGCATCCATGAACTCAGCTGACTGCTGGTCATAACGATTGTTGTTGTGGATTCTCAGCGAGGGCTGCCAGTCGACGAGTTGATTCAAGAAGGCGGTCAGACGAGGTCCGCCGGGCGCGTTCGTGGCGACGGACATCATGAAGATCGGTCCAGTCGTAGGTATGGACCACCCGAGTGCTGGCAGAGTCGACGGGTTCAAGTTCCCACCTCCACAGATGTCCGACGGCTGGTTCGTCGGGCTCGGCTGGTTTCCATGCGATCTGGCGCCCTTCGCCGAACTCGCCAACATGGTTCTCGCGGATCGATCTGCGGGCAACGGTGAAAATCGTGACGGTGAAGACCTCGCCGACGGAGCGAACTCGTTGGTTGCTGCCTGCGGCTTTGATGTTGTCGTTTCCGTCCTAGTCCGAGTGCCTCGCCGGGTCAGCAATCAACTCGAAGATCCGTTCGGCTGGCGCAGCGATCAACGGTTCGGCTGATGCAGCCCGAGTCTCGAGGGATGTTATCTCCTGAGCGTGGCACGGAGCGGAGAGCCTTGGCCACCGAGTTCGAGGGTGCGGTGTTCTGTGAGGTTGCAAAGGGCCGAGCTGTTGCGCTGCTTCGTGGTCCTCCGCCCCGCGTTGTCGAGGCGTGTCCTGTGCCGTTGGTGCTGCGGGACTGCGTACTGGCTGTTCTCGAATCGCTCGGTCAGGTACGTTTCTGAAGGCCGCATCGACCTTGAGGCGACCCGAACGGAAGGAAAGCGCATGTCAGATACACGCGAGCCAGCTCTTGAGTCAGACGAAGGCGTGGCCTCGGTCATGGAGGAGTTTCTGGAAGAGGGGCGGCGGAAGGCCTACGCCCTCGGGAACCGCGGGCCCATCCGGTTCGATGAGGAGGGTCGGGTTCATCCCGAGATCCTCGAGGCGTACGGGCGTTGCGGGTTCTATGTGTTCGAGGGTGTTCTCGACGCGGAGGAACTGGCCGACATCGAACGCGACGTCCTCGACATTCTGGACCGGGTGCCAGCGGCTCGTGGAAGCGACGTCGACGCTTACGGTCGTCCGGCGATCACGGCCGGCCTGAAGGGGCCGAGCGTGTATTTCGCGAAGCCGCTGTCGGATCCGAGCGGTGGTACCAAAGCAGCGAACGGGCGTCACCCGGTGAAGATGAACGAGCCGACACCGGCCGACGACGCTCCCGATGAGGTCGTGTATCTCATGCTCGGCACGCTGCAGCATTCCGAGGCCGCCCTCCGGGTGTACGGGCATCCCGATCTGCTCGCCGTCGCAGCAGCGGTCAACGGCGAGGACTTCGCGCCGTTCAACGAGGCCTTGTTCTTGAAGGCGCCGGGGCTCGGGGCATCGGTGGCTTGGCATCGTGACGGCGTGACCCATTGGGATCATGACGATTGGGACGAGGGGATTCACGGTTTCAACTTCATGGCTCAGCTCTACGGCTCGACGCCAGCCAATGGGGTGTGGGTCGTTCCTGGCTCCCACAAAGACCGCCACGCCGACATCACGGCGATGGTTGCTGCTGCCGGGTCAGAGCGGATCGCCGAAGCGGTGCCGATCGTGTGCGGACCTGGTGATGTGGCGATCACCAATCGTCAGGCGGTGCACGGCTCGTTTGCGAACACCAGCCCGGATTGGCGGGTCACCGTCAACTTCGGTTTCCATCGGAGGTCTTCGGTGCTTGATGTCGAGGCCGGCGGTGTCCACAACGCCAAAGCGGTGTACGACGCCGATCGCATTCGTCGTCGGGCACGGCTCATCGGCTACGGGATCGATGCCCGTCGTCAGCGCTTCCCAGAGGAGACCCCGTTCGCATACCGGCCGCATACCGATGAAGGCCTCACCTACACCTGGGATGACGCGGCGCGTGCCGATGTCCGAGACTACAACCTCGAAGATCTGAGCATCTGAACGGGGACGAGTTGCTCGTCTGACGAAGGCGGGAGCGCCAGCCGTTGACCAGCGATCTCTTGGGTGCGGGCCTGGCCAGCTTGCGCCGAGAACGGGCGATCAGCAGGACGGACCAGCGCGTCGGACACCGACGTGACGAGAGGCCTGTTAGTTTCGCTTTCGACCGCGGACCATCGCTGTCGATGTCAATGAAGGGTCTGGATGATGGCTGGCGATGACTCCCGCTACTGGAAGCGAAACCGGGTCGAAATGCGGGCCGCCGGGTTCGATCCCGACCAAACGGCGGGCCTCGATCTGGTGGTGACCGTGGCAAGTCCATTCACCAATGCGCATCGCTGCAACAACCGGGTGCGCCGCATCACCGATCTGACGGTCGAGGCCCTGTCACACGTGAACGCTCAGGGTCTCATCGTCGGTACCCCGGCGGTCTCCGATGCCCTGACGCAGGGAACACCACGCTCCGGATTCAGCCTGGTCTCTCGCGATCTCATCGCTGACTGCATCGAGCTCGGCCACCGAGCGCACCATGGGAACGCGATGATCGTCATCTCCGGCTGCGACAAAGTCGGGGCTGCCGCGATGATGCCGTTGGCTCGGCTCAACGAGGTCGGTCTGGTCATCTACCCGGGCACCAGCTCACCTGGTTCGGTCGACGTCGAGCCGTGGTCGGCCAAGGGCAACAACCTGACCATTCTCGACTACGCCGAAGCACGAGCATCCGAGCAAGCCGGACGTATCACTCGGGTCGAGCTGTCGGCGGTCGAGCAGGCGGTGATGCCGGGCAGCGGAACCTGTGGGGCGATGTTCACCGCCAACACCATGAGCGTGATCACCGAAGCCATCGGGATGATGCTCCCTCGCGGCGCGTCGTATCCGGCCGATCTCGAAGCCGCCAGCGACATCCACGACGATGTCAAAGCACACGTGCAGGCGTCGGTCGACGCACTCGTCCGCCTTGCAGAAGCCGATGTACGGCCCCGCGACATCATGACGATGGAGGCGTTCGAGAACGCCATCGTCACCGCTTACGCCATGGGCGGTTCCACGAACCTCTACCTCCACCTGTTGGCGATCGCCCGAGAAGCCGATGTGCCGCTCACCATCGAACACATCCAAGCGGTCGGCCAGAAAGTCCCGCTCATCGCCAACCTCCAGCCGCACGGGCCCTACGCAATGGTGTCGCTCCACCAACTCGGCGGAGTGCCGGTGGTGATGAAGGAACTGCTCACTGCCGGTCTGCTTCACGGTGATGTTCCCACCGTGACCGGAAAAACGCTCGCCGAGAATCTGGCCGATGCACCTGCCCTCGCCGATCTCGGCGACCAACGCATCGTCCTTCCCATCGACGCCCCGGTCGCTCCTGCCAACAACCACATCAGCGTGCTCACCGGCAACCTCGCACCCGAGAGCTGTGTGTTGAAGCTGTCGGGCAAGACCCTCGAACGCGGCGAGTTCCGCGGCACGGCCCGCGTGTTCGAAAGCGAGGCCGATGCCATGGCCGCCATCAAGGCGGGCCGCATCGTCGCCGGCGACGTCGTGGTCGTCCGCAATGTCGGACCGGTCGGCGGGCCCGGCATGCCCGAAATGGTGGCGCTCACGATCCAGCTCCAGGGAAGGGGCCTTGGCACCGACGTCGCCCTGATCACGGACGGACGCTTCTCCGGCGTGTCCCATGGCATCATCATCGGGCACATCTCACCCGAAGCGGCCCGGGGCGGGCCGATTGCCGCGGTGCAAGACGGCGACGAGATCGTGATCGACCCCGGTCGACGACGCCTCGATCTGGGCCTTTCCGACGATGTCATCGCCCATCGCCTCGAAGCGTGGCAGCCACCGGAGCCGACCGTTCGTCCTGGCTCTGTTCGCGACAAGTTCGCTCGCCTGGTGTCCTCCGCTCACTACGGGTGTGTTCAGTGACGCGTGACGGGGTCTCCAGAACGGGTGAAGATCCGGTTGCTGATTCGCAGGTAGTTGCGTTCGCCGGACGAGTCTTCGAGTAGTTCCCCCATCGCTCCCTTGTTCGGCCCCTCGGTGACGATCAACCAACCCTCGTGTGTGTTGGCTACCTCGGCGGGGACGGGATCCGCAGGTGGGTTCCCTCCGGGGCTGGCCAGTTTGGTTCTCTGGGCAAGCTGATAGCTGCTGCCAGTTTTGATGATCTCGTAGTCGTGGAACGTTCCGGTGAACACGCCGACAAAGGGATCGAGAACCGACGGATCAACGCCGGTTGCGATCGGGGTCTGGCGCTCGAGTTGGGTGAAGGCGCTGACCGTTGCGTCGGCAATCGCGTGGTAGGCCTCGATACCGCGGTCGCTGTTTGTGAAGATGGCGACGGCGAAGTCGTGATCCGGGATCAGCTGCAGCCAGGTGCGATAGCCGATGTAGGCCCCTCCGTGGTGGGGGCTGGTGACCTCGCCGTACTTGCGGACGAACCAGGTCAGTCCAGTGAACTCGCCGGCCGGAGCCTCAACTGCCGGGGCGTGGGCGAACACCAGCGCTTCCTTCGACAGCAACGTGTTGCCAGATGAATCCTTCCCGTCCAGCTGGAAGCGGGCGTACTTCAACATGTCGTGGATCGTGGAATGCAGGCCGCCAGCGGATCCAGCGGTCTCGGGGAACGGCGTGAAGATCGGCTTGAGTTCACCGATCTTGTCGTCGTCATAGATCGGGGGATGGCCCCAGGCGAAACGGTCGTCGTGCGGGGCGGTGCTGTAGTCGAAGGATGAATCATCCATGCCGAGCGGGGAGAGGATGCGCTCTTCGATGAGGGTCTCGAAGGGTTTGCCGCCAACGACGGACAGCACATGGCCGGCGAAGGCGAGGTTGGTGTTGCTGTACATCCAGGCCTGGTCGAAGGGCATGACCTGCTCGAGGAAGTAGGCCTGGAGCATGGTCTTCTCGGTGATCGATCCACCGGGGGGAACGGGGGAGAAGCAGTGGTCGCCACCCCAACCGGTGTGGTGGTGGAAGAGGTCGATGACTCTTGCCTTGGAGGTCGCTTCGCGGTCCTTGACTCTGAACCACGGCAGGATGTCGACGATGCGATCGTTCAGATCCAGATCGCCCGCTTCGGACAGCTGAAGGGCCAGGGTCGCAGTGAAGGTCTTCGTGATCGAGCAGGCGAGGAAGGTCGTGTCGGCGGTGACCGGCGTTCGGGTGGTGGTGTTCGTGACGCCGATGCCGGCCGCATAGGAGTTGGCTCCGTGGATGACACCGAGGGCGAGCCCCGGCACATGCAATCGAGCGATCTCATCGGCGGCTTCGCCGACAACGGCGTCGAAGGCCGCCTGGCCGTTCTGTTCAGCGCTGTTCTGTTCAGCGCTGTTCTGTTCAGTCATGGGAAACTCCTCGGTCATGGCCTGCTACCCCAACACCGGTCGTACGAGCTGTTGGGAGTGGTTGTTCCTCATGCGGCTGCGCCTGTGTCGGAAACGAGCGGTGCGAACTCAGACTCGTCGTCGCCGGCGATGCGGGCGTGCCACATTGTTCTCGCTTCGGTCATGTCCCACGGCCGAGCGCGATGCAGGAGGCATCGATTGTCCCAGATGACGGCGTCGCCGCTGCGCCATTGGTGCTCGTACACCCGGGGGCCTTGGCAGGCCTGGTCGACGAGCTCGGCCAACAGTTGCTCGGACTCCGACCCCGAAAGACCGGGAACGCCGTAGGCGTGACGCCCGATGAGCAGCGAGGGTGTGCCGGTCACCGGGTGATGCTTCACCAGCGGGCGCAACGGGGCCCCGCTGTGCTCGAGGCCGTACCCGACATAGTCAGAGTCCTCGGCGTGAACGTGGCCGTGGGCTCGTTGGCTGTGATGGAGCGAATGATGGGCAGACAGCCCGTTCACCATGGATTTCGTGTCGTCCTCGAGGGCTGCGTAGGCGGCCCGCATGTCAGCAAACCCGGTGCCCCCACCTTTGGTCGGCACGACCTCGGCCGAAAAGACTGACCCTTTCGACTGCAGCGGCATGTAGGTGCTGTCCACATGCCAGTCCATGTTGCCGCGCAGCACCTTCATCACGTCGTCCTCCCCACGGAGAGCGCCGCTCGGAGCGACGTTGCTCAACGCCACGATCTCCCGGCCGCCGAGCAACTCGATCGATCCGAACCGTTTGGCAAGAGCGACCTGCTGCTCCCGGGTGAGAAACACCTCGGGCAGGATGAGCAGCGCGTACTCGATCCACGCTGCGTGCAGCACCTCCCAGAGCTCAGACGAGGTGTCTGGTCCGACGACGGTCTCGACATCGAGGTTCTCGACGATTGCGCCGAAGGTCTTGTCGGCGAGCGGTTTGATCGTGAGTGCACTGTTCATGAGACGTCTCCATCGCTTGCTTGCTGCGGCAAACCTTGGCGCAAGACGACGCGAAGACCAAGTTCGGGCCGCTCCGGGCGCTAACCCGGAGCGAGTGCTCCACTGACCCCGGGACGATCCGGTGCCAGCTCGGCTCGAGTGAGCCCCGCTGCGATGAGGTCCTGTGGCAACTCGCCATCGAGCAAGAGTCCCGCTGCGGCTCGGGCGAGCCCGGGCGCGGTCTGGATGCCGTAGCCGCCCTGACCGGCGAGCCAGAAGAAGCCCGGCGCATCGGTGTCGAATCCGGCGACGAGGGTTCGATCGGCTGCGAAGGTGCGCAGGCCCGCCCACGTCGTGCGAACGCGACGCAGCTCGAGCGTTGTCCATTGGTCGATCACATCGATGGCGCGCGCAACGTCGATCTCGTCGGGGCGGGCGTCACAAGGCAGCGACCGTGTTTCGTCGGCCGGGGAGATGAGGAGTCCGCCCGGCTCAGGCTTGCAGTAGCCGGCCATCCCGCCTTCCTCGGCTTCGAAAGCGACGAGTGGCCACGAACCGGCGTCGGTGATCCCCGCGGGCAGCGACGCGACGGCGACGGTACGCCGGAGCGGAAGCAAGCCGAGTGGTTCGATGGACGCGAGCTGCGCGATCTGGTCGCACCAGGCTCCAGCTGCGTTGACAACCAGCGGGGTAGAGATCGCGCCCGATGCGGTGGTGACCCTCCAACCATCGCCTGATGGAGCAATCGCAGTGACGCGAGCATTCGTCTGGATCTCGGCCTGGTGGTGGCGCATCCCTCGGACGAATGCCTGATGGATCGCTGCGACGTCGAGTTCCATGGCGTCGGGTTCGAGAAGCGCACCACCGATGGCGTCGGGCCTCAATACCGGCATGAGGGAGATCGCTTCGGTGGGGTCGATGAACTCGGTGGTGGGAACGAGCGCCTTGAACTCTTCGGCCAGCGCGCGGACACGGTCGACGTGCGCGGGTGAGCAGGCATGCATGAGCGGCCGGTTGTGCCAGAGCGGGCCATCCACCAACTCCGAAGGCGGGTTCTCGAAGAAGGACCGCCCGGCAATCGTCAGACGACGCACCGACTCGTTGCCGTAGGTTTCCAGGTACTGCGCAGCTGAGCGGCCCGTCGAGTGATGAGCGAGGGCTTGCTCGGCCTCGAGGAGCTGAACCGACAGGCCACGTTGACACAGTTCATACCCGACCGAGACCCCGGCAATGCCACCCCCGATGATGACGGCATCCACGGTGCGAGACATGCCGGCGAGGTTAACCCGGACGGGCCGGGCAACGGACCGAGACAGGGCTTGCTGTGCCGTGTTTGGTGTGTTCCAGAATCGAAGCCGAATCGCTGGTGAGCTACCGTCCCCCGATGCGAATCGCGACCGGTGGCATCCTCCACGAAACCAACACCTATGCAGTTGAGTCATTCGGCATGACCGAACTCGATGCCTTCGATCTTCGCCGCGGCGATGGTGTTCTGAGCTACGAGGGGACGCGCACGTTCACCGGCGGCATCATCGACGCCGGCCGCGAGGGAGGCCACGATCTGGTTCCGGTGCTGCATGCGTTCGCCCAACCCTCGGGGACGATCAAGGCCGAGGTCTATCAGCAGTTGGCGACCGAACTGGTCGAGGGGATCCGCGACGCACTCCCGGTCGATGCCGTGGTGATCGAGACGCACGGCGCCGGAATCGTCGACGGGATCGACGATCTCGAGGCTGACCTCGGAGCGGCCATCCGAGCGGTCATCGGTCCCGAGATTCCCCTGCTCACCACCCTCGATCTGCACGGAAGCATCACCGAGGAGATGAACGAGGTCTACGACCTGATGCTCGGCGTGTACGACTATCCCCACGTCGACATGTACGAACGCGGGGTCGAAGCCATCGAGGCGGCGGTGCGGATCGTCTCGGGAGAATGGCAGCCGACCACCCACGTCGAGCGCCTCCCCATGCTCTTGCCGACGTCGACCACCGACGCCTCCCCGGCGGCAGACGTTCGCCGCCGATGCCTCGACATCGGAGACGAGCCAGGCATGATCCGAGCCGCGTTCTTCCACGGGTTCCCCTACACCGACATCCCCCAGGCCGGAGCATCGATCGTCGTCACATCCAACAACGATCCTGCACTGGCTCGCCGCCATGCACAGGCGCTGGCCGCCGAGGTGTGGGATCGGCGCGAAGACTTCCGCAACGAGAGCCTCACGCCCGAGGTGGCGCTCCGGCAGGCCATCTCGATTGCTGCCGAACGTGGTGGGCCGGTCGTGGTGAACGACACCGCCGACAACCCCGGTGGTGGCTCTCCCTGTGATGCGACCCACGTGTTGCGGGCGTTGCTCGAAGCCGATGTCGAACGTGCATGCTTCGGCTTCATCTACGATCCCGAGGTCGCAGCGCAAGCCCACGCCGCTGGCCCCGGTTCGGTCATCGACGTGAGGCTCGGCGGCAAACACGACGAGCTGCACGGCGAACCACTCGAGCTGTCGGTCTATGTGAAGACCGTGTCTGACGGTCGGTTCGTCCACACGTCGCCGATGCTTGCTGGTCTGCAGGCCAGCTACCGTTCGATGGCGAGGCTCCAGGTCGGCGGTCGAGGTGGGGTCGATGTGCTCGTCGGTTCGGCCCGTTCGCAGGTCTTTGATCGTGAGGTGTTCGCCCTCCACGGGATCGACGTCACCACCTACGACTTGGTGGTGTTGAAGAGCAGCCAGCACTTCCGGGCCGGTTTCACCGATCTTGCGACCGAGATCCTCACCGCCGACAGCCCAGGCCTCACGACCTTGCGAGTGGAGAACTTCGAGCACGCACGGGCCGATGGACCACGCTGGCCCCTCGACCCGAACACCACCTGGACCCCGCAGGACTGATCGAAATCTGCATCCGGGAATGCTCCCTGCGTTTCGGTGCTCCAGGGCAAACGTGTACACAGGATTCGTTCGACACACCGACGCAATACCTGAACGAGGTGCCCCAAGCACGGCCGGCTCGAGTCCGATTTTGCCCGTGCCGCAGTCCCAGGCCACGAGATAATCGCGACACAGGACGAACAACCAGCCACTCGGGAACCGGCGCGATGTGCGGCTGTAGTGCCCGACAACGACGGTGAGTTCAGCTGGGGATGGCGATGCGTTCGTCGTCGAACACAGCGACGAGTTCGAGTCGGCCGCCCATGCTCTCCACAACGGCACGCCACGTCGACAAAAGGTTGTCGTCCGCTGTTTCCATGGCCGAGATCGACGCCTGGGCTCGTTGGAGCCGTTCAGCCAACTCGACTTGGGTGAGCGAACGAAGCCGACGCAGCTCAGCAAGATTGAACGCGACAGCGTCGGCGCGAGCTTCTTGCTTGATGGCGTCGATGCGAGCTCGACGGTCTTCGTCGATCTCGCCAACGATGTCGGTGAACTTGTGGTGTCCCATGATCAGTTGTCTTCCTCGGTGTCGGCAAGAACGCCCAGTGCTTGGAGTTCTTGCAAGTAGTCCTCGTAGAGCGCTTCGGCCTTTGGAATGGCTGTTTGGTACCACTTGACCCAGTTGTTGGTCTTGTCGCCGCCGACGAGGAGAACGGCTTGCCGTCTCGGGTCGAAGATGAACAGGATCCGGCAGTTCTTGGCCGCACTTCGCGGTCGCAGCTCTTTGAGGTTGTGGTATTTCGATCCTTTGATCCGGTCAGCGTGTGGTCGGTCGAGTTGTGGTCCGCTCTCGGCCAGGAGTTCGACAACAGCGATGACGGCGTCCTGTTCTGGTTCGGACAGCGAGGAGTACCAATCGGCGAACTGGTCTGTGCCGTTGATCTCCCACGCCATCCAAACACCATAGATCCAAGCCGATATAGATTCAAGTCTATTTCCTCCGCGCTGCGGCGCTCGATAACCGCGGCCTCAACCGCTCCACCTGCCACTCGGTAACCGGCGAAGTGTTTGAGGTCCGGCCTCCCTTGGCTGGCGCATAATCACGCCTCATCGGAACCAATTCGTGAGTCCCGATGTCGGGCGCGGGTGTGGCTCGAACCGTGTTGGTTCGAGCCGGAATCTCAATCTTTGATTGAAGTTCCTTGCACCAGCACCCTTGTTAGGGACTGGTGGTGAGTAATCGTCCGTCTTTCTGCCGGATGAGTTTCCAGCCGCCTTGGTGAATCAGGGTGTGGTGGAACCGGCACACCAACGCCAGGTTCTGTTCGTTTGTTGGGCCGCCTTGTTCGACTGGTACGAGGTGGTGCACGTCGCACCACTGCCACTTGCGATCACAGCCGGCGAATTGGCAGCAGCGGTCGCGGCGTTGGATCGCTCGGCGGAGCGCCCTTGGGATGTCGGGGGTGGCTTTGTTGTAGTCCAACACGATGCGGGGGCCGGAGGTGATGAGTTGGCGGTACGACGCGTCGCAGAAGAACTGGGCCAGCACCGGGCGGGGTGCGGACCCGGTGGCGGTGAAGGTTTGTTGGATGCTGGTCCAATCGACCTCGCCAGTGTCGGTGCGGTGGTTGTCGAGGTCGAACGGGATCCCGAGCAGGGTGGGGAGGTCGAGCAAGACGTCGACGTTGCTGCCGGCACGGCGAGCACCGGTCGGCTCAGAACCGTCACCACCACTGCCGGGGTTGGGTGTGGTGCCGCTGTTGACGAACTCTGCCAACTCGACCAAGCGATCGGCTCGGCGTTGTCCTGCGGTGCGTTGCGGGGCAACCGAGTTCGCGGGATCTGGTTTTGTCTCGAGAGCTTCGGCGACGACTGCCGCGCCGGCAGCGTCGAGCTTGAAGCTGCCTTTGGCACCACCGAAGATGTCGCTTTGGATGCTGAGGTAGCGGTTGTTGAACTGTTGTTCGATGCCGTCTTCAGTCACTTCGGGAGCTTTGCGCCACGTCCAAGCGTTGATGCGGTCGTTGAACACCGAGAAGTCGACACCCTTGGCCGCATGCAGCAAGTCGAGGAGGTCGTCGTTGAACAGTCCGGCACCGGCAGCGTGGGCTGCGGTGCGGAGTATGTCGGCGTGGTCGACGGTGATGTCGCCCGCTTCGAGAGCGTCGGCGACGAGGGTGTGTTGGGCGCAGAAGCGGATGATGCGTTGCAGGCGGACGGCTTCGCTGTCGATCACGTTGCCCAGAACGGTGAGGCGGCGTTCTGGTGTGGCGAACCCTTCAGCGACATGGGCGTCGAGGGCGTCGAAGTCGATCAAACCGGCGACGGCTTCGGCTCGGAGTTGCTCGGCCCGGGCGAGTTTCGCAACGGCTTCGGCACCGGCGGCGCGGGCAGCGGCGACCGAGCGAATACCGGCCTGTTCTGCTTCCCGCACCTCCGCCAATGCCATACAGGAAATACTACTCAGGGGGTATGACAGCCCTCTCTGCGTAGAAAAACAGAACATGCGTTTGTAGAGGTGCGATCTGCTTCGATCTCGGTGAAACCGCACTTTGACAAGTCGCAGACAGCTCGCGCAGCCGAGTCGAAGCTCTCACCGGCCTTGATGCAATCTGCCATTCGTCAGAGGGCGTCGACGAACTGGCACGCGGGACTCAGGCTCGTCGAGGACGTACAAGCCAGCGGTAGTCATCCGCTCCTCGATGAGGGTCAGAAGCGACTCGCCGTGCGAACGAGCATGAAGATCGGGGAACAGGGCCTTGACCGCGCTCTGCGGATCGTCGTCTTCCTCGATGTGTGAAGCCATGCCATAGAACGTTTCTGCTCTGAGGAACCAGCCCCACTTGGGACAGCGGGAAGATCGAACGGGTAGCCCTCGGATGTCACTCCGTCGGTCATGCGGGCCTTGATCAGGTGCGACACGGAGCCATGTTGGCACCTCTCCGACACCACTACGGTGCGGCCATGACGACCAATGTTGGCCGGTCGCTCCGGCGCCGCGAAGATCTGACGCTCTTGCGAGGAGGTGGCCGGTTCGTGGCCGATCTCACCCCAGCTGAGCTCGGTGTGGACGAAGAGCCCTGTCACGTCGCCTTCGTGCGTTCCCCCTTCGCACACGCTGAGCTCGGTGCGATTGAAACAGCCGACGCGTTGGCGATGCCTGGTGTCTTGGCGGTGGTCACCGCCGCTGATGTCCACGATCTCATCGTGCCGAACTTCAACCCGTCGTTTCCGGAGGGCATGGCGCAGCCGTTGTTGGCCGCAGGGCGAGTCCGCTTCGCCGGTCAGGCTGTCGCCGCCGTTGTTGCGGAGACACGAGAACAAGCGGTCGATGCTGCTGAGGTGATCGAGGTCGCCTACGAGCCCCTCACCTCTGTCCTCGAGCTGGACGATGCCTTGGCCGGTGAGGTGCTGCTCTTCAACCATCTCGACTCGAATGTCGTGCTCGGTGGTGAACCCGTTCCCCGGCAGATGATCGAGCGTGAGGTGATGATCTCGCGTCGACTCGTCAGCCCTCGTCAATCGGCGGCACCGATCGAGACTCGGGGCGCGGTTGCCGTTTGGCGCGGCGACGACCTCCACGTGTGGTCGTCTACGCAGCGACCGCACGGGCTTCGGGATTCGATCTGTGCTGTCTTCGGGCTCGATCGGACTGCCGTGCATGTCATCGCTGGACCGAACGTCGGGGGAGGGTTTGGTGGCAAGGGCGGCGTTGCCGTCGAGGAGCTGCTGCTGCCCCGGTTGGCCGGGTTGGTGGCACGGGCGGTGCGCTGGATCGACACTCGCAGCGAGTATCAGACCGCCGCACAACAGAGCCGAGGGGAGGTCGTGAGCGTTGACCTCGCTGGAACCGCCGACGGCCAGTTCGAGTCGATCAGCATCCACATCACCAAGGACTGCGGAGCATTTCCCGTGGTCGGCGCCTCGCTTCCTCCGGGCTACAGCCGCCCGATCACGACCGGCCCCTATGCGATCGCTGAGGCCAGTTTCGGGTTCGTGTCGGTGGTGACAAACGCTCCGCCGGTCGCTGCGTTCCGAGGCGCCGGTCGGGCACCAATCATCCACGCCATCGAATGTGCCGTCGATGCCTACGCGGCACAGACCGGCATCGATCCGGCCGAGCTCCGTCGACGGAACTTGGTCCGCCCAGATCAGATGCCATACGAGACCCCGATGGGCTCCATCTTCGACGAGGCCGACTACCCGGGAGACCTGGCCAAGGTCATGGACCTCGCCGGTTACGACGAACTTCGTCGAGAACAGGCCGTCAGGCGGGCGACGCCAGAGTCGCCTCAACTCGGCATTGGCGTGATTGCGTACAACCACATCACCAACGGTGCTGGTGGCGAAGAAGCAAGCGTCACGATCCAGCCCGACGGGACGGCGGTTGTGATGACCGGCAGTACCGATCAGGGCCACGGGCACGACATGGCGTGGGCGCAGATTGCGTCTGACGTCTTGGCCATCCCCATCGAACAGATCGTTGTCCGCGAAGGAAACACCGACGACGTGGCAACAGGTGTCGGAGCGGTCGGGTCTCGCTCGCTGCAGACCGCCGGGATGGCGGTGCACCAGTCGGCCGAAGCTGTGGTCGAGCGGGCCAGAGCTCTGGCCGCTGATCACCTCGAGGCGGCGATCGGTGACGTGGTCCTCGATCGCGCAACTGGATCGTTCACAGTGATCGGAACGCCGGCGGTCAACGTTGCGTGGTCTGAGCTGGCAACGCTTGGGTTCGGTGATCCAGAGCGGGAGTTGGTGTGTGGCGAGGTCTTTGCCGGGCCGAACACCTACCCGTCAGGTGCGCACATTGCCTTGGTCGAATTGGATCCGGAGACGGGACGGGTCGATGTGATGCAGTATTTCGGTGTCGATGACGCCGGTCGGCGAGTCAACCCGATGATCGTCGAGGGGCAGCTGCACGGCGGAATCGCTGCGGGCCTCGGTCAGGCGCTGTGCGAGGTCGTGGCCTTCGACGACGATGGCAATCCGATCACGGCCAATTTCATGGACTACGCGCTGCCGACTGCTGATCTGTTGCCCAGCTTCGAACTGGCCCCGTCCGAAGTGGCGTCGTCGTTCAACTCGCAAGGATTCAAGGGAGTGGGTGAATCCGGCACGGTCGCGGCCGCTCCTGCTGTTCACCTTGCCGTACTGGACGCGCTGCGACCTCTGGGCGTGACGCACCTCGACATGCCGTGCACGCCGCTTCGTGTCTGGGACGCGATGCGTTCGCGATGACCCTGATCAACCGATGGAGATGCCTCGCACCCGAGCCTCGTGGAGGAGCTGGCCTGGAAGGGTTGGGGTGAAGACGATGCGGTAGGCGCTGAACGATTCGACCGAGTTCTTGGCTCGAAGGGCGAGCGGCACCTTTTCCTTCGTCTCGACCAACAATGCCAGCCCCATGGCTCCTCCGCTCAGATCGAGCAGCTCGCCCTTGTCAAGCGGAGCGGGGCCGAGCGACGTAATCTCTCGCCGCTGGA
This sequence comes from uncultured Acidimicrobiaceae bacterium, assembly GCA_964351995.1. Lineage (GTDB taxonomy): Bacteria > Actinomycetota > Acidimicrobiia > Acidimicrobiales > SZUA-35 > SZUA-35. Next base: position 30,930 of record CAYGQE010000021.1, on the reverse strand, counting down.
TGAGGAGCGATTCAGCCAGCGCCCACGAGTCGTGGATGACGAAACCAGCAGGAACGAAAACGATCCAGCGCCGCGAGAGTTGGTGGAGCGACTGCGACCCCCGCCACGATGCAAGCAACCCGAAGATGAGCAGGGGTGCTCCAACGAGGTAGTTCTCGGCAGCGAGCATCAGTGCGCCCGCCGCAGTTGCTCCGAACATCACGAGCCAAGTGAGCTGCAGCGGGCCGAAGATCAGGGCAGCCGGTGGCCGAAGAGCGAGCCGCCGTTCAGGCCCGTAGGACGAACCGTTGACCATCGGGTCGCCCGTTGCCGGAAGAAGGACGATGGCGAACGCCAGGGACGTGGCGGCGATGGCGGCGGTCGTGCTGGCGGTCGACGTTCCGTGGGCAATGGTCCCGTAGATGGCGGAGGCCACGAGTGAAGGTGACATGAACCGCACAACGGTGAGGCTCACAGTCGACGGCGCCAGGAGCCCCACCAGGCCGGCGAACCACATGGCCCACAAGCCGACTTCGGCGGTGGTGGCGACGGCGGTGGAACGGTCATCGAGCATCGCGGAGAAGCCCGGGCCGGCGAGCAGCGGCAGGGCGGCCCACAGAGCACGGAGCGGCCAGAGTCCGAGTTTCTCGATGATTGCAGGTGTTGGGCGAGCCATGAAGCCAACAGTGTGCCTGGCGCTCGGCCCCCTGTCGCACCGTGTGGCTACGCTCGCCCAGGTGAGTGCATCGACATCCGAACCGGCCGAGCAGGCGCAGACTCTTCGAGATCTGATCGCCCACCACAACCAGCGCTACCACGAGCAGGACGCTCCGGAGATCCCTGACATCGAGTACGACATGCTCGTTCGTGAGCTTCAGGCGCTCGAAACCGAACATCCCGAGCTGGTCGCCAGCGACACCCCGACGGCGCAGGTCGGTGGTGCTCCCTCCGCCACGTTTGCGCCCGTCGAGCACACCGTGCCGATGATGAGTCTCGACAACTCCTTCGACCACGACGAACTGCGGGCATGGGCCGACCGCGTCGCTCGGGGCCTCGAAACGGCGCCCGATGCCGAGATTGGGTTCATGTGCGAGTTGAAGATCGACGGCATTGCGCTCTCCATGCGTTTCGAAAACGGCGAACTCGTTCAGGGGGCCACCCGCGGGAACGGCAAGGTCGGCGAAGACATCACGGCCAACATCGAGACCATCGAGGTGATCCCGAAGAAGCTGACCGGCCCGAACATTCCGTCCGTGCTCGAGGTTCGCGGCGAGGTCTATCTGCCCGTTGCCGCCTTCGATGCCCTCAACGAGGCACAAGAAGCCGCTGGTCTGCCGCGCTATGCCAACCCTCGGAACACCGCAGCTGGCAGCCTTCGCCAGAAGGATCCGGCGATCACCGCCAGCCGAAAGCTCGCATTCTGGGCCTATCAGCTGGGACAGGTCGAGGGCGGGCCCGAGCTCCCCACCCACAGTGCCGCAATCGACTGGCTCGGCGAGCTGGGTTTTCCGGTCAACCCCGAACGGAAGAAGGCGGCGACGATCCACGATGTCATTGCGTTCACCGAGCACTGGCAGGAACACCGCCACGACCTCGACTACGAGATCGACGGTGCGGTCATCAAGGTCGATTCGCTGAATCAGCAGCGAATGCTCGGTTCCACCGCCCGGGCCCCTCGCTGGGCGATGTCGTTCAAGCTGCCTCCGGAGGAGCGAACAACGAAGCTGCTCGACATCCAGGTGTCGATCGGGCGAACGGGCAAGGCCACGCCGTTCGCGGTGCTCGACCCGGTCTTCGTCGGAGGCTCGACGGTGCAGATGGCCACGCTACACAACGCCGATCAAGTGGCGATCAAGAACGTTCGACCGGGCGACATGGTCATCGTGCGGAAGGCGGGTGACGTGATTCCCGAGGTTCTTGGACCCGTGCTGGCCGAGCGGCCTGACGATCTGCCCGAGTGGCACTTTCCGGTCGACTGTCCCACCTGTGGGCAGACGCTGGTCCGGCCCGAGGACGAAGCCCACACGTTCTGTGTCAACCCGCTGTGTCCCGCCCGTCAACAGACCCAAATCGAGTACTTCGCCAGCCGGGGGGCGATGGACATCGAAGGCATGGGCGAGAAAGTGGTGTCCCGCTTCATCGAGGAGGGGATCATCGCCGACATCGGCGATGTCTTCCTGATCGATTGGGAGCGAGTGCGAGCACTCGATCGGTTCGGTGAAACCACGGTCGAGAATCTTCGCAATGCGGTCGAGGCGGCACGGCATCGCCCGCTCGCTTCGTTGCTCGTTGGTCTCGGTGTTCGGCACTTCGGACCATCAGGGGCCGAGTTGCTGGCCTCGCACTTCGGCCACCTCGATGCCATCGCTGCGGCATCGGTTGAAGAGACCGCAGCCATCGACGGTGTGGGGCCGGTGATCGCTCGCAGCGTGGCCGAGTACTTCCAATCCGAGAAGGCGCAACTGCTCGTCCAGAAGTTCCGAGACGGCGGTGTCAACCTCGAGGGCCCCGAAAAGTCCGAGGTGGCACAGGTGCTCGAAGGCAAAGCCATTGTGGTGACCGGATCGCTCGAAGGCTTCTCGAGGGACTCAGCGGCCGATGCCATCAAGAGCCGGGGCGGAAAGAACCCCGGGTCGGTATCGAAGAAAACCCTGGCCGTGGTGGTTGGCGAATCGCCGGGTGCGTCGAAGGTGACCAAGGCGGAGGAGCTTGGCATTCCGATGATCGACGAAGCCGGCTTCGTGGCCCTTCTGGAACATGGCGTGCTCGCCGGTGAAACGCTCGAGAGGGACCAAACAGCACCTGTCGAGACGGCGGACGGCTAGAAGTCGAACGTGTCAGGCCGGGCCCGTGTGCGGCAGTTCTCGGGGCCCTCTTCGATTCGGTAGATGCAGGCACTCACTCGATTGTTGGTCGGGCGAAGAATCAGACCGAACGGGCAGTCCTCTTCGGGGCCCCAGGTGATCTGTCCTTGGGAGGCGCCGGCCGAGATGGCGGTGGCGTCGGTGATGCCGTCGTTGTTGTTGTCGATGCTGACCAGCGCATTGGTGTCTTCCGGTGCAATGACGATGCCGTTGATCGTGAGGAGCGCCGAGTAGCCGGGGATCAGATCCACCCCGACAGGCTCGCTGCAGCCGGAACCTTGACCGGCTTGGGGGAACCAACCCTGAATTGGATTGAGGTCGAGTTCTTCCCGCTCGGCGTTGGGATCATCAGGACGCTCGCCGCCACCGTCGACGGCTCCACCACTGATGATCGGTCCAGCCACATCGGTATTGCCCGAGTAGGCGGCGGCCAGCCCGAGGAGGCCGAAGGCCACGAAGACGGCGACGCCGACAATGATTCGCTGTCGAAGAGTCACCCGCCAAGTGTGCCGCTTTTGTCGTCCTGACGGACAGTCGCGCCGTCGTCGTTGGCCATGTTCGAGGTTGTGCGTCGGAGGCGAGCGTGTGCCTTTGGCACCTGGAGTTGCTCGCTGCGCTCTCAACGTCCCAGGTCGGGTATCGCCGAAGGCGAAAACGTGGTCGGTAACATCCTTTGCGTGCCCGCCGCCCCATCAGCCACCACCGTGCTTGGTGAGCGCTACGCGCTCAAGCAACTGGTCGGTCAAGGAACATCGGCTCGGGTGTACACCGCAACCGATCGCTCGCTTGGTCGCAACGTTGCGGTCAAGCTCTTACATGCTGGCTTGTCGGCTGACGGTTCGTTTCGGCGCCGCTTCGAGAGCGAGGCTCGACACGCCGCCTCGTTGAATCACCCGAGCTTGCTCGCCATTTACGACTGGGCGGAAGGACAGCAGGTCTACCTGGTCACCGAGTTGCTCGAGGGGGGCTCGCTCCGTGCGCTGCTCGATACTGGCGAGCTCCTGTCGCCGTCACAGGCCGTATTGATCGGGCTGGAAGCTGGCAGCGGGCTCGAGCACGCTCACGCTGAGGGCTTTGTCCATCGAGACATCAAGCCGGCCAACCTCATGTTCGGCGCAAAGGGTCGTTTGAAGATTGCAGACTTCGGGATCAGCCGAGCGGTCGCCGAAGCCAGTTGGACCGAGCCAGAGGGTGCGCTGATCGGCACCGCTCGCTACGCCGCCCCCGAACAAGCGCTCGGCCGCGGTATCGACGGTCGAGCCGACATCTACTCGCTCTCGCTCACCTTGCTCGAGGCAGTGACGGGCGAGGTGCCCCTTGTCGGTAGCAACCCGTTGGCCACGATGGTGTTGCGCCAAGACACCGATGTTGAGGTCGACGCTTCGCTCGGCCGTCTCGGCGAGGTGCTGGCGATGGGGGCTCGCGCCAACCCGGCCGATCGCCCGACAGCGGCTGAATTCGTGGCGCTGATGGAATCAGCCGCAGCCACGTTGCCTCGGCCTGCCGAACTTCCCCTTGCTGGTCTCCCCGCTTCGGCCGGTGATGACGTCATCGTGCTCGCTGGCGACGAAGACCAGTTGGTGCTCGCCGATCGAGCGGTGGTTCCATCCGATCTCGCTGCGTCCGAAGCTGCTGATCCCACGCTGCCGACGCCGACCACGACCAACGATGTCGTGCCCGATGAGCCCGTTGCAGATGTGGCTCCTGACCGCGGCCGGAGTCGTCGCTGGTGGTCCGCTGCGTTGGTGGTCGTTGCCGTCTTTGCCGGCGGCTTCGCCCTGACCCGCACCGGTGCGGTCGAGAGCGTGTTCGAAGAGTCGATTCCTGAACCGGTGACCTTCCCAACCGGCACGTACGTCGGCCGAGACATCGATGATGTCACGATCGAGATCGAGGCCAACGGCTGGACTGTGGACGTGTCTGAGGTCAGAGCGGACGACTCCGTTCCCGGCGAAGTGCTCACACAGACACCGGCAGCAGGAACGCAGTTGGTCGAAAACGACGCCGTGGTCGTGCTGGTCGTGTCAGAGGGACTGTTGTTGCGCGATGTGCCCATGGTCGAGGCATTCACCCTCGCCGAGGCCGAGGAAGCGTTGGCCGCCGAGGGCCTGCTGATCGGTGACGTGGAGCGAGCCTTCGACGAAGAGGTCCCGGAGGGGCAGGTCATCAGCTCATCGGCTGATCCGCTCGTGCAGGTCGAGACCGGCACTCGGGTCGACGTGGTCGTCAGCGCTGGGCCCGAGCCTCGAATTGTTCCGAACCTGGCGGGCCGAAGTCAAGCCGAGGCAGAGGCAGCCCTGCTCGAGCTCGGGCTCGTCGCGGTGATTGCCGAGGCCTACAGCGACACCGTGGCGCTGGGCCAAGTCATCGGCAACGACCCGACTCCTGAGGCGACGATCGAGCGAGGCGGCGAGGTCACCATCACGATCTCGCTCGGGTTGCCGTTCATCTTGGTGCCCAACGTGTCGGGCATGAGCGCCAGCGACGCCGCAGATGAGCTGACGGCTCTTGGCTTTGTGGTGAGCGACACCGATGGCCCGCCGAACAGTGATGTGATCGCCACCGACCCGCCAGCTGGCGAGTCGCTCCGCAAGGGCGCTGACATCATCATCTTCACTCGCAGGAACTGAGGCTTCGTTCGCTAGGCCGAGGGTTCCCAGCGATAGCTGTGGGGGAGCAGGCGTGTGATGGCGATGCTGCGATCGCCATCCGGCGTCGGCACGATCACCCGGATGCCGGGGTGGTAGTCGAAGAGCACCTGGCGATCTCGACCGCACGGCGACACGACACCACGCCCATTGTTTCCGACCGCCACGATGGTCGTGAGGTCTCTCGCCCCGTTCGTTCGTGCGGTTGCGAGGGCGACGAGCTCGGCACACGGGCCTCCGGTGAAGTGGAAGAGATTGATACCGCCGTGCATCGATCCGTCAGTTGCTCTCACCGCAGCGCCGACGGTGTGGATCAGATCGTCCGACTGCTCCTCGGCAACGCGTCGAGCGAACTCGATCAGTTCGAGATCGTCAGCACCGAGGTCATTCATGTCGAGTTCCACGATCGGATCGTAGGAGATCGCCCAACCCTGTCGCCGCTGTTGGTCGTCATCTTGCCGCCTTGGTGATCGCGTCGATGATGCGTCCGTGGTCTCGGCGGGCGTTGCCGATGCTGACGCGGAGATGCCGGGTCGGCACGAGCGTATCGAGCTGGAAGGGTGAGCCAGCGGCGACCCCGATCCCGTCGAGCGCGAGTGCGACGACGGCGCGCTGGCCGTCGGCAACTGGCACCCAAAGATTCAGCCCTTCGGGGTCACCCACCGTCACACCTCCCGCACCGAGTCCGTCGACCAAGGCTGCTCGTCGAGCGGCATATGTCTCGGCAGCGATGCCCACGATGTCGACCACCTCGGCGCTGCTCATCATGGTGAGCAGGACATGTTGGATGAGGCGGCTGGTCCACGACGGACCGAGCCGTCTCCGGTCGATCACCTCGTTGATCGGCCCCGCCGCACCTCCGACCGCTGCAATGCGCAGGTCAGGACCGTGCGACTTCGAGAAGCTGTGAATGTGGACGACTCGATCGGGAAGATGGGACCCGAGCGTGACGATCCCGTCAGTCGCGAGGTCGCCGATGTGGTGATCTTCGAGAATCCAAGTGTCGGGAGCAAGCGCTCGAAACAGGTCGGCGATGGCGGCGACCCGGCGTGGGGACATCGAGACGCCGGTGGGGTTCTGGGCCGTTGGTTGGAGGATGGCCAGCTTGGGTTTGCTGGCGAGCACCTCTTGCAGCGCTCGGGGCTGGATGCCTTCAGCATCCACGGGAACCCCGCAGATGTGGGCCCCTGCCCGTTCCAACATGTCGAGAATCGGGGGGAAGGTCGGATCCTCGACCACCACGGTGTCGCCGAACGAAACGGTGGCGTTGATGAGACGATCGAGCGCGTCGAGGGCTCCATCGAGCACGGTGATCGCCTCGGCGGGGAATGGCCACCGGTCGTGCAACGCCGCCTCGAGGTCGGCCAACACGGGGCGGTCGATGTACGACGTGATGGCGATGTCGGTCGGCAGTTGGCTGATGATCGAGGCCAGCGATGGCAAGAGCTGGGTGTCTGGGGTGCCAGTACTGAGGTCGAGGGTGCCGCTGGCTGCGCTGGCCGGAACCTTCCAGAAGCGTCCGCTCATGTCGGCTCGGGCCGCCCGAATGGTCGTGCCGTTCCTTCGGGCGGTGGTGATCACGCCATGGTCAGCCAGACGGCGCCACGCATCTGACACCGTGCTCGAGCTGACCTGCAGCTGATCGGCCAGGGCTCGTACTGTCGGGAGTTGGTCGCCAGGCTGGAGGTCGCCACGGCTCACGAGCATGCCGATCGATGCCGCAATGTCTTTCGACGTGCGACCAGCACAGTGCTCGACGATCAACGTCGTGAGGTTCGACGAATGCTTCGCCGACGACGTGTTTCGCTGCATGAACAATTCTGTATACAACAAAGAGGTGCTTGTGTGCCAGGGTTGTGACACATAGGTTCGCTCCATGACGACCACCGACGAACTCGCCGAACGCTACAAAGCCGTGTTCCCGTCGTGGCTCGGCCCCCTCCACGGAACCGCCCCGATCTCGATCGATCATGGCGATGGCAGCTACGTGTGGGACCTCGAGGGCAACCGCTATCTCGACGCTTTCGGCGGCGTGCTCACCACGATGATCGGTCACAACCATCCTGAGGTCACCGCCAGTCTGCAGGCACAGGCGGCCAAGGTCATCCACTCCTCGACGCTCTACTTGAATGAGGAGATGATCGCGCTCGCTGAAGAGATCGCCGCGGTGTCTGGCATCCCCGACGCTCGGGTGTTCTTCACCGCTTCGGGCAGCGAAGCGAATGACACGGCGCTGCTGCTGGCGACCTCGTATCGCAAGTCCAACCAGGTCTTGGCCATGCGTAACAGCTACCACGGCCGCTCGTTCACCACGCAGGCCATCACGTCGCACTCGTCGTGGTCAGCAACCAGCGTGTCAGGGCTCGACGTCAGCTTCGTGCAGGGCGGCTACCGCCTGCGCAGCCCCTTCCGCGACTTCGATGACGACGCCTACACCGAAGCGTGCTGCAACGATCTCGAACAAATCATCGACATGACGTCGGCCGACAGCGGTCATGCCTGCCTCATCGCCGAGCCGATCCAGGGCGTCGGCGGTTTCGCTGTGCCGCCAGACGGCTTCTTCGGTCAGATGGGCAAGATCCTCGAGAGCAGGAAGATCCTCTTCATCAGCGATGAGGTCCAGACCGGGTGGGGTCGTACCGGTGATCACTTCTGGGGCTATCAGGCGCATGGCATCACGCCGGACATGCTCACGTTCGCCAAGGGCGTCGGGAACGGTGTCGGCCTGGCTGGCGTGGTTGCCAGAGCCGAGGTGATGGACACGATCAAGGTCACGTCGTTCTCGACCTTCGGCGGAAATCCGCTCGCGGCAGCCGCCGGTCGGGCCACGCTGCGCTACGTGCTCGAGCACGATCTCCAGGGCAATGCGAAGGCCATGGGTGACCGCCTGATGGCACGGCTACAGAAGACCGCCGAGGGCGTCGATTGGATCGGTGAAGTCAGAGGTCGCGGCCTCATGCTCGCGATCGAGACGGTCCAAGAAGGTGGTCTGCATCCGGACTCGGCGAAGGCCGTCGCCATCGCCGATGGCTGCAAGGAACGTGGCTTGCTCGTTGGCAAGGGCGGGCTCTACGGCAACGTCATCCGGATCGCTCCGATGCTCAACGTCACCGAAACCGAAATCGATGAACTTGCCGACGTTCTCGATGCAACCATCGCCTCACTCAACTGATCTGTCTCGACCCGTCCGTCCTTCAACCTGTCTTCCAACCAGTAGCAACGAGGTCCCTCATGTCCAGAGTCGTCACAGCCGCCATGCTCCAAACCGATTGGACCGGCGACAAGGAATCGATGATTGTCAAGCACGAAGAGGCGGCGCGCGAAGCGGCGGCTCAAGGCGCGCAGATCATGTGCTTCCAGGAGCTCTTCTACGGGCCCTACTTCTGTCAGGTGCAGGAAGAGCAGTACTACGAGTACACCGAGTACATCCCGGACGGCCCGACCACCAAGCGGTTCCAGGCGCTCGCCAAGGAACTCAACATGGTGCTCGTACTACCCATGTACGAGATCGAACAACCGGGCGTCTACTACAACACTGCTGCGGTGATCGACGCTGATGGTACGTACCTCGGCAAGTATCGCAAGCAGCACATCCCACAGGTGAAGGGCTTCTGGGAGAAGTTCTATTTCAAGCCGGGCAATGGCGGCTACCCGATCTTCGAAACCGCTGTCGGCAGGGTCGGCGTGTACATCTGTTACGACCGCCACTTCCCCGAGGGCTGGCGAGCGCTCGGCCTCAACGGTGCCGAAATCGTCTTCAATCCGTCGGCCACACATCGCGGACTCAGTGAGTACCTCTGGAGCATCGAGCAGCCCGCTGCGGCCTGTGCAAACATGTACTATGTCGGCGCCATCAACCGCGTCGGCATCGAAGACCTGGGTGACAACGACTTCTACGGCCAGAGCTACTTCGTGAACCCACGGGGTCAATACGTGGGGGAGAAGGGCGATGCCCACAATCCGGAACTCGTCGTTCGAGACCTCGACCTCGATCTCATTCGAGAGGTCAGGGACGGCTGGCAGTTCTATCGAGACCGTCGCCCCGAGGCGTACGGCGAGCTGGTGGAGGGCTGATCGATGGCACTCACACTCATCTCCGGTGGCACCGTTGTTTCTGCAGTCGGCCGTCGACTCGCTGACGTCTTGATCGACGGTGAATCGATCGCCGCCATCCTCGAACCCGGTCTGGCGACGGTCATGGGCGTCGCACCGCAGCGCACCATCGATGCCACGGGCAAGTACGTGGTGCCTGGTGGCATCGACGTTCACACCCACATGTCGCTGCCCTTCGGTGGCACCGCTGCGTCCGACGATTTCAACACCGGCACGGTCGCTGCTGCCTGGGGCGGCGTCACCACCATCGTCGACTTCGCCGTGCAGACCCAAGGCAACGACGTTCGAGAGAGCTTGGCTACCTGGCACGAGATGGCCGCTGGTGAATGCTCGATCGATTACGGATTCCACCAGATCATTGGTGGCGTCGACGAGAGCTCGCTCGACGCAATGTCCTACCTCGTCGAGCACGAAGGCATCACGAGCTTCAAGATGTTCATGGCCTACCCCGGCGTCTTCTACTCAGACGACGGTCAGATCCTGCGGGCCATGCAGAACGCGTCGGAATCTGGCGCCATGATCATGATGCATGCCGAGAACGGCATCGCGATCGACGTATTGGTCTCGCAGGCGCTGGCGCGGGGCGAGACCGACCCGATGTACCACTCGCTCACTCGTCCAGCCGCCATGGAATCCGAGGCAACCCACCGAGCCATCCAGCTCGCCAAGGTCGCCGGCAACGTGCCGCTGTACATCGTCCACATGTCCGCATCTGAAGCGCTCGAAGAGGTCGCTGCAGCGCAGCACGCTGGCTACAACGTCTTCGCCGAGACCTGTCCTCAGTACCTCTATCTCTCGCTCGAAGATCAGTTGATGCAGCCGGGCTTCGAAGGAGCCAAGTGGGTTTGCTCGACGCCGTTGCGTTCCAAGCACGAACATCACCAGAGCGATCTGTGGAAGGGCCTTCGTATGAACGAGTTGGCCGTGGTCTCCACCGATCACTGTCCGTTCTGCATGAAGGACCAAAAGGAACTCGGCATCGGTGATTTCTCCGCCATTCCGAACGGCATCGGCGGTGTCGAGCACCGCATGGAGCTGATCTATCAGGGCGTCGTGGCTGGCGAGATCACTCTCGAACGATGGGTCGAAACCTGCTCGACCACGCCCGCTCGTATGTTCGGTCTCGACAAGAAGGGCGTGCTCGAACCTGGTTGTGACGCCGACGTTCTGATCTGGGATCCCAACAAGAAGACCAAGATCGGCATCAACGACAAGCACCACATGAACATGGATCACTCCGCCTACGAGGGGTTCGTGATCGATGGTGGTGTCGACACCGTGCTCAGCCGAGGCATGGTCGTTGTCGAAGACGACACCTTCAAGGGCCGCAAGGGGCATGGCAAGTACGTCAAGCGCGGACTGTCGACCTACCTCCACTAGATCCGCCTCCACTAGATCCGACTGAGGCAGGAATCTGCCGAAGGCCGCCAACGTCAACAATGAATACGAGGCTCCTCATGGACCGCATCAGTCACTGGATCGACGGCACCGTCGTTCCCTCAACGTCGGGCCGCAACGCTGCGGTCTACAACCCAGCCACCGGGGTGCAAACCGCAGCGGTCGACCTCGCCTCGGTCGACGAAGTCAATGCTGCCGTTGCTGCGGCCAAAGCAGCCTTCCCGGCGTGGCGGGCAACGTCTCTGTCGAAGCGGGCCGAGATCTTGTTCCGGATGCGCGAACTCGTCGATGCCAATCGTTCCGAACTCGCTGCGCTTTTGACTGCCGAGCACGGCAAGGTCCTCAGCGACTCGATGGGTGAAGTCGCTCGTGGTCTCGAGAACATCGAGTTCGCCTGCGGTATCCCGCAACTGATCAAGGGCGACTACTCAGAACAAGCGGCATCCGGCATTGACGTCTACTCGATCCGTCAGCCGCTCGGCGTCGTCGCCGGCATCACGCCCTTCAACTTCCCGGCCATGGTCCCCATGTGGATGTTCGCCAACGCACTGGCGTGCGGCAACACCTTCGTGCTGAAGCCCAGCGAGAAGGACCCGTCGGTGACGATGCTCATCGCCGAACTCCTGGCGAAGGCCGGGCTTCCCGACGGCTGCTTCAACGTGGTGCAGGGCGACAAAGTCGCCGTGGATTGCATTCTCGAACACGACGACATCTCGGCGGTCAGTTTCGTGGGGTCGACGCCGATCGCGAAGTACATCTATGAAACGGGCACCGCACAAGGCAAGCGAGTGCAGGCCCTCGGTGGTGCAAAGAACCACATGCTCGTGCTCAACGACGCCGACGTCGGCATGGCGGCCGATGCCGCGATCGGTGCGGCCTACGGCTCCGCCGGTGAGCGATGCATGGCCATCAGCGTCGTGCTTGCCGCCGAGGGCATCGCCGACGAGCTTGTCGCCGAGATCGCCAACCGGATCCCGTCGGTCACCGTTGGCGCAGGGGACCAGCCGGGCAACGAGATGGGTCCGCTCATCACTGCGGAATCACGCGATCGGGTCAAGGGCTACATCGACGCTGCGCCTGGCGAAGGGGCCACCGTGGTGGTCGATGGCCGCGAGAACATCCCCGCTGACGGTTTCTTCGTCAACCCCACGCTGCTCGACAACGTCAGCACGGAGATGTCCTGCTATACCGACGAGATCTTCGGGCCGGTGCTCAGCGTCGTGCGAGTCGCTGGCTACCAGGACGGGCTCGACATCATCAACGCCAACCCGTTCGCCAATGGCACAGCCATTTTCACCCGTGACGGTGGCGCTGCCCGTCAATTCCAGTTCGACGTCGAAGTCGGCATGGTCGGGGTCAACGTGCCTGTTCCGGTGCCGGTCAGCTACTACAGCTTCGGCGGCTGGAAGGCCAGCCTCTTCGGCGACTCTCACATGTATGGGCCCGAAGGCATCAACTTCTACACCCGAGGCAAAGTCGTCACGAGCCGCTGGCCCGACCCTGCGTCGAGCACGATCGACCTCGGTTTCCCCGAAACCCGCTGACAATCGCAACGGAAATCGCCCAGTTGGAAATCAACGAACAGGAGACGTTCATGGACATTGGTGTTGTATTGCAAACCACCCCACCCGCAGCTCGCGTCATCGACTTGGCCAAGCGGGCAGATAGCTACGGCTTCAGCCACGTCTGGACGTTCGATTCTCACATTCTCTGGGAAGAGCCGTACGTGATCTACTCCCAGATCCTGGCGGAGACGCGCAACATCATCGTTGGGCCGATGGTCACCAATCCGGCAACCCGCGACTGGACCGTCACGGCGTCGACCTACGCCACGTTGAACGAGATGTACGGCAACCGAACAGTGTGCGGCATCGGTCGGGGCGACTCAGCGGTCCGGGTCACGAACGGCAAGCCCACCACGCTCAAGACGTGGCGTGAGTCGATCAAAGTCATCGGCGACCTCGCCAACGGACGCAGTACCGAATACAACGGCTCGACGATCACGCTTCCATGGGCCGCCAAGAGCGAGCTCGAGATGTGGGGTGCCGGTTACGGCCCGAAGGCGCTGAAGCTGATCGGCGAAACCTGCGATGGCTTCATCCTCCAGTTGGCTGATCCGTCGATCGTGAAGTGGATGATCGAGGCAGTGCGAACCGGTGCATCCGACGCAGGTCGCAACCCGGATGACATCACGATGTGCATCGCCGCCCCAGCGTACATCGGGGATGATCTGGCCTACGCCCGAGACCAGGTTCGGTGGTTCGGTGGCATGGTGGGGAATCACGTCGCCGACATCGTCGATCGGTACGGCGACAGTTCGTCGGTGCCCCAAGCCCTGACCGACTACATCAAGGGCCGCCAGGGTTACGACTACAACCAGCACGGCCAAGCCGGCAACACACATGCCGACTTCGTGCCCGACGAGATCGTTGATCGCTTCTGCGTGCTGGGGCCGGTCGAGGCGCATCTCGAGAAGCTGGCCGAGCTTCGCGAGCTCGGCGTTGACCAGTTCAGCGTGTACTTGCAGCACGATGCCAAGGACCACACGCTTGCAACGTATGGCGAGAAGATCCTTCCTGTGCTGGCTGAAACCAAGTTGGCCAAGGAGTAGTCCGGCACGACCAGCCTCAATGGGCTGAGTTGTTGCTTGGCCGCCTAGGATTTCGTCAGTGAGTCGTCGCCCCCTTCTGCCTCCATTCGAGGACGATGACAGCGAAGGCAAACGGCTCGCTTCATGGGTCCGCTTCGGTTCCGGCAACTTCCCGGTTCCAATCATCCCACTCGGGCTGATCAAGACCAGGCGGAGGGTCGCTCGTCGAGCGCAGGCCAAGGACAGCTTTGCATCGATCGCTCTTGCGGTGGTGCTGACGGCCATGTTCATGGTGAACCTCAGCGTCACGGCCATTGCGGTGGCGGTGCCCAAGATCGCTGGTGAGTTCGAAACGTCGCAAGCTACGATCGTGTGGGCGGTGACCGGCCCGATCCTGGTGAGCGCCGTGCTCGGCCCGACCTTCGGCAAGTTGGGCGATCAACGTGGCCACCGCATGGTCTTTCTCTTCGGGCTGACCGTCAACGCGCTGTTCACCGTGTTGATCGCTGCTTCGTGGTCGGCAGGATCGTTCGTGGTGTTCCGTCTGCTCGCCGCTGTCGGTGGCGCAGCGATCGGTCCCGCAGCGTTGGCGTTCATCAACCGATTGTTCGCTCCGAGCGATCGCACGGTGGCCTTGGGTTGGTGGTCCTTCGTGGGAGCGGGTTCACCCGTCATCGGTGTGGTCGCCGGCGGTTTCATCATCGATCAGATCGACTGGCGGTGGGTCTTCATCGGGCAAGCACCCCTGGTGTTCCTGGCGATGCTGCTCGCCGCGTTCATCCTCCCCGAAACCACTCGGCAGAAGGCTGCCGCCTTCGACTTTCCCGGCGCGACAACCCTTGGCGTTGGTGTCGGCAGCGTGTTGGTTGCGGTGACCCTGGCTGCAGACGGGCCATTCGCTCCGTTGGTGTTGATCTTCGCTGTGACTGGCGTCGTGGCGATCGCCGTGTTCGCTCGTATCGAGAATCGCTCGGATCATCCGTTGATCCCACCGCACTACTGGCGGATGCGGGGTTTCGTCATCCCCACGCTGACGCTGGCCCTGTTGTTCGCGGCGTACATGGGCAGCTTCGTGCTTGCTCCGTTGATGTTGCAGAGTGTGGCCTTCGGGGCAACCGCAGCCATCACGAGCCGGGTGATCATTGCCCGACCGCTGATGTTCTCGTTGATGGGCCCGGTCACCGGTCGACTGGTTCGCCGCGTTGGCGAGCGGTTCCTGGTGTTCGCTGGCGGATGCTCCATCGTGGTGTCGATGTTGCTGCTAGGTCTGTCCGGAGAAGGAACGTCACTGGTGACCGTGGCGGTGGCGCTCGGCCTCGCTGGTCTGGGGATGGGTGCGGCGGCGCCGATTCTCACCGCAACCGTGGCGAACAGCGTGGCCGAAGAAGATCTGGGCGTCGCCGGAGCAGCCCAGCAGATGCTCCAGCAGGTTGGCCTGGTCGTCGGGGTGCAGATCCTGCAGGCCATCCAGTCCAGCGTTGAAGGAGATGCGCTCGATGGTGCAGACACAGAGAACCTCGATGGTGCCTTCATCAGTCGGAGTGCATTCGATGCCGTCATCTCGAGCTACCAGGTGGCGTTCTTCGTTGCCACCGGCATCGCCATCGTTGGCGTGCTGGTGTCCCTGACGTTGCCAGCGCCGACGCAACCCGAGGACGAACGAGAGGTCTCAGTCGTCTGAAGTCTCAGTCGTCTGAAGTCATTGCCGAGAGCCGCTTGTACATCTCGATCGCTGCGTCGTTCGGTTGCTCGGCCTGCAGGGCCATCAGTCGAGAGAAGTCACCTTCGACCAAGATCTTGCCGGCGAAGAATGCCTGCATCACCGCCTGTGGGTCGCGGGTGACGAACGCTGCCTTGGCGGTGGCGTAGTCGACGGTGACGGTGAGTTCCGGTTCATCGAGGTGGCCGTTCTCGATGATGACCTCGCCGCCAGAAGTGTCGATGTGGCCATCGAGTTGGCCGTCGTCGCGATGTCCGATGTCGGTGACGATCACGTTCATCTTGACCGCCATGGGCGGCTCGGGAATCTGATCGTCGAACTCCTCACGAAGCGCACGGGCATTCTCGATCCATGCGTCGGAGAGAAATGGCTGAGAAGTGGTCACACGAGCTCCGGGTCACGAGGGCGAACGGCCGCCAACTCTAACGCCAAGACGCCGTTGGCTTCACTTGAGAGGGGTCGGGTCCTCCCAACTCCTCCTCGTCCAACACTTGGGAGGACCCGACCCCTCCCAAGTGAAGTGAGGGCGACGCTTTCGTCGGTTGGGCTGCCTGAGCTAGCTTCGATCGATGGGAGCCACAGCTGAGCGAAAGACCGGCCGGCAACAACGCATCGAGTCGCGTGAGCGCAATCCGGTGTGGAAGAACCCACCATTGATGATCGACATGGACGAGTGCATCAACTGCGACGCCTGCCTCCGGGCCTGCCCGAAGCCGCTCGGTGCCATCTTCAATCACAGCATCGATGTCGTGATCATCCCCGAGCTTTGTTCTGCGTGCAACAAGTGCCTCCCGGTCTGCCCCGTCGATTGCATCCATCCAGATCCTGACTGGAAGCCTGCGCCCGACGAATGGTGGCAGGAGCCGCTCACCGACGATCCGTACACCTGAGGTCAGGTCTTCGGCGCGAACGGCGGCAACATTTGGGAGTTGAGAGCGTCAGCGAGCAACTCCGTTAGTGAGCGAAGCGAACGGCGAGAGCGTCAGCGAGCAACTCCGTCAGTGAGCGAGGCGCCCGGCGTGAGCGGAGCGAACTGCGGCGATAGCTTGACGAGCGTGCCTGACCATGAACCCCACGTCCTGAATGTGGACGATGTGGCGGAGGTTGCCGACCTCGCCATGCTTGAACTCTCCGACGAAGAACTCCGGAGCTTCACCCCACAGCTCGCGGCGATTCTCGAGCATGCGAACGACATCGAGCAGCTCGACGTTCACGATGTGCCGCCGACGCATCATCCGTATCCGTTGATCAACATCTTCCGCGAAGACGTCGTCGAGTCAGCTGACGTCCGAGACGAAGCGCTCGCCATGGCCCCGGATGCTGAGGACCACCAGTTCAAGGTGCCGCCGGCCCTCGGGGAGGAAATGTGATGAGCGCTGAGCTCCCCACCACAGCGGTCGACATCGCCGCAGCCGTCAACGCAGGCCAGGTGAGCGCCGTCGACGTGCTCGAAGCCCACCTCGCTGTGGTCGACGCAACCGAATCTGAAGTCCACGCCTTCAACGAGGTCCTGGCCGACGAGGCCCGTGCTGCTGCCGCGGCCATTGACCAGCGCATTGCCGCTGGCGAGAACGTCGGCCCGCTTGCCGGTGTGCCGATCGCGGTCAAGGACAACATGTGCACCCGGGGCATCCCCACCACTTGCTCGTCCAAGATCCTCGAAGGCTGGAAGCCGCCATACGACGCCACCGCCGTCGAGAAGATCGCCACCGCTGGCTCGGTGATGATCGGCAAGACCAATCTGGACGAGTTCGCCATGGGCTCATCCACCGAGAACTCCGCATTCGGGCCGACCAAGAACCCACTCGACACGAGCTTGGTCCCCGGTGGCTCGTCCGGAGGCTCCGCAGCGGCTGTCGCTGCCGGGTACGCACCGCTCGCACTCGGGTCCGACACCGGTGGCTCGATCCGCCAGCCCGCCGCCCTCTGCGGTGTTGTCGGACTCAAGCCGACCTACGGAGCGGTCAGCCGCTACGGCCTGATCGCCTTCGCATCCTCACTCGATCAGATCGGCCCGTTCACCAAGACCGTGGCCGACACCGCCACCCTGTTCGATGTCATCGCCGGCCACGATCGCCGCGATTCAACCTCGATCCCTCAGGTGATCGAGCCGACGGTGCCACACCTCGACGACGGCGTCGCCGGCCTGCGGGTCGGTCTCATCACCGAGTTGATGGGCACTGGCGAAATGGCTGAGGGCTTCGAGCCAGAGGTGCTGGCCCAGACCCGAGCCGCCGCTGATGCACTGGCAGCTGCCGGGGCCGAGGTTGGCGAAGTCTCGGTGCCTTCGTCGATCTACGGACTGTCGGCGTACTACCTGATCGCTCCGGCCGAAGCGTCGTCGAACCTCGCTCGCTACGACGGTGTTCGCTACGGCCATCGTGAACACGGAGCGGCGAACACCGCAGGGATGATGAAGGCGTCGCGAACCGCTGGCTTCGGGCCAGAGGTGAAGCGCCGCATCATGCTCGGCACCTACGCACTCAGCGCTGGCTACCACGATGCCTTTTACGGCAAGGCCCAACGGGTCCGCACGTTGATCATCAACGACTTCGAGCGGGCCTACCAGGACTACGACGTGCTGTTGTCACCCACCTCGCCGTGCGTCGCCTTCCCGTTTGGATCGAAGGACGACCCGCTGTCGATGTACCTGAACGATGTTGCCACCATTCCGTCGAACCTCGCCGGCCACCCGGCAATCTCGGTGCCCTTCGGCACCGGACGGGACAATCTTCCCGTTGGCGTACAGGTGCTCGGTCCACTCATGAGCGAGGCTCGATTGATGGCCGTCAGCGCAGTGCTCGAAGCAGCGAATGGAGGTGTGTCATGACCGACGCAACCGAGATCGAACAACCCGTGTCCAGCACGATGCTCGATGCGTGGCGCATCGAGTCCGACGTGCCCAGGGAAGAGACGTCGTTGTCCGATGGCTGGGAGATGGTGATCGGGCTCGAGGTCCACGCCGAGCTGGCCACCGAAACCAAGATGTTCTCGCCCGCCCGCAACCACTTCGGCGGCGAGCCGAACTCGAACGTGCACCCGGTGTGCCTCGGCCTTCCCGGCACGCTGCCGGTGGTCAACGGCAAGGCGGTCGAGCTGTCGATCCGCCTGGGATTGGCGCTCAACTGCACGGTGCAGCGCTGCGTGTTCGCGAGGAAGAACTATTTCTACCCGGACATGCCGAAGGACTACCAGATCAGTCAGTACGACCGCCCGCTGAACATCAGTGGTTGGATCGATCTGCCCTCCGGTTACCGCGTGCGGGTCGAGCGGGCCCACATGGAAGAGGACACCGGCAAGAGCACCCACGTTGGTGAGTCCGGTCGCATCCACGATGCCGGTTATTCGCTGGTGGACTACAACCGCGCTGGCGTTCCACTGCTCGAGATCGTGTCGCACCCCGACATTCGCGGTCCTGAGGAAGCCAAGGCCTACGTCGCCGAGCTCCAGCAGATTCTGATTGCAACAGCGGTCTCGGACGGCAAGTTCGAAGAGGGCTCGATGCGAGTCGATGCCAACATCTCGGTCCGACCTGCCGGCTCTGATGAGTTGCGCACTCGTTGTGAAGTGAAGAACGTCAACTCGTTGCGGTCGCTCGGCCGAGCGATCCTCTACGAGGCGCAGCGCCACGTCGATCTCTACGAGTCGGGCGAACGCCCGATGCAGGAGACTCGCCACTGGGACGAAGAGGGTGGTCGTACGCGCGCCGGACGCTCCAAGGAGCAGGCCGAGGATTACCGTTACTTCGCTGATCCCGACTTGGTGCCGGTCGATCCGTCGCCCGAATGGATCGAGGAGATCCGAGCCTCGCTGCCCGTATTGCCCCGAGAACGACGTGCCGGGCTGATCGGACACGGTGCTGCGCCCGAGCAGGCAGCGCTCGTCGTCGAGAAGGGCCTCGACTGGCTCGTGAGTGGGGCAATCGAGGCTGGTGCTGACGGCACGAAGGCCATCAATCACGCCATCAACAACCTGTCGCTCGACGAAGGGGCTGACGAGCTCGACCCGGCTCGCTTTGCCGACCTGGTCACACTCGAGACCGGCGGGGACCTCACCTCGACGCAGGCCAAGGCGGTACTGGCCGAGATGACAGTTGGGTCAGCGAAGAGCCCGGCCGAGATCGCCGCCGACATGGGCTTCGAAGCCATGGACACCTCAGAGCTCGAAGGGCTCATCGATGAGTTGATCGCCGACAGCCCCGAGCAATGGGATCGCTTCTGCAACGGCGACGACAAAGACCGCGGAAAGATGCAGGGCTTCTTCACCGGTCAGATCATGAAGGCCACCAAGGGTCAAGCCGACGGCAAGATCGTCAACCAGATCCTGTTATCGCGTCGGCCCTGAAGGGCCTTTGGCGATACCGGAGTCGGGATGTTGTGAGCACCGCGAACAACTCCAAGTGCCCGAAGGGCACGCGCTCGCTGGCGCTCACAACTCCCGCTGGTTCGCCAAGAGTTGGGAGGGTCCGACCCATCCCAACTGCCAAAGGGCCGTCAGGCCGACGCGTTCACCTTGATGGGGGTGGCGGGGACGGCGGCGAACGTGCCGCCTTCGGCGGCGAGCTTCTCGATCAGTGCGGCTGGCTTCCAGAAGTCGCCCTGCTCGGCCTGGAGCTCCTTCAGGCGAGCGAGCACCTTGTCGAGACCCATCTGATCGCCGTAGTGCATCGGTCCGCCGCGGTAGGCCGGCCAGTTGTAGCCAGTGATCCAGATCATGTCGATGTCCGACGCCCGCATCGCCTTCTGCTCTTCGAGGATCTTGGCGCCCTCGTTGACCATGGGCAGGACGAGACGCTCGATGATCTCCTCTTGTGTGAAGGTTTTGGCCGCCCTGCCTGACTTGGCCGCGAACTCCTTCACGATCTCTTCAGTGACCGGCGACGGTGACGGCGTGCGGTTTTCGTCGTAGTCGTAGTAGCCAGCGCTGGTCTTCTGGCCGCGACGGTCGAGCTCACACAGACGCTCACGAATCGTCGAGCCGGTGGACTTGTCGGCCGACCAACCAATGTCGAGGCCGGCGAGGTCGCTCATCTGGAATGGGCCCATGGCGAAGCCGAATTCGTAGAGGGCACGGTCGACCTCCCACGGCATGGCGCCCTCGTCGAGCATGGCTTGCGCTTGTTGCGTGCGCTTGGCGAGAAGACGGTTACCGACGAAACCGGGGCAGACGCCGACGAGGGCACCGAGCTTGCCAATCTTCTTGGCTGTCTGCATGGCGGTGTTGATGACCTCGAGCGAGGTGTGATCGGCCCGAACGACTTCGAGACACCGCATGACGTTGGCCGGCGAGAAGAAGTGCATGCCGATGACCGACTCTGGCCGGGTGGTGGCCGATGCGATCTCGTCGATGTTGAGTGCACTGGTGTTGGAAGCGAGCACTGCGCCGGGCTTGCAGATGCGATCGAGGTTCCCGAAGATGTCCTTCTTCACGTCCATGTTCTCGAACACGGCTTCGATCACCATGTCGACATCGGCGAGGTCCTCGAGGCTGAGCGAGCCAGTGATCATGGACATGCGGCGGTCGACTTCCTCCATTGGGAAGCGCCCGTTCTTCGAGCTGCGCTCGTAGTTGCCTCGCACGACGCCGAGGCCGCGATCGAGGGCCTCCTGCTTGGTCTCCACGATGGTGACGGGAATGCCAGCATTGACGAAGTTCATCGCGATGCCCCCGCCCATGGTGCCAGCACCGATGATGCCGACGGTTTCTACGGGAAGGACGGGCGTGTCACGGGGGACGTCAGGCATCTTCCAGACCTGGCGCTCGGCGAAGAAGACGTAGCGTTGGGCTGCGGACTCCGGGCTCGACACCAGGCCGGCGAACAGTTCACGCTCACGGGCGATGCCTTCGTCGAACGGCAGGGTGACCGCCGCTTCGACGGTCTTGATGATGGCTTCGGGAGCCAAGAAGCCGCGGAACTTGCGAGCGGCCTTGGACGTGCGGAAGTCGTCGAAGATCGACATGTCGACCCCGGTGACCTTCTCGTTGTTTTCGCTGACCTTCTTGAGTGGCTGGTTCTCGGCCACGAGGCGGTTTGCGTACGCAACGGCATCGGCGAGGAGGTTGCCCTCGGTGGCGAGCTCGTCGACGAGGCCCATCTCGAGACAAGCGGGTGCGGGCACATGAGTGCCCGCAGTCATGAACTCCAAGGCCTTCTGCGGACCAACGATGCGAGGAAGGCGCTGGGTGCCACCGGCGCCGGGGAGGAGGCCGAGATTGACCTCGGGTAGCCCACACTTCGCGCTTGGCACGGCAATTCGGTAGTGGGCGCACAGCGCCACCTCGAGCCCTCCGCCGAGGGCGGTGCCGTGGATGGCGGCAACAACGGGCTTCGATGAACTCTCCATCATCGCCTGGACTTCGCCCAGCCCCTTGCCCTTGGCCGCCCCACCGAACTCGGTGATGTCAGCGCCGGCGATGAAGGTGCGGCCAGCGCAGATCAACACGATGGCGGTGGCATCTGATTCGTTTGCCTGGCGGAAGGCCTCCCAGAGGCCATCGCGAACAACGGAGCTGAGGGCGTTCACGGGGGGAGAATCGAGCGTGATGACGGCGACATCGCCGTCTCGAGTCAGTTCGGTCACGTCATTGATGGTGGTGCTGCTCGTGGTCATGGCGTTGTTGTTACTTCGGCCTGGCCCCAGGGGCAAGACGAAGCCGAGAATCGTGCAAATGTCCCACCGTTCGCGCTGGCGTCCGCAACACTCCGGTGATGGCGAATCGCATCGTGACTCCGACCTCGTACGACGAATGGCGACCCTTCGACCAGGTGGTGTCGGCCTCGTTCGGCTCGGCCTGGGAAGAGACCACGCCTGAAGAAGCGGCGAGGATCGCGATCGAAGCCCCGTACGACTTTCGGATTGGCGTGATGGACGGTGACGAGGTGCTCGGTGCCTGCGCAGCGTACGAATTCGACCTGAGCTTGCCGGGTGGGTGTGCGGTGTCGGTGGCGGCGCTGACCGGGGTGGGCGGCGACTCGACCAAGCGAGGTCGCGGCGCTCTTCGATCGATGATGACCGAGCACCTGGATCGTGCTCGAGCTCGAGGCCACGCCGCGTCAATCCTCAATGCATCTGAGGCCGGCATCTACGGACAGTTCGGCTACGGCCATGCCACCACCGTGGTCGGCTACGAGGTCGATCCAGACCACGCCCAGTTTCGTCAGTCGCCGAATGATTCCGGATCCTTGGAACTCGTTCATGATCTCGAAGCCGGTATCCCACTTCTCCAAGCGGCTTACGACGCAGCGGCGCAGACCGTTCCCGGCACCGGCAGCCGGGATGCTCAGTGGTGGAAGCGCGTGGTCGGGAAGAAGCAGGTCTGGCGTGGGGGCGGCAAGCAGTTGGGCGTGTTGCACCGTGACGTTGACGGCGAGCCTGACGGCTACCTCCTGTACGAGATGAAGGAGAAGGGAGCATGGGTCAACAACGACGTCGTCATCATTCGGGAGTTGTCCGGAGCGTCGGTGGCGACCGAGCTCGCGTTGTTCGAATTCGCCACGAAGATCCCACTCCAACGCAACATCCGCTGGCCAGAGGGGCCGGTTGATTTCCCGGCCCGGCACCACATGCTCGACCCCCGGCAACTGCACGTGGTCGATCAGCACGATCTGGTCTGGCTCCGGCCGTTGAACATCGTCGAGCTGCTGGCCAGCCGTACCTATGCCGCTGACGGCGTCTTCGTGATTGCGATCGATGACGACCTCTTCGAGGATCAGCGAGGCCCATGGCGAGTCGAGATCGTCGAGGGCATCGCCAACGTGACCGCCACCGATGAGGTCGCAGCTGTCACCTTCACTCCAACCCAGATCGGAATGCTCCTGCTGGGTGATCACCGCTTGCAGGAGCTGGTCCACGCTGGCATCGTGACCGGTGATCGGGCGGTGCTTCGCTCGCTCGATCAGGCCATGCTCACCGAGCGCCGTCCGTACAACCTGTCCAAATTCTGATCGCAGGTAAACCGATCTCGGGCCAGAGGCGTCTCTGTCCAATGTGAAGGTGATGGCGTTGGAAGACAACGGAAGCGGACAGAGCGCCAGCAGCTCGAACGCGCCGGGGCGTCGCGCCCGCCGTCGTCGTCGTGCTGAGGGCCAAGCGTCGAACAGCACCGACATGACGCTCGTGCCAGGTCCGTCGGCATCTGACTTCCGTGCTGCTTTGCCTGATCTCTACCACGAGCACTATCGATCGCTGGTTCGGTTGGCGTCGTTCAGCGTCGATGACCGCGAGACCGCCGAGGAAGTCGTGCAGGACGCCTTCGTCAAGTTGGTGGCCGGCGACTATCGCATTGAAGCAGGCAAGGAGCTCGGCTACCTGCGATCGATGGTGTTGAACGGCGCTCGATCAGCACTCCGCAAACGTCAGGTCAGGCGAGCCCACACACCGGATGCCCCCGGCCCGGTGGCTGCTGCCGAAGAAGCTGGCGTCGCCAGTGCCGAGCACGATCAGATGATCGAGGCGCTGCGTCAACTGCCGGACAAGCAAGCATCGGTGCTGGTGCTTCGCTACTACCTCGATCTCTCCGAGGCCGAGATCGCCGACACGCTCGACATCGCTCGGGGCTCGGTGAAGTCTCATGCCCATCGCGGTCTGAAGCGCTTGGGTGATCTCCTGGGCGATTCCCTCTCCATCGAACTCGAAACCGACACGCCGCTCGACGCAATCGCGCCGACTGACGAGGACCTCTCATGACCCTCGAAGACGATCTTCGCTCCGCACTCCACCATCACGCCGACCAGGTCGAGCCCTCGGCTGATGGCTTGGAACGCATCGAAGCCAGGTTGGCTGGCCCGCCCGCGCTGCGGCCCCGGTTGGCGCCTCGCCTGCTGGCCGCCGCAGCCCTGCTCGTCGCGGTCGGCGCCGTTGGTGCCATGACCTTCCGCAGCGCCGGAGATGGCGACATCGATCTCGCCGTTCCGTCGTCGACGACCGACCCATCAGCGGCTGAGGTGAGCAACGAACTCCCGCCGTTGAACGATGAGGTCGACGCCGCAACGTCGAACAACGAAAGCTCGTCGGTGAGCGAAGCTACGCCGAACACCCCACCGGACATTCCTCCTGCTCCGGCGGGCATCCTCGGACCACGATCGGTCTCGCCAGGCACTGCAATCAACTCGTTCCTCGGTCTCATCCAGCGGGGAGGCGAAGACTTCTCGTGGGAGATCGAGGATGGCCTCGCCCTGGTGTCGCGCCTCAGCGAAGGAGGCGACATGGTCGATGTCACCACGCTCCAGCTCGGGTCTGTCGAGATGCCGGACGGTACGACGGGCTACGTGGTCGTGCAAGCCCTCTCGCCTCGCATCGTGATCGAGTCGCCGTCACTGTTGTCGACCACCACCGAATCGGTCCTCACTGTTTCCGGCCAGGGCGAAGGTTTCGAAGCCGTGGTCGACGTCGAGCTCTTTTCCAGCCGCGACGGTGTGTGGCTGAACCGCGGTTTCGCCAACGCCGGAAGCCTTGGAGTCGTTGCGCCCTTCATCACCACACTCGATGTGTCGGGGTCAGGCCCAGCGTGGGTGGTCGTCCAGTCTTCGGGCGGCACTGACACCGCGCTCGATCCGTTTGCGGCCGTCCCGGTCGTGATCGATGCTCCACGAGCGAATCCTGCATACCGCGTCACGAACATCCCCGCCGGTGACCCCGACGGCGGCCTGGTCGTGCGAAGTCTCCCCGGCACCGATGGCGACCAACTCGTCATTCTCCCTGCGGGTGAGAGCAGCGTTCACAAGCGTGCTGCTCTCTCGGTGTTCATTGGTGACGGGGAGCCCAGCTACGGGCTCGAGCCGACTGCGTCGGGTCAGCAGGAGTGGTGGAACGTCTGGTTCCCTGAACCGCTCGAGAATGGCCGGGATTGGGGCTGGGTGAACTCCCGCTACCTGACCGATGCCGAAGCGGTCAGTGATGCTGATCTCGAAGCCATCGGGTGGCAGTTCGTCGATGGCCTGCGAGGCGATGACGCAGCGTTTGCCGCCATGCCATGGAGTGCCGACGGTGTCACGTTCGGTCTTTCGAGCGATCTGGTCGAGACGACGAGCGGCAAGGCCGCACTGCCGGAGTTCTGGCAGGACACGATGTCGTTCACACCGCCTCCTGCACTGTCTGGCGAGCTCGTCGGCTCGCTGCGAGAAGTGCTCTCGCCGACCAGAGTGGCGCTTGCCCCCGAGACTGCTGTCGAGGTCGGCATCGTGCCCATCTTGGAGCTGTCTCCATACAGCGTGGTGAACGAAGCACTTGCGGCCAGGTTTGCCGGCGCCTCGGTGGTGCGGCTCACCGATCCGGCCAACGACGGCAGCGGCTGGCGACTGGTCAACCTCTTCGTTCAGCCTGGGGCGGCTGGCCCCGAGATCGTCGGCATGGTCGCCGTCGAGTGGACCCCGTAGGATCCTGCACGCACGAACTTCCCCCGAAGCGTCGATGCCGCCATCGTGCGGCCCACCGGAGGAAGTTTCATGTTCGTACGCATTGCCCTTGCACTGGTCGCCCTCGCAACGAGTTGCCGGACGCAGGCCGCACCCGAGCTGGTGCTCGGGCCGGTTGCGTCGAGCGTCGTGACAGCGATCGAACACGAGTGCGCCCGCCTACTCGACGATGCCGACCTGGCTTCTGCCGAGGGACGGCATCAGGTCGTGGTTGCCGTGGTCAACGCGGTGCGTGCCGGTCGCTGTGACCCGATCGAGCCCGAGGCTCGGGTGTGTCGGAGTCTCTTCTTGATCGGTGCGACCGATCCGTTGGTCGGCGTCGGTGTTGGATTGTCGGAGTCTCTGATCGACGAACTGGTCGATCACCACGCGTGGGTGCTGGAAGACGGTGCGGCGGCTGCGGCCGATGTCGGGAATGAGCGACTGGTCGACGCGTTGGGCGAGCTCGCTTCGCTCGATCTGGCCGGTGCTTTGGGGAATGGCCCCGACGGCGTGGCTGCGGTGGCCATCGAGCGTGCCGATCCCTCGATCATCGCGCCGCTCATCGAAGCTGAAACGCTGTGTCACTCAGGTTGAGCCGCTCAGCCGGCACCGGTGACGAGCCAAACGTCGTCTCGCCATCGACGCCACATGAAACCCGCTCGGAGCAACATGAAGCACCCGAGGGCAGCCCAGAGCCAACCGAGGCCAGCGCCAGTGAGCAGCACCGCAACTGCGAGCCCAGCGAAGATGACGGTCGAGATGACCATGGTCTGGGCCAGATACGTCAGGTCACCAGCCCCGATCAAGATGCCGTCCAGGGCGAAGACGATGCTGTTGATGGGTTGCTGCGCTGCGACGAACAACAGGATGAAGGCGGTCACGGCGACGACGTCGGGGTCGGTGCTGAAGAGCTCGGCGATCGGTTGGCGAGCGACGACGATGCCCAGCCCGGCCACGATGCCGAACACCACATCGAGTTCGATCATCCGGCGGGCCGCACCCCGTGCCCGTTCGACGTCGCCAGCACCCAAGAAGTTGCCGGTGAGCGATTGCCCAGCAATGGCGACAGCATCCAGAGCGAGGGCGAGCGTTCCCCACACCTGCAAGACGACTTGATGGGCGGCGAGTTCGGCCACGCCGATGCGGGCGGCGATCGCCGCCGACAGTGTGAACGACCCGCGAAGTGCAACGGTTCGAACGACGAGCGCCTTGCCTGCGCTGAGAAGGCTTCGCATCGTGGCCCAGTTCGGTCGGGGTCCAACGCCTTCGGTTGCCGCCCAGCGGAGAACGATCACCACAGCGATGACGCCGGTGACGAACTGGGCGATGACGGTTGAGAGTGCTGAGGCTCCGAGCCCGTAGCCGAAGCCGTAGATCAGCACGACCTCGATGACGAGGTTGGCGAGTGCTCCCGCTACGGCGAGGACCAGCGGGGTGACCGTGTTCTGTCGGCCGTAGAACGAACCGCCGGCGCTCATCATCAACAGCAGGAAGGGAAATCCCCAGATGCTCACACCCAGGTAGAGCTCAGCCGCCTCGAGCACCGCCCCATCGCCTCCGAGCAATCGAAGGAGCGGGGTGCCGAACGCCGTGACGATGGCGATCACCGCGATGCCGAAGCCAACAGCAAGCCAGAGCGCCTGAACCGAGCGGTCCGCGGCATCACGGATTTGGTTGGCTCCGATCAGTCGGGAGACCGCGGCAGTGGTGCCGTAAGCGAGGAAGATCAAGACCGCATGAGCGGTGAGGAGGACCGTGCTGGCGAGGGCGAGCCCGGCGAGTTCGTCGGTGCCGATCCGGCCGACGATGGCGGTGTCGGTGAGGACGTAGAGGGGCTCGGCGATGAGTGTTCCAAGGGCTGGAACGGCGAGCTTGGCGATGACGGCGTCGTGCTCGGACCGCAACGACGGCCGATAGCGGGAATCAGCCAAGTCGCTGGTTCATCTGAGATCCCTCGGCGTAGTAAGCGGCGGCCCAGATGCCGGTGCCGGATTCGCCCTCGACCGGCATCCGCCAGCTCGTGACCACTGCGTCATCCAGGTCGACCGAAAGAAGCGCTCGCGGCTGATCGTAGGTGGCGGCGAGGTACCCGTCGGCGTTGGCCTCCGGAATGAAGCGGCACGCGATCTCTCGGTAGGTGTCACGCCAGAGATCGTCGTTGCCCAAGTCATGCACGATCTCCGCTTGCCCTTGGACCGAGACCTTGCGGTAGGGGAGTGCGTCTTCGTCGATCGACAGGGCGATCCGAGGATCGCGCCGCAGATTGGTGAAGAAGACGGATCGTTCACGCGGAGTGAAGAGAATCGAGCCGAGACCGTCGTCAGACCGGCGATAGGTGCACCACACCGGCGAGATGCGGGGCATGCCGTCGTCATCCACGGTGGCGAGCCGGAGGAGGTGCCCAGGCTCAGTCAGGAACTCGACGATCTCGGCGGCTTGGAGCTTGGGCATGAGCCGACACGCTAACCGTGTCCTGCTGTCCTTTCACGAGCGCCCGGATGCTGGCTCAGCAGTCGTCTGGGCCCCGTCCGCTGAGCATCGCCGGACCATCGTGCTCCCGCCCGTGGGCCACGGTGCGATTGCGGCCGGTGTGCTTCGCTCGATACAGCGCTTCGTCGGCTCGCAGAACCGCTTCGTCGATGCTGCGATCTTGCGACGCCATTGCCACACCACACGACACCGTGACCGGCGAGTCGCCAACGATCACTGTGCTGGCCGCCTCCCTCACTGCGTCAGCGAGCAGGATGGCCTCGTCTTCGGCGGCGCCGGCCAGGAGAATGAGAAACTCCTCACCTCCAAGGCGATAGAACAGCTCGAACCGGCGGAGGCGTTTGCGGACGGCGTAGGTGAGATCCTGCAGGACTGCGTCGCCAGCACTGTGACCGAAGGCGTCGTTGATTCGCTTGAAGTGGTCGACGTCGAAGATGACCACACCGACCGTTTCGCCCACGAGATCGAGCTGCGCCTGCAGTTCGCCGGTTCTCGATGCCAACGCATAGCGGTTCAGACAACCAGTCAGATGATCGATGACGGCGCGCCGTCGATGGAGCAGTTCGGTCTCCACGAGTCTGACTGCGAACAGCGGGATGATGAGGCTCACGACCAGCGTCGACAAGATGACCAGCACCTCTTCCTGCACGCGAAGCGGGTCGGTGCTCCAGCTCCAGGCGACCACGGTCACTGCCATCGCCGGTGCGACGGCGACCGAGGTGCGATGTTCCGGAAAGTAGGAGACCCAGAGCAAACCGGCGGCCGGCAGCATCTGGAACAGCGGGCTCGCCGCACCGCCAGTGAGGAGCGCCGATCCGACCGCGGCAAGGCTGACGAGCCCCAGATGGAGCACATACCAGCGCACCAGGCCGAGCCATTGGCGAAGCGCGACGAGGCCGAGAAGCGCACTCACAAGCGGAACTGCCGAGAAGATGACGATCAAGATGCCGTAGGCATCCAGGAGCAGCAGTGACTGGAGGGGTACCAAGACGGCGATGGCGATGTTGGCGCGCAGGTACCGGCGGTCGAGCTCCTCGAGCCTCGCCAATCCACTGTCATGGTCGTCGGTCACCGGGAAAGGTTCGGCGAGGCGAAGGCGTTCGTGACGCCAAGGACTGTGGCGGCACACCGCTCGGAGGTTGGATCCGAGCTGAGCGGCCCGCCGTTGGACCCCGATCCCAGGTCGCCGGAGCGTTCGTTGAACACCTCGCGGTTGGTCTGTAGGTGTTCGCCCATCGTGGTGAGAAATGACATGGCGGCATCGGGGTCGGGGGTCTGGCCGAGCGCTGTCGTCACTTTGTCGCCCATCCACTTCTGGCGATCGAAGCGGGGGCGCTCGGCATCGGTGTCGCTCCACACTCTGAGCTCGCCGACGCCGGGTAGTTCGGCTCGGACCACGAGATGACGGATCTGGCCGACACGAGACACGCCACCTCCGCCTCGGTCGGACATCGAGAAGGAGATACCGGTTTCGTCGGCCTCGTGGGCCGTGCTCGGTTCGTTGCCCCGGAGCAGGATCTCACCGAGCGCTGCGTTGATCAGGCCTTCCGGGCTTTCCCGCTGGGCGAGGTGACGATGTGACACCTTCGCCGTGATGACCCGTCCTCGTCGACCAGGTAGGTTCCAGGGAACGGGATGCCGTGGAATGGCACCTCCTCGGGACCGACGTAGTGGTTGAGCATGCCGAACTGCCGGATGTCCGCCGAGCCTTCGTCGGCGAGGAGGTCGTAGGTGATGCCCCGGGCCTCGGCGAAGGCCTCGAGGGCGGCGACATCGTCGTAGGAGATCGCGTAGAGCTTGAATACAGCCTCAGCGAAGAGGGGGAGTGCCTGCTGCAGCTCGACCAGCTGCGTCATGCACGGCGGTCACCACACTGCCGACCGGAAGAACACGACGGCGGCCTTCGACTCGCCCCGATCATCGTGGAACGAGACCGTTCGGCCGAGGGAACTCGCCAGGGTGAAGTCGGGCAGGCGTCCGCCGATCTCGGGCCCGGTCGGGTCATCGACGCCCAGCGGTATTCGCTGACCATCGGTCGTCGGCAGCGGGCCCGTGATCCCGAAGTCATCGGTGAACCCAAGGGCACTCGTCTGTTCGGCCATGGCCGGACCCTCGTCGGCCGTCTCGCACCGCGAAGATGCCGTGGAACTTCGATGCTCAGGCCACGTCCATGCGGTCGAGGCGCAGCGAGGCGAACGCCACGGCCACTCCGGCGACGACGACGCTGACGATGATGCCCGTCGCTGTTGAACTGTCGGCCAGCCGGATCGTGACGTCGGTCAGCTGCGCCAGCACTGAGGTCGGGTAGGTGCGAATCGAGAGCTGAGCGGAGCCGCCGCCCACGTTGGCGATGAACAGTTCCCAGATGAAGAGATAGACCAAGCCCCAGATCAGCGCTCGACGGAGCACCAAGCCAACCAGGACGAAGAGGGCGCTGTACGCAAGCGCAGCGAGCGCGCTGGCCAGTCCGGCAGCAACGGCAACGCTGGTGTCGCCCGACGCGATCAGGGCGGCGACGGCAAGAGGAATCGCGGTCAACGGCACGGCCACGGTCGTAGCCGACAGGGCGCCAGCAAGCGCCAGCTTCCATCGAGCAACGGGTCGATGCCACAAGTAGACGAGGGTTTCGTCGTCGATCAGTTCGCCGAACGTCGACGATCCGAGCACGAGCGAGATGATCGGTACCATCAACCCGAGGCCGAAGATCGAGATGAAGCCGACGCTGTCATCGA
>CAYGQE010000020.1:86760-89514 GCA_964351995.1 uncultured Acidimicrobiaceae bacterium | reverse complement strand
ACTGCCGCCAGCGCGGCATGAACGAAGAAGACGCCATGGCGATGATCGTCAATGGTTTCTGCCGTGAAGTGTTCAAAGAACTCCCGATGGAGTTCGCTGTCGAAGCTCAGCGCCTGCTGAGCGTGAGTCTTGAAGGAAGTGTCGGCTGATGCTGCACGTAGAAAATCTCACCGCCTCGATCGGGGACATCCCGATCCTCAATGGCCTCAACCTCGATGTTGGCGCCGGCGAAGTGCACGCCATCATGGGCCCGAACGGCTCGGGCAAGAGCACGTTCGCGCACGCGATTGCCGGCCGTGACGGCTACGAGATCGGTGGCATCGCCACCCTCGATGGCGCCAACCTGCTCGACATGGAGCCCGAAGAGCGGGCGGCCGCCGGCATCTTCATGGGGTTCCAGTACCCCGTCGAGATTCCTGGGGTCAACAACATGTATTTCTTGCGCACAGCGGTCAACTCGGTGCGTCGTGCCCGAGGCGACGACGAGATCAGCGCTCGCGAGTTCCTGAAGGTGGCGCAAGAGGCCATGGATCTCGTGGAGATGAAGCAGGGCTTCCTCAACCGCTCGGTCAACGCTGGCTTCAGCGGTGGCGAGAAGAAGCGCAACGAGATCTTGCAGATGGCTGTCATGCAGCCCAAGCTTGCCGTGCTCGACGAGACCGACTCCGGCCTCGACATCGATGCGCTCCGCGTTGTTGCCTCCGGTGTGAACTCACTGCGTGGCCCCGAGCGTTCGATCATTGTGATCACCCACTATCAGCGCTTGCTGGACTACATCAAGCCTGACTTCGTCCACGTGTTGGTCGAGGGCAAGATCGTCGAATCCGGTGATCACACCCTGGCTCTACACCTTGAGGACAAGGGCTACGCCGACTTCCTCGGTGATCCTGACGCCGAGCTCTCCGGAGCTTCAGCGTGACCGTCGCAACCCTCCCATCGCAGGCTGCTGCGCTGGACAAGGTGAGCTCGCTCGACTTGCCCACGAAGCGGGATGAAGCGTGGCGCTACGCGCCCCACAACTCGCTGGCGAACCTCACGTTCGGCCAAGGCTCGATGCCCTCCGCTGTTCCCGGCGACGTCGATGCCCAGATTCCCGAGCTCGATTGCCCTCGCATCGTGCTGGTGAATGGCGTCATCGACGCTGAGCGCTCCGACCTTTCTGCCGTGCCAGCGGGCGTCTCCTTTGTCGGTCTGTCCGATGTCCCCGCTGCCAACGCAGCGCTGCTCGACCAGTCCTATGAGACCGACGAGGATGCCTTCTCGATCATCAACCGTGCGTACGGCGCTGGTGGCGCACTCATCCAGGTCGACGGTCAACCCACTGTCAACGGTCAGCCAGCGGTGCTCCACATCGTCGATGTGTTGGTGCCCGGAGCAGAACAGAACGCCTCGACCAGTCGAGTCGTGATCGACGTGGCCGCCGGTAGCTCCGTCACCGTGGTGGAGACCCGCATCGGTAGCGGCGACGCGTTCGGCGGATCGAACGTTCGCACCGAAATCACGATTGGGGCCGACGCCACCGTCGAACACATCATCTTGCAGGACCTTCCGTCGACTCAGCTCCATGTTGGACGCGTCGACGTTGTCCAGGCCGCGGGAAGCACACTGAATGCCCGCCTGTTCAACCTCGGAGCTGACTACGGCCGGGTTGCTTACCACGTGCACCTGACCGGCGAAGGCGCTCACGCCGACCTGTCCGGCTTGTACTTCGGCTTCGGTTCGCAGACGCTCGATCAGCAGATCACGGTGGTTCACGAGGCTCCCAACTGCACCAGCCGCCAGTCCTACCGCGGCGTGCTCGACGACTCGAGCACGGGTATCTGGAACGGCGGGGTCGATGTTCGTCCCGGTGCGGATGGCACCGATTCCGAGCAAGCAAACCACAACCTGCTGCTCTCCAAGACGGCCGACATCAACACGATGCCTCGGCTCGAGATCCTTGCAGACGAGGTCTCGTGTCAACACGGCGCAACCGTCGGCCAACTCGACGAAACGGCGCTGTACTACATGCGCTCTCGCGGCATCGGCAAGGAAGAAGCCAGCAAGCTGTTGATCAACGGCTTCGCCGATCAGGTCATGGACGATCTCGACAACGAGGTGGTTCGAGCCTGGATCTCGAAGCGTCTAGGCCGCGACGGTGCGTGAGGCGATGATGAGTGGGGCCAGTCATGAGTGAGATGCGTGAATCGAAGGTCAAGATCGGTGGTTCCAACACCTTCTTGTTGCCCCGTGACGTGAAGGTCACGATCATTCCTGCCGGCCACCCAGCGGTTCTTGAAGAGGGCCAACGAGTTACGGTCATGCAGGCACTCGGTGGCACGGCCACCGTGACCACTCGCGATGGCGAGATGGCCAGGCTCACACCGGAAGACTCGGTCGACTTCGGCTTCGTCCGGGCCGCGGAAAAGCGTGATGCCAGCGCAGTGGCCACGGGCCAGTTCAGCATCGACTCGGTCTGGGAAGCGGCCACCACTGTCTATGACCCGGAGATCCCCGTCGACATCGTCGAACTCGGGCTCGTCTATCGCGTCGAGCCGTCAGATCTACCGAGCGGCGGCAAGCGCGTCGACATCGACATGTCGGTCACGGCTCCGTTCTGCGGGATGGGCGACATCCTGCGCCAGGACCTGCACGATGCAGTCGTGGTGCTGCCCGGTGTTGAAGAGGTCGAGGTCAGCCTCGTGTTCGATCCGCCGTGGGATGTGTCGAGGATGTCTGATGTTGCCCGCCTCGAGCTGGGGATGATGTGACCGA
>CAYGQE010000020.1:8891-86660 GCA_964351995.1 uncultured Acidimicrobiaceae bacterium | reverse complement strand
GATGTGTCGAGGATGTCTGATGTTGCCCGCCTCGAGCTGGGGATGATGTGACCGACCCGGTGGCAAGCACCGAGAAGGTAAGCACCGACGAGGCAAGCACCGAAGAGGAGACACCGATCCCCAAGGTGCCGGATCCGGCCGTTGATGGCGATGACGTCGATGTCAGCGCCATCATGAACGCGCTGCGCGGCGTGATCGATCCCGAGCTGGGAGACAACATCGTCGACCTCGGTATGGTCAAGCGCCTCGAGCGCAGCGCCGATCGCAACATGCACATCACGGTTGCCCTCACCACCGCCGGATGTCCGCTGCGAGCCCAGCTCATGCGTGATGCAAAAGCTCGCGTCGGTTCGCTGCCAGACATCGACGTCGTCCAGATCCACTTTGGTGAGATGACGGCTGACGAACGCAGCAACGTCATGTCACGGGCCCGGTGGAAAGCTCGCGACAACGCGCTCGAGACCGACATCCCTGCCACCTGCCGCATCCTTGCCATTTCGTCGGGTAAGGGCGGCGTCGGAAAGTCAACAGTCACCGCCAATCTTGCAGTTCTCCTGGCCGAACGGGGATACACCGTTGGTGTGATGGATGCCGACGTCGGCGGTTTCTCGATGCCGCAACTGCTCGGCATCGACGGCGAGATCCAAGGTGAGCGTGCCGGCGAAGGCAAGACGGTGATGAAGCCGGTTGTCTTGCCGATTGGTGACGGCGCGCTGCACGTGGTGTCGATGGGTTCGATCGCTGGGACGAACGAGACCGAAGCGATCATGTGGCGCGGATTGATGCTGAATCGCGCCGTTCAGCACTTCCTCGAAGACGTGCAATGGGGCGAGCTCGACTACCTGCTGATCGACATGCCTCCGGGCACGTCGGACATCCAGATGGGTCTTGCCCGCATGCTGCCCCGCACCGATGTCGTGATCGTGACAACACCAGCCAAAGCAGCCCAGCAGGTTGCTGCTCGAGCCGCCGACATGGCCCGGAAAGGTCACCTTCGGGTGGCGGGTGTCATCGAGAACATGGGCCCAACAACGCACCCTGACGGGACGGTCACGGCGATGTTCGGCTCCGGCGGCGGTCAGCGGCTTGCCGAGAGCATCGGTGTGCCGCTGCTCGGATCTGTCCCTCTCGATACTGCGGTGGCGGCCGCTGGCGACGCTGGCGCCCCCGTGGCCTTGGAGCTGCCCGATTCTGCAGCTGGTCTGGCCTACAAGGATCTGGCCGACATCATCATCGAGGACGTCGCGCCTCCGATCCAGATGGCCGACTGCAGCCTCCGCGGTTCTCTCGTCCGGGCTGGCGCCGACCTCGAAGGGGCCAGGCAACGAGCACAGGCACGCCAAGAGAGCTTGATGGCCGCCGACGAATCACCTGAGTAGCAGTCGTTTGAGGGGCTGACGACGCTTGGCGTATGGTTCGGCCATGGGTCGCACAGTCATCACCAACGGCAATGTCCTTGACACCGAGGCAATGGAGTTCATTGGCGAGCGGGCGGTTGTCGTCGATGATGGCGTGATCGTCGAGATCTCGAGTGGTTACGACGGCCCCGCCGATCGAGCGATCGACGCCGCCGGACAGTTCGTTCTGCCCGGGCTGATCGATGGGCACGTCCACTTCAGGCTCGCCACCATGGACTTCCGGGCGCTTGCCCGGTACACCGAGGTCGAGTTCGGCATTGTGATGGCGCGGCTGGCGCGAGAGACCGTCGAGCGTGGGTTCACCACGGTGCGCGACCTGGGTGGCGATGTCACCGGGCTGGTGCGGGCCATCAATGGCGGCATGGCCCAGGGCCCGCGCATCATCAGAGCCGGCCGCATGCTGACCCAGACCGGCGGCCACGCCGACACCGAAGCCGGCGACCGTGAGATCCCGAGCTGCGCTTGCAGCATGCGCAACACGGCGTTTGGCATCGTGGCCGACGGTCCGGAAGCAGTTCGGGCCGCCGCTCGGCACAACCTTCGCGACGGCAGCGGCTTCCTGAAGATGCACGTGTCCGGGGGCGTGGCCACGCCATCTGACCCGCTTGAGTCGGTGCAGTACACCCACGAGGAGATTCGCATCGCCGTGGTCGAAGCCGAGCATCGCCAGACCTACGTGGCCGCCCACGCCTACTCGCCCACATCGATCGAGCTGGCCGTCGGCGCTGGTGTCCACACGATCGAGCACGGCAACTTGCTCGACGATTCGTCAGCGCAAGCCATGGTCGGCGCTGGCGCAGTGATGGTGCCGACCCTCGTCACCTACGAAGCCATGGATCAGCTGGGGGAGAAGCTGGGTCTGCCTCGGGTCAACCGCGAGAAGAACTCGAAGGTGCTGAGCGCCGGTATTGCCTCGCTCGAAGTGGCACGCCGCAATGGCGTGATCATGGGGTTCGGCACCGACCTGCTTGGCGAAACCCAGAACATGCAGAACCAGGAACTGGTGATTCGTCACGAGGTCGAGCCAGCGGCCGACGTGCTTCGGTCGATGTGGATCGAGACCGCCAAGCTCTGTCACCTCGAGGGCAAGATCGGCGTCGTGAGCGAAGGGGCCTACGGCGACATCGTGGTGTCTCGAGTCAACCCGCTCGAGGATCTCCAGGGATTCGCCAACCCCACCACGGCCCTCAGCCACGTCGTCCAAGGCGGCGAGGTCGTCGTCGAGCGCTAGACCGCTACGGCCAAGAGGTTGCGGACGACCCGTTCTCCCCGTTGGTCCCCGACGCCAGCGGAAGCTCTGTCATACCCCCTGAGTAGTGTTGTGTGTATGGACTCAACCCAGGTGCGGGAAGCAGAGCAGGCCGGTATTCGCTCGGTCGTTGCCGCCCGCGCTGCTGGTGCTGCAGCGGTTGCGATGTTGGCCGAAGCCGAACGATTGAAGGCGCGGGCAGTCGCCAACTTGGTCGATTTCGATGCCCTCGACGCCCACGTTGCGGAGGGGTTTGCCACACCCGAACGCCGCCTCGCGGTGTTGGGCAACGTGGTGGATCGCGAAGCGGTGCGGTTGCAGCGGGTCGTGCGGTTCTGCGCCCAGCACACCTTGGTCGCCGACGCGTTGGAAGCGGGTGAGATCACCGTCGACCACGCCGACGTGCTCCGTGCCGCAGCGTTGTCTGTTGGTGCTGAGCTGTTCAACGACGACGTGTTGGACCTGCTCCGAGCAGCCAACGGCGTCGACTTCTCCGTGTTCAACGACCGCATCACCGACTGGACCTGGCGCAAAGCGCCTGAGGTCACCCAAGACGGTGTCGAGCAACAGTTCAACAACCGGTACCTCAGCATGCAGGGTGATCTGTTTGGTGGTGCCAAAGGCAGTTTCAAGCTCGACGCTGCCGCCGCTGCTGTTGTCGCTGAAGCACTCGAAACAACGCCTGATCCTGTGAGTTCGGTGGCGCCGCAACGCACCGCCGGACAACGCCGAGCCGACCGCCTGGTCGAGTTGGCTGAGCTCGCCAACGGAGGCACCACGCCCAACCCCGACGATGATGCCGTCGAACCGACGGGTGCCCGCCGTACCGGCACCAACGTCGACGTGTTGCTCGACCTCCCCACGTTGCTCGGTGTCCCGTTCGACCTGAACAACCACCGCACCGACACTGGTGAGGTTGATTGGAACAGCATCCAACAAACCTTCACCGCCACCGGTTCAGCACCCCGCCCTGTGCTGGCCCAGTTCTTCTGCGACGCCTCCTATCGGCAACTCATCACCTCCGGCCCCCACATCGTCCTCGACTACAACAAAGCCACCCCCGGCATCCCCCGAGCGTTACGGCGAGCGATTCAACGCCGAGATGGTTGCTGCCAATTCGCTGGATGTGACCGCAGGTGGCAGTGGTGTGATGTGCACCACCTCGTGCCAGTCGAAGAAGGCGGGCCGACCAACGAGCAGAATCTGGCGTTGGTGTGCCGTTTCCATCACACGCTGATTCATCAAGGCGGCTGGAAACTGATCCGTCAGAAAGACGGACGATTACTCACCGCCAGTCCCTAACCAAGGGCGCTGGTGACAGGAACTTCAATCAAAGATTGAGATTCCGGCTCGAACCAACAAGGTTCGAGCCACACCCGCGACCAGATTGCGTGTTGCGAGCTTGGTCAACGAAAATGGGCCGGACCGGGTTTGGTTCCTCCGGTAGCTTTCGGACGCATGGAGCTGCGAACCGACCGACTCATCCTTCGACCGCTGGCGGCGACGGACATCGAGCGGCTCGCAGAAGTGGCCAACGATCGGCGCATTGCCCGCAACCTGACTCCTGCCTTCCCTCACCCATACACCCGCGACGACGCAGTTGCCTTTGTCGAGTCAGAGCCCGACAGGCTGGCGATCGTCCCGGTCGAGCCCATCGATTCACTCGGTCCTGGCATGGTCGGTGTGGTCGGCGGCAGCGACCTGGGTGGAGACCAGCCCAGCGAACACGAGGGCGTCCACTCGTTTGGCTACTGGCTACATCCCGACGCCTGGGGCCGAGGCTTCGCCACCGAAGCAGCAGCCGCCTACCTCGACCACATTGTTCAGAGCCGACAGCCTCGCCGATGCGAGGCGGCGATCTACGGTTGGAATCCGGCATCGGGCCGGGTGTTGGAGAAGCTCGGATTCACACTGGAAGGTAGATGTCCGGCCCGGATCATTCGGTTCGGAGAAGTCACCGACGAGCTGATCTACGGAAAAGTCCTCTGAGGCGCACCGACATCAGCCCGTTGCCTATGTGTCCACGGATGAAACCTCTCCCACAGGAGCGCAAGCAACGAGATCCAGGGAGAGCAACAGACCGGCCCCATGGCAGTGCTTGATTGTCTTGGTGTTCTCAATCGAGCGCGACGATCCATCCAAGAAGCCCAAGCCAGACCGCAGTGGGGATTGCGCCCAGAAGGCCATAGGTCACCATCCGTGTTCGCTCGATGACACCGCCGACAATGAGCGCCAGACCGATGGTCAGACAGGCAGCGACGGTGACAGCAAGAAGCAGCTGGAGACCCCGGTCCTCGAAGACACGCGAGAAGCTGAACGCAAAAGAGAAAACGCACAACCCAACAGGCAGGAGCACAACGATCGAAATCGCTGTCATCAGCCACTTTCTCGGCCAACCCAGCTCCCACCCAAGCCAGCGAAGTCCTGCCAGCCATAACGAACAGCCAACCGTCGAAGTCGTCAGGAAGGCAATCAGGAGAAAGGTCAAAGCGTTTCCTTCGTCCCCGCCGCTGTTCGATTCCCCGCCAGCGAGAGCCCCGACCACACCGCTCGCGCCGACCGACAAGACGATGGCAAGGATCGCTGCGATCGGAAGAGCGGCGACACCTGCAATCAAGAACAACAGCCATGCGGGCATCTGGAGCGCTGCGCTTTGCTCCTGCTTCTGCAGGGGTGGCGGAGGTGGTGGCACGCTGTTCGCATCGGCTTCGGCATACGCAACCTGATCATTTCCCGATCCCTGCCATCATTCTGTGAGTCCAAGCCAGGGAGGACTCGCTCCGTTGTTGGGCGCCGTTGACGAGGCCGAGCTGCGTCCAAGCAACGCGGGAAGTGACAGAGGTCACGGTCCGATCGAGCCGATGGAGGAAGAGGTTGCTGTCGCACACGGTTGACTCTTCGAACATCGGCACTTCGTCGCGCCGCCCGGAAGGTTCTCTCAGATGAAGCGTTCTCTGCTTGCCCTACTCGCCCTGATGCTGTTCGCCGCCTCGTGTGGCGGCGACGACTCTGCGAGCGACGCAGCCGCTGACGGCGGCGCATTCGACGGCACGTTGACGATCGGTGCGATCCCCGACCAAGACCCCGAGATTCTCTCTCGCAACTTCGGTCTCGTCGCCGACTTCCTTGCCGAGGAACTGGGTGTCGAGGTCGAGTTCCAGCCCGTCACTGAATACGACGCCGCAGTCACCGGCTTCAGAGTCGGTGACCTCGATCTCGTGTGGTTTGGTGCTCTCACCGGTGTCCAAGCTCGGTTGCAGGTCGATGGAGCTGAAGCGATCGCCCAGCGTGACATCGACCAAGAGTTCACCTCGGTGTTCATCGCCAACGTCGATGCGGGCATCGAGCCGTTCGACGACGTCGCCGGCCTCAGCGCAGTGGCGGGCCGCTCGCTGACGTTCGGCTCCGACTCCAGTACATCGGGCCGACTCATGCCGCAGTCCTTCCTTACCCAAGCAGGAGTGTCACTCGACGATCTCGACGGCGAGCCGGGCTTCAGTGGATCCCACGATGCCACCATCGAACTCGTGGAGGCCGGCACCTTCGAAGTTGGCGCCGTCAGCTCGCAGCTGTGGAACGCTCGAGTCGAAGCCGGCGAGGTCGACCTCGATCGGGTCGTCTTCTTGTTCGAGACGCCCAACTATTTCAACTACCACTGGGTGGCTCGACCCGAACTCGGTACTGACCTGCAGACCCGTATCGTCGAGGCGCTCCAGAGCCTTGATGCAAACGATCCCGACGAGGCAGTCATCCTCGAGTTCTTCGGTGCCGATGGCTTCATCGAGACGGTCAGCGAGAACTACGACGACATCGAAGCGGTTGGCCGAGACATCGGCCAAATCGACGGCTAGCGCTCTGTCTGCAGACCGCAATCTGCTCACCCTGGACTCGGTCACCGTTCGCTATCCCAACGGCGACGGGCCAGCGGTGGACGCGCTCGATCTGAGCGTTGGGCCGGGCGAGCGCGTGGCGCTCATCGGGCCTTCAGGTGCTGGGAAGTCGACCGTGCTGGCGTTGGCTGCTGGTCTTGTCCTTCCAACGACCGGTGCCGTCGAGGTCTTCGGCGTCGACTCCGCTGAGATCGGAAAGCGGGGACATCGACTGGTGCGGGCTCGAGTTGGAATCATCAGCCAAGACTTCTCTCTGGTCGGCCCCTTGCGGGTTGCCAGCAACGTTGCCGCCGGGCGTTTGGGGAGAGGTTCGTGGGCCCGTGCGATGAAGACGCTGGTTCGCCCAGCACCGATGAACGAGATCGGCGAGGTGCTCGATCGGGTCGGCATTGGCGAGAAGGTCTGGGACCGCGCCGACCAGCTCTCCGGCGGCCAGCAACAACGCACGGCGATCGCTCGAGCGTTGTTCCAACGCCCGGATTTGCTACTGGCCGACGAGCCCGTGAGCGCGCTCGACCCAGCCCGGTCTGACGCCGTGATGGCCGAGCTCGGCGCGGCCGTCGACGGCGACCGGGCCATGCTGGCCAGCATGCACGATGCCCCACTGGCCCTTCGGCACTGCGATCGCATCGTTGCTTTGCGAAGCGGCCGCCTGGTCTTCGACTTGCCGTCGTCAGCGGTGACGCAAGATCTTCTCGACGAGCTCTACGTCCTCGACGATCCGGTGTGACCATGCGGGATCGACCAGCGGCGGTCGCTCTTCCCCCGAAACCGGTCCGAAACGATCGTCGTTGGTGGGCAGTCGCCGTGATGGCGATCGTGGGCTGGTCGGTGTTGAAGGCCGGGATCGATCCGCGTGATGCGGTCAACACCAGGGGTTGGTCACAAGTCCAAGCTTTCTTCAGCGCAATGGTTCGCCCCGACCTGAGCCGGGAGATGCTGTCGTTGACGGCGAGAGAGTCTGCCGTGACGGTTGGGTACGCACTGCTCGGAACAGCATTGGCTGTTGTGATCGGCTCGGTCGGCGGCGTGTTGCTGACCGAGCGGCTCTGGAGCCCAATGCATGGACCGATGGCGACCGGTCGCATCGGTTGGCTGCTTGCCCGCGTGAGTTTTGCGCTGCCTCGCTCGATGCATGAAGTGGTGTTTGGTCTGATCTTGGTGAACATCCTCGGGCTGAATCCTTGGGTCGCGGTTCTGGCCATCGGCATTCCGTTCGGTGCGGTCACTGCGAAGGTGTTCGCCGAACTCATCGACGACGTTCCGCGTGGCGCCGAGGTAGCGCTGCGAGCCTCCGGGGCGGGGCGGGTGACGGCGATCCTGTTCGCCACCGTCCCCAAGGCCTTCAGCGATCTCTTGTCGTATGCCTTCTATCGGTTCGAGTGCAGCCTCCGAAGCGCTGCAGTGCTCGGCATCGTGGGTGCGGGCGGCATCGGCTTCCAGCTGGCACTGTCGTTCCAGTCGCTTCGCTACAACGAGATGTGGACGCTGCTGTGGGCGCTGATCCTGCTGAGTGGAATCACCGACCGATGGTCGTCTGCGGTGCGGAAGCGGCGCAACGCAGCCTCGGTCGAGATGGGCATCGACGATCGACGGCGATCCACTGCTTCCACCCGGCCCGGGCGTGATCGGTTCCTCTTCGTAAGCTCTGGCCTTGCTGCGCTTGGCATTCCCGTTGCGA
The DNA here is from genome assembly GCA_964351995.1 of uncultured Acidimicrobiaceae bacterium. GTDB lineage: Bacteria > Actinomycetota > Acidimicrobiia > Acidimicrobiales > SZUA-35 > SZUA-35. The sequence goes on along the minus strand of CAYGQE010000020.1, from coordinate 78,422 downwards.
TCTGGCGTCTCGGCTTGGACGTTCGAACGTTGTGGGACCAACGGGCTCGGCGGCTGGCTGCGGAGTTGGTTGACAATGCCTGGCCACCGCAGGTGGGACGAGGCGGTTGGGGCCAGCTCTTCAGTGACTCGCTCGACACGATCGCTCTTGCCGTGCTCTCCATCGCTCTGGCCTGGGTCGTGGCATCGCCGATCGCCTTTGTCGCTCGTCGCCCCCACCGCAAGGTTCGGGGCTGGCGCGGTGCCGCTCGACGAACCACCTCGATGATCGTTCGCTTCTCGATGCTGGTCAGCCGTTCGGTGCCGCCGCCCGTGTGGGCGTTCATCGTGGTGTTCGTTCTGTTTCCCGGTCTGTGGCCCGGTGCGGTGGCCCTGGCGATCTACAACGTGGGAATCCTGGGTCGGCTGCAAGCCGAGGTTGTCGAGAACGCTGACCAACGGCCGGCAGAAGCGCTTGCGGCGATCGGGGCGACCGGGGCAGGCGCACTCACCGTGGCGACGGTCCCGGCGGTGTCCGGACGGTTTGTCGCCCTCGGTCTGTATCGCTGGGAGGTAGCCATTCGCGAGACCGTGATCGTCGGTGTTGTGGGCGCCGCCGGCTTGGGTCGCCGGCTCGACGAACAGACCTCGTCGTTCGACTACGACGGCGTCTTGGCCACGATCGTCGCCCTCCTGGTGGTGACCGTCGCCGTCGACATCGCGTCGGCATCGATCCGCCGCACACTCCGCTGATCTTCACCAACGGCGACGAGTGATTAGCTCGATTGGATGAAGTCCCGAAGCACAGCCATGGCGGCGTCGTTGTGGTCGATCCACACACCGTGGCCAGCATTGGCGAATCGTTCGAACCGCACGATCGATGGGTCGAGGCCAGCGACGATGTCCTCACTGTCCTCCACCGGCGTGACCGGGTCGTCCTCGCCGGCGAGCACCATCGTGGGGCATCGAATGGCCCCGAGTTGGTCGAGGAAGTCCATGGTGTGCCAGATGCCGCCCAGTGAGTGGAACGCAACAGCACACTCGGTGCGGAAGATGGTGTGTGCTGGGGGCGGATGGTCGGTGGGGTTGTAGAGCGGAGAACAGACCTGCCCGTACTCCATGAACGATGCCATGTCGCCGCTCTCAACGAGCGCCCGGCGAGCAACGTCGCGAGCTGTCTCACCTCCGAGCCGTTCGAACACGTCCATGCAACGTTGGGGATCGAGTCGAGCCTGAGTGCTCGACAGCACCAACTTGCCGGGGTGATCCGGATGCCGGATGCCGTACGTGGCGGCCACCATGCCGCCGGCGGAGTTCCCGAGCACGATGGGCTTGTCGATTCCGAGCAGATCGCAGAACTCGACGAGCTCGTCGGCCCATCGTTCGAGGCTGAAGACGCCGTCGGCTGGATTGTCGCTGCGGCCTGAACCCGACATGTCGAGGTAGATGATCTGAGCAACGTCGGTGAGTTGGCGAAACACGGGTTTGAAGACCGTGTGATCGGAGTTGCCAGGTGAACCGTGCAACAGAATCAGGGTCGGCCGTTCGTCGGCCGAGGCACCGTCGACGTCGTAGCTGATGCCTTCGACATCGAAGTACAGCTGCGTGCCGTTCACCTCGATCTTCATCGAGTCGCCGCCGTTCGATCGGCACCCGAGGGGAGCTGAGGTACGGTGCCGACGTTCGCTGTGACTCGCATGGTGGGCATCGTAGGAAGCAGCCGACGAGATGTCGATACGGCCAAGAATCGAAATGGTGACCGCGGCTGGGGTGGTGGTGATCGAGGTGCACACCGACACAGCGCCGGTGACCGCCGCCTATGTCCTCGACCTGGTGGATCGAGCTGCCTATGACGGTTCCAACTTCTACCGTTCGACCACGCTCGGGCGCGATCGCAAGCCGTTCATCCAAGGCGGGCCATGGACCGATGTGGTCTGCGGGCTGACCGACACCGGTCCAGACCTCCCCATGCTCGAGCACTTCGAAACAACGCAGACGAGCGGTGAGCGCCACGTTGCGGGGGCAGTCTCATTGGCTCGCGATCTCATGCAGACCGGGTTCGGGCTGCCCGAGTTGTTCATCTGTCTCGATGCCTATCCAGACCTCGACTACGACGGCCCCACCGAGCCAGACAATCGCGGCTTTCCGGTCTTTGGGACCGTGGTGTCGGGCCTGGATGTCATCGAATCAATCGCGAACGGGTCGACCGGCGGATCATCCAGCATCGAGTTGCTCACTGGCGAGGTGCTCGACGAGCCGGTGACGATGGTCTCGATGACCGTTGTCGATGGGGCGGGCTGACCAAGTCAGGCAACCAGCGAGCGCACGAGCGCATCGAGCGCTGCTCGCTCGGTGTCGGGATCGCTCTGGTGTTGACGTTCGACCGAACGCTCCGTGAGCGCCATCACCGCCTTCGGGCTCAGCTCGAGCAGGTCGAGTTGCGTGGCCAATGACAGGTGGTCGCCAACAGGAAACAGCCCGGGGTGATCGTTGCCCAACAAGCCAACATGGGCGTCGATGCGCGTGCCGATGATCGGAATGCCCATGGCGATTGCTTCGGTGATCAGGTTGGTTCCCCCTTCGGCGAGTGCGGTGCAAGCGAGAACGTGAGCAGAAGCCAAGAGCTCGAGTGTGGCTGGACGATTGAGCTCGCCGTGCCAGACGTAGCGAGCGTTCGACGAAGCCTCGGCACTTGCCCGGAGCAGCCAGTCATCGGTCGTGGCTGGGCCACCGTGGTGGACGGCAACCCGGCTGTTCGGAGGGAGCATCGTCGTTGCCTGCGCAGCGAGCATCGGGTCTTCGACGGTGTGGAGATCGGCAAGCACCACCACCCGGAATTCATCGAACGGGATCTGCCGAGACGGCAGGGGCTCGCTGACGGATCGGTGGACGACGTGTGTCTTGTCTGCCCATGTTGGATCGAGCGCGTTCAGGCGCGCTGCCGCCGCTGCATGCGAGACGGTGACGGCGTCAGCTGCCGCCACGTTGGCCATGGTCGCAGCGTCACTCGGCATGTCGACGTGCAGGTCAGTGCCGATGAGGCCGATGATCGTCGGCCGCTCGGGGTGTGCTTTGCGCCATGCCTCAGCGGCTGCTGCGCCTTGGCGAGCGTGAAGAGCGATGAGGGCTTCGGCTCGGTCCATCTCGGGTGTCGATGTCGGATCGTCACCTTCGTGGACTGACACGATGTCGACGGTGTGGCCCAGGTCGATCAGCCGGGAGCGCCACCGGGCTGCCGTATCGCCCCCGATCTCTCCGTCGAGCTCGGTCGGGGCGGCGATGGCAATCCTGGTCATGCGAATCGGACTGTAGCTTTCTGGGAACAGGCACGACCCTGCGACGGTTGATCACCGCCGAAGCCATTCGAACCTCCCACCGAGAAAGCCAGCATGTCCGAACCCCAAGCGCATCGTCTCACCCAGTTCAGCCACGGAGCTGGTTGAGGCTGCAAGCTCGCTCCAGGCGAGCTCGCGCACGTCGTGCGCGATCTGCAAGCTGACACCCCGGCCCAGCTGTTGGTCGGGACCGCCACCGGCGACGATGCTGCCGTGTGGCAGATCGACGCGGACCGGGCCCTGGTTTCCACTGCCGATTTCATCACGCCGGTGGTCGACGATGCCCGCACGTGGGGCCGCGTTGCGGCGGCCAACAGCGTGTCCGACGTGTACGCCATGGGCGGTCGCCCACTGTTTGCCTTGAATCTTGTTGGCTGGAACACCGATGCACTCCCGACCTCGCTGCTCGGTGAGCTGCTGGCCGGTGGTCAGGACATCGCCACTGCGGGTGGTTTCGCCATCGTCGGTGGCCACACGATCGACGATCCTGAACCCAAGTACGGCATGGCCGTAACCGGCGAGGTACATCCAGATCGCATACTCACCAACGCCGGCTTGTTGCCTGGTCAGGATCTCATCCTCACCAAGCCGCTCGGTATCGGTGTGATCACCACGGCGATCAAGGCTGATGTTGCGTCGGTCGAAATCGCCAACGGCGCCATTGCGTCGATGACCAAGCTCAATGACATCGGCTCCCGTGTGGCGGTGGCCGCTGGTGCCACCGGGTGCACCGATGTGACGGGCTTCGGCTTGTTGGGTCACCTCGGCCGGATGGCGATGGAATCTGGGCTGATCGTTACCGTCGAGTTCGATGCCATCCCCTTCCTGCCGGGGGCGAAGGAACTCGCTGCCGACGGGATCATGCCCGGCGGGAGCCGCCGCAATCTGCTGTGGGGAGCCGAGATCCTCGAATCCGGTGAGCACGACGAATTGCATGAGCTTCTGGTGGCTGATGCCCAGACCTCAGGCGGCCTCGTCTTTGGTGTCGACCCGGGCGAGACAGCCAGCGTGCTGGCTGAGCTGGCGGCGACGGGTCACACCGCGGCCGCCATCGGGCAGACATCAACGGGAACGGCCGCATTCCGCCTCTCATGAAGACACTGCCCTCCTCGAGCGTCCTTCTCGCAATGGTGATCTCCCTTGGTCTCGCTGCGTGTGGCGGCAGCAGCGAGGGAACCGAAGGCGGCGCCGAGGCAGCACGTGAGACCACTCCGGTGGCGGTCACCGAAGCCGCAACTCCAGAGCGTTCGCTCGTGACTGCGTCTGATGAACAAGAACAGCGGCCCGAGGTCTTCGGTATCGACTCCGTCATCCGCTTCGATCCGGGCGGGACGTCAGCAACGATCAGCGATGCCGTGGTTCGAGGTGAGCACAATCGCTACACGCTCGAGGCTGCTGCTGGTCAGACGATGAACGTCGACGTCGTATCGCTCGAGGACAATGCAGTGTTCGATGTGCTCGGTCCGGATGGCGCCGTGTTGGTAGCCGGGGTCACTACCGCTTCGATTGCGCTGCCTGCCGACGGGGTTTACACGCTGATCCTCGGTGGCACTCGCGGGAATGCGTCCTACGACCTCACCGTTGAGATTCCTGCCGGCTGAACGGCCCGCGGTACGTTGCTCCGATGGGACACATCGGCGACGGCGTCACGCTTGACGCCTCTACCTACGTACACGAGACCGCTTACCTCTACGGGAAGATCACGATTGGGGCGGAATCCTCGGTGTGGCCTCAAGTGGTGATGCGGAGCGAGACCCACGAGGTGCGGATCGGTGAACGATCCAACATCCAGGACTTCGTGATGGTGCACGTTGGTGCGGTCACGCCAACGATCGTCGGCGATGACTGTTCGATCACCCATCACAGCACGATCCACGGCTGCACGATCGGCGACCGCTGCCTGATCGGGATCAACGCCACGATTATGGACGGGGCCGTGATCGGTGAGAACTCGATCGTGGCCGGGCATTCGATTGTCCGCGAGAACGCCGAGTTTCCTCCCAACAGCATCATCGCTGGGGTTCCGGCAAAGGTCGTCGGCACCCGTGACAACGGCGCAGCCAACGCCAAGAACGCCGAGTTCTACCGCCAGAACGCCATCAACTACGCCGCCGGCGAAGAGCGCATGACCGACGACCAGATGCGAGCGATCTTCACCCACAACGACTGACCCAAACCACAGTTGGCTCGGGTCAGGACCAGTCGCCGGTGAGGGCGGGAAGCAAGGCGGCCGCGACGTCGGCCGGCGCCTCCTCGTGGGAGAACAGTCCGACGCCGGGAAGCTCGGTGAGCCTGGCGTTGGGGAACTCGTCGACCATGGTGCGAGCTCGCTCGACCGGGAAGAACGGATCCTCGGCGCCCCACACCAGTTGAACGGGTACGTCGATCTTTGCGTGGAGGTCGGCGAGGGTGCTCACGTGCGCTTTCATGTCGAGACTCTTCAGGAGTTTGGCCGCAGCGGCGCAACGCTCGGGGCTCTCGCTCAGCGGGTCCAAGAAGAACTCTTTGAACTCGCCACCGAGCAACGAACGGTCGGCAAACGCATCACCGAACACGAACTTGCGTCGGTAGATGGCGGGCTTGCCGCTGATGAGTTGGAGCCCCTTGGCCAGCCCGGGAGCCATGGCCGACTTGACGAACGATGTGAATCGCCAACTGGGCTTGGCCGGCTCGGTGTTGATGAGCCCCATCGCTCGCATTCGGGGGTCTCCAGCCATGGCGTGCCGGGCGATCATGCCGCCACTGTCATGGCCGACCACAGCGAGGCTCTCGAGATCGAGACCGTCGACGACCCGGCGAACGGTCTCGATGTGCTGGTCGATCGACATCGGTGTGGAGTCGTTGAAGCGGCTCGATCCGGCTGATGGGAAGTCCATGACGTGACACGTGACGTGATCGACGAGGTGGGGGAGGAGCAACCGGAACGTCGTACCGCTCACCGGCCAGCCGTGCACGAACAGCACGTCGGGGCCGGAGCCGACGGTGCGGAGTGCGGCCTCGCCAGCACCGACATCGATCCATCGGTCGGGTTCAGCTCGGAAGAGATCGGATGCGGCAGCAGCAGTGAGCGTGGTCATTGGCGTTCCTTTGTCGTGTCGGTCGGGCGGGTGAGGAGGTAGACGAGCGGGGAGAACATGCCGACGACAGCTGCGGCGATGAGCCACGGCCACGGACTAGCGCCGCGTTTCGTTGCGTCCCGGTAGATCCAGACACAGATCACGACCACAGCGATCACCAGGTCGACATAGATCTGGAGCGAGATCCAATTGAAGGTGATGGCGTCGATGGCTCCACCGGGGAGACCGTCGACGATCACTCCGATGAGCGTGAGAACGGTGAAGGCGACGAGGGTGACAGCGAGCAGCGGCTTCTCGATCGATGCGTTCACGATGCACCCGGGTCGTTGATCTTGGCCGCGGTCATGAGGTCGAAGTAGTCCCGCCAGACCGTGATCTTGCCGTCGTGTACTTCGAACACCCCGGTGACGGGAAGCTCTCGCCAGCCATGGTCGAGGCGGTGGCGATCGAGTCGCTCCACGAAGACCGTGGTTCCCTCAGCCGCCTGGCGAAGGTAAACGAACTCGTTCTCGTGGATCGGTTCGAAGAACGGGCCCAGAACGCTTCGAACTCCGTCGTGGCCGCGCACGGTGCTCATCGGGATGTTCGTGTACTCGCAATCGTCGCTCAGGTGAGTCAGCGCGGCGTCGAAGTCCATTGCGGCAAAGTCCTCGAGGAAGGCGCTGACGACGTCAGTAGGGGATTTGGCTGTAGTCACGACGGCTCTCCGTTTGTAGTGATCGCTGCGTTGTAGCGACTGCTGCGAACCTTAATCACAGTGACCACTACAATCAACCGTCTTGGGTCACAAACACACAAAGGAAGAGATTCTCGAGGGTGCGCTCGCCGCCGCGTTCGACGACGGCCTCAGCCAACTCACCTTCGGCCGCCTCGCAAAGCGATTGGCCATCAGCGATCGCGTCATCGTGTACTACTTCCCGACGAAGGACGACCTCATCAGCGAGGTCATCGTGGCCATGGGTCTCGAGCTCCAGGTGACCTTGAGTGCCGCGTTCACCGAGCCGGCAGCTGATTACCTCGAGCTCATGAGCGCCGCTTGGCCCGTCGTTGCCGTTGCCGAAGCCGACCCGATCTTTGCGCTGTTCTTCGAGGCCAATGGGCTGGCAGCTGCGGGCCGTGACCCGTATCAGTCGCTCGTGCCCTCGTTGGTCGAGATGTGGATCGCCTGGGCTGCGGAGTTCATCGAAGGCACCCCGCGGCAACGGCGAACCGAAGCAGTGACGGCCATCGCCATGCTGGATGGCTTGTTGCTCGTGCGGCAGCTTGCGGGGCCGGACGCAGCCAACCGCGCCGCCCGCCGACTCGGGATCCGCTGATCGCGGCAACTGGGAATGGATTTGGCTGCCAGGGCAGCCAAATCCATTCCCAGTTGGTGAAGCGGAAGAGTTAGAGGAGGTCGCGGAGGTTGAGCTCGTCGATGGCTCGGGCGCAGCGGCGGTTCATGCTCGCGATCAGCTCGTACTGCCGGGGGTCACTGAGGTCCATGCCGCGGCTGGCAACGACCGGGTAGGCGAGACAGAACAGTGCGGCCACCCGGTAGTCCTCCCACAGGCGCTCGGTCTCGGCCTCGGGAACACCGGCGGCAATGAGCCCGGCCACGTAGCGATCGAACAGTTGCTTCTCGTTGGCGGCTGCGACCTCGGGGAGGAGGCTCTGGGTGATGAAATACGCCAGGTCGTACGAGCCGGTCGCAACACCGGTGAGCTGGAAGTCGAGCAAGACGACCTTGCCGTCGTCATCGAAAAAGATGTTGTCGGCGCGATAGTCGCCGTGGATGACCGTGGTTGGTGCCGTTGCCAAACCGTCGAGCATGTCGTTGAGCTTTGCGATCCAGCGAGGGGCCACGTCGGCGATCGTGGGCAAGACCTCCATCTCGGCTTGGATCTTCTCCCAGCCTTCTGCGAAGACGACGGGGAGGACGCCTTTGTAGATGTCGGCACCGATGCTGAGGGCGGCCCCGGTGCTCTCGTGGTGTGCGGCCTTGCCCCAGAACTGGGCGTGCCACTTGGCCAACTCGTCGACGGCCTGTTCGGCATCACCGATCGTCATCCCGTCGAGCTGATCGACGACGCGGTGGCCGCCCATGTCTTCCATGAACAGGTAGTAGGGCGCACCCTCTTCAGCACATGCACCGCCGTAGCCCTTGGGTACTCGAATCGGGGACTCGGCTGCGAGTTCCTCGAAGAACTTCACTTCCTTGATGTACATCGTCAGCATCGAGCTGGTGAAGACCGCAGCCTCGTCGAGCGCTGCAAGTTTGAGCACCAGGGTCTCTGGCACGTCGGTACCGGTGAGTGTGAGGCGGTAGACGGCGCTGCTGACACCGATACCAACGCCGATGAGTTCGATGCCGATGTCGGTCACGGCGAGCCCAGTGGCTTCAGCCACCCAGGCAGCGTTGACGTCGTCGATGGTGGTGGGGATGGTCGTCATTGAAGAAGGCTTTCTGTCGAAGTGGAGAGACGTGAGTGGACGAGTGCGTCAGCGATTGAGGTAGACGGGGACGTTGCGCGGGCCACGGATCTGGCCGTTGGCCCAGGTGGTTTCCTTGCTGGTGTCGAGCGAGTAGTTCGGGAACGCCCGAACCCATTCCTGCAGCGCAACGAGCAGTTCGAGCCTGGCAAGGTTCGAGCCGACGCAGCGATGAATGCCGAGGCCGAAGGCCACGTGGCGGTTCTTGGCCCGGTCGAGCTGGAACTCGTCTGGGTTCTCGAACGCCTCGGGGTCGTGATTCGCCGCCGGGAACGTCAGCAGCATCTGATCGCCGGCGTGCACGGGGCAACCGGCGACCTCAGTGTCGGCGATGACTTGGCGAGCCATCGTGACCGGGGCATAGAAGCGGAGCACCTCTTCGCTGGCCATCTGCCAGAGCGGATCGTCGTTCTCGACCTCGACCAAGCGGGCCACTTCGTCGGGATTCTGAGCCAAGTGCCAGAGCCCGGAGCCAATGGCGCTCCACGTGGTGTCGACGCCAGCGAGGATCAACAGGCGGACGTAACCGACCTTCAGTTTCCACTCGACCTCCTCGCCATCGATCTCGGCGTTAGCGATCTCGGTCAGCATGTCGTCGACCGGGTTGGCGAGGCGGTCTTGGAGCAACTCGTCGATGTAGGCGGTCATCTCCATGGTGACTTGCATCCGAACGGCGTTGTCGCGCGGGCCGAGCTGGAAGCTGCGATGGATCCAGTCGCGAAAGAGGTCGCCGCCACTTTCGGGGATGCCGGTGAGTTCGCAGATGCCGTGGACCGGGATGTGCTGTGAGTACTGCTCGGCAGCGTCAGCGACATCGAGGCCGTCGAGCTTGGCGATGAGCCCGCGGCAGTAGTCGCGCAGATCGTCCTCCATCAGAGCCACCCGCTTGGGGTTGAACGCCGGAAGAAGCAGGCGGCGGTGGCCGTGGTGATCTGGTGGGTCAGAGGTGATGGGCGGGGCGGGAGAGGGCTCCGAGCCTGGTATTCCAACAGCGACACGAATCGACGAGAAGTGTTCGGTGTCGTTGGCGACCTGAGCAACGGCTTCCATGGTGACGGGCATGAAGGCACGGCCGTAGCGTTCGGTCTTGGCCATCGGGCACTGTTCACGGACGTCGTTCCAGATGTCGATGGCGTTGGCGCCCCACTGATCGTCGAGCCAATCCCAGTCATTCAACCAGTCGGTGACAGGGGGCAGGTCCATCGCATCAGTCTCGTACGCCATCGTTTCTCCAGTGCTTTCGCCGCTTGGTGAGTGGGAGACAGTACTGCGGATCTCGGAAATCAGCGAGACCGATGTCACACTGGTGAGATGCATGACTTGCTGATCACCAACGGAACCATCGTGGACGGCACCGGTGTTGACCGTTTCGTCGCCGACATCGCAGTGGCCGACGGCGTCATCGTCGCCATTGGCACCGACCTCGGCCCGGCCGGGCGAGAAATCGATGCGACCGGGCTCGTCGTCACACCCGGGTGGGTCGACATCCACACCCATTACGACGGCCAACTCACGTGGGACGCCGACCTCGCCCCGTCGTCGATCAACGGCGTCACCTCACTCGTGGTCGGCAACTGCGGTGTTGGTTTCGCCCCCGCACGCCCTGACCAGCGTCAGTACTTGATCGAGCTGTTGGAGGGGGTCGAGGACATTCCCGGCGCTGCCCTGGTCGAAGGCCTGCAGTGGGAGTGGGAGAGCTTCCCCGAGTTCCTCGACTCGCTCGAGAAGCGTGAGTGGCCGGTCGATGTCGGCACCCAGGTGCCCCACGCGGCCCTTCGGTACTACGTGATGGGCGACGACGGCGCCGACATGGACATTCCGGCCAACCCCGATCAGATTGCCACCATGGCCATGCTGTGCGAGGAGGCGATCACCGCAGGCGCCATGGGGTTCACGACCTCTCGCACCATCGCCCATCGCACCAGCACCGGCCGCAAGATCGGCACGCTGAAGGCATCGACCGAGGAGGTGCTCGGGATCGCTGGCGCTCTCCGCAAGCTCGACCGAGGCGTGATCCAGCTGATCTCCGACGCCTATCAATCCGAAGACGACGAATTGGTCGAGAACGAGATCGAGTTGCTGCGCCGCCTGGCCCTCGAGGTCGAACGGCCGATCAGCTTCACGGTCCAACAGAACGACGACACGCCCACTCGCTTCCGGGAGTTGCTCGGGGCGATCGAGGAGTGGAACAAACTCGGCGCTGATGCGAAAGCCCAGGTGGCGATCCGGCCCATCGGTGTGCTGATCGGCCTCAACGCATCGGCCAACCCTTTGAACTTCTCAGAGGCCTACCTCGCGATGGAGGACCTGCCTGCTGCCGATCGCCTCGCCCGCCTGCAGGACCCTGAGGTTCGCTCGGCGATCTTGGCCGAGCACGAATCGGCTCGTCCCCGCAGCTTTGCCAAAGTGATCCACTCGGCGTACGACCGGATGTATCCGATGGCCGACCTTCCCGACTACGAACCAACACCCGAGCACTCGATTGCCGGGTTGGCGAGTAAGCAAGGCAAGCCAGCGAACGAAGTGATGTATGACCTTCTGGTGGCGAATGGTGGCGAGCAGCTGCTCTACATCCCGCTGATGAACTACGCCAACGGCGATCTCGGCGACGTGCGAGAGATGATGACCTCGCCGAACGCGATCTTCGGCCTCTCCGACGCCGGCGCCCACTGCAATGCGATCTCCGACGGTTCGTTCCCGACCACTGCCATCACCCACTGGACTCGTGACCGGGCCAGAGGCGACCAGATTCGTCTGGAGGACGTTGTCCATCGCCAGACCCAGGCAACGGCCGAACACGTTGGCTGGACCGACCGAGGTGTGTTAGCCGTTGGCAAACTCGCCGACATCAATGTGATTGACCACGCCAACTTGCAGGTTGCGGCTCCTCACCTGGTGGCCGATCTTCCCGCCGGGGGCACCCGCCTCATGCAGGAGGTCACCGGTTATCGGGCCACGATCAAGCGAGGCGTCGTGACGGTGCTCGACGATGAACTCACCGGCGAGCGACCGGGCCGGCTGCACCGCAGTTGACCTCAGCCGGTGTCAGGCTGGCGCCTGGGCGATCTCGCCCAGCTTGTGGCTGATGCCGCCGCCGAACAACGGCACTCGGCCCCAGGTCGACTGGAACTCGCCATTCGCCATCGTGAGTTCGAGGCGGTGCGGTGTGTTGAGGAAGGCCACGTCAACGGTGAGCGCTCCATCGGCGTGATGGGCTGCGCTGGTGGCGACGTTGCCTTCGGTGGTCCACGTTTCGGTGAGCGGGAGGGTCAGCACTGGGCCGCTCTCCTCGTGGACGATCAAGCGGCCATCACGCACCTGGATCGACGAGATCGTGGCGTGCGAGGTGGCGGTTGTCGACGCCGGGGAGAACGTCGTATCGCCGGTGCGTGGGACAAGAGATGCCGAGCGTCGTGTGGCAACGGTGGGAAGTTCGAGTGTGGCGAGACGGTGGGCCAGTGCGTCGTCGGCCGACAATGATCCCGGCCGTTCGAACGCAGGCAGGAGGTGTTCCCACATTGCGTCGAGCATCAGCTGCATCTGGTCGGTGTTGGCGAATGCTGCCACGACGGCGTCGTGCTCGGGCAGGACCACCATGAACTGGCCGAATGCGCCATCGCCCCGATAGCCGTGTTGCGACTGCCAGAGCTGGAACCCATACCCCTGCCGCCAGTCGATGGTGTCGCCGTCAGGGTTCTGCGTCTGGGTCCGCGACGCTTCAGCGATCCAGGCTTCAGGAAGGACGGTGTGCCCCTCGATCGTGCCGCCATCGAGATGGAGTTGGCCGAGCTTCGCGATGGCGTCGAGATCGGTGAAGACACCCGAGAAACCCATGTCGGTCTCCGCCCTCTGAGCCCACACGAACGTGTCGATGGCGAGCGGTTCGAGCAGGCGAGGTCGCAGGTACTCGCTGAGCCGTTCGCCCGCGAGGCGTTCGAGAATCGTAGCCAGGGTGAGGACGGGAGGCTGGTTGTAGGCGAAGACGGTGCCGGGCGGGTGTGGTGCCGGCAGGGAGAGGAAGCCTCGCACCACGTCGTCGGGGTCAGCGGCGAGGGCAGCGCCAAGCGTCTCCTCGGTGTGACCGGTAGCCATCGAGGCGATGTGGCGGATGCGCAATTGCCTTGCGTCGGCGTGCGCTGTTTGGCCAGCACCGAAGCACTCGGGCAGATGGTCACTGACGAGATCGTCGAGCGTCAGCCGACCCTCGCCGATCTGCAAGCCCAACGCCGCGCCGGTGAACGACTTGCTCAGTGAGTAGACCAAGCGTTGTCGACCTGGATCGTGTGGTGCCCAATAGCCCTCGGCGATGCGGTGGCGGTGACGCTGGATGATCATCCCGTGTGGTTCGATCCGTGGGTCGTGATCAAGAGCGTCGACGAATGCCTCGATGCCGGCAGCATCGACCCCCTGGGAACTCGGCACCGTGTTCATCAACCGACTCGAGACAGTTGGCCACCGTCGACGGGCAGGATCACGCCGGTCACGAAGCGAGCCTCGTCCGATGCCAGGTAAAGCGCGGCGTAGGCGGTGTCCCAACCGGTGCCCTGTTTTCGGCCGAAGGGCACCAGGCGATCTCGAGCGGCCCGCAGCTCCTCGACATCGGTGCCTGTGGCCGAGCTGTGTCCGCCGATCGCCATGGGCGTGTCCATGAGGCCGGGCATGATCGCGTTGACCCGTATGCCGTGCTTGAAGTTCGCGTTGGCCAAGTGCTGGGTCAGTGCATTCACTGCGGCTTTCGACGACTTGTAGGCGGCCAGGGGAGTGGAGGCCGTGGCCGCCACCGAGGAGATGTTGATGATGGCGCCCCCACCAGCAGCCCGCATGGCGGGGATGACGTGCTTGCACGTGAGGTACATGCCGGTCACGTTGACGTCGAAGATGTGCTCCCACACATCTCGTTCGAGCGAAGTGACCGAGCCGTCGCCGCTGCCGACGCCGATGTTGTTGTGCAAGATCGAGGGTGGACCGAGCAAGTCAGCGCATGCGGTCGGGACCAGGGCGACGGCGGCTTCGTCGGTGACGTCGGCAACAAAGGCATGGGCGGCGCCGCCGGCTTCGGCGATCAAGGACGCGGTCTCTGCGGCGGCGTCAGCATCGCGATCGACGGCGAGAATGGCAGCGCCTTCGCGAGCGAAGAGAAGCGCAGTGGCTCGACCGTTGCCGATGGTGGTGTCGTCAGGGCTGGTGCCCGGTGACTGCCCGGCCCCCATGATGATCGCGACCCGGCCGTCGAGGCGGCCAGAACCGGGTCGGGAGGCGAGCTGGTCCGGCGAGTTGGTCATTCCCTGAACATAGGGCTAGTCGGTGACGATGGGCTGTCCGGCATCGGCCCAGGCGAGGATGCCGCCACCGACATCGGCGACGTCGGCAAAGCCGAGCTGTTCCATGATCTCAGCGGTCTGGCCGCTGCGGTTCCCCGACTGGCAGTAGAGGAGGTAGGGAACGTCCGGATCGAGCTCGGCGATCTGGGCTGCGAAGTCCGGATCGTAGAAGTCGAGCATGATGGCCCCTTCGAGGTGGCCGTCGTCGAATTCGTCAGCGGTACGAACGTCGAGGATCACGAGATCCTCTGGTGGGTTGGCTTGCACCGTCAGGGCCTCGTCGGCATCCACGACGCGAATTCCGGCAGCGTCGACGGTTTCGGTTTGAGCAGTACTGGACTGGTCGTTGTCGGTCGTGACGTCCGCAGCCGAATCGCTCGAGCCTGAACAGCTGGCAGCGAGGAGGGCAATGGAGCAGGCGAAGGCGAGCATTCTCATGGTCGATGATTGTACGTACATTTGAGAGCGACGGGGTCGCGGGCTTGCAGATCCCTCTGACGCCGTGCACGATTCGAGCGTGATTCCTCCTCTCTGCACGTCCTATGCCGATGCCAGGGCTGCGTTTCTCGACGCTGCTGCCGCTGCGAACGCTCGTTTGACCTCGGTGGCGCACCCGCTGCCGGGGATCGACGGCGAACCGTTGTTCGTCGATGTTGCCGAAGTCGGCCCCGAGTCAGGGGGCAACGTCGTCATCGTGGTGTCCGGGACGCACGGCGTCGAGGGCTACTTGGGGTCGGCCCTGCAGCGCCACCACCTCGAAACCCTTTCGTTCGAAACAACTGACGCCGACCGAGCCGACGGTCCAACGCTGGTGTTCATCCACGCACTGAACCCCTATGGGTTCTCGTGGGTGCGGCGGGTCAACGAGGACAACGTCGACCTCAACCGCAACTTCGGTGATTGGTCTCAACCCCAGCCAGCGAATCCCCGCTATGCCGACTTCGCCGAAACTCTGGTCCCGCCGTCGTGGAGCGACGAGGACCAGCAGCGAACACTCGGGGAGTTGATGACCGCCCTCGAAGAGATCGGCATCGACGAATTGCAGCAGATCGTGTCCGGCGGACAGTTCGATCATCCGACCGGCATCTTCTACGGAGGCACCGGACCAACCTGGTCGAATCGCTGGCTCAGCGGGTTCCTCGCCCAGCGACTGCAAGGTGTGGATAGGGCGGCCATCATTGACCTCCACACGGGGCTCGGTCCGTGGAGCCACGGCGAACTGATCAGCTCCGATGCGCCCGCCAGCGATGCCTATCAACGCCAGACCGAGTGGTGGAACGACGTCATCTCGATGGCGGATGACGCCAGTGTCTCCGCTGACCTGACGGGCGATTGGCTGGGTTCGGTGGGTGCGCTCGTCCCCGACACCGAACTGACCGGTGTGGCCATCGAATACGGCACCGTTGACCCGATCAGTGTGCTCCAGAGCTTGCGAGCCGACGCCGTGCTTCATGCCTCTGGCGACCCGACCTCGCCCGAGGCGAAGCAGATTCGTGAACAGGTGCGTGGCGCGTTCATCGATGATGACCCCGCCTGGCTAGAAGCCTGTTGGCCCCGCTACCGCTCGGTGGTCACCACCAGCATGGAGCGCCTGAGCTGAGTCCTGGCAGACGCGATCAGCAGAGAGGGAACCCGGGAGGACCCGACCCCGTTCGGGTCTCAGGTTCGGCTCAGGTCTCGTCTCGCTCCTTGCGGGCTGCCGATTCGAGTTGCAGTTGCAGGAGGTAGTCCTCGACGAGCACACCGACTTGTTGGATGGTCTCGCGGCGCTCGCCCCGACCGGAGGACACCTCGTCCACCTGTCGTGGAGCCACACCACGGCGAGCGAGATCGCAGAGATCGCTGACGTTGTGGACCATGGTGTCGAAATCGCTCGGTTTCACGACGTAGGAGACCGCACCTCGATCGATGCTGGTTTCGATGTCGGACTTGCGAGGCGAAGACGTGAACACCACGACCGGAACCTGCCAAAGCACGGGATCAGCCTGCAATTCGTCGAGCGTGCTGTGGCCATCGAGGCCTGGCATGCGGAGATCGAGCACGATGATGTCGGGAAGATCCTCCGGCTTCGATCCCGCGAGGTGGAGCAGTGCATCGGCGCCGTCTTCGAAAAAGGTGAAGTGGGACGCGATGTTCGCCTCCTTGGCCGCTGCCCGCATGAGCACGTGCTCCGACGGGTCATCGTCGACCATCACGATCCGGACGGGATCGTCGGCGTTGGTGATCGTGAGGCTGTCCATTGCTGTTGTCGTCGACATTGTTGCTCCATCCGTGGGCTGCGCTGGCTCCATCCGTGGGCTGCGCATTGGGGTCGTACTCGAAGAGTTTCGACAGGCATCAGGCCGCCGTGAGGGCGCTCATACAGCAGCTGATCCAACCGAATCTTGCGTGCAAGCGATCAGATCGAGAGCTCAGAGGAGCGCACGGCGATGACGATGACAACGCAGCAAACTGATGTGTTGCAAGTGTGGGTGGCCGACGACGACACCGACGACCACCTGCTGTTCTCTCTTGCGGCTGCCGAGGCCGAACTCGAGCCAGGGTTGACGTTCACCCTGAACGGAATCGAAATGCTCGAGCTGCTCGCCAACACCCCCGATCATCAGCTGCCCGATCTGGTCGTGCTCGATCTCCGCATGCCGGGCCTCGACGGTCACCGCACCCTCGAATTGATTCGTGAAGACCCGCGAACCGCAGAGCTGCCCGTCATCGTGTTCACCACGTCGACTCGCGACGAGGACCGTTCCTCCGCGCTCGATGCCGGTGCGAACTTCGTGGTGGTCAAGCCGACGAAGTTCTCCCAGATGGTCGAATTCGCCAATTCATTGACGTGGCGTGCCACCGCATGACGGATCTCGTTGGATCAGTGCTGCTGATCGAAGACGACCCCGTTGATGCCGAGCTGATTCTCCGTGGTCTGGCTCGCATTTCCAAGAGCTCCTTGGACGTCCGATGGGTGACGAGCCTGGAAACGGCACGGGAGGCGGTCGCCACCCTCAACCCCCAGATCGTCCTGACGGACCTCACCCTGCCCGATGCGACCGACCTCGAAGTGATTCCGGTTTTGGTCGGCCTCTGCAACGAGGCATCGCTCATCGTGCAGACCGGCGTCGACGATGAGGAGATGCCGATTCGGGCGCTGGAACTGGGGGCCCAGGATGTCCTGCGGAAGGGCTTCATCACACCTGACGTGCTTGATCGTGCCATTCGGTACGCCCTGGCCCGCAGCCGAACCCAGGCTGAGCTCTTGGGCGCACAGCGCGAACGCGAAAAGTCAGCCAACGAGCTGGATGGCTTCGCTCACGTCGTCGCCCACGACCTGCGAGCACCGGTTCGCACCGCTCGTCTCTTCGCCGACCGCCTGCTGAACGAGATCGACTCTGATGACCCGGTCGTGGTCGACTTCGGCAATCGGCTTGAATCGAGTTTGGAAAAAGTCGACCGCATGATCCTGTCGATGCTGGACTTCGCCTCACTGCGCGGCTTGGTGCCCACAGGGGTGCCGGTTGACGTTGCCGACTGCGTCACCCAGTGCGTGCAGCTCATCAAGGCAGACCTTGCTGGCGCCGACGGGACGATTTGTGTCGATGTCGAGGAAGGTCTGCAGGTCAACGCTGACGAAGAGCAGCTGACGAGAGTTCTGCTCAACCTGCTGGCCAACTCGGTGAAATATTGTCGAGACGACGTTCCCGTAGAGATCGAGATCTCAGCCAGGCGCACCCAGCAGCAGACCATCATCGTCGACGTCGTGGACAATGGCACGGGAGTGGACGCAAGCAACGCTGAGCGTGCATTCGAGGTGCTCGAACGGCTGGACCCTCGCCGCTCGACGGGCCTCGGATTCGGTCTTGCAATCTCTCGCCGCATCGTCGAGGGCTATGGCGGCAGGATTCGATTCGTGCACGATCGCCCGAACGGAGCACATCTCCAGATCGTGTTTCCGACCGGCGACGCCTCGGTCGAGGACTGACGAGTTCACGTCGGTAGTTGCACGACTCGCCAGTAGGTGTCGAGCAACTGCACGAGGTTGATGAAGTCTTGGCCAGCCGAGTCCTTCACGATGTAGCCGGCGACGAGATTTCGGTAGGCATCGTGGATGTCCTCCTCATCGTGCGACGTGGTGAGAACAAAGACGACGGTCTCTCGCAGGTTGACGTCAGCTCGGAGCTCTTCGAGGAATTCGAGGCCATTCATCCGCGGCATCTTCCAGTCGAGAATCACGATCACGGGCCGCTCGACTCGTGCATCACCCTTGCGGCGAAGGATGCTCAGCGCCTCGACGCCATCGCCGGCGGTGATCACCGGGTTCGAGACGCGTTCCTTGCGGAGGCTTCGCAAGATCGACTCGCGATCGATCTCGTCGTCATCGACGATCAGCAGGGTGACGGTCTTTGGTTCCACGGGGTGGTGTCCTCGGTTGTTGGCGGAAAGGCTTCGTTGGAGAGTCAGGCGATGACAGCATGTGCGTCGATGACCGACGGCGTCGTCGCGCCGAGCGGCCACAAAATCGTGAATGTCGAGCCTTCTCCCAGCACCGAATGCACGTCGATGCGTGCGCCGTGGGCGGCGGTGGCACGTTCGATCACCGACAGGCCGATGCCGCTGCCTGGTGTGACCTCGTCGGTGCGTAGGCGGCGGAACGGCTCGAAGATCTTGGGCAGATACTTGGCTTCGATGCCGGGGCCATTGTCGGTGACCGACACGTGGAGATGGCTGTCGGCGAGGTGGGCCGTGATGGCGACTTGACCACCCACCTTGTCGTGGTGTTTGAAGGCATTGTCGATCAGGTTTCGGACGCACATCGAGAAGGGTGTCTTGTTGATCGAGACCGTGGGGATTGCGCAGTCGACGATGGCGACGATGTCGTTGGGGATCTCGATCGTGGCGAGGATGGCCTGCACCACGTCGACGACGTCGACCATTTCAAACCGGTGCTCTTTGCTGTGAGCCCGCGCATAGATGAGGAGATCGTCGATCAGCTGGCTCATCCTCGCCACCCTCTCGTCGATGCGGGTCAGGTGGTGCTCGGCGTCTGCGGCCAGATCGGCAGGAAGGTCATCACGGAGGAACCCGACGAGGGTCCCCACCGCTCGCAAAGGCGAGCGGAGATCGTGGCTGGCCACATGGGTGAAGTCGCGTAGGGCCTGATTGCGAGCGGTCAGATCCTCGTTCAGGACTTCGACGAGATCCGTGTGCTTTTGCTGATCGGTGATGTCGATGTGAGCTCCGATGATCACCTGGTCGCCCTCGCGTTGAACGCCCTGGCTTCGGGAGAGCATCCACCGGTAGTTGCCGTGCTTGTCGGCGAGCCGAAACTCGTACTCGCGTGTCTCGCCCGGCGCAGGGTCGGGGTAGCTGTCGACCAACGCTCGGTCCTCGGGATGGACGCGTTCGTTGAAGGTGTCTTCGATTCCGGCCTCTGGGTGTTCTGGGTCTGCTGATGACCAGGTCGCGCCGGTGGTCAGGTTGCTTTCCCAGACGAGGATGTCGGCCGAGCGAATGCCGCGCTCGAGGCGACTGCCCACCACGGCGAGCTCATGATTTTTGTCCCCCAGTTCTTGTGTGAGGACCGCTGCCTTGCGGTTCGCGGTCTGGGCGGCCTGTTGCGTGGTGTGGAGCAACCAGGCAAGCGCAACGGCTAGCGCCGCACCACTTGCGGCTCCGAAGATCAGCCCAAGTGGCGATGAGTCGGGGACGTTTCCCAGGCCGAGTGACACCAGCCACCGGCGACCGTAGACCACGATCTCCACCTGGGCCGAGGTGTCGAGGTCGCTTTCGGATGCGCTGAGCAGGATGGCTTCGTCGGTCTCGGCCCCAACGGCCCCAACGGCCCCGACGTCTTGCACGCTGAAGGTGTGGCCAATGTCGCTTTCGGCGGCGGCCAGAAGGTCTTCGGTGCGGAACACCGCAACGACCGAGCCGTCGACATCGCCGTTCTTCGTCGTTGGAAGGACGACGAGAATGCCTGGCACCGAGATCTCGTCTTGCACCAAGTTGATCGGAGCGGTCGCAGCTGGAGCATCGGTGGAGAGTGAAAGGGCGATGGCAGCGGCGCGACGTTCCTCGCTCAAGATGTTGAAACCGAACGCCTGCTCGTTGCCCTCGATCGGGATGATGTATTCGACGACCATCAACTCGTCGGTCGTGATGGGTCGCACGTTGTAGTCGTCTGGAAGAAGCGGGTCCTGAGCTCGCATCCGTTGTTCGTAGGCTGCGACCTCGTCGGATCGCACCAGCCGATTCCATCCCACGGCCTGCATGCCGGGGAGGTCGTCGAGAACTCCGACCGCACCAACGTACGCCTCGAAGTCATCGGGGGTGACCTCATCACTGGCCTGAAACAGAGCTCGTGCGCCTTCAATGCTCTGGACGTAGGTGCCCATTCGGAATTCGATGGCAGAGGCAATCTCCTCGGTCATCAAGGCTCGTCGATCATCGGTACGGGCCCGGCTGTTGTCCCAGAACAGGAAGGTGATGACGGCGGTCGCCAGGAGCCCAAGCGTCAGCACGACACCGGGGAGCACTCGCCGCTTCCTGAAACTTGCCTGGCTGGCGTTCATCGAGCGTCCCCTTGGAGGTGGCATCTCCGCACAGACTCGGCAATTGTGTGCGGAGCATGATGGAAGCCGCGAGTTGCCGCATTCCATGACGTCACAAGCGGCAGAGACTGGCATGATGCACAGATGGGAGAACAGCCAGTTGAACTGAACGCCTACTCGTCGCGAATCACGCAGCCCAAGAGCCAGGGTGCCTCGCAGGCAATGCTGATGGCCACGGGCCTGAGCAATGCCGATCTCGACAAGCCGCAGATCGGCATTGCCGCCTGCTGGTACGAGGGCAACCCGTGCAACATGCACCTGGGCAACCTCGGTGACGAAGTGAAGAAGGGCGTGGTCGCCTCCGGCCTCGTGGGTATGCGGTTCGACACCATTGGTGTTTCCGACGGCATCTCGATGGGGACCGACGGTATGTCGTTCTCCATGCAGAGCCGTGATCTCATCGCCGACTCGATCGAGACGGTCATGGCGGCTCAGTGGTACGACGGGCTCGTGGCCCTTCCCGGTTGTGACAAGAACATGCCGGGCGCTGTGATGGCGATGGGTCGGCTCAACCGACCATCGATCATGGTCTACGGCGGCACGATCCGTGCCGGCTGCGGCACGATCAACGGCGTTGAAGAGAAGCTCGATGTGGTGTCGGCCTTCCAGAGCTACGGCGAGTTCCTTGCTGGCAAGATCACCGAGGAAGAGCGACAGACCATCGTCGATTGTTCGATTCCTGGTGCTGGCGCATGTGGCGGCATGTACACGGCCAACACCATGGCTACTGCCATCGAGGCCATGGGCCTCAGCCTCCCATTTTCTTCCAGCACCCCGGCCGAGGATCCGGCCAAGCTCGCCGAGTGTGTGCAGGCTGGATCAATGATGGAGATGCTGCTGGCCGAGGGTCTGACGCCTCGCCGAATCGTGACACGTGCGTCCTTCGAGAACGCCATGGTCATCACCATGGCGCTGGGCGGTTCGACCAACGCCGTCATCCACACCATTGCCATGGCTCGTTCGTTCGGGATCGATCTCACCATCGACGACTGGCAGGCAACGAGTGCTCGCGTGCCGTTGCTGGCCGACCTCAAGCCGTCAGGCAAGTACGTGATGGAAGACCTGCATGCCGTTGGCGGCGTGCCTGGCGTCATGCGCTACCTGCTCGACGAGGGCATGCTCGATGGCGACCAGCTCACGATCACGGGCAAGACCATTGGCGAGAACCTCGAGACGGCTCCGCACCTTGACGAGGACCAAGATGTGGTGTCGAAGCTCGATGTCGCCGTCAAGGCTCGCGGACACATCTCGATTCTGCGGGGCAACCTCGCCCCCGGCGGTGCGGTCGGAAAGATCACCGGCAAAGAAGGCTTGCTTTTCACCGGTCCCGCTCGGGTGTTCGACTGCGAGGAAGACATGCTCGTAGGCCTCGAAGAGGGCCGCATCGTGTCGGGCGACGTGATCGTGATTCGCTACGAGGGCCCCAAGGGCGGACCCGGTATGCCCGAGATGCTCACCCCCACCAGTGCGCTGGCCGGGGCAGGCTTCCTCGAGGACGTGGCGCTCATCACCGATGGCCGTTTCTCTGGAGGGAGCCATGGCTTCATCGTTGGTCACGTGGTGCCAGAAGCTCAAGAAGGTGGCCCGATCGCCCTCGTACAGGACGGCGACGTCATCACGATCGACGACGAGTCCCACCAGATGACGGTCGACATCGACGAGGCCGAGATGGCTCGCCGGGCCGAAGCCTGGCAGATGCCTCCCTACAAAGCCACCTCCGGCACCCTCTGGAAGTTCATCAAGCTCACGCAGGACGCTTCAAATGGCTGCGTCACCGACGGCTGATTGAATCGAAAGCTGGCTACATGCACTGGGGCGAACTCGTCATCAACGCTGAAGGCGTCGCTGCTCGGCGTTGCCGTTCATCGCTGGATCGTGAACGTTCGAGGGTGACCCTGCGTCACCCGTCAGCGGCGAAGATCGATGGTGGCAACATGACGAGCTTCCTCGATGGCCAACGACAGGGTGATCGAGCCGCGGATCCGTTCGACGAGGCGTCGAGCGATGTACAGACTCCGGCCGCCGGCGAAGTGGTCGTCGAATCGGATGTCGCCCGCGACGGTGATGGCGACGCCGAGGTCGGTGGGGCCCACGGTGACCTTGACAGCGGACCCTTCCCTGGTTGTCTCGATGGCGTTCGAGAGCACGTCGTCGAGTGAGCGGCGTAGCAAGGCTCCGTCAACCATCAGATCGACATCTTCGATGGTGTCCTCGATGGCAACGCCTCGTTCAGCAGATGTTGCCGCTGCGTGAGCGACGGCGAGTCTGACCACCGTGCCGACAGGGGTGGGGCTTTGCGTTGTGCCGGTGGAGTCGGCGACGAGGGTGTCGATGGTCCTTCGCATCTCGACCGCTGCGGTGCTGATCGAGCCCAGTCGTTCAAGTGCGTCGACGTCGAGGGTGCCCTGTAGATCGGCCAGCAGAGACTCGCCGAGCAACTGCGCAGCAGCAAGGGGGTTCCGCAGATCGTGGGCGACGACGTGGAGGATCTCCTCTTTCTGGTGAACAATGTCCGAGAGCTGCTGGTTCTTCTCGACGAGTTCGACCGTACGGAGATGGTGAAGCTCTTGGGTCTTTGCCGCGAGCTCCGCTGCGTATCGACGCTCGAGGCCGACGAGTCTGGCTTGGGCTTCACTTCCACGAACCCTGTAGTCGAGTGATACTTGCCGGTGCAGCATCTCCAGGGCCCGCGCCGCTTCTCCCTTGGCTTCGTAGAGCTGCGCCGCCGTCGCGTAGTACTCGATCAGATGGGCTGCGGTGTGATTGGCATCATCCGGTGCAGCCCGATCGAGCATGACCTCAGCCCGCTCGAGGTTGCCCATGTCGAGGTGGATGTCAGCGATGAAGATTGCCAGGCGCGCAGCATCGACTGATGTCATCGTGGTGGTCGCGGCTGCCACTTGCTCGGCAAGGACGACGGCTTCGTCGAGGCGGCCAGCGAATCGCAGCAGAAGCATGCGGTTGAGCACGAGATACGTCTGGATCAACGGCTGCCCGGGATCCAGCGGAAGAGCGTCGGCGCGGTCGATCCAGACAAATCCTTCCTCGGCTCGTCCCAGGCGGGCGTAGGCGATTCCCACCGAGCAATACACGCGGCTGAGCAGACTCACGTCGCCCGCCTGCTCAGCGATCGCACAGTTGCGCAACGCTGACTCGAGCATCTGCTCGTGAGCGCCTTGCGTCTGGTGCATGACGGTCAGGGCATGGGACACATGGGCCAGGGTGAGGTCGTCTCCGAACTCGTTCGCACGATCGAGTGCCTCGAAGATGGTCTGTGTGGAGTCGGCAGGTCTTCCTGCGTTGTCGAAGCACATGGCAAGCGCACGAAGCCCGAGGATCTCTCGTCGGTCGTACCCAACCTGCTTGCTGACATCGATCGATCGTTGCAGCAAGGTGGTGGCTTGGTCGATGTCGCCTCGAATCTGGCTGAGCACACCCCGCATGAACCAGAGGTCGGCCCACCGGTGTTGGTCTTGCTGGTCTGTCGGGAGGGACGTCAGCGAGGTGGCGACTGCATCGCAGAACTCGATCGCAGCATCTGGATCGGCGGGGCCGGTGCCGTCCAACTGGTCGACGAGCGCGGCAATCTCCTCGTCGCTCAGATCACGTTGCACGAGCGCATGTTGCCATGTTCTGCACCATCGCGACAGCCCGTCATTCCGGAGTGAGGTGGTTCGTGGGCTCGACGCCGATGTCTCGCTGTGATGCGACAAGAATGTCGATGGTTGTCTGCATTTCCGTTGCCGCTTGGCCGATCGAACGCAGACGGTCGAGTGCGTCGCTGTTGAGCTGGTCACGAAGGTCGATGACGAGGGAATCACCGAGTTCCTGAGCCGCAGCGAGTGGGTCGCGAAGGTTGCGTACAACCACGTCGAGGATCTGATCCTTTTGCTGCACGAGAGTGGCGAGCTGCCGGTTTTTCTCGACGAGTTCGACGGTGCGGAGGTGGTTGATCTCTTCGGTCCTGGCTGCGAGTTGGTCGGCGAAGTGGCGTTCGAGCGCCACGAGTCTCGCTTGTGCTTTCTGGCCTGCGAGTTCGTTGTTCAGTCTCAGATGCCGCCGCAACATGTCGAGCGCACCGACGGCGTCGCCCTTGGCTTCGCGGACTTTGGCCGCCGTCTTGTAGTAGCCACCGAGATGGGCGGTCATGGGTCCGTCTTGAACGATTTTGTCAGCGAGTTCGAGCATCTCCGCCGCTCGATCGAAGTCTCCCGCCGCCGTCGACAACTGGGCGAGGAGGACCGCAATGCGAGATCCATCGGCGATCGGAATTCGCTCGAGTTCGGGGGCGATTCGGTGGCCAAGCGTGACGGCCTCGTCGATGCGCCCCGCCATTTGCAGAAGGAAGATGCGATTGATGCCGAAGTAGGCCTCGGTGAGTGGTGTCGATTCGCCGGCGACGAGCGCTGCCGCTCGGTCGAGCCAGGCGAAACCCTCCTCAGCTCGGCCAACATAGGCCATGGCGATACCGACTCCGCTGTAGACCCGGCTCAACAATTGTGTGTCGTTGGTTCGTTCAGCAAGATCGCGAGTTCGCAGCGCTGATTCGAGAATCTGCTCGTTGGCGCCCTGCGCTTGATAAAGCGAGGTCAATGTGTGGGAGACGAGCGCGATCGTGTGGTCGTCGTTGAGAGCATTGGCGAGGTCGAGCGCCTCGGAGATGTAGCGGGTGGCTTCGGTCTGCATGCCGGCGTTTTCGTAGCAGAGCGCAACAGATCGCAAGCTGAGAATTCGGCGCCGGATGTAGCCAAACTGTTCGCTGTGGGTGATGGACCGGTGCAGGTGATCGATCGCTGCGTTGAGATCCCCGCGGACGTGGCAGAGCATTCCCTGCATGAACCACAGGTCGGCTTGCATGCGATCGAGGTCGATGGTCGGCAGCGAATCCTCGGCGGACTCCAGCCACACCTGGAGTTCGGCGCAGTACTCGTCGATGATGGCCGGATTCTCGAGTCTGGTCACGTCGAATTGGACCAGGAGGGCGTCGACCGTGGCTCGATGGGTTTTGAGTTCGGCGCCGAGGTGTGCGTTGGTCATGACCCGCGGAGATTGATCACCGTGGTGGTGCCGGCGTCGTCGCTGACGTCGACGGTGATGGAACCATGCATCCGCTCGACCAGACGGCGAGCAATGTAGAGCGCTCCGTCATTGTTGGTGCTGGCTGCGGTTCGGCTGGCAATCGTGACGATGGCACCTCGGCCAGCGGGCTCCACGGCCACCGAAATCGTTTCTCCAGGGGCCGCAGCTTGGACTCCGGCCCAGAGCACGTCATCGAGCGAACGCCGCAGAAGTGCACCGTCGACCTTCAGGTCCGTTGAGCTGATGTCGGCGCGGAGATCGATCTGACGCTTGCTCGCCGGACCTTCGGCCCAGGCAATAGAACGGCTGACCACCTCATCGACCGGGGTAAGGACACTCGGGGAGGCGTGCTCCTGCAGGTGAAGCAAGGTGTCGATGGTCGCACCCATCTCTGATGTTGCCTCTCGGATCGCGGCAAGATGTTCGCGTCGATCGCCTGCGATGCCGTGTTCGACATCGATCATCAGGGATTCACTCAGCATCTGGGTTGCCGCCAACGGGTTGCGTAGGTCGTGGACAACCACGTTCAGGATCTCGTCCTTCTGGTGGTTCAGCGCAGCGAGCTGCTCGTTCTTCTCGACCAACTCGACCGTGCGGAGATGGTGGATCTCTTCGGTCTTCGCCGCCAGTTCTCTGGCGAAGTGCCGCTCCGCTGCCACCAGTCGAGCATTGGCTTCCTTGCCTCGTAGTTCGGCCGAGAGCGCAAGGTGGCGTCGCAGCATGGTCAGACTCTGGGCGGTGTCGCCTGTTGCCTCGTGGAGGTCGGCAGCGATCTCGTAGTAGCGGAGGAGCTGAGATTTCAGGGGCTCTTCGCCCAATCCTTGCTTGGCGAGGTCAAGTACTTCGGTGGCCCGTTCGAGGTTGCCTGCCGCCACATTGACCTCGGCGATGTCGACGTAGATCGCCGCAGCATGGGGACCAGGGAGGCCAGCGATCATCGTCATCTGCTGCTCAGCCAGCTCGGCGGCTTCATCGGGTCGCCCCGCTCGCAGATACAGCCAGATCAAGTTGAGCTTCAACTTCGATGCAAGCGCAGGGAGTTGCTGTCCGTAGCCCGAGATAGCGCGCTCGATCCATGCGATGCCGTCGGCCGCTTGATCGAGGAAGCCGAATGCAAGGCCCACGCCGTTGTCAGCCCGCAGCGCCATCGCGAGGTCGCCAAGTTCCTCGGCGACCTCGCGAGTTTGCATCGACGTTTCGAGGAGCTGCTGATACGCGCCCTGCGAGTCGTACAACCCGCAGAGGGTGAGCAGGACGTGGGCCACGAGGTGCTGATCGTCGAGCGACTCGGCGAGGTCAAGGGCTTCGAAGATCGTTCGGGTCGAGGCCGCCTGCAAACCGGCGTATTCGAGGCTCAGTGCCAGCCTCGTCAGACTCAGCGTTCGACGCTTGGCGTTGCCCGTGGTCTTGCAGCGCTCGACTGATCGCTGGAAATAGTCGATGGCGATGTCGATGTCGCCATCGTGAACGCTGATGAGTCCCCGCCCGAACCAGAGGTGACCGCGGAATGCGTCGAGAGTGTGTTCGGAGATCGATCCGTCGAGGCTTCGGTCTTCGATCCACTGTTCGAAGGCTTCGAAGTACGCGTGGACCCCCGCTTGATCAGCCACCTGGTGTGCCTCGATCTCGTCCAGCACTGAGTCGAGGTGAGCATGATCGAAGACCGTTGAGATGTCATTGGCCATGAGACCGGGAGTGTGGAGGTCGTTCATTGCGCGACCTGGTGACGTAGTCGTAAATGGGCCGAGGCGTTCCGTAGGTCGATGGTGACGCAGGTGCCGCTGACGAGATCGGCACCGTGGTTCTGGTCCATCGAGATCGACCCGTTCATGCGTTCAACCAGTCGACGAGCGATGTAGAGCTGCCGATCGTTCTCCGCGACACGAGGATGCGAGACGATGATCTGGGCGCCGGTTGCAGTGGGCATGGCGCAGACGTTGATGATGTCACCCGCTTCGGTGGCCTGCATCGCAATCCACAAGAGGTCGTCGACGGATCGGCGCAGGAGCGCACTGTCGACGTCGAACTCGACGGGCGAGATGTCAGACCGGAGTGCGATGCCTTGACCAGCGGCTGACTCTGTAGCCCAGGCGAGGGACTGGCGAACGATGTGGTCGACTCGGCCCATCACGGTCGGCGACTCGTGCTGCTGGAGGTGGAGCAGCGTGTCGATCGTGGCTCCCATCTCTGATGTGGCCGCTCGGATCGACTGCAGCTGCTGCGTCTCGTCGTCATCGAGCTTCGTGATGGAGCCGATCAGCAAGGACTCGCTCAACATCTGGGCTGCGGCCAGCGGGTTGCGGAGATCATGGGCGACGACGTTGAGGATCTCGTCCTTCTGATGGTTGAGCGCCGCGAGTTGATCGTTTGTGTCGGTGAGCTCAGTGTTCAGCGCTTCGAGCTGATCGTTCTTCGATACCAATTCGACGGTTCGCAGGTGGTGAATCTCTTCGGTCTTCCTCGCCAACTCACCGGCGAAACGGCGCTCGACGGTGACGACGTTCGCCCGAGCCTGGCGACCGTGGAGTTCCTTGGTGAGCTCGAGATGGCGGTGCAGCATCTCGAGCGCCGTCTTGTGTTCGCCTCTGGCGTCATGCAGGTCGGACGCCACCTTGAAGTAGCGGACGAGGTGGCCGTTGAGCTTCTCGTTCTTGCCGGCGACCGTCGCCAGCTCCAACATCGCTTCGGTTTGGTCGAGGTCCCCAGCGCTGAGGTAGATCTCGGCGACGTGGGTGTAGGTGGCCGCTGCGTTCTGAGCGGGGAGCTGAGCGATCTCGTCGAGCAATCCCTCCGCTGCAGCGACCGCCTCATCGATCCGGTCATCGATGTGGAAGAGCACGAACTGGTAGATGCGGGTGTAGATGGCACTTTGCGGGAAGGAGCCGTCAGCGATCGCCGCAAGCGCCTTGTCGAGCCAGACCAGCCCTCGTTGCGGCTCGTCGAGGTACCCGCAGATGAGCCCGGCGTAGTTGCAGGCCATTGCTTGCAAGAAGGGGTCGTCCAGTTCCGTCGCGATCTCGCCCATCCGTGTTGCGGTCTCCAAGGCGAGCTCGTAGGCGCCCTGAGCCTCGTAGAGCGCAGCGAGGCCGGCGAGCCCTTGAGCGGTGAGTGATCGATCTCCGAGCTCTTCGGCGACTTCGAGCGCAGCGAAGATGCAGTCGATGGATTCGGTCTGGCGACCGGCGAACTCGTGGCATCGGGCCAGTCGACGCAGGACGAGCGCTTGCTGGCGCAGATCGCCGCTGTCTATGGCGAAGGTTGCGGCGTCGGTGAGCAGCGCAGTGGCGAGCTCGACCTCTCCGTCGGCGTAGGCGAAGAAGCCCTTGAGGTAACGCAACTTGGCGCGCCAAGCTGTGAGATCCGCGGTGGCCGTCGTGCCCGTCGGAGCGTCGATCCACGCATCGAATCCAGAACAGAATTCGCGAGCCCCCGGTGGATCAAGCACGAAGCGGTTGTCGATCTGATCGATGAAGTCGTCCATCGAATCAGGGTCGAGCACCTCGGTTCCCGCCATTCAGGAGATCTTCGGGGCGTCCGAGTCGACGAACTGGGTGCGAAGCTCGCGCTTGAGCACTTTGCCGGTGGCGTTCCGGGGAAGTTCCTCGACAATGGCGAGATCGCTTGGCACCTTGAACTTGGCCAGGCGCTCGACGCAGTGCTCGATGAGCTTCGAGCGATCGAGTGAGGCCCCCGGCTTGAGGGCCACCACGGCCAGGCCGACTTCACCCCACTTGTCGCTGGGGATGCCGATGATGGCGGCCTCGGCGACCTCGGGCAGTTGGTACAGGACGTTCTCGACCTCGGCGGGATACACGTTCTCGCCGCCAGAGATGTACATGTCTTTCCAGCGGTCGACGATGAACACAAAGCCTTCGTCGTCCTTGCGGGCGGCGTCGCCGGTCTTGAGCCAGCGACCTTCGAAGGCATCGGCGGTGGCATCGGGGCGATTCCAATACCCCGGGGTGATGTTTGGCCCGGCAACCCAGAGCTCGCCGACCTCATCGGCGCCGCAATTGTCACCGTCTTCGTTGACGATTCGGAATTCGGTGTGCAGCAGCGGTTTGCCGGTCGAGCCGATCTTGCGGAGTGCGTCGGTGGGGTCGAGGAAGATGCAAGCCGGGCTGGTTTCGGTCATGCCGAAGCCCTGGTTGAGGTTCACCCCTCGCTCGCTCCAGCCCTCCATGATCGTGAGCGCGCACGGCGCACCGCCGACGCCAGCGCTGCGCAGCCGTGAGAGGTCGGTGTCGGCGAAGGCCTCGTGCTGCATCATGAACTGGTACGGAGCGGGCACAGCGAAGAAGTGGGTGATCCCGTGCGTCGGGTCGCCGAGGACCCGAAGGGTTTCACCGGGGTCAAAGGTCTTGAGGATCACCACGGTGCCGCCGGCGTGGAGCACAGGATTGCTGTAGCAGTTGAGCCCGCCGGTGTGGAAGAGCGGCAAGATGTTGAGGTGGACGGTGTCGAGACCGACGCCACCGGGAATGCCGAGATTCACCGCATTCCAGAAGTTCATGCCGTGCGTGATCATGGCGCCCTTGGGCAGCCCGGTGGTGCCCGAGGTGTACATGATCGTGATCACGTCATCGTGGGTGACCGGGACTCGTTCCACCGGTGAACCATCGTGGGCGCTGATCGCTGCTTCGTAGGGGCTGTCTGGCTTCCCGTTGTTGATCATGAGCAGATCGGCGATGGCACATCGTTGCTGGAGTTCGGTGGCTGCTGGCGTGAACTCGGTGTCGTGGACGAGCACCTTCGGGGAGCTGTCGTTCAGGATGTACTCGAGCTCGGTGACGGTGAGACGCCAGTTGAGCAGCACGCAGATGGCACCGAGTCGTGCGCAGGCGAACTGGATGTCGAAGTATTCGACACCGTTGTGGGCCAGCACGCCGACGCGGTCGCCCCGTCCGACGCCGATCGAAGAGAAGTGAGCGGCCACGGCGTCGATGCGATGATCGAGCTCGGCGTAGGTGAAGGTCCGATCGGTGCCGAGGTCTCTGACTGCTTCGCGATTGGGGCGATGATCTGCGTGGTGACTGATCCAGTCGTAGGCCCGGACAGGCCCATGACCAGCAGGCCGTGAGGAGGTCATCGTCGAGACAACTTCCGGGCTCTCGCTGAATGTCGTCGATGATTCCATTTTGAACACCCCTCTTGGATTGCCGCAATCCAAAGTCGTTCAACAGTATGTCAAGTCCCCGCTTGCTCGGAAAGCGCGACCAACATCAATCGGTGGCGGACCGAACCAGATCGACGACCATCTCGAGGTGAGCGATCTGCTCAGCGGCCGTGCGGCCCTGTGGAGCCAGGCGAAGACCGTTGACACCGGCGGCTCGATAGGCACGAATGCGGTCCTTCACCATGGCTTCGGTGCCGATCGGATACGCCATGAGCGCCAGTTCGTCTGGCACTGCCGCTGCTGCTGAGGCTTTGTCTCCATCGACCCAGAGGCGCTGAACCTCGGCGGCGATGTCGGCGAAGCCAGCACGGCTGATGGCATCGTTGTAGAAGTTGGTCTTGGCCGAACCCATACCTCCGAGCGTGAAGGCCATACCCGGCCGGGCCTTGGCGATGAGGGCGTCGACGTCGTCAGAGACCGAGATGTTTGCCGAGACCAAGATGTCGACGTCGTCGATCGATCGGCCGGCTGCTTCAGCCCCCTGCCGAATCGACCCAAGCATGACGTCGCTGTGCTCGGGGATGAAGGACGTTCCGAGCCAGCCGTCGGCCTCTTCACCGGTGTAGACGAGCGAGTTCGGTCCGAGTGTGGCCAGGTAGATCGGCAGGTCTGGTTTCGGTGGAATCGACGGCTTCAACGCCTTGCCCTCACCGCCGGGCCGAGGCAATGTGTACCGCTTGCCTTCATGCTGGAAGCGTTCGCCTCGCAGGCCTTGCCGCACGATGGTGACGTACTCCTTCAGGCGGCTGAGCGGCTTTGCGAACTCGTCGCCGTGGAGGCCTTCGACCACCTGGGGACCGCTGACGCCGAGCCCGAGCAAGAACCGGTCGTTGCTGATCTGAGCGAGGGCAAGGGCCGTGAGCGCCGTGGTGGCTGGGGTGCGGGCGCTGATCTGCATGATGCCGCTGCCGAGTTTGATGTTCTCGGTCTTGGCTGCGAGGTAGCCGAGTGACGCCACCGCATCCATGCCCCAGGCCTCGGCTGACCACACCGAGTCGACCCCGAGTCGATCAGCGGCTTGGACATAGGCGACGAGGTCGTCCCAGTTCTCACCGTCGTAGTAGGCGCTACCAACAGAGATGGAGATTCGCATGGCGGTCACCGTAGATGCTGGCGCTGACTCGGTCAGATGTTGCCACCGGTGAGCGCGAGCGTTGTGTCCCAGACCGCAGCGTCGACGACGACCACGTCGGGGAGCGCTTGTCCTGCGCCGGGCAGGCGGGCGTCGGGCTGATCATCGAGTTGGGCGGCGAGGGCATCGATCGTGTCCCAGAACCCATCGCCGCTGTAGCTCGTCGGATCGATCAGGAGGTAGAACTGACCGAGGTCGTGGTGGGGACCTTCGGGAGCTTTGAGCGGCGCTATGTCGACGCTCATCGTTGATGCCGTGAGCGCGGCGGCGAGCACTTCCACCATGAGGCCGAGGCCGTAGCCCTTGTACCCACCAGTCGAGAGCATCGACCCTTCGAGCGCCGCGTTCGGGTCGGTGGTGTCATTCCCATCGGCATCGACGGCCCAGCCGAGCGGGATGTCCTCGCCAGCCGCCGCAGCCATCGTGATCTTGCCGAGCGCGACCGCGCTGGTCGAGAAGTCGAATTGAAATGCGATGCCACCGTTTCGGGCTGGCACCGCCATGGCCAACGGGTTGGTGCCGAGCAGCCGCTTCGTGCCGCCGGGCGGCGCAACTCTGGCTGATGAGTTCGTGAAACCGAGAGCGATCAGGCCGGTTTCGGCGAGCTGTTCGGTGAAGTAGCCCAACGACGTGCAGGTGTGGCTGTGTTCGATGGCGAAGCCTGCGGTGCCGTTGCTCTTGGCAGCAGCGACAGCAGCGTCGAAGCCGGCGGCGAACGCCGGCTGAGCGAAACCGAACTTTGCGTCGACCCGGACGGCGCCCGGCCGAGGGCTCGAGACCTCAGGCGTCACGGCTCCGAGGACACGGCCAGACTCGAGCTGCTTGCAGTAGCTCTCCAGGTAGTAGAGGCCGCAGATTTTGTTGTCCTTGGCCTCAGCGACCCTGACTGCCCGTGCCACATGACCCGCGGTCTCCTCGGTGGCGCCGTGACGGCGCAATGCGTGCCGAGTCGCTTGTTCGAGGTGATCGAGGGGAACGCTGACCTGATCCATGGGAGTCCTTCTCTCGCCCCCAGATCAAGGGGTCATTTGGGGGCGAATCGTTGACCGCCGTCGAGGCGGATGGTGTCGCCGTTGAGCATCGGGTTCTCGATGATGGCGACCGCCAGCTTCGCATACTCATCCGGCTTGCCGAGACGACGAGGGAACGCCGCATCCTTGGTCATGTTGTCGGCCCGCTCCTCGGTGACTCTGGCGGTGAGGCCGGTGGCGAAAAGACTTGGTGCGATGGTGTTGACCCTGATGCCCAGCGAGCCGAGGTCGCGCGCCATCGTCAGCGTCATGCCGGCGACGCCCGCCTTCGACGCGGTGTAGGCGACTTGGCCGATCTGCCCTTCGAACGCGGCGATGGATGACGTGTTGATCAGCACGCCTCGCTCGTCGTCCTCATTTGGCTCGTTCGCCGTCATGTGATTCGCGCACAGTCGGTTGGTGTTGAAGGTCCCGATCAGGTTGAGGTCGACCACGGCGCGAAAGTCGTCGAGTGAGAACGGACCATCGCGGCCGACGGTGCGGCCCGCCTTACCGCCACCGGCGGTGTTGAGTGCGAAGTCGAGCCCACCCATGGCTGCGACCGCTTCGTTGATCACGATCTCGATTCCTTCGAAGTCGAGCACGTCGCACGGGTGCCAGGTGCCGCCGAGTTCGTCGGCGACGTCGGCTCCCGCGGATGCTTCTCGGTCGAGAATGGCGACCGTGCCGCCACCTGCGGCGATACGAGTTGCGGTTGCTCTGGCGAAGCCAGAAGCGCCGCCGATGATGATGGCTCGAAGGCCTTCGATCTCCATGTGATGCTCCAGTGGTTAGTGGTGAGAGTTGTTGTGGTGTGAGGGTGGTTGGCGTGTGAGTCGTGAGGCTGCTCAGCCCCGGTAGGGCAGGTCGTATTCGGCGATGGTGCTCGGGTCGTCGGTCGAGGTCAACGGCACGGGGTGCTCGACTCGCCCGATCGGACGGGTGGCGACGCCTTCGATACCGGTGGCCTGATCGCCCAGTTCGAGCCGGGCAGCTTCGATTCTGGCCGTAAGGTCGGCGACGATGTCGGGCTGCTCAGCTGAGCGGTCGACCGACTCACCGATGTCGGCAACGAGGTCGTAGAGCTCGCACATCTCTTTGCGCTTCTTGCGGACGTGCAGCTTCCAGCGGCCAACGCGAATCGCTTCGATGTTGCCACCGGCGATCGACAGGAACGAGCGGTCGGGATCTGGAGCGTCGCCACCGAGGCCCAGCAGGGCGCTGATGTCGTGGCCATCGAGCGTGCGGTCCACTGGTGTTGATGCACTGCAGAGCTTGGCCAGCGTTGGGAGCAGGTCGAGCGCGCTCGCCATGTCCTCCACCACCAACCCCGCGGGAATGCGGGCAGGCCAACGAATCACACATGGGACTCGTTGGCCGCCTTCCCACGTGGTGCCTTTTGCGTCGCGCAGCAGCGCGTTGCTGCCAGCGCCGTCGGGGCCCGGAGCGAGCGCCCCGTTGTCACTGGTGAAGATGATGATCGTGTTGTCTGCCATGCCGAGGCGATGGAGTTCGTCGGTGATGACTTCGGTGGCCCAGTCGATGCTGGCGACAGCGGCGCCGTAAGCACCGTTCCGAGACGCATCGGCGAACCGCTGCTCGACGTAAATCGGTACGTGTACGTACATGTGCGCCAGGTAGAGGAAGAACGGTCGCTCGGTGTTGGCCCGGATGAACTGGACCGAGCGCTCGACGTAGCGACCGGTGAGACTGGCCTGATCTGGTTGTTGCTCGGCGATCGTGGCTTCGCCATTGGCGTCAGCATCGACGAGAGGGAGCGGTGGCCATTGCAGTTCGTACTCGATGCCGGCGGCCTTGATGCGAGCGTTCAGTTCGTCACGGGTCGGCATGCCCTCGGCGCTCACTTGGACGCCCATGTCGTTGCTGTACGGCAGACCGAACCACTCGTCGAAGCCGTGGTTCGTGGGAAGGAAATCGGGTTGATCACCGCAGTGCCACTTGCCCACGGCGAGCGTGGCGTACCCCGCATCGCTGAGGATTCGAGCGATCGTGATCTCGTCGGGATGCAGACCGCGACCCTGGCCGGGGAACAGCACGTTCATGTTCTGCAGGCCTTCACCCCCGAAACCAATACGCAGCGGGTAGCTGCCGGTGAGCATGGCGGCGCGAGACGGTGAGCAGACCGGCGAGGCCATCGAGAAGTCGGTGAGGCGTGCCCCCTGCGCAGCAAGCGCATCGATCGCCGGCGTGTCGTGCAGCTCTGATCCGTAGCAGCCGAGATCTCCGTACCCCAGGTCGTCGCAGTTGATGAGAACGATGTTGGGTTGGGTCACGAGGCGATGTTGGTCGAGTCGCCGGATCCAATCAAGCCATCGTGAGGCCGCCGGACACCGACAGGGTCTGTCCGGTGGTGAAACCGGCTTCTTCCGAGGCGAAGTAGACGATGGCAGGCGCAACTTCTGCCGCAGTGCCCAGTCTCTTCATCGCGGTCGCGCCCGCCATTGCCTTGATGACCCGTTCGCTGTCGTCTCCGTCGCCGATGATTGCGCCGAGCAGCGGTGTGTCGGTCGGACCCGGGCAAACGACGTTGACGGTGATGCCCTTCCTGGCCACCTCGCGAGCCAATGTTTTGCTGAAGGCGATGGTGCCTCCCTTGGCCCCGGAGTAGACGGCCTCGAGCGACGACCCAACCCGTCCGGCGTCAGACGCGATGTTGACAATTCGGCCCCAGCCGTTCTCGATCATTCGAGGGACACAGAAGTGGGTGGTCCGCATCATGCCCTTGAAGTTGATGTCGATGATGCGGTCCCAGAAGTCCTCGTCGGTGTCGACGAACTTCTTGAATTCGTCCCAGCCTGCGACGTTGACGAGGATGTCGATCTCGCCGAGCCGGTCGATGGCCTCGAGGCATCCGTCGGTGACCGATGCTGCGCTGGTGATGTCCATCGTGATCGCAATGGCAGTGCCGCCCGCTGCGTTGATCGCTTCGGCGGTGGCGACCGCTCCGTCGGCGTTGATGTCTGCAACGGCAACCCGTCGACCTGCTGAGGCGAGGGCCAAGCACGTGGCGTGGCCGATGCCGCTGGCCCCGCCGGTGACCAGTGCCGTTCGTGCCGCTGAATCTGGCGTGGTCATACGGCTCGGACTGCTGAGGCGATCTCGCCCCACTTGGCCAGGTGGGAGGGGTCGGTGCGCATCGACCGTTCACCGAGATACATCACGACTCGGGATGCGGTCCCGGCATAGCGCTCGATCAGCTTGTCGGCCATGTCGTCCCACGAAGCGGCCAAGCCGTAGGCCTCGAACATCTCGTCGGTGATCAGCTCGCCAAGGGTGTCGAGCTCGCCAGCCTTCATCTTGGCTCTGATCTTCGCAGTGGTTCCTTCGAAGCCGAGATCGTCGAACTGGAACGCATAGTTCGGCGTGCTGCCGTAGAACGCGATCTGGCGCTTCGCGATGTCGACGTAGGGCGCTCGTTCCTCCGGCGTGTCGCCGGGGCAAGCGAAGACCGGGATGATGAGATCGATCTCGCTGGTGTCTCGGCCGGACCTCGCTGCGCCCTTGGCCACATCGGGCAGCAATCGGTTCTCGATGTAGTGCATGGAGTGAAGCGGGTGGACGTGGATGCCGTCGGCGACTTCACCGGCGACCCTGGTCATGATCGGCCCGACGGCAGAGATGTCGACCTTCATCGGGTGGTCGTGAGGCCTGGGAGCCCAGTCCGGCGGCAGGAGGCTCAGGTTGTAGAAGTCGCCTTCGTGGGCCAGACGTTCCTCGCGACCGAAGGCTCGCCAACACGCCTTCACCGCGAGTACGTAGTCCCGCATGCGGGCGGCTGGTTGGTCGAACTCCGAGCTGTAGCGCCGAGTGACGTGGGCCTTGACCTGGCTACCCAGACCCAGGCGGAAGCGGCCGCCGGTGTTTTCGGCGATCTCCCAGGCAACGGCGGCCGACACCATCGGGCTGCGGGGGAAGGCAACGGCAATGCCAGTGGTGAAGAAGAGGTCCGGCGCAGCTGACGCGGCGGCAGCGATCTGCATCCAGGGAACCTGGGTGGTCTCGGTGTAGAGCATGCCGGAGAAGCCGGCGCCCTGGAGTTTGCGGGCGAGGTCGGCTGAGTCGGCCCAGGTCGAGGCGCCAGTCATGAGATCGATGTCCATGTCGCGCACGCTACATCGCCTGGTCTCTCCGTTCGAGTGGCTCTACTGTCTCGCCGGTGACAGCGACTTCGATGTTCGGTATCAGTGCAGCGACGGCGCAGCGAATTGTCGACCTCCAAACCTTCATCGACGAGGAGGTGCGCCCGGCCGAGGCGGCGATCGAAGCGGAGCGCGAGCAGGTTCCTGATCGTCAACCACCCACGATGGAAGCCCTGAAGGCCTTGGCGAAGGCCGCTGGTTTGTGGAACTTGTGTGTGCGTGACCCTCGCTACGGACCGGCCTTGTCGATGGTCGAGTACGCGCCGCTGGCAGAGGTGCTGGGCACGTGCTCCGATGCGCAGGAAGCCACCAACTGCGATGCCCCAACCAGTGTGAACGGCGACGCCCTGGCCATCTACGCCAGCGACGAGCAGCGGGGCCGCTGGCTCGAGCCACAACTCGACGGCACGATTCGCTCGGCCTTCGCAATGACCGAGCCCCACGTGCCGTCGTCTGATGCTGCGAACATCTCGATGTCGGCGGTGCAAGACGGTGACGACTGGGTGCTGAACGGTCGCAAGTGGTGGATCAGCGGCGTCCTCCACCCCAACTGTGCGTTCGTGATCGCTGTCGCCGCCACCGATCCCGACGGCCCCCGCCACCACCGTCAGAGCCAATTCATCGTGCCGACAGATGCCCCGGGCTTCTCCGTCGTGCGCAACCTCTCGAAGTTCGGCTACCTCGACGCGAACGGGCACTGCGAACTCGCCTTCGACAACGTGCGGGTGCCCGCGGATGCGTTGCTAGGCGAGGTCGGCGGCGGGTTCGCCATCGGCCAGGCTCGGCTCGGTCCGGCTCGCGTGCAGCACTGCATGCGCACGATCGGCGTTGCCGAGCAGGCGCTGTCGCTCATGTGCGAGCGAGCCGAAGCCCGCTCCACCTTCGGCCAGACCGTAGCCAGCCGGGCAAACATCCAAGATTGGATCGCCGAGGCGAGGATCGACATCGATGCCGCGCGGCTCCTCACCCTTCGTACTGCGTCGGTCATGGACGCCGAGGGCGACAAGGCTGCGGCCCCAGAGATGTCGGTGATCAAGGTCCAGGTGATGCGCACTGCGACCACGGTCATCGACCGGGCCATCCAGGTGTTCGGGGCGGCCGGTGTCTCCGATGACACCCCGCTGGCCCGCATGTATGCGCAGCTGCGTTCGTTGCGCATCGCCGACGGCCCAGACGAAGTGCACTTGATGGCCATCGCTCGCCGCGAGCTCCGCCGCCAGGCAGTGGCACGCGAGGGCACTTCCAGTGAGAGCACTGCCCCGTGAGGCTGTCCGACCGTTCGATCGGCTGGCTGCGCTACCTCCATCGCAAGGCGCACACCGAAGACAACTGGAGCGAGTTCGGGCATCCGCATCCTCACTGGGACGGCGAGTCCTCAGCAGATGCAGCAGGCGATGCACCGATGGCGGGCGGCCGTCACATGGACTTGGTCGACTCCTCCTACGCGATGGGGCTGATGGCGCACATCACGCCGGCATGGATCGAGCCGTACGTGGCGGTGCTCGACCAACTCGTTGAACGGCACACCGGTTGGTGGGCCATGCATGACACCGGCGCCACGAGCGACGCATCGGCTGCTGACCCCAACGTCTCGATGCTGGTGCTGCTGGGAGTGCGTTCCATGGTCGACCCATCGGGTGTGAGCGACACGATGCACACCGACATGGCCGAACAGGTAGCCGCTTCACTCGATCAATCATCGGCCCACCGAGAACCTGGCTTGTTGGTCGGACTGGCCGCTGCCGGCCTGGGTCTGAGACTCCACGACAGCCGACACGGTTCCGGTTGGCATCAGCGATCGTTCGATCCGGTGTGGGAGGAAACACTCGCCGCAGTCGATGGGGTGTGGCCGATCAGCGCATTGTTCCTGGCTGCGTCGCAGTATCCGGCCGATGCTCGCCGACTGTTCGAAGCAGCACGTGCTTCGGCCGGGCTCGATGGTGAGTTGCGACCGCCGTTGCCAGCCGCCCTCGGCTCGGCGCTGATCCTGGCCAGGGAGTGGGGCATGACCGAACTCGAGCAGCGCCTTGCCAGCGCCATCGAAGCATCGTGTGAACCGACATGGAACGATGGCGAATTCACTTGGGGAATGGGGTTGGGCGAGCCTCACCCGCGAGGTCGGTTGAACGCCATCCTTGCGACGGCCGAGGCTGGTGGTCTCCGAGCGTGGGAACGGTTATCGGCAGCTCCGCTCGATGTGTGCCCGCAGGTGGTCGATGTCGACGTCGCGAACATGGCCCTCGATCGGGCGGAGTGGATCGACGGCAACCTGCATCTCGGGTTGGCGCCGAGTGTCGAGGATCCGACAAGATTCACGTCGTTCCGAGTGGTGGGAGCCGAGCCACGAATGTGGGACGTGCACGGCATCGACAACGCACGGATCGAGAGCCGGATGTCAGGTTTGCACGTGCGTGTGCCGATGATGAAGGCAGAGATGACGTTGATTCGCAGTAGTTACTAGTTCTTTTTGTGGCTTTGGGATGCCCCGGGAGTCGATCGAGCCCGGCCTAAAGTGAGTGCTCGGCTTCGCGTCAGCGGAAGAGAGATGCGGTATGCCAAAGGTCCAATCAGCTCCAGATGCTTCGCTCGACACTCACTACGAGTACCGAGTCTGGGGTGAGTACCCGAAGGCTCGAAAAATGCTGGCCAAGATGGCCACGAGCGTTTCTCGCGAGCAGTACGACGATTGCTATCTGCTGGTCGACGACATGGCGTTCAACGCCAAGGTCCGAGACCGGTCGATGAAGGTGAAACAGCTGATCGCCGAGAAGCAAGGCTTCGAGAGCTGGACCTCGGATTGGTACAAGAAAGCCGATGGCGTGCCCGCCCCGTTCGACGAGCTGTTCGCTGAGCTTCGTCTCGATCGAGGCAAGAGCAAGAGCTTCGACATCGAAACAGCTGCAGCCAAGCTGGAAGACGACGTGGCTCGTGTCGTGTTCGTTTCCAAGGATCGCCGGCGGTACCGCATTGGTCAGTTGCGAGCGGAGGTCACCGACGTCGAGATCGAAGGCTCAGACGAGACCCTACGAACCCTGGCGATCGAAGGGTCAGACCTCGATGCGCTCGTGGCATTGCGCAAGGAACTCGGCCTGAAGGACGTGCCCAACATGGCAATGCACGTGGCCATCAGCGAGCAAGATTGACACTGGGTGCATGCTCAGTGGCGAATCGAGCGAACAGCGCATCGACGTCAGCGTCTTCTGTGGCGTAGCTCACCTGCTGCTGGGTGAAGCCCTGGATGTGCATGACCGGGCACGCCCGAGCCAAGGTCATGATCGAGGCCGCAGATCGTGAGAACTGAGAAGTTTGCGTTCTCTCAGGAGCGACGCCGGCGTGCGGCATCAACGGCTCGGGCGGCCTTGATCGAGTCTTCCCACGCTGACTCGAGTGTGGCCGCGCCGCGTTCGGTCTGCAGGTGCGGGGTCAGAGCTTCCAAGAGCGCACTGACAGTGACGCCGTTCTCGGCGGCGAAATCGTGCCAGGCATCATGAGCGTCATCGGAGACGTACGCGTGGAGGGCGCGACGTGTGCTGGTCTTGGACATCTGGTTGCTCATCGTGAATCCTTCGGTCGGGCGGTACCGATACTGACGAGTCGTCACCGAAGAAGTCGCGAAGATTTGAACTATTTCAGCGCGATTGGTGGCGGATGATCCCACCGATGATCGTTGCGGCGCACCGGCCGGCACCCAACCGAGTCAGTTCATTCACAGCGGTGACGTCGAAAACAGCGAGATCAGCCCGTT
This sequence comes from uncultured Acidimicrobiaceae bacterium, assembly GCA_964351995.1. Classification (GTDB taxonomy): domain Bacteria; phylum Actinomycetota; class Acidimicrobiia; order Acidimicrobiales; family SZUA-35; genus SZUA-35. The sequence goes on along the minus strand of CAYGQE010000020.1, from coordinate 37,338 downwards.
TCCCGACATCGAGGGAACCCAGAACGGCGTCGAGGCCGAGTGCTCGCGCTCCGTTGAGTGTTGCTGCTCGAAGCAAGCGGTCGTCGAGGTCTGCTTCGTCGAAGCCGTCGGCCAGCGCCAGTCGACGGAGCTCGGCGACGTCATCGAGCAGATCAAGGGAGGGCGACGATCCCAGTGAGTCGGTGCCGATGGCGAACGGCACGTGCTCGCGTAGGAAGTCGGCAACCGGTGGGTGAGCGACGCCGACGATGTGGTTGGATCGCGGGCACAACGCCACCAGCGTTCCTTCGTCCGCCATGATGGATCGGCCCTCGGCGCCGAGATAGACGCCGTGCGCGATGTGACACGTCGGGCCGAGCACGTCGAGCGATTGCACATACGCACCCGTGCCGAGGCCAGCGCCGCCGTCTTCCAGCACGGCGACCCTTCTGGTCGCAACGACCTTCAACCGTTCGGCGAGCGAGCCGGTGCCGGTTCGATACAGCTCGTCTTCGCCGTCGGACTCGGCCACGTGAATGTGGAGACGGACATCGAGCTCACGAGCGAGCTCGGCCATCTTCGTGAGTACCGGGGCATCGATCGAGTAGGGGGCGTGTGGCGAGATGCCGACATGGTTCGTTGTTGACCGCTTGCCCTGGGCCACGGCATGACGAAGATGTTCGCCGACCCCGCCCTCCCAATCCTCGAGGTCGATGCCGATCAGCTCGAGGTAGGCAACACCGGGAATGCCGAGCTCGTGAAGGATGTCGCGGCACTCGAAGTCGGTGACGATGTCGCCGATGGCCGTGATGCCGTTGGCCACCATCTGCTCGACGCCGGCGAGGTAGGGGATGGTCCAGTCGTCGTTGCCTCGCTGGTCGTACTCCTCGACGAAGCGGACCGACCAGGCGGTGTAGTCCTCGAACGGCTTGGCACCTACGGCAGCGAACGAGGTGTATTGCAGGTGGGTGTGGGCGTTGACCAGGCCCGGAATGAGGAGGCCTGACCAGCGGGTGATCGTGGCGCTTGGATGGGCGGCGATGATGTCGTGAGCGGAACCAACGGCGGTGATCAGCCCGTCGGACACCGCAACCGCGCCGTCAGCAACGGGCGGGGTCGTGACCGGAGCAATGAGGTCAGCGGTGTGGATCTCGGTCATTGCGGAAGTGGACTGGGTCACCAGGCTTGCGCCGCATTGATCTGTGCCGTCGATGGGGAGTCGATGGCCAAGCCAGCGGCAGCGAGCTGGCTCGCAGCGACGTCGTCGTCGATCTCTTTGGGCAGCAAGTGCACCCCGACCGGAAGCTGGGTTGCAGCGAGGTAGTCGATGGCCCGCATCTGCAGGGCGAGCGAGAGGTCCATCACTTCGATCGGATTGCCTTCACCGGCCGAGGTGTTGGCGCAGTATCCGTTGGCGATCACGAACACGGTGTTGCCGCCCGGCACCTTGAGTTCTTGGATGTTCTCTCGCACGGTTTCGCCCCACTCGAGGGGCTCGGTGAGCGAGCCCAACATGCTCGGGTCGAACTCGGGAGGACCAGCACCGCCGACGGCGATGATGGCGCCGTCCTTCATCGCGGCCACGTGATCAGCGATCAGTGAGTGGCCGATGCCGGATGCGGTGATGACGATGTCGGCATCTGTGACGGCGTCCATCAGCGGAGCAACAGCAAACCCGTCGTGATGGGCGGCGAGGGCCTCGACGGGGTCGATCTCGGTGACGATCACTCGAGCGCCGAGGCCACGGGCCATCGACGTGATGCCCCGGCCCACCTTGCCGTAGCCGACCACGACGACGACCTTGCCCTGCATCTGCAGATTGGTCGAGTCGAGGATGGCCATGATCACTGATTGACCGGTGCCGTAGATGTTGTCGAACAACAGCTTGGTGCGAGCGTCGTTGACGGCCAGGCACGGAACTTCGAGCTGTCCGGCGGCTGCCATGTTGCGAAGCGGACGAACGCCGCTGGTGGTCTCTTCAGCGACACCTCGAAGCGTCGGCAAGGCATCACGGCGGTGCTCGTGGATCCGGCGGACATTGAAGGCGCCATCGTCGATGAGGAACTCGGGGTGATGGTCGATGAAGGCTTCGCGCAGTTCTGCCGAGCGTTCGCGCGAGCTGCCCTTTTCCGCAAACACCTTCACGCCTGTCTCGGCGAGGGCCGCGGCGACGGCGGGCTTGGTCGAGTTCGACGAGCCGAGCACGGCAACGTCGGCACCGAGCGATGCAATCGCCTCGACAAGACAGGCCGTCTTCGGTTCGAGGGTGAGCGCAACGCCAACCCGCACCCCGTCGAGGCGGCCTTGGGAACGGACGACGTCGGTGGCAGCAGCAAGGGCCGGCATGAAGTCGGCGGCGAAGTCGATCATGTTGCGGCCGACGGCGGTGTCAGGCGTACTCACGGGTTCCCCTGTGTTCGTTCGGCGCCCCACGAGTGGAACGTTTCAGCATCGAGGATCTCTGACAGCGTGTCGGTCTGGTCCTCGGTGAGGTGATCGATGGTGATGCCTCGCGACGCCAGCTTGGCGGTGGCGATCGCCCGGTCGAGTTCGGCGGGGAATTGGTGGATGCCAGGGGCGAGGTCGTTGCTGGCCAAATGGTGGCAGCCGAGTGCCTGCACCGAGAACGACAGATCCATGATCTCGACCGGGTGGCCGAGGCCGCCAGCGATGTTCACCAGAGCGCCTTCGGACAAGACGTAGACCGGTTTGGCGCCGAGCTTGTAGCGAGTGACGCCCGGCCTGACCTCGTCGATGGCATCGGACTCGGCAATGAAGGCCGGCACATCGACTTCGTGATCGTGGTGGCCAGCGTTGGCGAGCACGGCATGGGGCTTGAGGGCAGCGAAGTGGCGGGTGGTGATGGCTCGGATGCCGCCGGTGGCGGTGATGGCGATGTCGGCGGTGGAGAGTGCGGTGTTGAGATCGGCGACTTCGTGGCCGTCGCTGTGGGCTTCGAGGGCGCGGATGGGGTCGACCTCGACGGCGGTGACCCGAGCGCCCATGGCATGGGCGTAGGCGGCAATGCCACGACCAACCCAGCCGTAACCGACCACGACCACTCGCTTGCCCGGCATCCGCAGATTGGTGAGGGCGAGGACGGCCTGGACGGTGGACTGCCCGGTGCCGAAGCGGTTGTCGAACATGTGCTTCAGCGCTGCGTCGTTGGCGGCAACGACGGGCATGGGGAGACGCCCCAACCGGTCGAGTTCGGTGAGGCGAGCGACACCGGTGGTGGTCTCTTCCGACACACCCTTGAGCTGGGCGTAGAGCTCGGGTTTGTCACGAGCCATGCGAATCGTCAGCTCGCCGCCGTCGTCGATGATGTAGTCGGGGTTCGAGTCGGCCACCCGCAGGAGGTCGGCCTCCCACATCTCGTTGGTCGAGCCGCGCGTCGAGTGGACCTCGATGCCTCGTTCGACAAGGGCGGCGGCGACGTTGTCTCGCGTCGACCAGGGGTTCGACCCGGCCGCCACCACGGTGGCGCCAGCGTCGGCGAGCACCGTAGCCAGGAATGCGGTTTTGGCTTCCAAGTGGACAACAACAGCGACCTTCTTGCCCCGGAGTGAGCCGTCGTTGACTTTCTGGCGAACGAAGCCGTCGAGGACAGGTGAGTTTCGACGAGCCCACTCGATGGCTTGATGGCCAGAGGGCGCAAGCGAAGGATCGGCGATTCGAGAACGGGGTGCGTCGGTCACAATCGGCCAGCCTCGATGATGCGTTGCAGGAACTCGCGGGTGCGGGGTTGCTGAGGGTCGGAGAAGAGTTGCTCGGGCGGCGACTCTTCGATGATGCGGCCCGAATCGAGGAAACAGACGCGGTCGGCCACCTCTCGGGCGAAACCCATTTCGTGGGTGACGATCATCATGGTCATGCCGCTGTTCTTGAGGTCTCGGATGATGGCCAGCACGCCGCCGATGAGCTCGGGATCGAGGGCAGCGGTGACTTCGTCGAGCAACAAGATGTCGGGGTTGGTGGCCATGGCGCGAACGATGGCGACGCGCTGTTGCTGGCCGCCAGACAACCGATCGGGGTACGACTGGGCGAAGTCCTTCATCTCGAAGAGTTCGAGGAGTTCCATGGCTCGACTCTCGGCTTCTTCTCGGTTGGTCTTGTGGACCTTGCGAGGGGCGAGGGTGACGTTGTCGAGCACGCTCATGGTGGGGAACAGGTTGTAGGACTGGAACACGATGCCCACGCGCTTGCGCAGCTCGGCCTCGGCCATGTCGTCGCTCTCGATGTCGACGCCGTCGAGCAGGACGTGGCCGTGGTCGTAGGGAACCAACCGGCCCACGCAGCGCAGCAGGGTCGACTTGCCCGAGCCAGATGCGCCGATGAGGCAGACCACCTCGTGCTCGGCGATGTCGAGGTCGACCGAATGGAGCACGAGCGACTGGCCGTAGTACTTGGTCAGTCGCTGCACACTGATGCGGGGGGTGACGTTCGGTGTGGTCGGCGTCATCGTGTCTGCTGCAGTCTGCGCTCGGCGTCGCGAGCGGCGTACCAGTCGGTGAAACGAGCCAGCGGCACGGATGCGATCAGGAACAAGATGGCGGCCACCATGAACGACGAGTAGTTGAAGGTGCGGTCTTTGATGATCTGGGCTTCACGGACCGCGTCTCGGATGCCGATGACGCTGAGTAGCGCCACGTCTTTCTGCAGCGACACCGCACCGTTCATCAGGGCGGGAAGCACGTTGCGAATGGCCTGGGGAATGACCGCGTGGCGCAGCGTTTGGAACTGGTTGAGGCCGAGTGCCTTGGCTGCGGCTCGCTGGCCGTCGTGGACTGAGTCCATGCCGGCTCGGTACACCTCGGCGGTGTAGGCGGCGTAGCTGATGACGAGCGCGAAGGTGCCCCAGAACAGGGCGCTGTTGGGCAGGCCGGGAATTTGGAGGGCCGGAACACCGAAGCCGAGGAGGAGGATCAGGAGGAGGCCAGGGATGCCGCGCAAGACATCGATGAAGACGATCGAGAAGAAGCGCAGCGGAGCGAAGATGGGGCCGGTCAGCGAGCGGAACACGGCAATCAGGAGCGACAGAATCAGAATCAGGATCTCGGCAATGACCCAGACCTGCATGTTCAGCCAGAAGCCACTGCGCACCCGGGGGTACGCCTCTTTCATGTCTTCCCAGCTGAAGAACTGTTGACGAACTCGTGGCCACTGTTCGGACGAGCCGACCAGCAACACGACGATGAGAACGACAACGCCGGTACTGATCGCACTGATCAGTACCGGCGTGAATCGTTCGCGTGGGGTCAGCGTCAACGGCGCCGGCGGGGGCGCTACGTCATCATGCTGGGCAGCCACGTGTCAGCTTTCTTTGGTCCGGAGACCGTCGATCACGGGGTGATCGTGGGGATGTCGCCGCCACCCTGCAGCCACTCTTCGCCAATGGCGTCGAGGGTGCCGGCGTCACGCAGCGAGGTGAGGGCGACGTCGACGCAGTCGCGCAGTGGGTTGCCTTCGGTGAACAGCAATGCCATGCCGTCACTGTCAGCGCCAGCGGCGGGAAGGACACCGGCGATCACGCCACCGTCGAGCTCGACCGCGGAGAGGAAGAAGGCGGTGGGAAGACCAACGACGGTGGCGTCGATCTGGCCTGCGACCATGGCAGCGACCACGTCGGCCTGGGTGTCGAACACGGCAACGTCGTCGGCCGGGATGCCGATCTCGTTCTCGATGTAGTCGAGGTCGGTGGTGCCGATGGTGGCGCCCCAGGTGCCTGCGGCGAGGTCACCGAAGGAGGTTGCGCCGTCGACGGGTGAGCCGGCGAAGGTCAGGACCGACTTCTGGACGTTGTAGTAGGGGACCGAGAAGTCAACGACTTCATCGCGTTCGGCGGTGGGGGAGTACTGCTGCATGTTGAAGTCGTAGTCCTTGTCGCCGGGGGCGATGGCGACGTCGAAGTCCGTGCGGACCCAGGTGACGGCATCGGCAGCGAAGCCCATTTCTTCGGCAAGCGCGTAGGCGACGGCGCTCTCGAAGCCCTCACCACTGGTGGGGTCGTCGTCGAGCATCCACGGCGGGAACACCGGCTCGCCGGTGGCGATGGTGAGTTGACCCTCGGCGAAGAGGTCGAGGCTCTCGACTGAGCAGTCGAGGTCACCGGAGGCTTCTTCGCCGTCGGTTTCAGCTTCGACGGTTTCTTCGGCGTCGGAGCCACAGGCGGCCGCAACGAGGCCGAAGGCGAACAGTAGGGACAGGAGTTTGGTCAAACGAAATGACATGGGACCCTCCAGGGTCAGCGGGAACGAATCCCATGGTCTACCAAAGGAACTCCGCCAACCTGCAGACGACGTGTCCTTGTTCACACTCGGGCGACGAGCGCCTCTTGGTAGAAGTGGACGTCGGTGAAGCCGATCTTGGGGTAGATCGACCGTGCCGCGAGGTTGGAGGTCTTGACGTTCAGACCGATGGTGTCGATGCCGCGTTCGACCAGAGCAGCTGCCACCGAAGCGGTGGTGATTCGAGCAAGGCCTCGACCCCTGTGTTGCGAGTCGGTGAGCACACCACCGATGGCGGCAACGCTGGACTCGTCATCGCACACGTGGACGCCGGCCATGGCGATGAGGTCGTCTCCGTGGAACACGCCGAAGAAGGGGCCCACGCTGAGCAATGACGGGGCAAAAAACGCGCTGGCGACGGGGTTGGCTTCGTGCAATTCAGCGATCGCTGGCAGATCGTCTTCGGTGAGCGGGCGGGCGAAGGGCCCGCCGTTCTCGCCACTCATCGCCACGGCGAGGGCGGGAGCAATACGGTCGGTGAGCACCATCTTGGTGTGGTGACCGAGATCGCTGACGATGTCGCGGCCGGCCTCAGCGAGGCGCTCGGGGAAGCCGATGACCCCAGTTGCCCAGTAGCGGTCGGGCAGGAGATGGTCGACCTCGGCCCACAGCTCGGCGGCAGCGGTCCGATCGCCAGTGTTGATGCCGTACACGGTTCGGTCCGCTGGATCATCGGAGAGGCCAACGTCGCCGATGAGTACGCCGTCGCGAACCCACCAGGTCGACCGATCCCAGAAGGTGTCGCCGAGATCGCCCAGCCCGTAGAAGTGGACGGACCGATCAGCTTCGAGAATCGATCGCACCGTGTCACGATCCGCCGGCTGGAGCGCGGCGGCCGGGCCCGGGCCGGGATTGGTGCTCGGCAGATCGGGAACGTGCACCCGAAGCACATCGGCGTCGGCGAGCGAACGCCGGATGTCGACGTCGGCTTTCGGAGCGACGTCGGGGCAGAAACGCAACGATGCCTGCTCGAGCGAGAGTCGCACGCTCTCGGCCACGGCGTCAGCATCAGCGAGGTCGCACTCGACGACGACCGAATCATGCACGGTCTGGATCGGGACAGCGCTGGGATGTCCGGCCAGTCGTTCATCGAGGTCGCCGTAGGACGCCAGCATGATGTCGGCGACTCCTCCCTGGATCGGTGCATTCCTCCAGGCGTTGACCATCACCGACACCCGCTCGCGAGCCGAGCGCCGAAGGCGAGTTTCGGCCCCGTCGGCGCCGAGGTCGTCGGTCATCATCTCGACGAACGCCAACCGCAACGAACGATCCTCGAAGTGCTTGGCGATCTCGTTCTCGGGCGGGGCAGTGTGGTTCGGCCAGAGGTCGATGTCGTGTTCGGTCTCGAACCGCCGACGAATGCCGACTGCGGCCGGTGATGGGTCGGCAACGGCCTCGGTCACCACCGCCAGCAGCAGCCGATCGAGGTGGAGGTTGAACTGCTGTCGACGGCCAGCAAGCGTGCGACTCGAAAACGTGAACGGCTCGCCGTTGGAAAGCAGCGCAACCGGGGCGGAGTAGGAGAGCAGCCACTCGATCTCGGCTTCGAGGTCGGCGGCAGCGGAGCTGTCAGACTCTGGCTGGTCGGATTCGTCAGCGGCGGGGTGGCGTTCGGCGATCTCGGCCGCTGACGGCCACCGGCCCTCCGTACGGCGAAAGTGTCGGCGGATGTCTCGCACCGCAGGGAAGCCCCGAGCCAGTCGCATGCTCAGAGGCCAGTCGATGGCGACGGTGTTCTCCCGCTCCTGCTGGATCTCGGCGATGCGAGCTTCGGCCCAGGCGGCCGTCCCAGGATATGTGCGCCGGTATTGAGCCAACAGCTCCTTCGCCTCGTCGACCGTGGTGGCCGACCCTTCTGCGGTGAGCGAGCGAGACAGGGCGGCGGCACCGGTGCCGTAGGCAATGCCGAAGTTGAGTGCCTTGGCGATCTGTCGGAGATGTTTCAGCCGTGCCGGGTCGTTGCGCTCCAACTCGTCTCGATCGAAGCCGAACATCGTCGCTGCGGTGGTGACATGGACGTCGTCGCCCCTGGCGAATGCAGCACGAAGCGGTTCGTCATCGGCTACTTGGGCGAGATAGCGGAGCTCCGCCTGGCTGAGGTCGGCGTGAACAAAGACACGGTTGTCTTGCGGCGGCCGAACGAACGGCTTCATCAACGGCGTGAAGTTCTGGGCGTTTGGGTTGCGGCTGGCGAGGCGCCCCGTGTTGGTCCCGACCACCTGCAGGTATTGGGGTCGCATCCGGCCGTCGGCATCGAGGTGTTCGAGGATCGAGTCGCCGTAGGTGCCGAGGATCTTTGAAAGGGAACGGAACTCGAGCAACGTGTCGCAGAGTTCGCCCCCGATGCTGCGCAGCACGCCTGCGGTGACCGAGTCGAGATCGTTCAGCTTGCGAGCCTTGCCGTGGCGGTGTTCGGTCCAGGCCAGAACCTCTGCTTCGCTCCATTGGTTGAGCGCCTCTCGCACCTGCCGTTCCGAGGCGGGATTCCACGATGGCTCGATGACCTCGTCGAACAGTGAGCCTTGGCCGCCACCGGTCAGGATGGCGAGCCGGCCAAGGGTGGAGCGGTGCCGGTGGCCCATGGTGTCGAGCTCGGTTCGCCATCCGTCGGCGTCGAAGGGAAGCCCGGTGCGTTCCATCCGATCGAGAAGCGGACGAGCGGACATCTCGATCTCGCAGATGCGGTCCAGGCCAGCGGCGTCGATCTCCGCTCGGATGGCGTCGGCCACCCAGAGCGTCTCGACCGCATCGGCCGCGGCGTACGCCACCTGCTCATCGCTGAGGTCGTCGAAGGCGGTGTAGGACAGCTGAATCGTGCCCTTGCCCTCGGCCTCGATACCCAGATAGTGGCCGGTGGCCCAGGCCAGGCCGTGGAACCACGTGAACCCGCTGCGGCCCTGATGGATCAATGCATCAGCGATCTGGGCGTCCCACCAGCGAAGTCCTGGCGTGGTGTCTGCGGTTTCCCAGATGGCCGCATCGAGGACCCTGGCATCGAAGTTCGCGTTCCACGCATCGGCGGTCACGCCATCCAGCACTGGTCCGAGAAGCGTGGGGTCAACGTCTCTGGCATCAACGACGAAGGCCTGTTCGGTCCCATCGGCTTGGCGAACCGCCATGGACATCACCCGCAGCAGCTGTTTGCGCGGCCCATCGATGGGGACTTCGGTGTCGATCGCCACCCGCTGGGCACCGTCGAGCGAGCGTTCGATCTCAGTGAGTTGACCGGGGTGGGTCACGAAGGTGCAGGGCACGTCGTGGGGATTGCGAGGCACCGGTTGACCATAGGTCTTTCGTTGCGGAGCGGAGCACGCACAGCGAGAAACCGTTCCGAGCGGATCTCGGGGGTGTGATGCCCGCTCGTCACGCACAGTTGGAGCTGCTTGAGCATGGAGTTTGCGGCAGGCCCTCATACATGGTCGAAGCCTGCCGATGGACCGGCACCGCCCACCCAAGAGAAGATGATGAAACTCACCCGCCTCACGTCGCTTCCCCTCCGCACCAAACTGACCACCGCCATTGCCGTACCGGTTGCCGGTCTGTTCGCACTCAGCGCGCTGGAGGTTCGAGACCTAACCAACGATGTCTCGGAAACCCAAGCGCAACTTGCTGTTGTCGAAAGCAACGTGACGATCGCTGAGATCGCTGCTGCGATTCGCGACGAGCGAGATCTCATTGTCAACGTCATGGGTTCGTCTGTGCCTGCCGACCCGAGCGAGGCCAGCTGGAACGTCTACTACCGAGGAATCATGGAGAGCACCGATGTCACGATTGCTGACGCCCTCTCCGGCCCGTCCCTGACCGCAGCCGAAAAGCGCAGCGTCGAGGACATTCGGCAGCGGCTCGAGGAGGTTCGCCAACAAAACGGCCCCGATCTCTATGCAGTGAGCACCGGTCTCGCCGAGGATCTACTCGAGGGCAGGACCGCCCAGGATGCAGATTCGACGATGGCTGGGTTGGCACGATTTGACGCGATCGTGTCTGACACGATCCGGTTGATCGACAGCGGCGCCGGTCTTGAACTCGACGGCGAAACGGCACTCGATCTCACCACTCTGAAGCTCTCGAGTGCATTCGACGAGGCGATCCGTGTCGAGGCCATCAGCTATTTGGCCCTTTCTCTGGTGCCGCAAGAAGAACAGTCCGCGCAAATGGTTCAAGCCGCTCGAGCGCAGGGAGCGGCAGCTGTCCAGCTCGAGAGCGTTATCGGCGAGATCGGCAACACCGACCTGGCCCCGACCTTCGATGCCTTCATCGAGAGTTCAGACTACGAATCGTTTGCCACCGTGCGGAACAGCGTCGCCGTCGACGAGATCGGCGAGATCCGGGTCGCTCGTACAAGGGTCTCTTTCGTGCTGCTGGCGCTGACGAATGAGCTCGACGACATCAAGACCGACATCATCGACCGAGCCAGAGCAACAGCGGTTGAGAACAACAGTTCTGCGGAGCAGCGTGTTCTCGTTGGTGGCTTGGCGCTCGCAGTCCTCGTCGGACTCGTCACAGCCATCACCATTGTCTTGTTCCGCTCCATCCGCCGACCGCTGCTGGCGCTGACCAACCGGTCGCGATCCATCGCCGATGAGGAGCTTCCGAACGTTGTTCAGTTGCTCCGCTCGGAGGGCCACGGTGCCGAAGTACCCGAGATCGTTCCGATCGAAGCAGAGTCCACCGACGAAGTCGGCGAACTGGTCGCGGCGTTCAATGACATGCACCGCACAGCTGTCGAGTTGGCTTCTGAGCAAGCAGCATCACGCCGAACGGTTGCGGACATGTTCGTGAATCTCGGTCGACGAAACCAGCGGCTGCTCATGCGAATTCTCGACTATCTCGATGGCCTCGAAGCCAACGAAAAGAACCCCGAGGCGCTCGAGCAATTGTTCAAGATCGACCACCTCGCCACCAGAATGCGCCGCAACGCTGAGTCGTTGATCGTCCTCGCTGGTGCTCGTGAGGCTCGCGTGTTCGATCAGCCGGTGGCGATTGCCGAAGTCGTTCGATCGGCGCTCGGCGAAGTCGAGGGCTACGAGCGTGTGGACCTCGACGTTCGGACTGACAAGCTGATCGACGGGTTGGCCGTTGCTGATGCCGCTCACCTGCTGGCAGAGCTCATCGAGAACAGTCTCACGTTCTCACCCCCGTCGTCTCGTGTGGTTGTCTCCGCCGCCGATTCGCCCAAGGGCTTCGTCATTGCCGTTGCTGATGCAGGCATCGGAATGACTGCTGAGGCGATGCTCGAGGCGAACGAAACAATCACCCGGGCCATGACGCTCGAAGAGACACCATCGAAGGATCTCGGTCACCACGTGGTCGGTCGCCTTGCTGGCCGCCATGGCATTCGTGTCGAGTTGCGTGAAGGCATCACCGATGGCCTCGTGGCCAAGGTGATGGTGCCGCCCGCACTGCTGTCTGATCCCGCCGACCAGGTGGACGAGAGCCTCGCCGAGCTGTTTTCCAGCGCTTCGGAGAACAGCGAAGACGACAGCGATCTCGATGACGACGTCGAGCGTCGAGATCGAGCCGTGGCCGAGACGCTCGAGCTGACTGTTGTCCCCGAGCTGGATGTTCCGGTCGCCACTGAAGACATCGTTGCTGACGAGCCCCGACGGGTCGAAACTCTGGCAGCGGTCGAAGTATCTGAGCTGCCACCGATTGCCGCCGATGCGCCCGACATCATCGACACTGACATTGCGGTCGTCGACCCCGTCGCCGCTGTCTGGTCTGACCCTGCCCCTGACCCTGCGCCAGCTCCGACGAAGCCGATGTCGGTCGCCGAAGCCAGCCGACTCGCTCGCAGCGAGCGAACCGCCGAGGCGGATGGCCACGCAGCGCCCGAGGTCCCCGCTGTGCCGGTTTCCGAGGTCCCCGCTGTGCCGGTTTCCGAGGTCCCCGCTGTGCCGGTTTCCGAGGTCCCCTCGGTGCTCGAAACCACCTCGGGATTTGCGCTGGCTCGGCGCCGTCCGACCGAAACCGAAGCGGTCGCTCCCACCCCCGATGTCGTTTCCGGCGATCAGCCGCCCCTCGCTCGCCGCAAGGGTGAACCGAAACCGAGGTCGTCATCGAACCCGCTCGGCGTCACCCGATCACCTGGTGCGAATCTGCCGGTCGGTGTGAAGCCGACGATGGACGTGCCCTCGACCGATCGTGATCGCCACACCGAAGAGTCCGTCCTGGTCAGTGCCGGCTCCGCCTCCGACGCGACGCTCGACCCCGAAGACAGCGACGCCGGATCACGATTCGCCGCGAGTTTGGCCAGCTTCCAAAGCGGCATCGAGCGTGCCACCTCTCCCGACGACAACACCGAGGCATCATCATGAAACCCACTGACCTGAACTGGCTCCTCGAGACCTTTGTCGAGGAAACTCCAGGCGTCGTTCACGCTCAAACCGTCTCCGCCGATGGCATGGACCTTGCCCGATCCTCGTCCCTGAACTCAGTACAGGGCGACCAGCTCGCTGCGATTGCGTCTGGGCTCGCCAGCCTCACCGACAGCGCTGCGGAAGTACTCGACGTCCTGCCGGTCAAGCGACAAGTCATCGAAGCGGAAGACGGCTGGATCCTGATCTCGAGAATCTCGAGCCGGGCGAGCCTCACCGTGGTCACCCGGTCGAATGCCGATCTGGGCCTCGTCGGTTTCGAGATGTCTCGCTTGGCCGATCGTGCGGGCGACGTTCTCTCACCTGAGGTCATCGCTCGTTTGAAAAACAGTCTGAGCGCCTGACGATGATCGAGGAAGATGCTGCGCCGAGAGCGACACAGGTGACCCGCCCGTTCCTCGTGACCGGTGGCAAGGCTTCGGTTGCGTACGCCGGCCCGGAGCTCGCGCTCGAGACGCTGGTGGAACGGACGAAGCGGGGTGAGATCGTGCAACCCCGGCTGCACTTCGAACGTCGCATGATCATCGACATCTTGGCCACTCGAATGTCGATCGCTGAGGTCTCAGCCCACCTGAAGCTCCCGATGTTGTCCACGATCGTGTTGGTCTCCCAACTCGTCGCCGATGGCCTCGTCGAAGCCCAGGAGTCGCAGCAGAACGTCGGCCTGGACACCCTCCAGTCGATCCGCAACGCAATCGTCAATCTCTGAAGGACAGACAGATGCAACGCAGTGATGTGAATCTCCAGAGCCATGACGGCACCGATGCGAGTGGCGGTCGACCGACCTCAGCCAAGCTCGTGGTTGCCGGTGGTTTCGGCGTCGGCAAGACCACCTTTGTCAGCGCAGTGTCCGAAATCCCTGCGCTCCGCACCGAAGAAGCCATGACCGAAGCGGCCGCCAGCCACGACGATGTGTCGAAGGTCGAGACCAAGACCTCGACAACGGTCGCCATGGACTTCGGCCGAATCACCGTGACCGACGAGTTGGTGCTCTACCTCTTCGGTACGCCAGGGCAGAGTCGGTTCGCCTTCATGTGGGACAAGATCTGTCTCGGTGCTCTCGGCGCCGTGGTCTTGATCGACCTCCGTCGGTTCGAAGACTCGTTCGCCGCGATCGACTACTTCGAGACGCGACGCATTCCATTCGTCGTCGGGATCAACCACTTTCCTGACTCACCTTTTGTCAGCCGTGACGATGTTCGCGAAGCGCTTGCACTGCGAAGCTCGGTCCCGATTGTCAACACCGATGCCACCGAACAGGCCGAAGTGAAGGACACGTTGATCACGTTGATCGATCACCTGATGGCCAATCTCGACCAGCCATCGAGCCGACCCGCCCGACGGTCAGACTTGGTCGGCAACAGCTGAGACCTCAGCTGCTGTGCTTGTCGATGAAGGCAAGCACAGCAGCGTCAAAGGCTGCAGCCTGTTCGATGTTGATGGCGTGACCGCCCTCGAGATCGACGATCTCGATGTGGCTGATCGTGTCGCGCACGTCGTCGAGGGTCTGCTGGAACGCCTTCTCCCAACGGCCGTTGACGAGCAGCGTGGGGGCAGTGAGTTCTGTCATCTGATCGACCGAGCGCCACGAGTCTCGATGGCCGGTGACCAGCCTCACCACGTGCAGTGGTGTGGCATCAGCGGCAGCAACGAGACGGTCCTTGACCGACTCTGGGAGCCGGCTGGCGTTGATCGGGTGGACGCTGATGTCTCGCGTCGACGAGATCTCGTCAGGGATGATCTGGCGGATTCCGGGCCTGGCAATACCGAATGCAGCCCGAGAGTTGGTGAAGACCAGACCGAGCACCTGCTCTGGATGCGTCAACGCGTACCGAGTGGCAATGGCGCCACCGAGGGACTGCCCACAGACCCACCAGCGGTCGATGTCGTGCTCCGCACGGATGCGTTCGAGCTCTGACAGCACGTGATCCGGTCCGTACCAGTGGGACTCTTCGGGCGCATCAGAACTGCCGTGACCCATCAACTCGACGATGATCAAGCGGAAGCGTTCGCCGAGTCGTTCTCGGTTGAGATCCCATTGCGCGGCGCATGACAGGAAACCGTGCAGCAAAAGCAGAGGTGGCCCGTCGGGGTTGCCTGCGGCTTCGGACGACATGCGGGGAGACATCAGCGGGAACGGTAGTTGCCGCCGGTCGCCAGCCAGGAATGCTCGAGCAGGTTCGACCGTGGCGGCCTCGGCTGACAGGATCTGGCGATGAGTGATCCAGCAGCTCCTGCCAGCGAAGCAACTGTTCTGCGAGTCGACACCGACGGGTTGGCCACGCTCACGCTCAACCGCCCGGACAAGCTGAACGCCCTCGCTCCGAATGTGTTCGTCGAGCTCCGAGGTCATCTCGATGCGATTGCGATGGATGCGTCGATCGGGTGCGTGGTGTTGCAGGGCGCTGGCCGTTCGTTCTGCGCTGGGCACGACCTCGATGCCATCTCTGCCGGTACGCATGCTCCGAGTCGTCACTACGAACCCGAGACCGTCGATGCGCTCGAGAACCTTCCACAGCCAACCATTGCCCGACTGCACGGCCACTGCTTCACCGGTGGCCTCGAGCTCGCACTGGCGTGTGACTTCCTGATCGCCGACGAAGCAACGAAGCTCGGCGACACCCACGGGCAGTGGGGTCTGGTGCCGATCTGGGGCATGTCGGTGCGTTTGCCCGAGCGAGTGGGCCGGTCGACAGCGAAAGAGTTGATGTTCACCAGCCGCCGCATCTCCGGTGCCGAGGCAGCCGAGATCGGTTTGGTCGATCATGCGGTGGCGGCCGACGACCTCGATGCCAAGGTGGCGGGGCTCGCAGCGGAGATCCTCGCCAACAGCAGGGGAACGAACCGCATCGTCAAGCGCCTCATTGCTGACCGAGCAGAGGCCACCCGGGTCGAGGCGCTCCTACACGAACGCCAACTCCCGCATGGCACCCCGAGCGACATGGCCGAACGCCTCGCTGGCGGTGGTCGTTGACGACCGCACGCCCCGCAGGCCCGCTCGCCGGCGTCAGGGTCCTCGACGTGTCGTCGGTCGTGATGGGCCCGTACGCCACCCAGCAGCTAGGGGATCTCGGGGCCGATGTGATCGTGGTCGAGGACCGGGCTGGCGACACCAACCGATTCATGAGTCTTGGCCCGGTGCCGGGCTTGTCGGGTACGGCGCTGAATCTCATGCGCAACAAACGCAGCGTTCGCCTCGACCTGAAACAGGACGAGGGCCGTGCTGCGCTTCTGGCCATCGCTGCGACCTGTGACGTGATGATCACCAACCTCCGACCGGGGCCGCTCGGCCGCCTGGGCCTGGCCTACGAGGATGTGCGTTCGGTGAGGCCAGACATCGTGTTCTGTCAGGCTCAGGGATTCCCCAGCGACTCGGATCGATCTGACGCTCCTGCCTACGACGACATCATCCAATCAGCGGCCGGGATCCCGGACCTCTTCGTGCGTCAGGGCCACGAACCTTCACTGATGCCAACGCTGATCGCCGACAAGGTGTGCGGCATGGCGATCGAGTCGGCGGTGTTGGCTGCGCTGTTCCATCGGGCGAACACGGGTGAGGGTCAGCGAGTCGAGGTGCCGATGGTTGATGTGATGACCTCGTTCGTGTTGGTCGAGCACGGCGGGGGAGGGATACCCGAACCGCCGTCGAACACCCCTGGTCATCTGCGCATTCTCACGCCTTGGCGGAAACCGCAGCCCACCATCGATGGGTTCGTGCACATTCTGCCGTACCACGCGCCGCACTACCGACGGATCTTCGAGGCCGGCGGCAGGCCAGATCTCGCTGCCGATGACACGAGGTACGTCGACCGACCAGCTCGGTTCGCCAACAGCGACTCGCTGTATCAGTCGGTCGCTGGCCTGACGCCGACGCGGACCACCGCGGATTGGCTGGCGATCTGTGATGCCGACGGCATTCCGGCCACCGCAGTCGCCACGCTCGATGGGCTGCTCGACGCGCTCCCGATCGTTGAGCACCCGGTCGCCGGTCTGATTCGGGAGATCCCGCATCCGGTTCGCTACTCGGCCACGCCGGCGACCGTTCGTCGCCACGCGCCGCTCTGCGGCGAGAACACCGACGAGGTGCTGGCCGAGATCGGCCTCGACGCAGCCCACATCGAGCGACTTCGGGACACCGACGCTGCCGGTTGAACGGCCAGCCGGGTTGACCGTTCGTGACCTTTGGCCCTGAAACCATGACAAACAACTCACTACCTTCCGAGGGTGCACGACTTCGACCAGATCATGCGAACCCACCGCGGGGCGGTTCAGGCTTAGGACTTCAGCGGATAGGGAGAGCACGCAGTGCGTCAACCCGCTGAATCCAAGGAATAGTCGCGGCGCGCAGCGCCTATCCGCTATTCCCCTATGCCCGGTCCCGGTGTCACGACGCGTGGCTGGTCGAGGAGGCTGTGCAGATCACCTTCACCCGAGCGTGGAAGTACCAACACTCCTTCCAAGGATCGGGTTCATACGAAGGGTGGTTGATCCGGATCTGTCGCAACGTCGTTCACGACTTGACCAAGAAGCGGACCGATGATCAGCCGCTCCACCAGTGGGCAGAGCCGGAATCGGCGGACCACTCCCTCGAAGCCGAAATCGACGACCTGATCAACGAGCTGCCGTTGGTGCAGCGAGAGGTCATGCGCTTGTGCGGCGTGATGGGCTACGACTACGAATCGGCGGCGGAACTGTTGCAGATCCCGGTCGGCACGGTGCGCTCACGGTTGCATCGGGGGCGGGCCACGCTGAGCATTGCCCTCGTGGATGTCGAGCCCATTGCGGCGTGAAGCCGAACGCTCAGTTGACGGGCTCGCCTTGCATGAGGCGACCGAACGACGTGATGGCGGCAACAAGACAACCGGCGGCGAGCACCGCGACGAAGGTGCTGAGGCCTCGGTCGAGTGGCATCGAGAACTCCGTTGGCAGGATGGCCTTTCGAGCGTCCGGTAAGCGCAGGGCGGCAAAGGCGACCAGCGCTGCCGCTGACCCGATGGCGAGAGGGAGCGCGGTGGCGGGGCGGTCCCTCGTGATCACCGCCCCGACGGCAACAGCGAGTGCCATCAAAGGCAGAGCGACGAGCGTGAGTGACGGCCCGGTCTCGGGGGGCACCGATCGATACTGCACAACGCCCAAGGTGAGGGCGGCCAAACCGCCGGTGGTGAGCAACGCCGAGATCAGGGATCGGCTGCGCCAAGCCGAAATGGCCACGAGAACTCCTGCGATCGCACCGATGACGAACGGTGCGGTCGACGGAGCGGTCTGCCAGGTGGAGGCCACGGCAATGTCGATCTCTTCGCCGTCGACCAACACGGGAATGACCTGGTCGGTCACCTGGTCTCCCGGGCTGGTGTTGAGAGGCGGATCGGTCATCAGGTGGGCGCGGTGGTCATGCCAGGCGTAACTGCCGTCGTCGTCGATCTGCTCCCACTCTGGGGGAGCGAGCGGGTCGGCAAAATCGGGGATCGTGTCACCGAACCGCTCTTCATTGAGATAGGTGGCCGGTGACAAGCGGTTCTGCTCGACGACGCCGCCGGGAAGGAAGCGGAGATAGGGCTCGCCGTTGTAGCCACGTACCTCGATGGTGCTGTCGTCGAGATGGGTGAGCAGGACGAAGCTGTCTCCGCCGATGATTTCGATCTCGAACGCATCAGTCGACGGTGTGATCGACGTGACGACGGTCTTGAAATCGGTGGGGCCGGGCGGATCAGCTGCTGCGGGCGCCGCAAAGGCGAGGATCAGTGTGAGTGCGATGAGTGCGGCGTGCCGAGCCCGGTGAGTCACGTGACGTTGATGGTGAACTGCCCGGATTCGTTGATCGAGCAGACGTCGGAGAAGTCAGCAACCGATGGGAAGACCTGGTTGACGGTTTCGCCGACGCCGACGAAGAACATGCCGACGTTGTGGCCTCGATCGTCGTTGTTGACGATCTCGATGGCATCGCCGACCTTGATCTCGAGAGCGCTCGGCATGATGTCGACCACTTCACCACGGTCGATGGACTCGCCAGTTCCTGCAGGAATGACGTATCGGTAGACGACTCCGGTGGCGAATGTCGTCGTGGTGTTCTCCGCCGCTGCATCCGAGCCTGCCGACGAGCAACCGGCAGCCACGAGCGAGAAGGCGAAGATGATGGCGATAATGAGGCTTCGCGTGGTGGTCAGGGGATGGAAGTCGCGCTTGTTCATGCCGGGTCCTCGGATTCTTGGAGCAGGATGTCGAGATCGTTGGCCATGTCGGTGGCCGGTGTGCCGAATGGCCACGAGGCGGTCAGTTTGCCCTGATCGTCGATGACGAACACCGTGCCGCTGTGGGCGACGTCGATCTCGCCTTCTGCGGTCTCGGTGACCTCGTAGAACACGCCGAACTCGTTGGCGGCGGAGCGCAGGACATCGTCGTCATCGGTGCGGAGGGCGATCGAGCCGGGGATGAAGCTCTCGACGTAGTTGCTGAGGGACTCGGCGTCGTCGCGGTTTGGATCGACGGTGACCATGGCGAGATCGACCATGTCGCTCTGGTCGCCCAACTCAGTACGGGCGAAGCTGAGATCGGCCAGTGTGGTGGGGCACACGTCTGGGCAGAAGGTGAAGCCGAAGTACACCAGCAGCACGCTGTCTTCTTCGGCCACGAACTCGAAGATGTCGCCGTCGACAGTGGGGAGCGTCGATTCGATGACCGGTGCCGGCGTACGGCGGGTGCCGGAGAACGGGGCTGCCGCCTCTTCGCTGCATGCCGAGAGCGCAAGCAGGGCACCAACGATCAGGGCGATGGTCTGGATGAGGGTTTTTGTCATGAGATCTCGGTGATGTAGTCGATGATCGAGTTGATTTCTTCGTCGGTGAGATCCGAGGTCGGCATCAAGATGTTGTAGCCATTGACCCGCTCGGACTGCGGATCGACCAGAGCTCGAACCAGATAGTCACGGTCGGCGACCACCTGGGTCCCGTCCATCAGGGTTCGGGTCGAGCCAGCAAGCCCAATCCACCCAGGCCCGGTGCCGCCGACGCCGTCTCGACCGTGGCAACTCATGCAGCCTTTGGACGCGGCAACTTGCCAGCCTGCCTGGCCGGCAAGTGAGAGATCTTCGGGCGGCCCGACCTCTTCGGCTTCGCCGCCGCATGCGGTCGCTGCGAGGGCCAGGGCCAGTGCAGCGACCGAGCGGGAGAGCATGCGAGTGTTCATGGGTGAGAGATCATTCGGGTGCGGTCATTCGGGTGCACTGTCGCCAATGGTCACGGTGATGACCTGGTCGTCGGCGGTCTCGAAGTCGAGGGTGAGCTCGAAGGTGTCGCCCTCCTCGAGCGGTGCGGGCAGGTCGAGCATCATGATGTGGAGGCCGCCGGGCTCGAGGCTCACGGTCTCACCAGCGGGAAGGTCGATGCGGCCGACTTCGACCATTTCCATGACGTCACCCATCTCCATCGAGTCGTCGTCCATGGCGCTGTCGTCCATGGCGCTGTCGTCCATGGCGCTGTCTTCGCTGTTGCCTTCGACCATGCGAGTCTCGTGGATCTCGACGGTGCCGGCGACCGAGGCGTCGACCGAGGCGCCGATCAGGACGTCGTCGGTCTCGCTGGAGATCTGGAAGTAGGCCGCCCCGGCTTCAGCGGACATCGGGCTGGTGCGGGCCCATGCGCCCTCGATGTCAACGGCGGCTTCGTCGCTGCCGCACGCAGCGGCGGTGAGGCCGAGAGCGGCAAGTACTGCGGCGGTACGGACAATGCGGGTGTTCTTCATGGTGAGAAGACTCGGCATGTGGCGTCAGAGTTCCATCGGTTGTCACTTTTCTTGCCGTGACGTACGTCTCGGCGCATATCGAGGCGGGTACCGACGGGCGTGGGAATCGTGGCGAACCCCGGGGAGACGTAGGGTCAGTGCGTGCTGGTCAATCATCGAGTGACCGCAATGCTCGGCATCGTCACGATTTGCGCGTATGGCGCCTGGTACTACAGCTTCGGCGTCTTGCTCGATCCGATCCGTGTCGACACCGGTTGGCGGGAGTCGACACTGGCCTCGGCGTTCTCGATCGGCATTCTGGTGACGGGCATTGGTTCGCTCTTCGGAGGCCGCTTGTTGGATCAGGTCGGCCACCGATTGGTCTTCGTGATCGCCGGCGTGTTGTCCGGGGTCTCGCTCGGGATTGCCTCGGTGGCGCCGAATGCGGCGGTGTTCGTCGTCGCAGCCGCTCTCGGACAGGGGGCACTCGGAGCGTTCGGCTTTTATCACGTCACCATGACCACCGTGGTCAGGCTCAATCCGCAGGCGCCAGCGAAGGCGATTGCCGTGCTCACCATCTGGGGAGCTCTTGCCTCAGCGATCTACCTGCCGCTGACCGCCGTGCTCGTCGCCGATCTGGGTTGGCGGGCAACGGTTCGCGTGCTGGCGTTGTCAGCAACCGTTGCCTTCTTGGCCGGAGCCACCTTCCTGCCCGGTGCCCAAGCTGATCAGCGTGCTGGTGCGACGGTTGTTCGGCCTCCGATGCGGGTCGTGGTCGCCACCGCAATCGCCCCTGGTGCTCCCCGATGGTTTGCTGCGGCGGTCAGCTGCGGCGGCATCGCCATGTCGACGATGCTCGTCTATCAAGTGCCGACCATGACCGCGCTTGGGCTCCCGGCGGCCACGGCCGCAACGTTCGCCGGGGTTCGAGGTTTCGCGCAGCTCGGTGGTCGGCTGCCGCTGACCCCGTTGCTTGCCCGCCTCGGCATCGACCGGGCGTTGGTGCTGGCGTTCTCGGCGATCGGCTTCGGGGGAGCGCTGCTGGCAATCGCCGACGATCGACCAACGGCGTTGGCCTTCGCCGTTGTCGCCGGGTTTGGCATTGGGGCGTTCAGTCCTCTGCAGGGGATCAAGTCCCAAGAGCTCTTCGATGCGGAGAGTCTCGGAGCGACCATGGGTTTCTACGGCGCCCTGATGATGCTCGCGGGAGCGCTCGGCCCTGCACTGGCGGGCGTGATCGCCGACGTCACGGGTGAACGACGGTGGGCATCGGTCATCGTCATGGCTTCGGCTGCCGGCGCTGCACTGTCGATTCGCCAGGCACGCGACGCCGCCAGCGTTCGAACGAGAACGGGCCGGACAGTAGAGTGACCGAGCGCAGACGCTCTTTCGTCGGTTCTGCCGGGAGCACTGCGTGGGAGAGAACAGAGCGTGAGGAAGTACGAACGGCTCATCGCCATCTGCGTATCGACCGTCATGGTGATGGCCGGCCAGGGTGTGATCAGCCCCGTGTTGCCGCTCTACGCCGACACCTTTGGTGTCTCGACGGCCATGATTGGCGCCACGGTCACCGCATTCGGGCTGGCACGTCTGGTCACCAACGTGCCCGCCGGGGTCTTCGCCGACCGGAGGGGACGCCGAACCTTGCTGATCGGTGGACCGCTGATCACGGCCATAGGCATGGCGGGTTCGGGCGTGTCAGGGGACATCTGGACCCTCCTCGCCTTTCGATTCGTCGCCGGTCTGGGGTCTGGCCTCTACATGACCGGTGCCCAGATCTATCTCCTCGACATCGCCGAGCCAGACCAGCGGGGTCGCTTCATCGCCACCAACCAGGGGGCGCTACTGGTCGGGGTCGGCTTCGGTCCTGCGCTGGGTGGCCTGCTGGCCGATGCCTACTCGCTGTCGACGCCGTTCTATGTCGTGGCCGTCGGCGCACTGCTCACCGGCCTGTACGGCTACGTCCGATTGCCGGAAACGCTCGACGCCGAGGCGCGTGCTTCGGCTGCTGAGCGAGCGTTGGATCAGCCGAAGATCTCTCGATTCGCCCTGCTGAAGTCATCTGACTTCCTCGCCGTTGGCTTCGTGTCGATTGGTGTGTTCTCGATTCGTGCCGGGGTTCGCCAGACCCTCGTGCCGCTGCAGCTCAATCAGGTCTTCGACGTGCAAGTGGCCGAGCTCGGGGTGTTGTTCACGGTGCTCGGAGTGATCGGGATGGTGCTCATCTGGCCCGCCGGGTGGGCGGCGGATCGGTTCGGACCCAAGGTGCTGATCGTACCGACTGCGCTCATGATCAGCGTGGGCATCGGGATCGTGTCGGTGGCCGACAGTCTGACTGTCTTCATCATTGGCCTCACGATCTCGGCCGTGGGCTCGAGTGTCACTGGCCCGGCCCCTGCCGCGTACGTGGCCAACTTGGTCGAGGAGGATCAGCGTGGTGCGGCAATGGGGATGTATCGAACCTTCGGCGACATCGGCGTGGTCGGCTCGCCTGTCTTGAGCGGTTGGCTCGCCGACGGCGTGGGGATTCCGTTCGCCATCGGGGTGAACGCTGCGTTCATCGGTGTGGCCGGATTGTGGTTCTGGTTCTCGGCCTCCTCGGGCAAACAAGCAGCAGCGCCTGTTTGACCCTTCGCACGTGAGCCCGGGCGCGCAAAAGCGCCGAGCCCTGAAGAGTCTCAGTTGTTGTCAGGTTGTCGGTTGCCTGGCGGTGGCGCTGAGGTGTCTTGTCCGGAGAGGCGGTCAGGTGTTGTTGTGCCGTGGGCTTTGCCGTCTGGGGTGAAGATCCGGAGGGTGCGGTCTGGTAACGGTTTGATGGTCCATTGGCCTTCGTGGACGGCGTGGTGGTGTCGGCTGCAGAGTGGGATGAGGTTGTCGGTGGTGAGGTGTCTGTTGGGGCGATGTTGTGAGCGCAGCGAGCAACTCGAGTTTCGCCGAAGGCGAATACCTTGACACCATGTGATGGGGCGGTCGCAGCCGGCCCAGGCGCAGCAGGAGTAGATGGCTTCGACGGCGACCCATTGGCGCTTGGTGGCGGTGCGGTGTTGGCGGCCGACGTTGATGGGTGTGCCGTCGTTGTCGAGGACGACGTTGCGGATCAAGGCGTCGCAGCAGAGTCGGCGGATGGTTTCGTAGGCGAGTGGTTCGCCGTCGACGGTTTCTCGTGTGGAGTGGTTGTGGGGGCCGTTGGTGAAGGTGTCGCTGTCGACCACGACGCTGCGTTGGAGATTGCGTCGAGGTGTTCGGCGCCAATGGTGCCTTCGTCGAGTGCGTTTCCGGCTTGGGGGATGGCGTCGGCGATTCGACTGCGGTCGCGTTCTTTGCGGGCGGTTGAGCCGGAGACGTCGCCGGAGCCGAGGAGTGTTTCTTCTGCGTCGGGCGCTGATCCCTCGGCGGCGAGTGCGTCGCTTTGGCGGGCGGCCTTCACGCCGAGAGCTCTGAGGCTGCGCTCGGTCAGGCGAAGCTCACCAATGAGTGAACGGAGCGAGGAAGCGTCATGGCCAGAAAGATCGGTGGCGGAGACGGCTTGGCGCAGCTGTCGCAGCGAGTTGGTGACATCGAGGCTTCCTCCCTTCATGGATCAACCTAATCGAACACATATTCGGTTGTTAACGCTCAACGAAAATTGTTGAATCAAGTTAAATTAAATTAGACGTATCTATTGTCGAGCAGCGAACCGAGAACGTCCCTGTGCCGACATCTCCGAAATGTCGATCATCGGCCGGCTCGACCGGATGATTCGTCCCCTCCTCCTCGACGAGGTGTTTGCCAAACATGAACTCGAGTCGTAGGAGCCCGCCGTGCTGGCAACGCTCTTGAAATCAGGTGAGCCGCGCCACCCGACCCCCACTGCCTTGACCTCACTCTCAACCGCAAGATCAGCTTCGGTCAGCAGCGAACCATCGGCCTTTGCTTCTTGGTCAAGCGATGCGACGCGCCCGGTGGACTCCAAGCTGAGTGCGGCGCCCCAGTTTCACCGCTCATGTGATCGCACCGAGATGCTCCCGGCTCTCTGCTATCAACTGATGCCCGAGCTTCGACGTACTGGACCAACTCGTGGCATCTGAGTCAACAATCCCCCACGGAGTACCGACCATGACCGAATCGCCGACCCCCGACCTGTCGACACTCGATGGCCGCAAGGTTTCCGCCTTGTTCAGCATCTCAGAGGACGGCTCGTCCTATGAATGCACCCGAGCGTTCGGGGCACCGCCGGAACGCATCTTCCAGGCATTCACCGACCCCGCCGATCTCCGGGTGTGGTTCCCCTCAGGCGCGCCGGCGGGTTCGGAACTGACGACCTGCGAGTCAGACGCCGAGCAAGGCGGTCAGTACCACTACGTGATGGTGGTACCCGACTTCGGGCCGATGGCGTGGCACGGCACCTACACCCGTATCGACAGGCCCGGCCGCCTCGATGCCAACGAATGGTTCGTGATGGGGACAACAGAACCGACAGGGCCACCGTCAGCGCAAACGCTCACGTTCGAACCAGCCGCGAACGGACACACCCTCATGACCATGAGCGTCAATTTGGCCGAGCCAGAAGACCCCGTGACGTTCATGGAGCAGTCGGCTGCCGGTCTCTCTGCTTCGCTTGCCACACTTGATGACCTGGTTTCAGGCTGAGCTCGGGGACGTCTGCGGTAGGCGCTCGCAAACAACTACGAACGAACGCCAAGCGTCAGGCCATCGAATGAACCCTCGGTCCGCCACCGATCCAGAATGCGGAAGAACGACATCGATCCGCCGCCGTACGAAGCGTTCTGCTGTGCCCGCTCCGATGGCTTGCCCTCGTTGTTGTAGTAGCCGGGGGTGCAGCTCTCCTGGAACGCTGCTGACTGTCTGGCCTTGCGAATGATCGTGTCGATCCACGCTTGCTCGGCTTCTGGTGTGACCTCGACCGTCACCACATCGTTGTTCAGTGCGTGGCCGATGATGTGAGCGATGTGCACGGCGAGTTCATCGAGCATGTGTGGGTAGTTCACTGTGAATCCGCCCTGGCTGGGACTCAAGACGAAGTTGTTCGGGAATCCGGCGCTGTGGATGCCGTAGAGCGTGCGAACGCCGCCGTCCCAGTGTTCGGTCAGTGTGCGTCCTTCTCGGCCGATGATCTCGTAACCAGCCCGCCGTGAGTAGCCGGTGCCGACTTCGAAGCCCGTGGCAAAGATGATGCAGTCGAGCTCGTACTCGACGCCGTTGGCCACGATGCCGCGTCCGGTGATGCGGTCGATGCCCTGCCCATCGGTGTCGACCAGTGTGACGTTCGGACGGGTGAACGTGTCGAGGTAGTCGTCGTGGAAACACGGCCGCTTGCAGAACTGCCGGTAGTAGGGCTTCAGTGACTCGGCGACGGCGGGATCATCGATGATCGCGTCGACCCGATCTCGAATCTCGTTCATCTTCTGCAGGTCGGCGATTTCAAGCAGTTCACCGAGCCGGTTCTCGGTCAGTTCGTCGCTGCTGGACCGGGCGAGCTTCATGAGGTTGCCGATGATGTCGGTCCAGCCGTCATCCACGAGGTCGACCGCCTGCGGACGGCCGGACACCAGCTCGTTGAAGTTGTCCATCCGATCCTTGTGCCAACCAGGCTCGAGGCTTGCAGCCCACTCCGGGTCGGTCGGGCGGTTGTCGCGAACATCCACACACGACGGTGTGCGCTGGAACACGAACAGCTCCTGTGCGCCCTCACCCAGGTGAGGCACACACTGCACCGCGGTCGCCCCGGTCCCGATGATCCCCACGCGCTTGTCTGCCAGGTTCGAGAGATCACCATCGGGGTGACCGCCGGTGTAGTTGTAGTCCCATCGACTGGTGTGGAACGTGTGACCGGCGTAGTCGTTGATGCCCTCGATGCCCGGCAACTTGGGTCGATGGAGCGGACCGTTGGCCATGGCCACGAACCGAGCACGGATGGCGTCACCCTTGGTCGTCGACACGATCCACCGGCTTGTGGCCTCATCCCAGCGGGTCTCGGTCACCTCGGTCTGGAACAGAGCGTTGTCGTAGAGCCCGAAGTGCTCGCCGATGGCGCGACTGTGAGCCAGGATCTCTTTGGCTTTCGCATACTTCTCGGTCGGGATGTAGCCGACCTCTTCCAGCAGCGGCAGGTAGACGTAGGACTCCACGTCGCACATCGCACCCGGATAGCGATTCCAGTACCACGTGCCCCCGAAGTCGCCGCCCTTCTCGACGATGCGAACGTCGTCGATCCCTGACTCTCGCAACCGAGCTGCGGTGAGGAGGCCCCCGAAACCGCCGCCGATCACGACCACGTCGACCTCGTCAGTCAGCGGCTCTCGCTCGATGGGCGCATCGATGTAGGGGTCCTCGACGAAGTTCGAGAAGTCGCCCGTCACCTCGATGTATTGCTCGTTGCCGTCAGTGCGAACCCTCTTGTCCCGCTCCTCCCGATACTTCTCGCGCATGGCGGCCCGCTCGAGTTCGGTGAACGGCGCATCCGTTGTCGTCATGACGTGCCTCCTGGCGACCGCAAGCCTTCTCTGGACTCCGCAACCGCTGCCGCAAACTCAGCCTCGTAGGCCTGTTCGGGATCGGCCCGCACGGCTTCATCGAGTTGCACAGCATCCGGACCGACGAGAATGCGCCATTGCCTGGCCATCGCTCCGTTGATCATGACCTCGGCTGCTTCCTCTGCAGAGGTGATCGCCGAATCCCGGAAGATCTTGCTGAGCTCGCCGTACTGCCTCGTCGTCTCGTCCTCGGCGTGGGCGGTCACGGTGTTCTCGGCAATGCCGGTGCCGATGTGGCCCGGCATCACGACCGAGACGCCGACGTGAGGAGCGTTGACTCGCAAGTCGGTGATGAGTGCTTCGGAGAATCCCTTCACCGCGAACTTGGCGGCGCTGTAGGAGGTGTGCGGTCGAGTGGGGCCGAGCGATGCGTGGAATCCGTTGACGCTGCTCGTGTTGATCAAGTGGCCCTTCTCAGACTCGACCAGCAGGGGAAGGAACGCCCGGCTGCCGAAGTAGACGCCGAACCAGCACACGCCGAACGTCAGCTCCCACGCTTCCCGGGAATCAGCGAACATGCTGCCGCCACCGGCGACGCCCGCGTTCAAGAAGACGAGGTCGACATGGTTGGTGTCGTGCTCGGCCTTGACGGCATCGCGGAAGGCGAGCATGTCGGGCTCGTGGGCAACGTCGCAGTGGTGAACCGTGACGCGTGTCCCGTCGGGGGCTGCTGCGTCGGCCAGCACCTTGGTGGCAGCGAGTCGCTCATCATTGATGTCGCAGGCAGCAACGTGGCAGCCGAGCTCGGCCAACCGCACGGTGAGTGCCCTGCCGATCCCGTCTCCGCCACCGGTGACCACAGCGATCGAACCCGCCAGATCGTCGTGAGTGAGGGGGACGGGTTGCTGCAAGGAGTCCGGCATCTGCGGAACGCTAATGTTCCGAACTCATCTCGACCAAGTGGGCTCATCAGGGGCGAGCAGCGGCGGGCCACCCGCGCCGATCGGTCTCGTGAGTACGTCGCACGTCACCGGATCAGCCGGCCAGCTGAATTGACGCCAATGCTGAAACCCGAGCTTGTCGGCAACTCGGCGTGATGGCAGGTTGGCGACGTCGATGATGCACAACATCTCGCCATCGTCGTGTTGATCAGCAACGGCGAGGAGCGCCTCCGCTGCCTCGGTGGCGAAGCCTCGGCCTCGCGCTTCCGGCATCAACCGCCAACCCCATTCGAGTCGGTCGAGCGGGTCCAGGCCATTGAGGATGACGGTGCCGACGCCGGTGTAGCCAACGATCGTGCTCGTCGCTCGCTCGATGATGGGTTGCTTGGCGTAGGGGACGGCAGATGCCAGCGTCAGCATGCGATCGAAGCGGGCGTTGGCGGACTCGAGGTCGTGCACACCATCGGAGAACACCGTGAACTCCGGATTCATGAACATTTTGACGAACTTCGGCCGATCGGCCTCGGCTGGGGGGCGGATGATGAGCCGCTCGGTCTCGACGGTGATCGTTTGATCCACCGGCACAGGTTGTCGATCGGGATGGCGGGGCGCAAGCGAAATAGGGGCGCAGGGCGGGAGCGCGGCCAACTCGGTTGCTGGTGCCAGGCCCGACAGCT
>CAYGQE010000020.1:0-8791 GCA_964351995.1 uncultured Acidimicrobiaceae bacterium | reverse complement strand
GGGGCGCAGGGCGGGAGCGCGGCCAACTCGGTTGCTGGTGCCAGGCCCGACAGCTCGGGCATCCTCGTCAGCTCGAGTCGCGCCATCATTGGCGCCTGGCAGGCCCAGCCCGAAGCAGAGGCCGAGTTCGCTGACCACGCACGAGCCGCCCTCGATGCTATGAACGAGGACCTCGCCACTGCCCGATGAGCGGCTGGTTGGGGTCACCTCTGCACGGACGAAGGAATTCCCCAATCGATCTTGGGGGCTTTTCCTGGTTCAGTTCGACGGCAAAGAGGTCGACCATCACGACATGCTCGATTCAAGTGCACCGCCTCCTGCGACGACGGCAACGGTGGAATACGTCAGTCGGGGGATCGGTGGCTCGGCCAGCTCGGCGCCGACAGCGGTCGAGATCATTGGAAAGACCCTGCTCGCCTTCGCTTGCTCGCTGATCGCATCCCTCGGAGCTGGAGTAGGAGCCGGAATTCTCGGCTTCTTGGCCGTGGCTGCCAACGACGACCCAGGCAGCTGGGACGGACTCGGATCGATCATGTTCGGCGTGTTGGTGTTCCTGGGTGTTGGCGTCGTGGCGTACATCGTCGCAACGATTGTCTGTCTTCTCCGATTCGTGCCGGACGGGTACCGAACGCTTCCGACGTTGTTCCTCACGTGGCCGTTCTGGCTGGGACCGCTGATGATGCTCGTCGGCTCACTCTGATCGGAACGCGTTCCGAGCCAACGAGACGGCGCGCCGCAGGATGAGGCGCCTCAGTGCGTCAGGTCGACCGCAGCACTCACGATGTCGTCGGCCGAGACCAGGACGAGATTGGCGGCGGTGCCGAGAGGGATGAACGAGTCCTCGCCCGCCACCCGCCCGAGGGTCCCCCTGAAACCGGCATCGACCAGTTCAGCCACGATGCCTTCTCCAACGCCGCCGGTGCGTCGAGTCTCATCGACCACCAGGACCCGGCCAGCCCGGCGCGCCACCTCGACCATCTCGGCCACGGGCAGAGGAGCGAGCCAACGAAGATCGACCACGGTCACCCCCATGTCGTGCTCGCTCAGCAGAACGGATTGCGCCACTCGGCTGAGGTGCGCCCCGTTGCCCCACGTCAGGATCACGAGGTCCTCTCGCCCATCGCTCGAAGGCCACGAGCGCGTCGACCCGATCGGCACCGGCGTTGGGTCGTATGCGGCCGTTGTGTCGGCGTCGTGGTAGCGGGCAATGGGTTCGAGGTAGACGCACACGGCGCCGGTCTGCCTGGCGTGGTCCACGCACGCATGCAGCATCCCGGCTGCGTCGCTGGGGTGTGAGGGCGAGGCGATCACGAGCCCGGGAATGTCTCGGAGCACCGCAACCGAGTTGTCATTGTGGAAGTGCCCGCCGAATCCCTTCTGATAGCCATAGGCAGCAATCCGCACGACCATCGGGTTTGCGTACTGACCCTGTGAGAAGAACGAAAGCGTGGCTGCCTCTCCTCGCAGTTGATCCTCGGCGTTGTGCAGATAGGCCAAGTACTGGATTTCAGGAATGGGCAGCCGCCCGTTGAGAGAGGCGCCCAGGGCGAGGCCCAGAATCGATTGTTCATCCAGCAAGGTGTCGAACACTCGATCGTCACCGAAGCGCTTCTGCAGGCTGCGAGTCACGCCGTAGACGCCACCCTTTCTGGCGACGTCCTCGCCGAACAGAATCACGTCGTTCGAAGACTCGAGTTGGTCGCTCAGTGCCCGGTTGATCGTCTGCGCCAATGTCAGCGGATCGCCGCCCGGCGAGGCTGCGTCAGACCCAACGGCGTCGGCCGACGGCAAGCCCGGCCGCAACGCCACCAGCGGCTGCATCACTTCGGCGGCACTCGCCAACTCAGGTTCGGATCGGAGCGCCAGGGCAGTCTCCCGGATTGACGATCGCAGGTCGAGATACCACTCGATGCATTCGAGGGCCGAGCACGAACCGAGATCGATGGCGAGTTGTGCTGCGCCGATGATCGGGTCTCGGTCGAGGTCGGCGTGGATCTCCGTCGGTGACCGGTAGGCGGACTCGACGTCAGTGCCGGCGTGGCCGAGAAAGCGAACGGTCCGCAAGTGAACGAACCCGGGTCGACCCGTCTCTCTCACCCGGGCGGCCAGCGCGCCCACGCCGTCGAAGACTGCGCCAGGGTCGAAGCCGTCGACGTCGATGACGTCCATCCCCGGTTGCGACATCGACGAACTCGCCACCCAACCCTTCGGGCTCGGAACGCTCAGACCGATCCCGTTGTCCTCGCAGACGAAGATCACGGGCACCCGTTTGCCTGCGTGCGCCTCATGACTGGCCCAGTTCAGGGCTCCCTGCGCCGTCGAGTGATTCAACGAACCATCGCCAAAACTGCACACCACCACCGAATCGGCCGGCCACGCCGTCGGCGCTTGGTGGGCAATCGAGAAACTCCGAGCGAGGCCGACCGCTCGCGGAAGATGTGAAGCGATCGTCGAGGTCTGCGGAATGATCGACAGCGCCCGGCTTCCGAACACCTTGTGGCGCCCGCCAGCAATGGGTTCGGTCGTCTTCGCCAACATGCCCCTGATCACATCGACGACCGGGTCAGAGGTCGCAATGCCGGCGGCCCCGGCTTGCATCGAGCGAGCCGTGTAGAAGCCGCCCGACCGGTAGTGCAGCAACGCCGGGTCCGTTGGGCGCAGAGTCATCGCAATGGCAGCGTTTGCTTCA
This sequence comes from uncultured Acidimicrobiaceae bacterium, assembly GCA_964351995.1. Classification (GTDB taxonomy): domain Bacteria; phylum Actinomycetota; class Acidimicrobiia; order Acidimicrobiales; family SZUA-35; genus SZUA-35. The sequence continues at coordinate 6,102 of CAYGQE010000020.1, read as the reverse complement.
TGCCCAGCCGAGCCAATCGTGTAGTAGCCATCGCCGGTGGTCGCCCGCATCCATCGTGCGGTGTGATCGACCAGGCGGCTGGTGACCTCGGCTTCGAGCAACACGGCCGCCGTCAACGCTGACGGTGCTGCTGGCAGCGGGCTCGATGGTGTGACCGGGCGGGGCAGCAAGGCAGCGAGACGCTCCAGCAGCGCCGCTTCGACTGGGTCGAGGTCTGTGGGCATCTCGATCTCGATGTCAGGCACCTCGCGGACTGTACTTCGCCGAGTTCGGCTGAGGCTGCGGATGATTTGTGGTGATTTTTCAAGAGCGCAGAGGCCTCATCGCTTCGTTTGATACAACAATCACATGACCTCTCTGGACGAAATTGCCGACACCATCGAGGCTTTCCCCGACGTTCTCGCCGCACTCCTCGAACCCATCGCCGACGACACGTTGCGACAACGACCAGCCGTGGGCGAGTGGTGTCCGCTCGAGGTGATCGGTCATCTGATCGTGTCTGACGGTCCCGCATTTCGCGACCGCATCGCCGCCATCGTCAACGGCGAAGCCGAGATCGCTCCGTTCGATCCCAGCCTCGATCTGACCGGCCGTGACTTCCAGACAGCGGATCTCAGCGACCTCCTCGATGAGCTGCGCGTCGAGCGGGCCAAGTCGGGCGGCTTCCTTCGTTCGCTCGACCCCGTCGACCTGCGTCGGACGGCCGACTTCCCTGCGCACGGCTCCTTCGCCGCTGGCGACTTCGTCCACGAGTGGTCGTTCCACGATCACGACCATCTCCAGCAGATCCTTGCCTCGACCAAGTCGGCCTACCTTCCCTTCATGACCGTGCCGATGCGTCGAGCACTGGAAGCCTGACTACTTCTTGCCGCGGCGCACAACCACCTAGAGTCCGTCGATGGATCTCGTTCCCGTCGTCGACATCGCCAACCCCGGAGCCACATCCCTCGAAGCGCTCGACCGAGCCTGTCGTGATCACGGCTTCTTTCTGTTGTCCGGTCATGGTCTCGACGGCGTCATCGACGACACGTTCAAGGCGGCGCAACGGTTCTTCGACGCGCCTCACGAGGTCAAGGCTCAGATCCGGCGAAGTGCAGACAACCCACTGGGCTACAACGAACGCGAGCTGACCAAGCGGGTGCGCGACCATAAAGAGGTCTTCGACTTCGTCGACCCGGTCCAGGGCCGCTCCATTCGTTACAACCGCTGGCCCGACGAAGCTGTTGTAGGCGACTTCCATGACGTCATGGCCACGCACTACGACGCCTGCAGCGACCTCGCCGTACGCACCACAGCCCTGGTCTTTGCGGCACTCGGCCTGTCGTCGAGCGATGTCGTGGCCCACGCCGGCGACCGCACCACCAGCAGTGCCAGGCTCAACCACTACACCCTCGGCGACCCCGTTCCCGAAAACGAACGCGATGGTCTCGCCGCAATGGCTGATGTGGCCCTCGGTCAGCACACCGACCTCGGGCTGCTCACCTTGCTCATCCAAGATGACGTGGGCGGTCTTCAAGCCCAATCAGCCGAGCACGGCTGGATCGACGTCGAGCCACGACCGGGCACGATCGTGGTCAACCTGGCTGACTGCATGCAGGTCTGGAGTAACGATCGCTACCGCGCCGCTCTCCATCGGGTCCTGCCCATGACCACGTCAACCCGCATGAGCATTCCCTACTTCTACAACCCGCTTCGCGATGCGGTGATCGAGCCGGTTCCGGCACTGGTCGACGGTGAACCCAAGTACCGCTCGTTCGTCTTCCGGGACTACATCGACGCCCGCAGCGCCGACAACTTCGCCGACGCCGGTGCGGCCGACGCCCAAATCTCTGACTACCTGATCTGAATCAGATCGCGTTCGATCGGACCATGATGCTGATGCGTTCGCCTGCGGCTTTCACCTTGGGTACGGAGTGGTGCCACCCGGCCTGGATCGTGCCGCCAAGGACGATGAGGTCGCCATCGCCGATCAACCACTTACGTGCGGCACCGCCAGCTGCTGGTTTCACGAGGAACGGGCGCCGCTCGCCAACGCCGATGATGGCCACGATGCTGTCGCCCGGCCGTTGCACCTTGTCGGCGTGCCACGCAACCGAGTCGTTGCCGTCGCGGTACCAGTTGCACCCAACGGTGGGGAAGGGGCGCTCGTAGTGGGCCTCGAAGACCGACGCCAACGAGCTGAGTCCGCACGGGGGCGGTCCACCCGCGTGGCGATCGAAGTGAGCGATCAGCCGAGGAACATCGACCATGCGGTCGTACATCTGCCGCCGACCCGCTCGCCACGGCAAGGTCTCGCGCAACTCCTCCAGCCAATGGTCCGAACCCTGGAGCCAGCCCTGGCACGTGTCGATCCACGCACCATGACCGAGGTCGAGACGCTCCAGTAGCCCAACACTCGTGGGTGAGGCCGGTGGGCCCGCAGCCAGAAGGCTCAACTGTCGCATTCGATCATGGTATCGAACACGCGTTCGGTTTCTCGCGACCTGACGGTTCAGTCGCCGTGCGTAGGAGGTGTTCCCCCGCAGGCCCGCCAAATGAGCGCTGCCGTGTCGATCGGCCACATGTCGGTGATCGGTGCGCCTGCGAGCTGCAGGCCGTAGAGCGTGCCCGTTGCCGCCGCGGTCGCAGAGTCGAGGTCGGCATCGCTGTCGAGGATCCCGGCGTCGATGCCCAGCTCGAGAATGGCGCGAATGCGGGATCTCCTGGGGTCGACCACGCGCTCGCGATACAGAGCGCGTAGCTCGGGGTCGACACCTTCGTGCAGCATCGCGCCGACCATGCCAATGCCGTTCGGTCGCCTCACCCCATCGAAGAAGCTGGCGAGTTCTGCGACGAGATCATCGAATGGGGCATCGGTCATCTGGCGATGAGCGGCCTCTGGCATCGAGGCGATGGCGGCGGTGGCGAGATCGGCCTTGCTTTGCCAGCGCCGATACAGCGCCTGGCGAGTGGTGCCCGCTTCGTTGGCAACGGCGAGGACCGACATTGCCTCGTAGCCGTGGGCGGCGAGGTGCTCCCGTGCCGCGCTCAAGACTGCCTGGTCGATCGATGCGTTGCGGGGTCGTCCCGGTGTGCGCTTCATCAGTTCGTCATCGCTCGAGTCATTTCGGTACAGTAGTGTTACGTAACTCTCGAGGAGGCATCAGTCATGACCACAGACGTCGTCCATGCAATCGCCGTCATCGGCGCCGGCCCGGTCGGCCGAGCGTTGGCGGAAGGCCTCCGTCGAACCGGGAACCGCGTGGTCATCGGCGTTCGTTCACCCTCGGACGAAAAGTACCGGGACCTTGCCGGACTGATCGATGTTGTGACGATCGATGACGCGATCGCTGACTCAGAAGCCTCGATCATTGCTGTCCCTGCCCCCGCATTGGGCTCGGTTTTGTCTGCCGCTGACTTTCCGTCGGGGCACGTGGTCATCGATGCCTCCAACGCCGTGTTCAGTGCCATCCCAGAAGGGTTTGAGGTACTCGGAAACTTCGTTGCATCCCACCTCGACGCCGGCGTTGGTTTCGTCAAAGCCTTCAACACCATCGGGGCTGAGCATCTCGCCGACGGCGCGTTCGAGGGCGGACAGGCCTTTCTCCCCGTCGCCGGTGATCCCAACGCGGTCGAGCTCGTCACGTTGCTTGCATCAAACATGGGTTTCGATGTCGCTGCCCTTGGCGGTCGGGAGGCGATCGGCATGGTCGAGGAGCACGCTCGACTGTGGATCCATCTGGCCTTCAAATGCGGGTGGGGTCGCGATTTCGGGTTCACTGCCGTCCGTCGCTGACTCGGCTGGTCAACGGAGGTCGGCGGTTCTTTCCAGAACATGGGCAATGAACTGGTCCCCGAGGCCGGGCCGCTCGACCGGGTTCAAGCGGTGTGCCGGGCCGTAGAGCGAAGCCACGGCCACGAGGTTGCCGCTGTCGTCGGTGATGGGAACGGCCAGCCCGTTCACGTCGATGTCGAGTTCCTGGTCGGTCCAGGCATGGCCGTCGATTCGAACGTTGTGCAGTCGGGCTCGAATGCGGGTTGGGTCGACGACGGAGAACGAGGTGGCGGTCCTCAGAGGTTCGGCGAGGTACGCGTCGAGTCTCTCCTCATCCCAGTACGTCATGGCGACGAGGCCGGGCGCCACCAGGTGAAAGGCATGGTGATCCCCCGTGGGATCGGGCACCTGCAGAGCGCCCGAGACCCGACTGCTCACCACGTAGAGCAGGCCATCTTGATCGTCGACCGCAATGGCGGCGCTCTCGCCGAACTCCTGTGTCAGGTCGACCGCGAGCGGTCGAAGTCGGTCTCGTAGTGATGCCGGGCTCTGTTCGATCTGGTGAGTCAGGGTGGCCAGGGCGGCACCGGGGCGAGCGGCCCCTTCTGCTGTCCGCTCGATCATGCCGAGGTCGGTCAGGATGCCCAGCGTGCGCGCCGTGGTCGACGGCGCCAAGCCGGCGCGCCTGGCGAGCTCTCGAACCCCGATCGGTTGCGGCGATGCCACCACGATCTGGAGCAGGGCGAAGGCGCGGTCGACGGGGCCAGGTGCTCTCGTCGAATCCCTTGACGGTGTTGTCCCGCTGGTCATAGTGTCCGAACGTATCTCAATCGAACGTTCCACTCAATAGAACAGTTGCCTCAGGATCGCATGTTGTCTTCCCACCAAGCGCCGCCCCACACACGACCGCTCACCCCGGACTTCATCGATCACCCGTGGCTGCCGCTGGTGCGAGCCACCCTTGTCGAGGGGTTCGTCCAAGTGGCATGGGCCGATGGTTTCGAGTTCAGCGCGTTCAGCTTGTGGCTGGCAGAGAATGCCGAGGGTTTCGGCCTCGACACATCGAGCCGGGAATCGATCCTCGAACCCAACCAGCTTCCCCGTCCAAGCGATCTCCTGTCAGCCACCGTGACTGACGACGGCGCGCTCCATCTGCAGTGGTCAGCCCACGGCGACCTGCTCGTCCATCCGGGCTGGCTTCGCCACATCGCTGACGCACAACACCTTCCGAACACGTCTGCCCTCGAACCGGTGATGTGGACCGCTGCTGATGGCGCCGAGCCCCCGACCATCGATGGCTCGAACATCCTCAACGACGAAGCGGTCCTCGAGCAGTGGCTGCAGACACTCATCACCCGCGGTCTCTGTCGGCTCTCGAACACGCCAACCACCATGGACTTTGTCGGGCAGTTGGTCAGCAGCGTCGGTCCGATCCGTGACACCAACTTCGGCCATGTGTGGAGCGTGCAGGCCTCGCCCGACCCTGACTCTACGGCCAACACCGGCCTGGATCTGGGCCAACACACCGATCTCCCGACTCGCGAAACACCCCCCGGTTTCCAGTTCCTGCACTGCATCGAGAACACGGTGGAGGGAGGCTGGTCCCGGCAGTCCGACGGGCTCGCCGTCGTCGACGCCATTCGCCGTGAGCATCCCGATGCGTATGACGCCCTCACCACACTTCCCTGGGTTTTCGGCAACCGCTCACCCGATGCCGACCACCGCTGGATCGGCCCCATCATCGATCACGTCGATGGCCACTCGCCTCTCACTCTTCGGGCGTTCTACCCCGTTCGCTCTGCTCCGATGATGGACGCAGCCGACATCCCCCGGGCTTACGAATCGCTTCGAGTCTTCGCCGACGTCGCCCGCGACGAGCGCTTCCAGATTCGCTATCCCTTCCAGCCCGGTGACCTCATCGGCTTCGACAATCGACGCGTCCTCCACGGACGCGACGCCTTCGAGAGCTCGGGGAAGCGTCACCTTCGTGGCTGCTATGCCGATCACGACGACCTGTTTTCCCGACTTCGCGTGCTCGGCCACCGTCGTCAGACCGCAACCCCAGACCTCACACACTCGGAGCCCTCATGAGTTCAGTCTTCATCACCTGTGCTGTCACCGGCAGCGGCGACACCGTCGGCAAGTCCGACAAGGTGCCCTTCACCCCCGAGCAGATCGCCGACGACTGCATCGAAGCAGCCGAGGCGGGCGCTGCCGTGGTCCACATCCACGTACGCGATCCCGAAACCGGCGCCCCCGCCCGCGACCCCGAGCTCTACGCCGACGTCGTGCACCGCATTCGGGCGTCGGACACCGATGTCGTGATCAACCTCACCGCCGGCATGGGT
>CAYGQE010000019.1:0-91668 GCA_964351995.1 uncultured Acidimicrobiaceae bacterium | reverse complement strand
CTCCTTCATGAACAGCGCCTCGACTTCGAAGTCGAGGCGCTGTTCATGAAGGAGTGGTTGTGTGTCGGTCGCTCTGAGCGCATTCCCAATGTTGGCGACTGGTTCACTGTCGACCTCGTCGGCGAACCAATCATCGTCACTCGTGACAAAGCCGGCGACATCCGAGCCATGTCTGCGGTGTGTCAACACCGAGCCATGGCGGTCTGCGAAGGCGAAGGCAACAACTCCACGTTCAAGTGCCCGTACCACCACTGGAATTACGGCCTCGACGGCCGCCTGCTCGGCGCCCCTGCAATGGAGCGCACCGAAGACTTCAACAAGGCCGATTACGGCCTGCCGAACCTCAAGGTCGAAGAGTGGCTCGGGTTCGTCTTCGTCAACTTCGACAACGAAGCAGAACCACTGACACCCACCCTCGATCGCTATTCACCCTTCGTTCACAACTACGACCTCGAACATGCGATTTGTCCTGGCACATTCACCTTGGAGAATTTGCCGTGGAACTGGAAGGTGATGTTCGAGAACTTCAACGACGGATACCACGCCAATCGCCTCCACCAGTTCGTCCAGGATTTTTGTCCATCGTCGATGACTGAGTTCCCCGTTCCGTGGGACGACGACTCGAACGTGATCTTCCGGACGGCTGGTTACACCCATCAAGACGGAGGCTTCAACGCAACACACCGGGCAATCATGGACATCTTCCCGGGGCTCACAGACGAAGAACGGAATCGTTCGACGTTTGCGTTGATGCCACCGACGCTGTGCTTTGGCACCGCGCCCGATCAATGTTTCTTCTTCCTCGTCCGCCCGACGGGACCAGAAACGATCGACGTCGAGATCGGCTACATCTTCCATCCCTCATCACTCGAGGACCCACTCTTCGAACAGAAGATGGCCCTGTCTGATGCCGGGGTGCAGGTGTTCGTCGATCAAGACCAAGACGCCACGACGAAAGTCCAACGGGGGTTGCGTTCGCGCTTCGCTCCGCGGGGTCGCTACTCGTGGCAAGAGGAAAGCCACATTCAATTCAATCGCTGGCTTGTGCAGCGCTACCGCGCCGCATGGCCAGCATCATGACCAATCGCAGCTCTGCCATTCAGAGCTGTGACAATCGAAAGCCAACAGGGGAGAGAGCAATGCCGAAACACCTCCAGAAGTTCCTTGCGCTGCTGTTCGCGCTGATGATGGTCGCTGCCGCGTGCGGTAGTGACGATGACAGTGCAGACGAGGCCGAAGAGACTGAAACAACTGAGGCTGCTGAAGAAGCAACCGAAGAACCCGCCGCTGAAGAGGAAGCCATGGAAGAGGAAGCCATGGAAGAGCCTCCGCCCATGGACGAAATGGTCGCGGCCTTCGACGCCAACGGCGACGGTGTCATCACCATCGGTGTAGCAGCCGCTGGCCCTGCCAACGATGGCGCCTACTACCAGGCCGTGATCGATGCGGCGATCCAGGTGTCGACCGACAACGGCTTCGCCGAACCGATCGTGGTCGACGAAATCCAGGCCGCTGACGCTTCAACGGCGTTGAGCGACTTGGCAGCACAGGCCGACATCGTGATCGTCGGTGCGTCCGAGATCGCCGAGCCGCTCGGTGATCTCACCGAGCAGTTTGCCGATGTGTTCTGGTACTGCAACTGCGGCGCTGGCTTCCCCGAGACTCCGGGTCTGGCCCAGAGCCTTGATGACGGCGCTGAAGTTGCCTACACCACTGGTGTTGCGACTGCGTTGCTCATGGCGGAGGGCGAAGGCACTGAGGTTGCGTTCCTCGGTTGCTGCGAGTTGGGCTTCGAGAACGAGTTCTTCCTCGCCTTCCAGCTCGGCCTCACCACCACCAACCCGGACTACACCGTCACCTACGTGCCAACCGGCGACTTCCCGTTCGACTTTGACAACGTGGCCAACGCCACCGAAGCGTTGAACAACGCCATCGAAGGCGGAGCTGCTGCGGTCATGCCGTACCTCGGTGGCGCACATCGACCCATCGTCGAGGCGGCAGCTGAAGCCGGTCTCATCACGATGAGCGCCGGTGCGTCCAACGTCTGCGAAGCGACCGAGGAACTCGACTACAACATCGCTGCTCGTTTCGATGGCGGCGACTACGTCAGCGCCATCTTCCCGCTGATCCTCAGCGGTGACGTGCAAGAGGGCGACATCAAGGTGTTCAAGGTCGGCATCGATCCTGAGCCAGGCGCCTTGATCTGTGACGCCACGGCCGAGCAGCAGGCTGCCATGGACGAGGTCTATGAGCTCATCGCCAGCGAAGCGCTCGCCGGAGACTTCGGCGCCATCAAGGGCCAGGCATACGGCGGCGGCTGAGCCGACCCGTTTCCCAACGTGACATCAACGCTTTCCACCGATGCCGGCGGGTCCGAGGCAACTGCCTCGGCCCCGCCGGCGGTCGAACTGATCAACATCACCAAGCGCTTCGGCGCCGTCGTGGCCTGTGATGCCGTCGACTTGACCCTCGAACGGGGTCGAATCCATGGCGTCCTCGGCGAAAACGGCGCAGGCAAGTCCACGCTGATGAAAGTCCTGATCGGTCTTGTGCTGCCCGATGGTGGTCAAGTCAAGATCGATGGCGAGATCGCCACCATCCACGACCCCATCGATGCCGCAACGCAGGGCATCGGCATGGTCCACCAACACTTCAGCCTCGTCGACGCTCTCAGCGTTTGGGAGAACGTTGCGCTTGGCGACGTCGGCAAGTTGCGTCCCGCAGCGGTGCGAGATCGAGTCGGCGACCTCAGCAACCACTATGGCCTCACGATCGATCCCGATGCCGTCGTCGGTGAGCTACCAGCAGGCATGCGGCAGCGCGTCGAGATCATCAAGTGCCTCCGTCGAGATCCGCAGGTGCTGATCTTCGACGAGCCGACCTCTGTGCTCACACCGGCTGAGTCAGAGCAGCTGTTCGAGGCGCTCCGTCGAGTGGTCGACGAAGAAGGCCGGGCCGTCGCCCTCGTCAGCCACAAGCTCGACGAGATCCGCCACGCCACCGACACCGTCACGATCATGCGGCAAGGAAAGGTCGTCGACCGGATCGCCACGGCCGACAGCGACGCTGCTTCGTTGGCCCGAGCGATGGTCGGCCGCCCGGTGTCGTTACGTAGTAACGGCACCGCCCTTTCATCAGCCGAGCTGGCACAAGATGGTGATGCCCCGGCGTCCATGGCTGGGACCAGCTCGCCGGTTTTGGAGATTCGGGCCGCAAGGGCCCAGGGAGGCGACGGCCGGGTGTTGCTCGACGACCTCTCCCTCGAGGTCCACCCCGGCGAGATTCTTGGCGTTGCCGGAGTCGAGGGCAACGGACAGCGTGAGCTCGGTGACCTGATGTCCAGCTTGCTTCACCTGCACGGCGGCGACGTCACCGTCGACGGGTCGAAAGTGAAGACCGGAAAAGCTGGAGCCATGGCGGCGGCCGGCGTGGCCGTCATCCCCGAGGATCGCCACGACTCTGGCTGCGTACTCGACATGACCGTGGCCGAGAACCTCTTCCTGGCCGAGCCAAAGCGAGTGGCGTCCGGCGGGGTCATGGACCGCAAGCGAATGACACAGCACGCTCAGTCGCTGATCGAGCAGTATTCGATCAGCTGCGAAGGGCCAGACGCACCGCTCTGGTCACTTTCTGGCGGTAACCAGCAGCGGGTGGTTCTCGCCCGCGAATTGGCCCATCAGCCGAAGGTACTCATTGCCGCCCAGCCAACCCGAGGGCTCGACGTCGGTGCCATCGAATACATGTCAGAACAGCTGCGAGCAGCGGCAGCCGCCGGTGTCGGCGTGCTCCTCATCTCGAGTGAGATCGAAGAGATCCTCGACCTCGCCGACCGCATCATCGTGCTCAGCCGCGGCACGGTCGCTGGTGAGATGCTCAGATCCGATGTCGACCTCGAAAGCCTTGGTTTGCTCATGGGTGGTGCGCTCATCGACGATGACAACTCAGTCGCTGAAGGAACCACAGCGGAGGCCGCCAAGTGACTGACCTCGTTGCCGAGCCATTGCAGAACGCTCCTGACGAGGTCGGAGCCGCCACCCGCGGCCGCCACCTCGTGGTGAGCGAGGTCGTCACCCTCTACGCCCTGTCGATCTTCGCAGCCCTTGCGCTTGCCGGACTCCTCGTCACCGTCACCGGTGGTTCTGCCGCTGACGTCTTCAATGCGCTGCTCGACGGCAGCGTCCGCAACCCTGGCCGCTGGGGCCTGACCCTCGGCGCCGCTGCTCCTCTCCTTCTCGTGGCGCTCGGCACCATCGTCAATGCTCGGGCCGGGCTCGTGAACATCGGCCAAGAAGGGCAGTTGCTCATCGGCGCCGCCTTCGCCACCTACGTGGGTACGCGTCTTGGTGGGCCTGGTCCGGCCGTCGTCGTCGGGTTGTGTCTTGCCGGCATCGTCGGTGGGGCCCTCTGGGCGGGCATTGCCGGGGCACTTCGCTACTGGCGGGGTGTACCCGAAGTCTTGACCACCCTCCTACTCGTCACCGTCGCCGGCTCTGCTGTTGGCTATGGGCTGAAGAACGAGTGGCTGCTGCTGGCTCCTGCCGGCGATCGGGCCAACCGCAATCAGGTCAGCGAACAGTTGGCCGAGGACAGCCGCCTGCCTCGAGTCACCTGGTTCGGCAACGAGTTCCCCACCACCGTCTTCATCGCCATCGTCTTGGCGGCGGCCGTTGCGTTCGTGTTGGCGCGTACTGTCCCCGGCTTCCGGCTTCGAATGCTCGGGCAGAACCCACGAACAGCGCAGCGAGCTGGCGTGGGCGCCACGCGCTACGGCATGGCGTCGATGCTGATCTCCGGCGGGTTCGCCGGTTTGGCCGGAGCGGGGATGCTCGCTGGCGGTGACTTCGGCAATTACCAGCTCGTCCCCGGCTTCTCCACCAACATCGGATGGACCGGTCTGCTGGTTGCCCTCGTGGCTCGTGAGCGGGCGGTCGCTGCCATCGTCGTTGCGTTCGTCTTCGCCGGCTTGCGAACGGGTTCGGGTTTCCTGGCCGCCACCGGCGTCGAGCGCAAGATCACCGACGTCGTCCAAGCGCTGATGGTGCTTGCGCTCTTGATCCCGCCTGCGGTGCTGTACATCCGTGAGCGTCAGCGGGCGGTCAACGCATCGAAGGAGCGGGTCTGATGAACGCCATCTGGGACATCATCTCCAGCGCCATCACCTACGAAAGCGCCGCTCGCGGTGCTGTGCTGTTGTTGTTCGCCGCTTCGGGTGAATGGGTGGCCGAACGAGCGGGCACGCTGAACATCTCGGTTGAAGGAATGCTGCTCAGCGGCGCATTCGCGGCTGCCATGGCCATGCACATCTCCGGCTCGGTCGCCGTGGCGTTGATCGCTGGAGCCGTCGCTGGCCTCCTGCTCGCTGCGGTGCAAGCCAACCTCAGCCATCGGCTTCCTGCCGACCAGTTCGTGGTCGGCCTGACGATCAACATCCTCGTGCTCGGCTTGGTCGGCTTCCTCGACAACGAACTCGAGCCGGCGGTGTCGAGTGTCGACAGCTTCGCCATTCCCGTGCTCAGCAACATCCCCCTCATCGGCGGTGCATTGTTCAACCAGATCTGGCCGTTCTATCTCATCTACCCGCTGATCCCGTTCGTGTGGTGGCTGGTGTACCGCACCCGTTGGGGGCTCGAGGTTCGCTCGGTTGGCGAGGATCCCAACTCGGCTGACGTCTCCGGTATCGAGGTCAACAAGCGGCGTCGCCAAGCGATCTACGTCGCTGGCATCACCTCAGGCATCGGTGGGGCCTACCTCCTCACCGAGGTCAACAGTTTCGCCGACTCGCTCATCGGCGGCCGCGGCTTCATCGCCATCGCAGCGGTCATCTTCGGCGGCTGGACACTGAAGGGGTCGGTCGCTGGCTGTCTGCTGTTTGGCGCCGTTGTGTCGTTCCGTCTCTCGCTTCCCGAGGCCGGCGTCGAATCAGTCAACCCCGAGCTGCTCCAGGCGCTCCCCTACCTCGTGACCATCGCCGGCATGGCGTTGTTCGCTCACCGTGTGCGGCCTCCGGCTGCGCTCACCCGCCCATTCCTCCGGGGTCTCAAGTAGCCCTCGCGCCGGCCAGTCCAGCAAACGATCCAAAGAAGGCACGCCATGAAAGCCATGCTCTACACCGAGACCGGTGGACCCGAGGTTCTGAAGTACACCGACACCCCCGATCCCGAGCCGGGCCCGGGCGATGTCGTCATTGATGTCGGTGCTGCTGCGCTCAACCGACTCGACGTCGTCCAGCGCAACGGCTGGTTCCAGATGCCGGGCTTCACCTATCCACACATCGCTGGCATGGACGTGGCTGGCACGGTCTCCGCAGTAGGTAGCGCCGTCTCCGGCGTGGCGATTGGTGACCGAGTCGTGGTCGATCCTTCGCTCGCTGGCGTCGCTGACAACTCCAAACTCACCGGCATGGGCGACCTCTTCGGAGACCTCGGAATCATCGGCGGCACCGTCGCCGGCGGCTACGCCGAGAAATGCTTGGTCCCCGCCTCCCACGTCTATCCGGTGCCAGATTCGATGCCGATCGAGCACGCCGCCACCTTCCCGACCTGCTATCTCACTGCGGCCCACGCCATGTTCGATGTCGGCGATCTGCAGGCGGGCGAGACGTTGATGATCCACGCCGCCGGTTCCGGTGTCTCCACTGCCGCCATCCAGATGGCAAAGCAACGCGGTGTCACCGTGCTCGCCACGGCAGGTACCGACGAGAAGTGTGAGCGAGCGCTGGCCCTCGGCGCCGACCACGCCGTCAACAACCGCACCGGCGATGTCGCCGGCTTCGCTCGAGAAGTCACCCAGGGCAAAGGCGTCGACATGGTGTTCGATCACGTCGGCACGGCGCTGTTCGGCCCCTCGCTGTTCGGCCTCGGAGTACACGGGCGACTCGTCTGCTGCGGCAACTCCTCCGGCGATGAAGCGACCATCCCCTCGCTGGGCTATCTCTTCCACTCCGGTATCAAGATCATGGGATCAGACCCCTACCGCCCGGAAGAGTTCGGCCCAGCATGGGACACCTTCTGCACCGGCGATTTCGAAGTCATCATCGATTCCGAGTTCGCACTGGCCGATGCTGCCGAGGCTCAGAACAAGATGCTGAGCAGCGACTTCTTCGGCAAGATCGTGCTCCGCCCGTGAGTTTCGAGGCCCGGGATGCTCCATACCCGGAGCTCAAAAAGACCCACACCATGGCCCACAAGGGTCGACCGTGGACTGACTACAAGCCACCGACTTCGGCGCCTGTGTGGGCCACCATCGAAGGCCTCGGCCGCTACTACATCCTGCTTGCCGCTCTCGAGCTGAACCTCTTCGACGAGTTGCAGTGCATTGGCCCAGCCACGGTCGAAACCATTGCTGACAGCACCGACTTACCCGTCGACCACCTCCGATCGCTACTCGATGCCGTTGTGGCCCAGGGCCTCCTCGATCAGTTCAACAACATCTACGAGCTCAACGACACGGCGAAGCGGTATCTCGTGTCTGATGGCCCAGCCACCATGGCCGAGCTCATTCCCGTCGCCCCTGGTCCCCACGAGAACTGGACGACTCTGGCCGACACGGTCCGCAACGGGAAGCCAGCCAACCCCATCGAGAACGACGCGGCCGCCTTTTACGTCCCTCTGGTCGAGGGCACGTTCACCACGATGTTTCGCTGTGCCACACGCGCCGACTTGAAGGTTCGCTACTCGGCCCTTCGAGCCCCCAAGATCCTCGACCTGGGAGCTGGCGGTGCTCCATGGGCGATTGCCATGCTGAATGCTTGCCCAGATGGTTCAGCCGTTGTCAACGACCTGCCTGTGGTTCTCGACGTCGCACGGTCCAAGACCGCGGAGCACGGCGTCGACGATCGCTGCGAGTTCCGAGAAGGCAACTTCCACACACTCGACATCGAGCCAGATCACTTCGACATCGTCGTGCTCGGACACGTGTGCCGAACCGAAGGCGAAGCCGGCGCCCAACACCTGATCGAGCGAGCGTTCAATGCGCTGAAGCCCGAAGGCAAGTTGATCCTCGCCGACTACTTCCCCGACATCGAACGCAAGTTCAATCCCCACGCCGTGATCATGGGCACCACCATGATGGCGAGCACCGAGAAGGGCTTCTGTTTCACCCATCAGCAGTTCTCCGAATGGCTCGCTGACGCCGGCTTCCAACATCTTCGGCTGATCGAACCCATTGGGTTCCAGCAGAGCTTCGTCGCTACCAAACCGCGTGCCACCACACCCAGCCAGACCTGACCCCAACAGGAGCTCTTTCATGTCCGAAGCGCAAGCGCCCACCCCGATCGACACACTCATCTGCGGAAGCCACGTCGTCACCGTCAACGGCACCCGCGACATCATCCGCAACGGTGCCGTCGCCGTGCGCGGCACCGAGATCGTCGACATCGGGAAGCAGTCCGATCTCGAAAAGCTCTACACACCCAAGGAGGTGGTGGGCGGCGACCGCTTCGTTGTCACCCCGGGGATGGTCAACACCCACATCCACATCACCGGCGAACCGCTCACCCGCGGCTACGTCCCCGACGACACCCCGTTCGAAGAGAACGTCTTCATGTGGTTGGTCCCGCTCTACTCGGTGTTCACTGCCGAAGAGGAACGGCTGTCAGCTCAGCTCGCAGCGGTCGAGATGCTGAAGTCCGGCACCACCAGCTTCTTGGAAGCGGGCACGATTCGGTTCCTCGATGAGGTCATCGACGGTTTGGTCGAGGTCGGCATTCGTGGCCGTGTTGGCAAGTGGATCTGGGACCTTCCGCCCGAGCCTGACGTCTACAAGCAAGACACCGACCAGTCGATCAAGTTTCTCCAGCGACAGCTCGAAGACTTTTCGTCGGTTGACGGTGGCCGCATCGGGGCGTGGTCGATCCTCGTCGGTCACACCACCGCATCTGATCCGCTCTGGAAGGCAGCTCGCGAGCTGGCGACCGAACACGGCACTGGCATGAGCTTCCACATGTCACCGGCCAAGCTCGACCCCGAGGGTTTCGTGGCTGAATTCGGACACCGACCCATGGTGCACCTCGAAGAACTCGGCGTACTCGGCGAGGACGTCTCGATCACGCACTGCGTGCAGATCGACGATCAAGAGCTCAAGATCATGGGCGAGCATGGAGTGAACGTGGCCCACTGCCCGACCACTGCACTGAAGGTGGCCTACGGCGTCACCCAGGTCGGCAAGATGCCTGAGATGATGCAAAACGGCGTCAACGTCAGCATTGGTACCGACGGCAACAACGCCTCGAACTACTCCGACCTCATGCGGGCCACCTACCTGGTGGCCGGGCTGTTCAAGGACGGCCGTGAAGATCCGCAGATGTTCCCGGCGGAGATGGCGTACGAGATGGCCACCATCGGCGGCGCGAAAACCATGCAGATGTCCAACGAGATCGGCTCGCTCGAAATCGGCAAGAAGGCCGACATCGTCTTGCACGATACGGATCGCCCCGAATGGCGTCCGTTGCTCAACGTCATGAACCAACTGGTGTGGTCAGCCGACGGCCGGGGCGTCCACACGGTGTTCGTCGATGGCAAGAAAGTGGTCGACGCTGGTGTGATGACCACCGTCGACGAAGCCACGTTCTATCAACGCTGTCAGGTCGCCGGCGAAGCCATCACCGCCCGCTCCGGCCTGCCTGACAAAGCCAAGTGGCCCGTACTCTGACCCCAACTGGACGCCCGATTGGCCGCTCGAGCGGCCAAATGGGTGCCCAGTTGCTGCAGACGGACAGGATTGAACGCTCGTGACACTGACTTTTGAAGCGGAGATCACGCCGGGAATGTCGCCCAGCGAGGCGGTCGAACTCGGCGTGCTCGTCGAAGACGTCGGCTTCGACCGGCTCGGCATCTCGTGTGTCGTTGGCTGGCCAGACACCTATCAGCTCCAAGCATTGATCGCTGCCCGTACCGAGCGCATTCACATCGGTTCGATGGTGACCAACCCGTACACCCGCCACGCGGCGGTGCACGCCGCAGCTCTGGCGACACTGCAGGAACTGTCCGAGGGTCGAGCGTTTTGTGGCATCGGTGTTGGCGCTGGGCTCGAAGACCTCGGGATGGATTACCACCGGCCAGCCAAGACCGTTCGGGAGAACGTCGCCGCCATCCGGACTCTGCTCGATGGAGGAGCTACCAACCTCTACGGCGAGACGACCCAGCTCACCGGCGCTGCGCTCATTCGTCCACCAAAGCAGAAGGTGCCGATTGCCATCGGGACGCGCAGCGAGATGGTGATGAAGCTGGCCGGCGAGGTCGCCGACGTCGCGCTTGTTGGTGCCCGGCATCTCACCCCTGAGATCGTCGCCCGCTATCGAGGATGGTTGGCAGAAGGTGCGGCACGGGTTGGGCGAGATGTGAATGAGATCGAAGTACTTCCCCGCGTCACGCTGTGTATCTCCGACGACGAGGACCTCGCCATCGAGAGCGTGAAGCGCTTTGCCGCCCACTACCTCGACATCCTCGGCCCGTACGGCCCGCCGGTCGATCCGGATCGTCGTGACGCCATCGTCGCCACGCTGGCCGATGCCACCGGCTGGTACTTCGACCTCGACCGCTACGACCCGCCCGAGATGCTTCGCCTGATCGACGCCGAACTCGCTCGGAAGTTCGCCATCGTCGGTACGCCAGAGCAATGCGCCGAGCAGATGCAGGAGTTGCTGGATCTCGGTTTCGACGGCGTCAGCTGCAACCTCGCAGCGGTGAACCGCGACAACATGTTCCAAGGCCTCGGCGAGACCATCGAAGGCAGCCGAGAAATGCTCCGTCTCCTCCGCTAATCAACAACGGCGCACGTGACCGACCACGCCAACCCGTTCTGCGGAGGATCACCCTCAAAAGTGAGGCTCAGGTTCCGCAGAACGGGGTGATGTGTTTGTTATTCGATGGTCCAGCCCTCGGGCAGCTGCCAGTCGCCAATGAGCTGGTGGGTGACTTCGTCTTGCTCGGCGCCTTCGGGGTGGCTCCACAGCATCAGCTGATTGCCCCACGGGTCGATGAACGAGCAGTTCGCTCCACCGAACTCGGTCCAGAAATGATTGCGCCACAACTCAGTGGCGCCGTGTGCGGCAGCCCGCTCGAGGATGGCATCGAATGAGTCATCGTCGCTGACGAGGATCCACGCCCGGGTGCCGCGACCGGGGCCGACCGTGTGGGGTGTTGGTGGCGCCGCGTCGGGGTGAGGACGCATGTTGGCCACGTTCGAGATGCCCATGTGCAAGTTGCCGGTGGGGCCCTGCGAGCCGTCTTCGACCTTGAAATTCTGACCGGGAATGATGCGATGGAACACACCGGGGATGCGCTCTTCGACCTCCCAGCCGAAGACCTCGGAGTAGAAGGTGTTGGCGGCGTCGACGTCGGTGACGGGGAAGTCGACGAACACGAGGGCGTTGGGATAGCTCATGAGGCTCCTTGTTGGACGCGGTCTGTTGGTCAGACCTTAGCGAACTCAGTTGATCGGCCAGCGAGCGGCCGCGGGAACGTTGCTTCGCTGCCGCAGCGCAGCGCCGGCGGCGACGGCATCGTCGATCAGTTCGGTCACGTCGAGTGCGGTCACCGAGCCATCGCGAACAACCTGTTGCCCAGCGACAAACACGTCACGAACCGAGCGCCCGTCGCTCCCCCAGATCAACTGCAGCACCGGGTCGGGGCTCGGGGGAATCCACTCGACTCGGGTGCGATCGTGTACGACGAGGTCGGCCTGCTTGCCGACCTCGATCGACCCGACACGGTCACTGATGCCGAGCGCCTCAGCGCCCTTGATCGTCAACAGCTCGAGCGCATCGTGAGCGCCGAAGATGGTGGGATCCATCTGCGTGTCCTTGGCCATCCCTGCGAACAGCGCTGCCGCCCGCAGGCCGTCGACCTGATCGCCCGCATTCTCCGAATCACATCCGAGGGCAACCCGGCCGCCAGCCTTCCAGAGGTCGTAGTGACGGAAGCGATGTGACAGCCCTTGCCCGAGGCGAATGTAGGCCCACGGACATGACACCACGGCAAGCTCTCGCTGAAGCGCTATCTCGACCTCATCGTCGTCGAGGTGGACACCGTGACCCAGCGCAAGGTGCGGCCCGAGGACGTCGAGCGAGTCGAGGTGGACCAGGGGCGCCTTGCCGGTGTTGGCGAGGTAGCTGTCGGTATCGCTGGTGCTGGGCGAGAGGTGGAACGTCATCCCAGCCTCTCGTTCGAGCGCCAGCGCCGTCGCTCTGACCACGAGCTCGTCTGACATCAGGTCGTGGCCGACGAGGGTGACCCAGCTGCTGATCAGCCCGCCGTCAGCAAGATCGAGCGACACCCGTTGGCGATCGAGGACTTCGTCGACTGAACCGGTGAACGGCCCGTGCTCGATGTCCCAACCCCAGGTGCCGACCGTCAGCCGAGCACCGAGCTTCAGCGCAGCAGCCTTGATGCGCTCGGGGTGGGCGACCGTGCCAGCTTCGAAGGTGGTGGTGATGCCGTTGGTCAAGGACTCGGCGAGCGTGAGCGTGGCCGACAACTCGTCGTCGTCACCGGTGTGCTCGCCGTGCACCGGCACGACCCACGTGAAGATGGCCTCGCCTGGCCCAAGGTCGTCAGGGATCGATGATTGAATCAGACGATCGCCGGTGAGGTGTTGGTGCCCGTTGATGTAACCGGGCACCACGAGATCGCTCGGCGACCCAGTGATCTCGTTGTGTGAGACGCTCGCACGGACGGCGTCGAACGGGCCGACGGCGGTGATCACACCACCATCGATGGCCACCCCACCGTCGCCGATGATCGTGCGCTCACCGTCCATGGTGACAACGGTTCCACGAACGATGACTCCTTGGCTGGGTTGGGCGTTCGTCACCGGGTCAGTCTGCCCCGGCGCATCGATCGACGCCCAACGAGACGGTCAGCTCGGCATCATCGGCCAGCGGAAAACGAGCGGTGGCGAGGACACTTCCCACACTCACTTCGAGCGGATCGGCCACTCGGCCCACGGTCAGATGGTGTCGCACGTGACGGAACTTCCCGACGCCCGCCGTTGTCAGCCATGCCGGACTCGCCGGGTCGTAGACCTGGCGCTGATCGATCAACGGCGACCCGCTGCGCTCCACCCGCAGGTGGGTATCGAGCCGGCCCGGCAGTTCGTTTGTTCGACCGAGCGCCACTTCATCGAGGAAGTCGAACTGCGCGTCAGAAGCCAACGAGATCATCGTCGTCTGCTTGTGGCAACCGCCCTCGATCACCAACAGCGGCTGGCCAACCCAGCGAAGGTGACCACCCGCTTCGACGACGATGTCCAGTCGCTGGGTCGACGTGGCGCCGCTGGGTGCAGGAAAGACCATCGTCGCCGCAACCGCCTCGATGCTCAGCGACGCCCCGGCGCCAACACGCACCGACATTGTCAGCTCGTCGCCCCCAACCGGGCCAGCGGCCGAGCCCAGCATCGACAGCCGCTGCATATCGCCAAGGGGCGAAGCCTCACGCAGCGCAATCGGCGCCTCCGACCGCAAGTCGGTGAGAACCGTTCGGCCGTTTCGGACCTCGGCAACGACCAGGGCCGTGGCCTTCATCGGGCGATCACGCCTGCCACGCAGCAATACGGGCGGTGATCCACTCAGCCACGGGCTTGACTCCGGAGCGCTCACCGGCCGAGTCCATGGCCAGCGACACCGCAACGGTCGGCCGACCATCTCGCCTGGCGTCAGCGTCACGCACCATCTGGCCAACATCACTGCCCACGTAAGGTGCGAGGTCGATCTTGTTGATGACGAGGAGGTCGGCGGCTGCCACACCAGGGCCACCCTTGCGGGGAACGTCGTCACCACCCGCGGTGTCGAGGACGAAGATCTGTACGTCGACCAGACCTCGACTGAAGATGGCGGTCAGGTTGTCACCGCCGGACTCGATCAGTGTGATGTCGACGTTGCCGAGCTTGGCTTCGAGTTGCTCGGCTGCATCGAGGTTGGCGGCGATGTCATCGCGAATCGCGGTGTGGGGGCAGCAGCCGGTCTCGACTGCAACGATGCGTTCCAGCGGCAAAACGGCAGCCTTGCGCAGCGCTTCAGCATCCTCGGAGGTGAAAATGTCATTGGTGATGACGGCGAGGCTCCACTCGTCGCGCAGACGGGTACAGAGGGCCCCGACCAACGTCGTCTTGCCCGAACCCACCGGCCCGCCGATGCCGATGCGGAGCGGTCGAGTGCCGGGTTCGCCGTTGAGGGGAGGCAAGACGGGAACAGCGAGCGGATCATGCATGTAACGAGCCTTTCGTGTGATCGATGCCCAGTGGCTGCCGAGCCATCAGGCAACGAACAATCGTGATGTCCACGTGCCGTGGTCCTCGGCGAGCACCTCGGCCAACGGCATGGAGTTCGATGGAAGATCAGCGGGTCGCGAGGCTGCCCAGCCATCAGCCCGACCGGCGATGTCATCGACACGGGAGGCGATCCGAGCCTGCATTGCTGCGAGTTCAATGGGGTCCTCGGCCAAGATGCGGACCGCAGCGGTGGTTGCGGTCGCCACTTGGTGGTGCAGTACGAGCGTTGCTGTGCTGACCGGATCGGCACCAGCGATCACAGCCACCGTGCCGAGCACCATCGCATGGTGAGCACCGTCAGCAAGTTCGGCCCCTACGAGAGCGTCGAGACGAGGGTCTGGCCACATTCGTCGAACAGCCCGCAAGAGCTGGCGA
The DNA here is from genome assembly GCA_964351995.1 of uncultured Acidimicrobiaceae bacterium. GTDB lineage: Bacteria > Actinomycetota > Acidimicrobiia > Acidimicrobiales > SZUA-35 > SZUA-35. Next base: position 77,028 of record CAYGQE010000019.1, on the reverse strand, counting down.
CCGGTCTGGCGGCTGACTTCTCGCGCTCGAGGTCCGATGATGCGAGCAGTCAACTCGGCATCGAGGGCGACCAGCGGAGCTGAACCATGTCCGGCGGCGACGGCAAAGGCCGCCTCGACCAAACCGAGCGTCGAGAGCCGAGCGACGATCCAGTTCTCGAGGGTCGGGTGGTCGGTGAAATCGTCGTGACCGACCGCCCATTCAACGCCACCACCCACGGCAAAGCCTCCCGTTGGCAAGCGCCCATCGGCGAGCATCATCAGGAGCGCAGTCGACATCAGAGGTTCCGCACAGACAGCATCAGAACAAGAAGTAGCGCTGGGCCATCGGCAGTTCGACCGCTGGCGCTTCGGTCATGACTTCGCCGTCGACCGTCACGGTGAAGGTGTCAGGATCGACGAGAATTTCCGGGCGCGCCGTGTTCTCGGGCAGATCGGCCTTGCCGAGCGAGCGCGTGTTCTTGACCGGCACCAGCTGACGCTGCACACCGAGACGATCGGCCAGACCATCTTCCAGAGCGGCCTCGGCGACCCACGCCACCGAGAGGCCAGGGGCAACGCCAGGGGCAGCGCCGAAATTCTTGCGAGGCAACACGGGCTGTGGCGTCGGAATCGATGCATTGGCATCGCCCATTGCCGCGAGTGCCGCCATACCTCCCTTGAGCACGGCGTGGGGCCGAACACCGAAGAAGGCTGGCTCCCACAGCACGAGATCGGCCAGCTTGCCGACTTCGACCGAACCCACTTCACGATCGAGGCCGTGGGTGACGGCGGGGCAGATCGTGTACTTCGACACGTAGCGACGGGCTCGCAGATTGTCGGCCGGCCCGTCGCCTTCGAGGGCGCCGCGTCGCACCTTCATCACGTGAGCGGTCTGCCAGGTCCGGATCACGACCTCGCCGATGCGGCCCATCGCCTGGCTGTCCGACCCGATGATCGAGATGGCGCCGATGTCGTGCAGTACGTCCTCGGCGCTGATCGTCGATGGGCGAATGCGGCTCTCAGCAAACGCAAGATCCTCGGGGATCGACGGGTTGAGGTGGTGGCAGACCATGAGCATGTCGAGGTGCTCGGCGACCGTGTTGATCGTGTGCGGGCGGGTCGGATTCGTCGATGACGGCATGACGTTGGCGTGTGAGGCAACGGTCATGATGTCGGGCGCGTGCCCGCCGCCAGCGCCCTCGGTGTGGAAGGTGTGGATCGAGCGGCCGGCAATGGCGGCGATCGTGTCTTCGACGTAGCCAGCCTCGTTGAGCGTGTCGGTGTGGATCGCCACCTGCACTCCCGACGCATCGGCAACGGTCAAGCAGGTGTCGATCGCAGCCGGGGTGGTGCCCCAGTCCTCGTGCAGCTTGAAGCCGGAGGCTCCGCCGAGGACTTGCTCCCACAGCGCAGCTTGAGATGCGGTGTTGCCCTTGGCCAGAAGTGCGATGTTGACCGGATGGTGATCGAGCGCTTCGAGCATGCGACCAAGATGCCAAGCGCCCGGCGTGGCTGTGGTGGCCTTCGATCCCTCGGCGGGACCAGTTCCCCCGCCGACCACCGTGGTGATCCCAGAGGCCAGCGCTTCGTCGAGCAACTCGGGGCAGATCAAGTGCACGTGGCAGTCGATCGCGCCAGCGGTGAGGATGCGGCCCTGGCCAGCCATGATCTCGGTTGACGGACCGATCACGAGCGCAGGGTCGATGCCGTCCATGATGTCGGGGTTGCCTGCCTTCCCGATGCCCACGATGCGACCGTCTCGTACACCGACGTCGGCCTTGATCACACCCCAGTGGTCGAGGATGATCGCACCGGTGATCACCAGGTCTGGTGCTCCGTCGGCTCGAGTTCGCATCGACTGACCCATCGATTCGCGAATGACCTTGCCGCCGCCGAACACGACTTCGTCACCGCCGACGCAATGGTCTTCGGTGATCTCGATCCACAAGTCCGTGTCGGCAAGACGGACCCGATCACCGACGGTCGGGCCGTAGAGCTCCCGGTAGGCGGCTCGTGAAAGAAAGCTCATGCCCCTCCCCCCGAGTCGGTGTCGAGTGTGCGGTCCAGTGGGCCTGCGGTCTCGCCCCGCAGCCCTGGAACCACTCGATCACCCACGAAGGGCACGAGTTCGACATCGCGAGCGATCCCGGGTTCGAAACGAACCGCAGTGCCTGCCGCAATGTCGAGACGTTGACCGTGCGCCTCAGCACGGTCGAATGCCAGGGCCGGGTTGGCCTCGGCGAAGTGGTAGTGCGAACCGACCTGGATGGGTCGATCACCGGTGTTCTCGACTCGCAACGTGGTGACCGGACGGCCAGCATTGATCTCGATGTCATCGTCTGGGCCCTGGATCTCACCGGGCACCAGCGTGGTCTCCTCGAGCGAGATCGGGTGATGGATCGTGACCAGCTTTGTGCCATCAGGGAAGGTGGCCTCCATCTGCACTTCAGGTACGAGGACGGCGACCCCATCCATCACCTGGTTGGCGGCCAACACCTGGCGGCCTTGTTGCATCAGGTCGGGCACACTTGCTCCACGGCGAGCTTGTTCAAGGACCCAGTCGGCCAGGACTGCGGTGGCTTCTGGCTGGTTGAGCAGCAGGCCGTCGGCCATGCGCTCCTTGGCCAAGCCGGCCGCTTGGCGAATCATGAGGCGTTCCTGCTCGTGCGGGCTCAGACGCATGCGGGGCTACTTGAAAATCGAGGGATCGATGGATGCATGACAACCGACGGTGCCGTCGACGACCTGGGTGATGCCGAGGTCGATCGCCACCGACATGACTGAATACGCCTCGTCGTTGGTCAGCCCGAACCGCTCGGTGATCAGCGAGAGCATTTCACGAGAGGCAGCGAGCATGGCCTCATCGAGATTGGCACCGAAGCCGTGGGTGAAGAGCGACCCGCCGTGCTCGAGCAGCGGCGCGCCGGGGGCTTCGCCCTTCTCGATCGAGAGGCGAAGGCGAACATCGAGCGATGCCTCGATCGCGGTTCCGCAAAGCTCACCGTCGCCTTGGGCAAAGTGCGGGTCACCGACGTAGAAGCCAACGCCCTCGTGGAAGACGGGGTACCGAATCGTGGCGCCGGGGCCGAAGCGCCAGTTGTCGACGTTGCCACCCCAAATGCCAGGAGGGACGCTGTCGAGGCGTTGGTCGCCCGGAGGGGCAACACCCATCACGCCGAGGTGGGGGCGGACGGGCACGGCCACGTCTCGGCTGAAGGCTTCTCGGGGGTTGCGCTCTGGCGGCGAGATCACGCCGGGCTGGTCGTAGAGCTCGCGCTCGGTGAAGTCGAAGCCGAAGATGGGCTTCGCCGTGGGCGGAAACTCGGCGTAGCCGGCTTCATCCTTGGTCTCAGGCCCATCGAGCTCGTAAATCGTGATGCGCTCTTTGCCGAAATCTTCGTAGAGCCGCCCCCAGTGCGCAGCGCAGTTGGCGCCGTGTCGCAGACGGGGCCACATGTCGAGAATCTCGACCACGAGAGCATCGCCCGGCTCGGCGCCCTCCACCGCGATCGGTCCGGTCATGATGTGGACACCAGGCTTCCGAGTCTCGACAGGAATGCCGTCCCAGATCGCTTGAATGCCTGCATCCATCAACAGGTCGGGGGCATCTCCCGAATGATGGGTGACCGCCTCGATGTCGATGGTCGAGCCCGAGGCCACCGTCAGCACGGGTGCGATGGCCGGGTCGAAGTAGCCCCAGAAACAGCTGTCCGGCGTTGCATTCAAACGTTCGAGCATCATCCGACGCTACGAAGTCAACATTTCCGCTTTGTTACGCCGGCATGACCGATGTGTTGACGGCTGGTGATTGGCATGCATGCCGCTGTCAACCCGCTGCAACCCAGCTGTAAGCCCCCCGATTTACCTTCCGCCGTCAACAACAACGCGGAGGACATCACGATGAAGAAGCGGGGCAAGACGATGCGAACAAGCAGAGCCGCATGGCTGGCGATGACGAGGCGAACTCGCCTGCTTGTCGCCCTGACGTCAATTGGCCTACTCGCTGCTTGCTCCGGCAGCGACGACTCTGCCAGCGACACCACGGAAGTGGCGGTGGATCGACATCGGCGGACCCCAGCCACGGGCCGTTCTGCTCACACTCGTTCACCATCTCGACGAAGTCGTCGCCTTCGACACGCTCATTGACAGCGTGTGGGGCGACCATCCTCCACGCAGCGAGCCTCTCCGGTGTTGCCCTTCGCACTGCGCATGTGCTCGAACCGGGCTCGAGGTCGACCTCAGAGGTGCTGTCGGTACGTTCACGTCTTCGAACCACACCTTGACGTTCGGCCTCGAATCCCCTTGACGGAAATGGTTGTGATCTCCAAGTGCCTGAGTTAAGGTCGCCTAACTATGATGAGCAACCGAACATCTCGACGTGCATCCTTCCTTCTTCTCGGGGCTTTGGCCGTCGCTGCGTGCGGCAGCGACGGCGACACCGCGTCAGCAGCGACGGACGCTGAGACCGACGCCGGCGTCGTCACGGTCTACACCGGACGCCACTACGGCATCGAGCCCGTGTTCGAAGAGTTCACCGCTGCAACCGGCATCGAGGTTCGCTTCACCACCGGCAACGACCCTGAACTACGAGAACGGCTGACCGCCGAAGGGGCGAACACACCGGCAGACATCGTCATGACCGGCGATGCCGCAAACATCGAACTTGCTGCCGCCGCCGGGCTCCTCGCACCGGTCGACAGCGACATCCTGATCGACACCATCCCTGAAGCGCTCCGCAGTGCCGACAACGAGTGGTTCTCGCTGAGCGAGCGAGCTCGAGTGATCGTGGCCAGCTCGGAGCGCGTCGATGATCCGCCCACCACCTATGCCGCCGTCGGTGACCCGGTCTGGGCCGACCGAATCTGCCTCCGTCCGAGCACCCACCCCTACACACAGTCCTTGGTGGCGAGCCTCGTGATCGCTGAGGGAGAAGAGCGAGCCACCGAGATCGTCCAATCCTGGGTCGACAACAACCCGCTCTACATCAACAGCGACACCGACATCTACAACGCCGTCGCCAACGGCGACTGCGATGTTGCCATCGCCAACACCTACTACCTCGGCCGACTGCTGACCGACGACCCATCCTTCCCGGTCGAGATCGTTTGGCCAGAACAAGACGGGCGTGGTGCACACGTCAACGTCAGCACCGCAGCCGTCACCGCCAACGCTCCGAATCGCGACAATGCGATTGCGTTGCTGGAGTGGCTGGCGACCGCAGGACAAGCCCAGTTCGCCAACGTCAACTTCGAGTATCCAGCTGACCCGACCGTTGCACCGGACCCGATCGTCGCCGGCTGGGGTGAGTTCGTGGCCGACATGGACGCCGTACGCCAGCTCGGCGCCAACCAAGCAATGGCCATCGACATCCTTTCTGTCACCGGCTACGAGTGATCGTTTCGCCACCGAAGAACAAACGCCGCCTCTTCGGCAGCGCGGGCCCGGCCATATCGGCCGGGCTCGTTGCCGCGCTCGTTGCGGTGGCTGCCATACCTGTCGTGATCGTCGTGTCATCGATCGCACAACCGAGCACCGATGTCTGGCGCCAGCTGTGGGCCACCCGACTGCCGGGGATGCTGACCGACACCGCAACGCTGCTGATCACCGTGTTGACCGGCACCTTGGTGCTTGGGACGAGCTTGGCGTGGCTAGTCACGGCCTACCGCTTCCCCGGGCAGCGGTTGCTCGGCTGGCTTCTGGTGACACCACTTGCCATTCCCGGCTACGTGCTTGGCTTCGTCTGGCTCGACACCCTCCAGGAACCGATCGGCGCAAGAGCCGTCCGGTCGATCTGGTTGTGTGCTGCGGTGTTGATCTTCACGCTGTATCCCTACGTCTACCTGTTCGCTCGAGCAGCGTTTCGCGAACAATCCCAACGCGTGGTCGACGTCGCCCGCAACCTCGGTTGCTCGCCCCGCCGAGCCTTCTGGCGCGTGGTGCTGCCGATGGCGCGGCCATCGTTGGCCGGGGGCGCCGCTCTCGTCGGCATGGAAGTCCTCACCGACGTCGGCACGGTGCGGTTGTTCAACGTTTCCACGATCGCTGATGGCGTCCTTCGTGTCTGGTTCGGAACCGGAGATCGTCACGCAGCGGCCGAGCTGTCTGTGGTCTTGATCGGTGTCGCCATCGTGCTCATCTCGGTCGAGCGGCTGGCCCGAGGCAGGGCTCGCTACACCCAACGAGCAGACCGTCAGGTCATGACCTCCCAAAAACTCAAAGGCCGCCAGCTCGTCCTCGCCTTGGTGTTTGGATGGGGAGTGTTGGTCGCAGCGGTCGCGATGCCCATCACCCGCCTCATCTTCTGGGCCGTCGAGGCTCGCCGCACGGAGCAGACCGCAACGGTTGCCGGCGACCTCGGATTCCACCTGACATCATCGCTTCGCGTCGCCGGGGTCGCCACGATCACCTGCCTCATCATCGGCTCCGTACTCGCTGCTGCACTTCACCGGGGACGCCGAAGGGAACGCGCCGCCGCCAGGCTGGCCACCCTCGGCTATGCCGTTCCCGGACCCGTCGTTGCGCTCGGTGTTCTCATCGCCCTCGCTGCCCTGGATCGCACCGGGTGGCTTCCAGAGAGTTGGCTGCTCGTTGGGTCGTTCGTCGGCCTCATCTACGCACTCGCCGTGCGTTTTCTGGCGGTCGCCTATCAGGGCATCGAAGCGAGCTTGTCCAAGGTCTCTCCATCGGTGGTTGCCAGTGGTCGAACCCTCGGTGCCGGTCGTTTCCGCGTCGCCACCCGCATCCAGCTCCCGATTGCCGCCGCCGGGGTCATCTCTGCTTCAGTGCTCGTTGCCATCGACACGCTCAAAGAGCTGCCGATCACGTTGCTGTTGCGACCATTCGGCACCGACACCCTGCCGATCTGGGTCTGGCAAGCAACGTCGGAGAGCCTGTGGGTGCAAGCCGCTGTTCCCTCACTGGCCATCGTTGGGGTGGGAATGGTGCTGGTGGTGACGTTGCTCTGGACGCTCGAGCGCGGTGCCGAGGTCAGTTCGTGAGCGGTGCGCTTGGTACCGTTGCCGCCCAGATGGACGCCACCGACCCGACCGATCTCGCCGACGCTGAGCTGGCGGGAAGCAGCTCCACCTTTCGTGCTGCGGCGAATGGCCCGGCCCTCACCGTCGACGCCGTCACGTGCCGAATCGACGGCCACACGATCGTCGATCGCGCAAGCCTCGACGTCGGCAAGGGTGAGTTGTTCGTTCTCGTCGGCCCCAGTGGGTGCGGGAAGTCGACCCTGCTGCGGATGATCGCCGGCCTCGGCCCCGCAGCAAGTGGACGGGTACTCCTCGGCAAGGACGACATCAGCGCCGAGCCGCCGGAACGACGACGCATCGGCCTCGTCTTCCAGGACCATGCGCTCTTTCCCCACCGCCGGATCGACCAGAACATCGCCTTCGGTCTGACGCACTTGAGCCGAAGCGAGCGAGCTCGACGAGTGGTCGAGATGTTGGATCTGGTCCGTCTTCCCGACATGGCCAAGCGCTACCCCCACGAGTTGTCCGGCGGCGAGCAGCAGCGGGCCGCGCTGGCTCGAGCACTGGCTCCCGATCCGGCTGTCGTCCTCCTCGACGAACCATTCGCCAGCCTTGATCCGACCCTTCGCGAGGAGGTGCGGCACGACGTCGTGAGCGCGCTCCGGGCCCGTGGCGCCGCAGCGATTCTGGTCACCCACGACCGAGACGAAGCACTGGCGCTGGGCGATCGGGTTGCTGTCATGCATCACGGCGAGATCCTCCAGATCGGAACGCCAGACGAGGTGTACGAGCATCCGGTCGATCGCTTCGTGGCGGAGTTCATGGGCGAGGCATCGTTCCTGTCGGACGGCACGATGGCGAGACCCCACGATCTGAGTGTCGAGCCAGACGGCCCTGATGTCGTGACCGGCCGGCGCTACCTCGGGGCACGATGGCGCTACGACGTACAACGAGCCGACGGCTCGATCGTGCATGTCGAGCACGCTACGGATCCTGCCGTGCCAACACTGCCGATCGGTGCGTCGTGCCGTGTCGTGGTGGCGGCCAGCCACCCACTGCACCAGCTTCGGCCTGACGAGAACTGAGTTGCACGCGGCACCAAACGCGGCTCGACTCGCGGCCAATGGCCGAAACCGAGCTTCCATCGATCGAACAGGTTGCGGAGTTCCTGTCTGAGCATCATCGACAACCCATCGATGATCTCGCCCCACTGGACGGCGGGTTCTGGTCGACGGCGTACGGCTATGGCGCTGGCGACGAGGCGTTCGTCTTTCGCCTATCGGCGTCGGGCGAGGGATTCGAGATGGACCAGGCCGCGCATCAGTTCGACACGGAGGGCCTGCCGATACCCGAAGTCCTCGAGGTTGGTGAAGGCCTCGGCCGATGGTTCGCCATCTCTCGACGAGCGCACGGCCAATTTCTCGAAGATGTCCGCCCCGAGGATCGCTCCACCGCCGGGCCGATGGTCGATGCCCTTCTCGCTGCCTTGCGATCTGCCCCCACGCATTCGAGCGCCTCTGTCGACTGGTTCCAGCCCCGCTCTGACCGATCGGAGTCGTGGCGGGAGTGGCTGCAGCGGCTCCTGGTCGACGATCCCAAGTCGACGGTCAAGGGCTGGCGATCCAAGATCGCCGCCGATCCCGAACTCGATCACCTCTTCCGCCGCTGCGAGGACCGCATCGGTGAACTCCTGGACCGTTGCCCGGAGCGCCGAGATCTCATCCATGGTGATCTGCTCCATCAGAACGTGCTGGTGTCCGGCGATGCCAGCCAAGTGAATGCGGTGTTTTCGTGGAAGTGTTCGGTACTCGGCGACCATCTCTACGACGTCGCATGGTTGTCCTTCTGGGAGCCGTGGCACCCAGGAATCGCAGCAATCGATGCGTGGACCCGCACCCTCGCCAGCAACATCGAGGGTAACAACCTGCAGGATGCCGCTCTGCGGCACCACTGCTACGAGCTGCACATCGGCGCACAACATCTGGCTTGGTGTTCATGGACTGGCAACGCAGCAGGCCTTGCAGGTGTTGCCCTGCGCACGGCACACGTCCTCGACCGAGGCCCGAGGGCGACTCCCGAGGTGTTGTAGGTTCGTTCACGTGGTCGAGATCCGGGAGCTTCAAACAGACCAGGCCGGCGAACTGGCTGACCTGGATCAAGCGGCCAGGCATCTCCCGGGCGCTCAATCTCTGATACTTGGGAGCGAAATTCCCGCCCGGGTCGGAGTTTCGCGCACAAGTTGTTGGCGGCGATCCGGGCGGTGGCGCGATTAGGTTGCGACGATGGCGTGGACGTGCCCGAAGTGCAGCAGAGCGTTCGGAGCGAAGGGCACCGGCCACATGTGTCAGCCGGGCCTGACCCTTGCGGAGCACTTCGCCACGGCTCGGCCCGAGGCCAAACCCATCTTCGATGTGGTCAACGCTCATCTCGCAACGCTCGACGGTGACCTCATTGTCGATCCGCTCGAGAAGAAGATCCTGTTCAAGAACGGTCCGACGATCGCCATCCTCGATTCGATGACGAAGTGGGTGGCGCTCGGGTTCACGCTGCGACGCAAGGCGACCAGCGATCGTTTCTCCCGCAAGGTCAGCGAGATGAACGGCCGCTACTACCACGTGATCAATCTCACCGGCCCCGAGCTCATCGACGACGAGATTCTCGAATGGCTCACCGAAGCGTTCTACAAGGGCGACGTGCCAGACGCTGACAATGATTCGATGATTCCCGACGACATCGACGAGGACTTCCTCGGCGAGTGGGACTGAGTCAGATCGTCACGGGGATTGAGCGGGGGCCACGGATGGCACCCGATGCCCAGGTCACTTCGGCGCCTTCCACCAGCTCGAACTCGGGGAAGTGCTTGAGCCACGTCTCGATGGCGATGTTGAGCTCGAGCCGAGCGAGGTTCGAGCCGAGACAGCGATGAATGCCAGCGCCGAACGCCACGTGGCGATTCTGCTGACGATCGATGATCACCTCGTCGGCCCGATCGAACGCCTCGGGGTCTCGACACGCTGCAGGGAACGCCATCATCACGGTGTCGCCGACTTCGACCGGCTGGTCGCCGATGGCTCCCGGTTGCGCAACGGTTCGCCACAGGCTCACTGATGCAAATGCCCGCAGGAACTCTTCGACGGCGTTCGGGATCAGCGATGGGTCTTCGACAAGACGTTTGCGGTCTTCCGGGTGGGTGGCCAGGTGCCACAGCGATGCGCCCAGCACGCCCCATGTCGTGTCGATACCGGCAACCAACTGGAGCGAGAGCAGCCGCTGCATGGCACCATCGTCGAGACGTTCACCGTCGATCTCAGCTTCCACCAGGTAGCCGATCAGGTCGTCGGACGGGTTGACGCGACGGTCCTCGATGGCATCAGCGAAGTACTCGCCCATCTCCTTGACGGTTTGCTGTCGCATCTCGATGTCGTTGTCGCCCTGCTCGAGGCCATGCACCCACTTGCGGAAGTAGGCACCGTCTCCCGGATCAACACCGAGAATGGCGGCAATAGCGGCAGCTGGGATGTGTGCGGCGTAGTCCATCGCGATGTCAGCCGTGCCTTCGCCGTGGAGCGATTCGGCCAACTCCTCGCAGTGGGCTCGGATCGAAGGCTCCCAACCCGCAATGCGATTGGGGCTGAAGAAGGGCAGCAGCTCGCGTCGGACCAGACCGTGCTCCGGTGGGTCGAGGTGGATGGGCGGGAACTTGCCTCGCTCCACCGAGCCACCGGCGGTGACGCCGTTGTGTGCGCTGGAGAACGTGTCGGTGTCACGAGCAATGGCGGTGACGTCTTCAAAACGGGTGGGCAGCCAAGCGCCCTCGTTGTACCGATCGGTGTGAGCGACGGGGCAACCCGATCGCAGCTCTTCCCAGATCGGGAACGGGTCGTTGACCCAGTTGGGATCGTGGTGGTCCCAGTCGGAGGTCCAGTCGCTGACAGGGGGAACCGTGGTCATGAGATGTCCTTTGTTGCGGTGTGCTTGATGAGTTCGAGGAGTCGCCGTTGTGCGGGGGCCTGCTGGCCAGACGAGGCAGCGTTGGCCAGTACGTGCATCGCCATCAGCTCGGCATTCGGAGCCAGCTCGTCATCCGCCAGCAAGCCGAACACCCAGCTGATCAATGCACCTCGAAAGCCGAGGTGTATCCCGTGGGTGATCGCTGCCGCCGACAACTCGGTGCTGAGGTGGCCGAGTTCGACGGCGCCTTCGACCCGTTCGTTGATGACACCACCCATGCCTTCGGTCAGCCACTGGTCTGGAGCGACAGCGCCGACCGAGGCGAGAACGGTCCGCACGGTCGTGGCGTCGGAGATGACGGTCTCGCACGCTGCGGTGATCACCTCGACGCAGCCGCCGATCCCGACGCTGGCTGGTTGCTCGTTCAAACGGCCACGGACGTTTTCAGCAACGTCGTCGAGGAGGGCGATGAGCAGTCGGTCACGAGTGCCAACCAAGTTGTAGATCGTGGCGACCGAAACGTCGGCCCGTTCGGCAACGTCGGCGATGACGAGTTTGTCGATGCCTCGCTCGGCGATGAGCGCCCGGGCCGCATCAAGGATCGCCGATCGGCGTTGCCGTGACGCGGCTGTCTGACTTGGGCGAGCGCCACTCACGGAGCAGCGACCGCCACTCGCTTGGCCGCACTTCCCTCGACTCGTGCCCCCTGTTCGACGAGATGATCGCCCATTTCATCGAACAACTCGGCCAGGTGGTAGTGCGGCACGCGGGGAAACATGTGGTGGAGCAGGTGGTAGTCGTGCCCTCGGATCAAGAACCCGCTACCGGGGAAGGTGAAGATTCGCGTGTCGCGGTAGCGACCAGTTTCGCCGTGGGGGTGGTGCGGGAGCCATGCGAACACACCGGACAGCCAGACCCGACCAACCCAGATCGGGACATACCAGAGCAGCCAGACAACAGCGCCGAACCCGAGCGCCGTCCCGATGATGAGGAAGGCGAGGTGGGTGAAGGCCGTCTTGCGAGCAGCCGCCACTGCCTCTGGCCCTCGGAGCTGAGCGGACAGCCCGAGGCGCTGACGGATCGCCACCGGCACCAATCGGGCGAGTGCCGGGATGACCGAGATGATCGGGCCCAGCGGGTACATCACGAAACCAATGATCGACCGCACCACGAGATCCTTCGGCGAGCCCTTCGAGTTGAGCACGTCGGGGTCGAACTCATCGTTTGCGTGCGTGTGGTGGATGAGATGGGTGATCCGGTGATCTTCGAAACTCAGAAGCATGACCCACCCGCAAACGGTGCCGACTGACCGGTCGAGCCAAGCGAGCTGAGGTCGGCCACCGCTCAGTGTCTTGTGGACGGCTTCATGCACCGGCATGTAGCAGGCCTGGATGAAGAACCCGGCGAGCAGCATGGCTGCCCAGAGGGGAATCGAATCTGCGAGGTACAACCAGACCGTTGCCACCCAGCCGCCAACACTCCAGGTTGCGTTGAACACACTGCGCCAGCCGATGGCGCCGACAAATGGCGCAACGGCTTCCTTCTCGTAGGTCAGCCGGTCGAGGCCAGAGCGTGCGGTCATTCGTTTCCCTTGATTTAGAAGAACTTCCAAAATTGCTCCGAAGATATGCGCCAGGTGGCGCTCCGTCAAGGCGCGCCTACTTGGGAGGGTCCGACCCCTCCCAAGTAGGTTGCTAGGCATGACCAGGACCATCGAGGGACCGAGCGGCTTCGCCCACGGGGTTCGAGCGTTTCAACACCGAGACTTCCGGCGCTTCTGGATGGGGGCGCTCGTGTCGAACTCGGGCACCTGGCTCCAGAACATCACACTGCCCTACGTCCTGCTGCAGATCACCGATCAGGCCACATGGGCTGGCATCGCCGTGTTCGCGTCGCTCTTCCCCGCAGTGCTGCTCGGCCCAGTCGCCGGCAATGTCGCCGACCGCTTCGATCGACGTCTGGTCTTGATCGTGGGGCAGAGTTGCGGAGCGCTGGCCGCGCTCGCTCTTTGGGCTACCTACGCATCGGGACAGCGCGAACCAGCGCTGATCGTTGGTGTTGCCGCCGTCGGTGGGTTGATCAATGCCTTCACGATTCCGGCGTGGCAATCGTTCATCCCCCTGCTCGTGCCAGTCGAGGATCTTCCGTCAGCCATCACCATGAACAGCCTGCAGTTCAACGCCGCTCGGGCCATCGGTCCGGCAGTCGGAGGCTTGTTCATCGCTGCCGCTGGCCCGAGCCTGGCTTTCTTCGCCAACGCCATGAGCTTTGGTGCCGTGGTCATGGCCCTCCTGATCATCAAGCCAGAGGCCATCACCCAGAAGCTGCAACCCCGCCCGATCTTCGCCGGTTTCGCCGAAGCTGTGCGCTACGTCCGGGGGCAACCGGGCATTCTGATGGGCATCGGGGTGGCCGCCATCGTGGCGTTCCTCGGGTTCCCGGTCGTCACGTTCGTCGTGGTCTTTGCTGAGCAGGTCTACGAGGTTGGACCGACGGGCCTCGGCATCCTCGGAGCGCTCCTCGGCTTGGGCGCCATTCTTGGTGTGCCGATTGTCAGCGGCATGTTCGGTGACCTCGAGCGGGGGCGCATCGTTCGTCTCGCACTGCCGCTCTACGGGGTGGCTATTGCCATCTTCGGATCGTCGAGCGAACCATGGCAGGGGGCCATCGGACTCCTCGCGGCCGGCATGTGTTTCATGAGCCTCGTCGCCACGAGCAACACCGCCGTGCAGTCGATCGTGGCCGATCGCATCCGAGGCCGAGTCATGGCGTTACGCATCATGACCTTCACCGCCAGCTATCCGATCGGCGCGCTTTTACAGACGCGACTGTCCGACGCCCTCAGCCCGCGCTCGGTCGTCACCAGCGCAGGCCTGATGATCGTCACCATCGGTCTCGTTCTGGCGACCCAGCCCCAGCTCCTCAGCCGACTCGACGACCCAACCGACCTCAACTGAGCAGCAACCGGGGATCACACGTCAAAATTGAGGGTCAGAAACCCGGGGTTTGGGCGCTACCAGCCGGAAGCGAGGGCTTCGGGATCGCCGAAGTAGATCTCGGCGACTTCGTCAACGGCTGCCGGGTCGAGGATGGGTTCGGTGCCGCGGTAGCGGGCGATGCCACGCTCGAGGTCGCAGAAGTCGACGGCCACATACGGCCTCAGCTCCCCAATGTTGTCTACTGCGACTCTGCGCAGATGCTCTGCGGTGCCCGCAGCAATAGTCACACCCATCGTCTTTGCTGCGTTGACCAAGATGCCGTCGAACGCCTCACGAGTACACGAGCCAACGAAGACCTTGTTGCGCAGACGACGCAAAAAAGCATCGTCGCCAAGACGGCTGGGTTCGAAGTTGCTCGACACGACCAGCTTGACCGCAAAGGGCACGGTGAACTTCGCGCCGTTGTTCAGCTTCAGGTAGTCGACGTTGCGAGACAGCGGAACGATCCAACGATTGAGAATCTCATCAGGCGTGATCGTCTGCCGGCCGAAGTCATCGATCACGAGAATCCCGTTGTTGGCCAGCAGCTGGATCGGTGCGGTGTAGACACCAGCCACTGCCTCGTAGCTGAGGTCCAGCATTTCCATGCCCAACTCGCCGCCAACGATGACGAGCGGACGTTCGCACAAGACCCACCGAGGATCGAGCGAAGCTGGTTGCGGCTCGATGGGGCGATGCACCACGGGATCGAACACCATCACGATCTGACCGTCGGCCTCGATGCAGTGAGGCACAAGAATCGGATCGCTGAAGACACCACCCATACGTTCGGCGATGCTCGTTTTCCCGGTGCCAGGAGGCCCGTACAGGAACATGGCTCCATCGTTCAGCAGGGCAAAGCCGATCTTGTCGATCAACGACGGAGGAAGAATGAGATCAGAGAAGAGCTGGCCGACCCGAGCCTGGTTCACTTCGTAGACCGCCCGCTGCCGGTCCACGACCTCGTCGTATTCCTTGATGGAGACCGGTGCGTAGCTCGCATAGAGCGAGATCTTTAGACGCTCGAGCGTGGCCGAATGGCCGGACTCGGTCAGCGTGAACCGGTACTCGCGACCCTCGAGACCCAAGTATTCGAGGTAGCCCTTGTCCCGAAGATCATCGGCGACTTGCTGGATGATCGACGGCCCGAGCGCCAGCGCGGCACCGACTTCGCTGGTCGATGCTCGCTTCACACCGAGCAGCCAACGCATGAAGATGTCCTCGACGAGGCCTTCAGGGATGCCCGCTTCGGCAACCGTGCGGGGAGGCCGATGGTGTAGGCCAGGGTCGACCGCAGGTTGGCTGGACGAAAAGCGGCCAACGTAATCGGCAGGCTGCTCGCCGTAGGGCGGCAACGGAGATGTCTCAGCCGCAGAGTGCGCCAGTGCGTCCATCGGCGAGCTCGGTCGGGTGGGTGGCCTTGGCGGCACATTCTGGGTGACGGGCACCGGTGGATCGGGGACATCCCACCGATCCGACGAGGCTCGCGGGCGCTCGATCAGGTTGTCGGCAAATCGGCTCGGTCGAACGGGACGGGCGGTCACACCTTTGGTTCTCGGCCACTCCAACCACGGACTCAAGGAGAAATTTCGCCCACCCGTCCGGCATCGTTCCAGCAACGACTGGCACACTCCCCCGATGACGTGGAGCTCGCTCGGCGAAGTCGACGCCGACACCGCACTCATCGAATCGTTGGTGGATGCCACTCCTCGTATCGATCCATGGTGCTCGGGACCCGATTGGTTCCTTTCCGCCCACGTTGCGTTCAGCGAGGGCGCGACACCGCTGACGTGGTCCGAGCCCGGGACCGGCGCCATCTTGTTGTCGAGCAGCCGCATGGAAGACGGGTTGGTGGTCATCGCGGGACTCGAACCGATGTGGGGATTCTCGTGCCCGCTCATCGGCCCAGACCTCTCGGACCTCGCCGAACTCGCTACCGAGCATCTCCGCACGGTCGACGACTGGGACATCTGCATGATCCCTGGTCTCCCGCTCGACGAGGACCTGGCTCGAACTCTCGCGAAACCGTTCTCTGCGCTCGGAAAGATCCAGGCGGTCTACGGAATCGTTCGCCAAATCGCCGACATCCGCACCGGGCACGACCACTGGTTCGACACGCGCAGCGCGAAGTTCCGCAAGGCAATCCGGCAGTCCGAGCGGCGAGCGGCGGAGGCGGGATTGACCTTCGTCGACGTGTCCAACGACCCATCGGCCTTTCGGCGGTGCGTCGAGATCGAGCGCACCAGCTGGAAGGGCATGACCGAAGACGGCATCACCGGCCCCGGCATGCATCGCTTCTACGAGGTCATGACCGAACGGCTGCAACAGCAGGGCCGATTTCGGGCAAGCATTGCGACCGTCGATGGCGAAGATGTCGGCTTCATCTTCGGGGGCGTTCGGAACGGCCGCTACCGCGGCCTGCAGCTGAGTTTCGCTGAAGCCGCCCGACCACTATCGATCAGCCATCTCCTCCAGCACCACACGCTCCAGGCCGTCATCAACGAGGGCGTGCACACCTATGACATGGGCATGGACATGGAGTACAAGCAACGCTGGGCCACCCACGAGCAACCATCGATGTCGCTGATCATCCACCGCTCGTCTTCCAGGCGGCAGCGTAGGTTCAACTGAAGAGCTGCTTCGGCTAGTTTCATCGCCATGAACGATCTTGGTCCCGTAGGCATCTGGCAAGGCGTCCTCGATGGACACTCATCTGGCGTCGTGCGCGACGTGGTTGCTGAGCTCGACGAGGCCGGCTGGCCCACGATGTGGATCCCTGAAACCGTCTCGCGCGACCCGTTTGTTTCGGCCTCGATCATGCTCGAAGCCACCACCAACATGCAGGTCGCCACCGGCATTGCGTCGATCTGGGCTCGCGACCCGATGACCACCTCGAACGCATCACTCACGCTGAACGAGGCATACAACGGCCGCTTCATTCTTGGTCTCGGCGTCAGCCACCACACCCTCACCGAGTGGGTCCGCAAACACGACTACTCCAAGCCGCTCACCAAGATGCGCGAGTACCTCGAACGTATGGACGCGTCGATGTTCCATGGCGTGAAGCCAGAGCAACCCACGATGCGGCTGCTGGCTGCGCTCGGTCCGAAGATGCTGGAGTTGTCGGCCACCGCTGCGGACGGCGCTCACCCCTACTTCGTTCCTCCCGAGCACACCGAGATCGCTCGAACGATCATCGGCCCTGACGCCTACCTCGCAACCGAACAAATGGTCGTGCTCGAGACCGACCCGTCGAAGGCTCGGGAGATCGCCCGAGCCCACATGGCGGTGTATCTCGGCCTCCCGAACTACGCCAACAATCTGATGCGCCTGGGCTACACCGAAGAAGAGCTGACCAACGCCGACGATCGTGTCGTGGATGCGATCGTTGCCTGGGGCACACTTGACGACGTGCTCGATCGGGTGAAGGCACACCACGACGCTGGCGCCAATCACGTCTGCGTCCAAGTGCTCGAAGCCGATCGCGCCGCAGTACCTCTCGACGCGTGGCGCGCCATTGGCGAAGCCGTGCTCTGACGATCGGCAATCCATGGATCAGAATTTCGTTTTCCTCCTCATCGGCGCCGCCCTCGTGTTGGGCCTCATTGCCGTGCTGATCGACCGGCTGAATTTCCCGCAGAAGCCGTTTCGGCCGAAGGCGGTGGCCGTCGACCACAAGGGTCGCGCCGCACGCGATCGCACCGGCGCCCACATCATCGATGTGAACGACCCGTTCCATGCCACGGACGATCTGGACGTCGAAGACGACTACGACGCCTCTCGCTGACCAGCCGCCGAACCCGCACCCTCTTCACCCGCAACACCAGGACGACACCCCGCATGACTGCCACCACCGACACCGAGATCAACCCTGACGGGTTCGTTCCGAAGGCGAAGGAGGTGATGGCTCGCATCAAGGCCCACAACGTGGTCGTGATCGCTGCCGGCATTGCCTTCTACGGCCTGCTGGCCCTGATCCCCACGATCGTGGCCGTCATCTCGGTCTATTCGCTCGTGACCGATCCAGCAGACCTCGCCACCCAGATCAAGGATCTGACCGAGAACATGGAGGACGCGTCCAAGACGTTCATCGACAACCAGGTCACGACGGCAGTCGCCGAAGCCAAGGAGAGCGGTACTGGCGCGCTGATCATCGGCATCCTCGTGGCCCTCTGGGCATCCTCGGGGGCCCTGTCGAAGCTGATGAACGTGATCTCTCTCGCCTACGGCGCCACGGAAGGTCGCGGCGGGCTCAAGGTCCGGGCCCTGTCCTATGGACTCACCGCTGGCGGCATCGTCACCGTCGCCCTCATGGGCTTCGTGTTCGGCGGTCTGCCCGCCCTCCTTGATTGGGCTGGTCTGGGCAGCGGGCTCAATGTGCTCGTCAGCATCGGCAGCTACGTCGCCATGCTGTTCTTCATGATGTTCGCCTTCACGGTGCTGTACCGCTACGGGCCCGACCGCACACCGAAGACGCCATGGAAGAACCCTGGTGCCGTTGCTGGCGCCGGCATGTTCCTCGTGTTTGCGGTGGTCTTCAGCCTCTACTTCCGCTTTGCTGCTGGTTCACTCCCCGCCAGCTACAGCATTCTCGGCGCCATCGCTGCCATCATCATCTTCTTACAGCTCACGGCGATCGCCATCGTGATCGGGGCCGAGGTCAACGCGATGAACGAAGATGCCAACATCGATCCCTTGGCCTCGATGGTGAAGGCTCCGGTCGAGAAGAAGGCTGATCCGCTCAGCTTCGGTAGAGCCGCCGCCGCCATTGGCGCCCTCATCTTCTTGGGCGGCAAGGGCTGAAACACTGGTTCGGCTGTCGCCTCACGCTGACGTCGGGGGTCAGGTCCCCAAAAAACAATCCGTTTGACCCATGATGGGCTCATGAACGGTTCGGACCTGCCGACGGAGGGGCCATGGACCGTTCGCTCAGCCCCCATCACCTGGTGCTTGGTGCACTGCAGGCGGCGCTGACGCTCTTCGGTGCCCAGATGGCTGCATCGATTCTGCTGGCCAACGGCAACGGCACTGCCGTCGACATCCGCTTCGCTGGCGGCGTCCTGCCGTTTCTCGGCATCCAGACCACGCCGGGTGGTTTCGTCCCCCTCATGTCGTGGTCCATCGCTCTCGCCGTCGGCGTCACCGCCACCGGGGCGCTCTGGAATCTGTGGCGCCGTCGCGACGACCCATCGCTCGTCCTCGGTTGGGCGAGCGGGCTCGTGATGTCCATCGTGCTGATCGGCATGCACTGGGTTCGCCACCTGATCAACCCCCCGCTGGTCGACCTCTGGATTCTCAGTCAAGCGCTCGCGTTCGTCATCGCCGCTTCGATCATCTTCATCGCCTATCGCCCTCGCTTTCCCCAAGACACGTCAACGGAGAACTCCTGATGCTCAGCAAATTGTCGACCCGTGGAGCCCTGCTCATCGTGGCCACCCTGGTGTTCGCCACGCCGGCCATGGCCTCACTCGTGGTCCAGAATTTCATGCAAGCCGAGATCACAGCCGCCGATCCCTGCTTCTTCAAAGCAGCGGGCGACGACACCATCAGCTACACCGGCGCTGACGCCGACGACCCCTTCGTGGCCTTCGACGACACGCAAACCATCCAGGTCGACGGCTCGAACCTCATCCAAGAGAACATCGCTGTTCGGGGCATGACAGGTGACCGCGTCGTCTATACCGACATCGTTCGCTACCAGAACCGATGCAATGTGCCGTTGCAGATCACCCTCGTGGCCGACTCGGCCAACGGCGTTGGAGACTGGACCGATCGATCGGCCCGTGTCTATCTGTCGACGGCTTCTGACGTCATCGGCGCTGATGACGCTGACGAGGTCGCCCCTCCCGGCTTGCCCGGTGACGTTGGCGCCGGGAGCGGCTGGGATGCTCGCCCCATCGTGGTTGACGCCGGCGGCAACGTCTCAGAAACCACGACCGGCACCATCACGCTGGCACCCGGCCGTGAGCTTCGTGGTGCCATCGTGATCTCGACCGGTACCGGAGCTGGCAACGGCACCGGCACCATCAACTGGCAAGCCCGAGCCACCAACTCCAACAACTAGGAGAAGCGCTGTTCGAGGTCGACGATCTCGGGCAGGCCGATCAGATCGGTGAACTCGCTGAAGCCCATGAGTTCGTCGACGAAACCCGCTGGCGTGCCATCCACCTTGAGCTTGGCCAGGAAGCCCTGCATGGCTCGAGTGGCCGCCAGCATCGTGCCGATGGGCATGATGATCATGGCGAACCCGAGCTCGGCGATCTCGGCGTAGGTCAGGGGCGGCGTCTTGCCGCCTTCGGCCCAGTTGAAAAGCAGCGGCACGCCGGCGAATTCCTTGCTGACGAGTTCGATCTCGTCGACGCCTTGCAGCGCTTCGACGAACAACACGTCCGCCCCCGCTTCGACACTGGCGTGTGCACGCGAGATCGCCTCATCCAGACCGTGGGGAGCACGAGCATCTGTTCGGGCGATCAACACGAAGTCGGGGTCCTGCCGGGCCGAAGCAGCGGCTCGGATCTTGCCGACGAACTCTGCGGCATCGACCACCTGCTTGTTCTCCATGTGACCGCACTTCTTGGGCATGACCTGGTCTTCGAGGTGGATTCCCGCGATTCCCGCACGTTCGTACTCCTGCACCGTGCGAATCACGTTGATCTGGTTGCCGTACCCGGTGTCGGCGTCGGCGAGCACGGGCAGGTCGATGGCGTTGGTGATGCGACGAGCGTTGTCGACCATCTCGGTCAGCCCGAGCAGTCCGACGTCAGGGCGGCCAAGCAGGCCGGCCGTCGTACCGAAGCCGGTCATGTACGCCGCATCGAATCCGGCTTGTTCGATCAGGCGCGCACCGAGGGCGTCGTAGCAACCAGGCAGAACGAGCGGCTTGCCGTTGGCCACCGCACCACTCAGAAGCGAACGCAAACCAGAGGGACCGGACGGACGAGGACGCAACAGATCAGCCATCGGCCGAAGGTAGTGGCGTTTCACTCAAGCAGCGGTGTTGTGGAGTCCCTAGGGTCACCGAACCGAGCAGGATCTGTCGGCAGGGAGACCCGTGAGCGACCAACACAAACTGTCCGGTGAGGCGCTCGTGGCAATGTCCATGGCCTACCTCGTGTCAAGCGTTGCCTCGGCGACGGCCACGACCGCTCAGATCTTCACCGAAACCCGAGACACCTTCTCGCCGATCACGTCGCTCTCCTTCATCATCACCATGGGATCCACGGCGTTGATTGCGCTCGCCATTCGGCGACAGCCGGTGTGGATCGCTGTCTTCGCTGCTCACGTCGCGATGATCATCGGCGCAGCCACCGTGCTCTTCGATGCCGGTCTCATCCCAAACCAACTCTCCCTCTCCCTCGTCTTGATCGGCGAGCAGGTCGTCGCCGCTGCGCTCCTGGTGGTCGCATGGCGGGCCCGCTCGACGGTCACTGCCCTACTCGCTGGAGTGTTCGTCCTGTCCCGAGTACTCGACGATCTCGTTCTCATCGAGCTGCTCAGTCGCACCGGCCTGGCTGGGCTGACCCCTCTGATCGTGGTCACGCTCGTTCTGCTTTGCGTCGGCGTCGCCGCCGCGGAAGTGATACGAATCGGCGAGTCAGGACAAGCGGCAGCCGAAGAACGCAGTCTCGACAAGAGTGTGCTCATCGGTGGCACCTTGGCCGTCACAGGCCTGGCAACACTTGCCGCCCAGGTCGGCCCCGACCGTTTCAGCGACGGCAGCACCGGCCCGGCGCTGCTTGCCTGCATTGCGGGGTTCGTGATCATGGGTGCGACGCATCAGAACCGGAAGACCACGGCGCCAACCGTGCACATCGAACCAGCGCTCCTCGTCATGTGTGGAGGAGTGACGGCTCTCACCACCTGGGTCGAGTTCGGCCCTCGATTCCTCTTTGCTGGATCAACGAACGCCATCGCCAACAACATTGCTGTCGGGTTCGAGAACGATGTTGGCTGGAGCCGGTTTGTGTCGCTCGTTCTGCTGCTCACGACGGTACCAATCGTGATGCTCGTCGCCCAGAGCGGACGCCGATCGCTTTCGGCCGGAGCGGCCGCCGTCGCTGCGTCCGGTCTCATCTGGGTCTTCTTCGTGCTCGACGATCTCGAGCTCGGCCTCGTCAACTTCGTGCTGATCGAGGCGCTGACCGATTGGGGCGCCGTCATCGTCCTCGGCGGCACCATTGCGTTCGCACTCCGCAGCACCGAAGGGGCTTCGATCGAGGCGGGGATCGTCGTCCTTCTGGCCGGACTTCCGCTGCTCGAAAGCTTGGCCCGACAACTCCCGTGCGACATCGTCGGTGATGACCTGATCTCGAGTGGCTTCGAGCACATAGGCGACGTTCGACTCTTCACCCTGGTCACCGTGATCGGCCTGGTGTGGATCGCCTTCTGGTGGGCTCTGCGGCCGAACAAGCCCTTGCGTGAGCTGGATGATGGCGAGGGCGAATTGGCCTTCGCAATCCAGCAATGAGCGAACAATCCATCGGCGCCGATTGTGGTCCGACGAAGTCCCGTACCGTAGATTTGCGTTCGGCCGTAGCCCTCACCCAGGAGTGACCCAGATGACAGCCACCGAAACTCGCGACATCACTGCCGACCCCGTGGTCGAAGTTCGGGCCTGGCTCGAGGAGAACTGGGACCCAGAACTCACGATCGAACAGTGGTGGAAGCTGCTCGGTGAGGCCGGCTGGTCATCCGCCCTGCTCCCGACCAACGCATACGGCCGAGACCTCTCGCGGTCCGAGGCTGTCGCGGTGTCGCGCGAGATCACCAAGTTCGGTGCCGTCGGGCCTCCCAGCGGCCTCGGCTTGCTGCTCGCCGCGCCCAGCATCGCCACGCACGGCACCCAGGAACAAATCGATCGGTATGTGCGTGAGATCGTCACCGGCCAGAAGGCGTGGTGTCAGCTGTTCAGCGAGCCCGGTGCCGGCTCGGACCTTGCCGGCCTGAGCGCACGAGCCGAGCTCGATGGTGACGAGTGGATCGTCAACGGCCAGAAAGTGTGGACGTCGCTCGGCCAATCCGCCGACATGGGCATGCTCATCGTTCGCACCAACCCCGATGTGCCCAAGCACCAGGGCATCACCTGGATGGCCATCGACATGCACCAGCCCGGCGTCGAGATTCGCCCGCTGATCGAGATGACCGGCCACGCAATGTTCAACGAGGTGTTCCTCACCGACGCTCGTGTCCCCGTCGATGCCGTCATCGGCGACGTCGGTCAGGGTTGGGCGGTCACCAACACCACCTTGCAAGCCGAGCGCGCCGGTCTCGGAGCGGGCGGCGGCGCTGCTGCCGGGCCGACACCGGGAACGATCGCCGGCAACTTGAGCGCGAAGGCCGGCGACATGGCGCCGAAGAAGCGAGAGCCCGTCGCCGAAGAGACCGCCGAAGACAGCGAAGCCGTCAAGGCCGAGAGGAAGAGCAAGAGCCAGCGCTCCCACTTGGTCGACTTCGCCAAGAACAACGGCACCATCGACGACCCGCTGATCCGCCAGGAGCTTGCCCGTCTACACACGTTGACCGCAGTTGGTGGCTACAACGCCTTGCGGGCGAAGGCCGAACGTCAGCAAGGACGAGACATCCCTGGCATGGCCAACATCTCCAAACTGATGATGAGTGACGTGGTGCGTTTGCAGCGTGACCTCGGCCTGCGGATCATCGGTGCCCAAGGCATGTTGCACGCTTACACCGACGAGCAACGTGAAGCGCTCAACGCTGCCACGGGCAACCCGTTCCTCGGCATGATCACCGGCACGGCGTTGTACGCGCAGGCCCCTCCGATCTACGGCGGCACCGATCAGATCCAGCGCAACATCATCGGCGAACGGGCCCTCGGTCTCCCCAAGGAGCCGAACAACGACAAAGTGCTGCCCTTCGCTGAGCTGCCCAAGAACGCGTGATCTCGGGCGCCGCATGAACGCCCCACAATCCTTCAACCGGCGGCTCGGTTTTGGTGACAAGGCGGCCGTGGTCGTCGTCGACATGTGCCAGGCCTACTTCACCGAGGGATCACCGCTCGATCTCGGCGACCGTTCCAGCATCGACGGGTGCGTTGCACTGGTCCAAGCATCAAGGGCCAACGACGTGCCCGTGTTCTGGACCCGTGTCGAGTTCGACCCGGGCGGCGGCAACGGCGGAGTCTTCTACCGCAAGGTCGGCGCTCTCGCATCGTTCGATCGAGGCAACCAGCTTGGCGAGTGGCTGCCCGAGCTCGTTCCCGCCGACGGTGAGGCCATCATCACCAAGCAAGGAGCCTCGTCATTCTTCGGCACCGACCTCGCCGAACAGCTCACCGCACTCGGCGTCGACACGGTGGTGATTGGCGGTGTGTCGACCAGTGGCTGCGTGCGAGCCACCGCCCTCGATGCCTGCCAGCACAACCTCGTTCCGATCGTGGTGCCTGAAGCGTGCGGCGACCGCAAGCCCGAAACCCACGAGTCCAGCCTCTTCGACCTCGACGCAAAATACGCCGACGTCGACCCCCTCGAGTCGGTCCTCGCCCAGCTCGGAAACTGAGAATTCACGGTTCCCCTCCGCCCCTTCACCTTGTTCAGTGCTAGTCAAGGCTTTCTCATCACCGCAGAGCTGCGGTCAACACAAGGAGCACCCATGGACGTCGGCATCTTCATTCCCATTGGCAACAACGGCTGGATGATGTCCAAGAACGCACCGCAGTACATGCCGTCGTTCGAACTCAACAAGAAGACGGCCCTCGAAGCCGAGGCCCAAGGGTTCGAGTTCCTGCTGTCGATGGTCAAACTGCGTGGTTTCGGCGGCGACACCGAATTCTGGGACCACAACATGGAGTCCTTCGCTCTGATGTCCGGTCTGGCTGCGGTCACCGAGAAGATCGGACTCTTCGCATCCGTTGCCCTCCCGACGATGGAGCCCGCCATGGTGGCCCGCATGGCGTCGACCATTGACGACATCAGTGGTGGCCGCTTCGGCATCAACATCGTGTCCGGTTGGAACCAAATCGAATACAGCCAGATGGGCGTCTGGCCGGGCGACTGGTATTACGAGAAGCGCTACGACTACGCCACCGAGTACGTGAAGATCATGCAAGACCTCTGGTCTGACGGCGTCAGCGACCTCAAGGGCGAATACTTCCAGATGGACGACTGCCGCCTCAGCCCGCCCCCTGCTGCAGGCAAAGTTCCGCTCGTGTGTGCCGGCCAATCCGATCGCGGCATGGAATTCTGCGCCACGTACGGCGACTACCAGTTCATCATCGGCACCGGCGACCTCGATGTTGTCCGCGCCGATGCCGCTCGACTCGTCGAGGCCGCTGAGAAGTCCGGCCGCGATGTCGGCATCTACGTCTTGTTCCAGATCACGATGGGCGAGACCGACGCCGAGGCCGAAGCCAAGTGGCAGCACTACAAAGACGGCGCCGATCTCGAAGCCATCAAGTTCATGACCGGCCAGGCTGAGCTCGACACCGCAGGCGCCACCGCCGACAAGATCACCGAGATGCAGGGTGCGTTCAACCTCAACATCGGCCCGATCGTTGGCAGCCATGCCACCATCGCCGCCAAGCTCGACGAGGTCGCAGCGATCCCCGGCGTCAAGGGAACGATGTGCGTGTTCGACGACTACCCCGTCGCCACCAAGGAGTTCGGCGAGAAGATCATGCCGCTCATGGAGTCACGCAAGTGACCGTCGCTGTCGTCATCGGAAATCCGAATCCCGGCGGTCGTACCACTACCGTCGGCCAAGCAGTTGGCGATGTCATCGCCGCTGCTCGCGGCGGCGACGAGGTCGTCGTGATCGAACTGGCCAGCATCGCCAGCCACCTGTTCGAGTGGGGCAATGAGGACGTGAAGGTGCTCACCGAACAAGTCGCCGCTGCCGATGTGATCGTCACCGCTTGCCCGACGTACAAGGCCACCTACACCGGCCTGCTCAAGGCGTTTCTTGATCAGTACGGCAACGATGGTCTGGCTGGCTGTAAGGCCGTGCCTGTGATGGTCGGCGCAGCGCCGAATCATGCGTTGGCTCCGGAGGTGCATCTGCGGCCGCTGCTGGTCGAGCTCGATGCCTCGGTCCCGAGCCGAGGGCTCTACATGCTCGACACCGCCATGGACACCCTCGACGACGTTGTCGCCGACTGGGCCTCCACCGCTGGGCCGCTCCTGAGTTGAACTTGGGAGGACAGATGAAGCGCACAATGCGTCGATGCCAACCAACCCGGCGATCCTCACCTTCGCTGCGCTCGCTTTTGTCCTGATCATCGTTCCCGGGCCCAGCGTGATGTTCGTGATCAGTCGCGGTGTCTCGCTCGGGCGGCGAGCTGCCCTCGAAACAGTGCTCGGCAACGCCGTTGGCATCTATGCGCAGGTGGCCTTTGTCGCGGTCGGCCTCGGCGCCATCATCGAACGGTCGAGCGCCATCTACACCGCCCTCAAGTTCGCCGGCGCGGGCTATCTGGTGTTCCTCGGTGTGCAATCGATCAGACATCGAAAAGCCACAGCGGCAGCTGCGTCTGGCTTGGCCGTTGCCGATCGAACACTGCGCCGTTCTGCTGTGCTGGACGGCTTCATCGTCGGCGTGGCCAACCCAAAGTCGATCGTGTTCTTCGCTGCCCTCCTTCCCCAGTTCGTCAACCCGAACGGTGCCCCGGCAGGGATACAGATGATGGTGCTCGGCCTCGTGTTCGTACTGATCGCCTTGGTGCTCGACAGCCTCTGGGCCTTCGCTGCTGGCACGGCACGAGCCTGGTTCGCTGGCCACCCAGAACGTCTCGAGCGTCTCAGCACTGCGGGTGGCACATCAATGATCGGGCTCGGCGTTTTGCTGGCCACGACCGGGAGAAGCGAATGAGCAACAGAGTCCAGCCACCCGAACGCATCGAGACCGAGCGGCTGGTGCTTCGCGTGCCGACGATCGCTGATGCGCCGGCAATGTTCGCGAACTATGCAAGTGATCCGGTCGTCACCAGGTATCTCACGTGGCGCCCGCACCCGTCGGTCGAAGAGACGGAACGAATCCTTGCCATGTTGACGCGGATGTGGGTGCCGGACACCGGCGACGTTGCGAGCGCCAGCGAGCAACTCGGGTTTCGCCGCAGGCGAATACATGATTGAGGCGGGCATCCGGCCGCCGAAGGTCGAGTTCGGCTGGGTGCTCAGCCGATCGCTCTGGGGCCAGGGCCTGATGACCGAGGCGGCGGCTGCCGTCCAGGAATGGTTGCTGGCCCAACCAGAGATCTGGCGAGTCGAGGCCTACGTCGACGTCGACAACCCGGCGTCAGCGAAGGTCATGGAGAAGATCGGGATGACCCTCGATGGGTGCCTCCCTCGCTGGGGCTACCACCCCAACGCCAGCGCCGAGCCTCGCGATGTCTTCCTCTACTCCCGCACCCGCACCCGCTGAGCGCAGACTTGGGAGGACCCGACCCCTCCCAAGTGGTTGGGTTGGGAGGGGTCGGGTCCTCCCAACTTCAGTTGGTGCCGGCTTCGAAGCCGTTGACGCAGCGCAGGACTCGCAGACAGAACACCGAGGCATCCACAGCAACGTTGATGTCACCGAACTCCGGAGCGACCTCGCTCGTGGTCATGCCCAGCACCTGACCGAAGCCATCGACGATTGGACCGCCGTTGAAAACCGGTCCGAGTGCTGCGGTGTGTTGCAGCCCCTGAACCGAGCGGTCGAGCATCAACCCAGGTGAAGCGGTCGCTCCCCTGGCACCAAAGCCACTCATGGCGAACACCGAGCGTCCGAGCAACAGATCGGCTTCGGCAGTATCGGCGATCTCGAGCAGCGGAAGTGCTTCGTCAGTGACGACCAAGGCAATGCCGTTCACCTCATCCCACGTCCACAACGTCGCCTGGATGACTCGATCGCCCTTGATCAACTCAACCGGCGGCGCCGGCGTGACCACTGATGAGCGGACCACGTCGAGCTGAGTGATCAACCCCGTGCCGCCGAGGTGATCGATCACGGCGAAGGCCGAGCCAGACGTTGCCTGGCCGTTGTCGTCCAACGATCGGATCGACCACACCGAAGGTCCAGCAACATCAGGAAGCGTGGCAACACCGTTCGCATCGGCGACGTACGCCTCGAGCGGCAACAGCTCGGCCCTGATGTCCTCGAGCGCTGCATCGCGCTGACCGGTGATCGCAATCGCCGCGTCGGAGAACTGCGTATCGAAGGTCTCGACGAAGCCGGCGACCTGAGCCTCATTCTCCGCCAATCGATCGTCGTAGTAGGCGTAGAAGCCAGCACCAGCCAAGCCGGCACCGATCCCCACCGACATCAACATCGTGCAGATACCGATCACCGTTCTCGGCAAGATTCGGTGACGGCGCTTCTCGCGACCGGGGCTCAGCGGAACAAAACCCTGTCGACGCCAACCTCGCAACGTTCGCCAGCGTGCGAAACGATTGGGAGGCTCGACAAATGGGGCCACTCGACCGCCCGCAGGAGCACGGCCAAGTCGTCGAGTCGGACCGGCAATACGAGCGGCGACGGGCTCGATCGTTCCCAGCTCCTCCGTTGGAAGCTCGACGGCGGCCGCTTCGACCACCGGGAGCTCCGGCACCGGCGCCGCTGTCTCGTCGTCGTCGGATTCCATCGCGGAACCTGACGGGGAGCCATTCCTCTCAGGAGTGGCAGGGGCGGCGAGGAGTTCACGGAACTGCTCGTTGACTTCGTCAAGGACATCGGTAGGCCCGGTCCGTCTTGTGTTGCGAAGGCGTCGGGTCATGTCAATTCCCGTTCGTAGAGGTGGTTGTGCTGGTCGAGGGAACAGTCGTTGTGGACGACGGGGTCGTGCTGGTGGCCGAGGTGGTGATCGTCGGACCTGCGGGGTCGGTCGATGGCGGCCCGACTGTTGTGGTGGGCGCAGTTGTCGTTGTCGTGGTCGCCGGCGGCGGGTCGAGGGATGGTTCGGGGATGTCGTCAACGCGACACTCACCATCACAGTCAGCCAAGATCTCTCGATCGCTGCCATGTACCCCAGCTGCGGTGCGGTCGATGGGGGCAACAACGTCTTCTGCGGTTTCGAACTGCGTCAGTTCGGCCGGAACGGGGAAGGCCTGGGGATCGACGGCGATCAGCGCATCAGTCATGAAGTCACTGAAGGCGATGGCGGGGTGGCTTCCGCCGGTGACTCGAGCAACGCCATTGATGTCTCGAAGCGACGCCAAACCATCGGCGTGCCCCATCCAGACCGCAGTGGCCAGCGTCGGGGTGTAGCCGACGAACCAGGCCGCCCGGTATTCCTGCCCGGTGCCCGTCTTGCCCGCAATGGAATGCCCATCGACTCCCGCCCGACGGCCTGTGCCATCAGTGACCACGTCGACCAGGACGTCGGAAACGTTGTCAGCCACGATCTGGTCGATCACTTGTACACCGCCTCGCACCGTTCGATCGATGAGCACGTTGTCGTTTCGATCGAGGACTCGAAGGACACCAATCGGCGACATCCGCAGGCCGCGGTTCGCAAACGTTCCATAGGCCGAGGCCATCTCGAGCGGTGACGTCTCTGCGGCACCGAGCGCAAGGCTTGGCCCGTAAGGGGAAGCCGGGTCGAGCCGCTCGATGCCGAGGGCCCGCGCTGTGCGAACGGTCCGCTCGATCGACACGTCGGTGATCAACTCGGCGAAGACCGTATTGATGGATGACCGGGTGGCATCGCGCAACGTCATCTCGCCGCGATCAGCGAAGTCGTAGTTGCTCAACGTGCACTCCGTGCCGGTGCAACCGGGAACCGTCCACTCCGCTGGCGCCGGGTAGATCGTGTCCGGACCAATGCCCTGTGAGAACGCTTCAGCGAGAACGATCGGCTTGAACGAGCTGCCCGGCTGGAAGCCCGTGGTGCCGCCAATCGCCAGATTCACTTGTGAGTTCTCGTAGTCACGTCCACCGACCATGGCCACCACGTGGCCCGACTTCGGGTCGATCGAAACGAGACTCATCTCGACCGGGTATTCGGTGTTCTCCAACCGGACAGCAACGGCCAACTCGGCGGATCGTTGCATCGCCGGGTCGATCGTGGTCTGGATGCGCAACCCACCTCGGTACAGCAAGTCAGGACCGAGCTCTTCGAGAAGCTGCGCCTCGATCCAATCAACGAAGTAGGGGTGGTCTGAGGCACCGTTCGCCGGCGGTGGAGACACAAAGGTGACCGTCGAACTCGGACGGTCTCCACTCCCATCCCACAACGTGCGAGCCGCCTCGCGAGCATGCTCCTCATCGCTGATGACGCCCTGGTCCAACATGGCCTGGAGCACGAGGCGGCGTCGAGCCTCTGCTGCGTCGATGTCAGCCCGGGGCGACAATCGAGACGGAGCCTGAAGAACTCCGGCAAGGGTGGCGGCTTCGCTGATGTCGAGAGCGCTGACCGACTTGCCGAAGTACACCTCGGCCGCAGCACCGATGCCATAGGCCCCGGCGCCGTAGTAGCTCGACTCGAGGTAGCCGAAGAGAATCTCGTCCTTGGTCAGCTGCTCTTCGAGCTCGGTGGCCAACAGCGCCTCACGAAACTTGCGCTCGAAGGTCTGGTCACCTGAGAGATAGGTGTTCTTGATGTATTGCTGGGTGATGGTCGAACCGCCCTGCACCACTTCGCCGAACTCGAGGTTGATGCGAGCGGCGCGGGCAATGCCTTCGAGGTCGACACCGTTGTGTTCGTAGAAACGCTGGTCCTCGATCGCGATGACCGCCATGTTCACGATGCCCGGGATGTCAGATGGCTCGATCGGCACGGTGCGATCGAAGCCGCGGAAGACGGCGATCTGATTCCCGTAGCGGTCGAAAGCCACCGAAGGCATGGCCTCGATCTGAGGCCGCTGATCTGGCAAGTCACCAGGCAAGGGAGCTCGCAGCAGCGTGAGCCCAGCGACGCCCGCCGCAACCGGAGGGACGATGAACGCCGAGATCACCACGGCGATGAGCACCTTGAGCGCGGTCCCGAGTGCGGCGCCGGGATTGCGTTCGGTCTTCATCGCACCGGCCCCGGGTTGACCAAGCTCGCTTCGGCTTCTTCTTCCGCCGCCCGTTCTGCTGTCGCCGCGGCTTCCAGCTCGGCGAGCAAGCTTGCTGACATGCAACTCGGCATGGTGAGGACCGCCTTTTCCTCTCCGGTGGTGAGGACCACAACCGGATCGCTCTCGACATCGCAAGCAATCAGATAGCGAACCGCACCGCCGGCATCAGTCACGACGTTGTTGTCGGACAGAAGACGACCGCCAGAGATCGTCGCCGAGGTTTCCCGCAACGGAACAGGAGTCTGGATGAGACGACCCCACTCATCAACGACCTCCTGGCTGACGACCACAGCCGCTGTGCCGGCGGTACCGATGGCGATACCTGGAGGGCCGACCATGTCGAATCGAATCCCCGGTGCGGGGCTGGCCACGGTCAGCGGCACGCGAGCGGATCCGTTCCGGCTGACCAAGAGAACGGCGGGCTCGACTGATGCAAGCTGGTTCGGGGCAAAGGCGCGCACTCGAAGCCGACCGCCGCGCAACCCGCTCGCAGACCACGAGCCATCGGCGCCGCTGACCGTCTCAGCGGTGGCCTGACCATCGCTGGTGAAGCGTTCAATTCGAATCGTTGCGCCCGCCACGGGCGTTCCATCAACCAGCTGCACCAGCCCAGACAAGCTGGCGGTTCCACCGGTGATGCCGACCGACAACGGATCTTCGAGGACCGGCTCCGGAGCGATCGGTAGGAAGGTCGGGGCACGATCGACACCAGCGGGGACAAGGGCATAGGGCGAGACAGGACGGTCTGCATCTGCCAGTGCGAGATTCACCCCCTCGAGCTCGAGCGAAAGCGGCGGTCGTTCGTCGAGGTATGCCGACGTGACCGAATCCCGCACATGCCAGAGCTGCCACCATCCGACCACGAGGGCCGCGAAGAGCATCGCTTTGACGAGTCGCATCTCTGACCATCGTCCAAAACGACAATGAACTGAGCCAAACGGCCCAGTTCATTGTGTCGAAATCACTATTCGGCGAATTGACAGACGGTCGAAGGTGCCGATCGGTCAAAGGCCGCGAGGCCGGTCGGTGTCAGTCGACGTCGATGAAGATGCACTCACCGGGGCACTCTTCGGCGGATTCGATCACACGATCGAGTCCTCCGTCGGGCACGCGAGCCATACCTTCAGCACCAGCCGGGTTGGCAGTGCCGTCAAAGAGCTTCTCGGCACCGAAGTTGGCCGTGTCTTCCTTGACGTAATACAGGCCGTCATCCATTCCGAAGAAGACATCGGGGGCGATCTCGGCGCAGAGACCGTCGCCAGTGCAGAGATCCTGATCGATCCAGACTTTGACCATGTTGGGGCACCTTTTCTTGATGATTGAGCAAGGACGACGTAATGATCGGCTTGCTCCGGTGGCGGTATGAGCTACCGCCAGTTAGGGACAACGAGAACAATCCTATCGGCCAACGGGCCGAATCTCTGAACTCAAGTGCCGAGAACCTGCAAGACGGGTGGCAATCGCTCAACGTCCAAGTCGCTGTGCCATGCCTGGTGGGGTCAGAAGATCGTCGAAGAAGACCCCGATTCTGTCGCTGTCCGCCCAATGACGCCCACCGTCGACAATGACGAGTTCCACGTCGACCCCCTGCGAGCGAAGCGATCGCTCCAAATCGATGGCATGAGACGGGTCGACGATTGGATCAGCATCACCGTGGACGATCAGCACCGGTGCAGAACCAGCGACCCCTTTGGTCGGAGACATCTCGGTTGCGGCAGCAATGCACGTAGATGCGGGGGTGCAGCCCAAACGTTCTCGTATGACCAATGGAACCTCGTCTCCAGTTCTGCCATCGAAGAATGGAGTGGCGGGGTCGAGTAGCCCGACCAGGTTGGTCGGCGCACCAATCAACCCAACGGCCGAAATCGGAAGATCTCGTTGGCTGAGCATGATGGCGAGATGCCCTCCAGCGGAGAATCCGAGCACTCCCAAGCGCTCGGTGTCGAGATCCCAACGATCCCCCTCTGCGACGACAAAACGCACCGCAGCCTCGGCGCTATCGACCGAGTCGTGAATCGTTCCGATCCCGTCGGCCAGCGTGTAGTTGGCCGACACCACCGCATAGCCCCGTTCGG
This sequence comes from uncultured Acidimicrobiaceae bacterium, assembly GCA_964351995.1. GTDB lineage: Bacteria > Actinomycetota > Acidimicrobiia > Acidimicrobiales > SZUA-35 > SZUA-35. The sequence goes on along the minus strand of CAYGQE010000019.1, from coordinate 44,075 downwards.
TCCAGTCCCAAATCGGTATCGACTCTGACTTGTCGCCCTCGACCCAACCGCCAGGGTGGAAGTAGACGATGACGGGATGGGGTCCCTCCATCGAAGGGATGTAGACGTCGAGGACCTGCCGGCCAGCTGGGCCATACCGAACGTCGATGTCTGCGACCGCATCAACATCGAGTGGCGAGCGCTGATGCGGCGACATGTCTCGGCTCGCCCACAGCAACACGCCGAGCGCAACCACCAGCCCCGTCAGCAGGACAGCGATTCGCTGATTCATGTCCAGCGATGCTTCAGCCGCATCGCAGGTTGCTCGATCACGACGTAGGAGACAATCGCCGCAGCAAAGGATCCACCCCCGACCGCAATGACACGATTGACATCGGGGATGAGTGCCATGGTGATGGCGAACATCGGGATGTGCCAGAGGTAGAGCCCGTACGACAAACGGCCAGCAAGACGAAGCGGTGCAATGTGCAACGGGTGGAACCTGGGGTGGCCCACCGCTCCGGCTACCAAAGCCAACGACATCAAGGTCACCGGGACGTACCCCGTCTGGGGGTGCCACCCCTCGTAGCTCGACGGCAGCAAGATCAGGACAGCAAGTCCAGCAAGGCCAACCGAAAGAAGGCGCTTGCCGAACGCCACATCGATGCGGGCAACAATTGCTGGGCTCGCGCCCAACCAGGCGCCAGCGAGCAGCAAGACCGCGCCGTGGGAGTGAGTGCCGTAGTAGAGAGTGAACTGGGAGACACCGAAGGCGGACTGCACCGCCGTCGTAGCGGCAAAGAAGATCGACCCACCCAGCGCGATGTGGGCAACAGCTGCGATGCCCCAGCGGCCGATGATGGCGATCACGACGAGCGGCCAGACCACATAGAACTGCTCTTCCACGCTCAAGGACCACAGGTGACTGAAGGGCCCGAAGTGTGTACCGGTGAAGACGTCGTTCCAGTTCGCGAGATAGGAGAGCGCCCAGAACGTTCGTCCGCCCAGGCCCTCGCGGAACCCCGTTGATTCGAGCAGTACGGCGGCGAGCCAGACACCAGCGACCAACGTGAGCAGCGCGGGGAGCAGCCGCAGTCCCCGCCGGATGTAGAACGACTTCATCGAGATTGTGCCGTTTCGAGTGTGTTCGTCAATCAGCAAGCGTGTGATGAGAAACCCGCTCAGCAGGAAAAAAAGATCGACACCGATGAAGCCACCGGAAATCCCGAACCACCCGCCGTGATACGCCATGACGATGAGGACGGCAATCCCCCTGAGCCCATCGAGCGACTCGATGTGCCCGAGCGCCGCCGGCAGTGCGGGCGCAACACAAGCGTCAGGGGTTTCTCGCGTTGTCGCATTGCTGTGAGCACTCGACGCCATAGGTGTGCATCGGCTGCGCCATCAGCGATGTGACCCCTCGCCGTCCTGGCATCCTGGTCCGATGCCGAGCCGCATGACCGACACCGAGGCCCTGATGTGGAGCGTCGAACAGAATCCTCAGCTTCGGTCCACCATGGGTGCGATTGCGATCGTCGAGGGCGCACCGAGTCTCGAACGTCTCCGGGCGACGATCACCAAGGCGCTCCCAACCGTGCCGGCTCTCCGGGAGCGCGTGCAGCCCAGCGGCATTCCTCTTGTTCCGCCCGAGCGCGTCCTCGATCGGCACCTCGACCTCGATCATCACCTTCGAGCCATCCGGCTACCGACCCCCGCCAGCATGGCAACGCTCGAATCGCTTGCGTGTCGGATCATCAACGACCCGTTCGATCGAGATCGCCCACTTTGGCAGATCACCATCGTGTCTGGCCTTCCTCGGCGGCGAAGCGCAGTGATCGTCAAGCTCCATCACTCGATTGCCGACGGCCAGGGTGCACTCGGGCTCGCCGCCCACCTGCTCGAGTTCCAACCCGATGCTCCAGCCCCCGCCATGGGTTCGGTGCAAGACATCCTCGACACGCTGGCAAGCGAGTCACCTCTCGATCCCAATCCCGCAAGCCTCGGCGATTCGCTCCGCTTCGGTGCCGAGCGCATCGCTGGCTTTTTCAACGAGGCAGCCAACGCACTCGCCAACCCGCAACGGGCTGCCGAAGCCGGCGCCGCAGCGAAACACTTGGCTGACCAATTGCCATCATCCACGGATGCGGCTCGCTCGCCTCTGTGGACCCGGCGGTCCGGCAATCGCCGCCTTGTCACCTACGCCGCGCCGCTCAGCACCCTCCGGGCCGCAGCTCGAGCTCGCGACATTCGGTTGAACGAACTCTTCGTGGCCGCTTGTGTCGAAGCCGCGGTGCGTCAGCACGATCGGGCGGGGGTAGAGCTGCCCGAGCTCCAGACGTCCATCGTCATCAGCACCCGGTCGGCCGACGACGACCCAGCCAGCAACTCCTTCGTGCCGATCGCTGTGGGCCTTCCCGGTACCGGGGCTGGCATCGACGAGCGCCTTGGTGAGCTGCGTCGTCAGATCCAGGCGAAACGCGACGACGTCGGCACCACCGCTGGCGCCATGGGGGCGTTGGGCACCGTGGCCAACCTGTTGCCGGCATCGGTCGCGGCATCGATTGCGCTACAACAGACGCGCCGCATCGACATCGCCACCAGCAACCTGCCGGGCCCGGCAATTCCGTTGTGGATCGCTGGCAACAAAATCGTGTCGCTCCGACCGGTGGGCCCCGTCGGCGGCACCGCCTTCAACACGACGCTGCTCACCCTCGGCGACGAGGCGGCCTTCGGTCTCCACATCGATCCGGCGACCGGCATCGACCCCGCATTGCTCAAGGACGACCTTCGGGCCGGCTTGCGCAGCCTCGGCGTCAAGGGGCTGCCCGTCTAGGCAAGCATGTACGTCCCCAGCGATTCCACCCCTTCTGCGGTGCGCTCAGCCGGATCTCATAAAGTCGACAACATGACCGCCGAATCGCTGTCGTTCCCACGACAACATGCCGCCACCCGCCGCTTCACCCTGGGGGCCCCGCGCGACACCGCCATTTCGCCCGACGGGTCCACGGTCTATTTCCTCCGCTCGAAGCACGGTTCCGATCCCATCCTCTGCTTGTGGGCGATCGACATCGCCTCGTCAACGGAACGGCTCGTCGTTGATCCCGCCGCCCTAGGCAGCGGCAACTCCGAGGTCTCGCCTGCGGAACGAACTCGAAGGGAACGGGCGCGGGAGAGCGCCTCCGGCATCGTCCGCTACACCACCGATGCCGAGTACACGACAGCGGTCATGGAGCTCGGAGGGTCGATCGTCGTGACCGAGCTCAGCACCGGCGACTCCCGCTTGGTGCCATGCGCTGACGGCTTGTTCGATGCCCGCATCGACCCCACCGGCCGTTGGTGTGCCTACGTCGCTGACCGCTCGCTCCGCCTGCTCGACCTCGGCAGCGGCGATGACATCGAGCTCGCAGGCGAAAGGGACCCGCTCGTCAGCTGGGGACGAGCCGACTTCATCGCCGGCGAAGAAATGGGCCGCACTCGCGGGTTCTGGTGGGCGCCTGACGGATCGGGTCTCCTCGCCACACGAGTTGCAGATCACAACGTCACGGCCTGGTACATCGCCGACCCAGCGAACCCGGCAACGGTCCCCAACGAGATCCGCTACCCAGCGGCAGGGACGACCAACGCCGACGTCCAACTCGTGCACATCGCCCTGAACGGCACACAGACGCCGATCCACTGGCGGGAAGCTCCAGGACCGGCCGAAGCTGACGTCTTCGAAGCTGACCTGTTCGAAGCTGACCTATTCGAATACTTGGCCGACATCGTCTGGTCGGCTGGCCACCCCCCGCTCGTGGTTCGTCAGCCCCGCCACCAACGCCTCATTTCGATCGCCTCGATCGACACGGGCAGCGGCGCAGTGAAGGAAATCCAGACCATCACCGATCCGACCTGGGTCGAGCTCATTCCTGGTTCGCCGACGTGGACTGATCGAGGCCTCCTCACCGTCGAAGACCGAACCGACCTCGACCGCCGAGTGCTGTGCCTGGATGGTCAGGTCGTATCCAGAGACGAGCTCCACGTGCGCTCGATCGTGGCCGTCGACGACGGTCGCGTCGTGGTCACCGGCTGGACCGACTCGACCGAAGTCCACGTTGCAACCATCGACGTCGACCGGCCCGATGCCCCGGCTCGCTTCCTGACCACCGAACCCGGTGTTCACAACGCAACAGCGGCGGGCGAGATCATCGTCATCACCTCGGCTACCCCCGAGACCAGTGCCATCAGCGTCCGCATCTTCGTCAACGGTGGCCCCGTCGCGATGATCACCAGCCACGTCGAGGAACCTGTGATCTCTGCTGCACCCCAGTTCCTGCGGTTGGGGGAACGCTCGCTCGCTTCGGCGATGTTCTTTCCCGCCAACCACGACGGCACAAGCCCGCTGCCTGTTCTCCTCGACCCCTACGGAGGTCCACACGCACAGCGGGTGTTGAAGAATCACCTGAGCCACCTGACCTCGCAGTGGTTCGCCGACCAGGGCTTCGCTGTTCTGGTCGTCGACAACCGAGGCACTCCGGGTCGCGGCCCGGCCTTCGAACGCGAGGTCTGGGGAGATCTCGCCTCACCTGTCCTCGATGACCAGATCGACGCACTCGACGCTGCTGCCGAGGAGTACCCATGTCTCGACCTCACCAGGGTGGGCATCCGGGGCTGGAGCTTCGGCGGCTACCTCGCGGCCCTTGCCGTGATGCGAGCCCCCGGGCGCATCCACGCTGCGATCGCTGGTGCCCCCGTGACGGACTGGCAGCTCTACGACACGCACTACACCGAGCGGTACCTCGGTCACCCCGACACCGATCCGGCTCACTACGCCACCAGCAGCCTCATCAACGAGGCCGCCGCCCTCACCAGACCGTTGTTCTTGATCCACGGTCTCGCCGACGACAACGTGGTTGCCGCTCACACATTGCAGCTCTCGAGCGCTCTTCTTGCAGCCGGCAGGGCCCATGCTGTGTTACCTCTCAGTGGTGTCACGCACATGACTCCACAAGAGGTCGTGGCCGAGAATCTGTTGCACCTCCAGCGGGACTTCCTGCTGGAACATCTCGGTTCCCCTACCGAAGCGGCGTGATTCGCGCCATGATCGTTGGGTTGTGGCCCTCATCACCTTTTCTCCCCTCCTGCGTTGCCTCCGCCACGCTTGGCTTCGCTGATGGCTGACGACCTCACCAAGCTGGCACCCACGCTGGCGTCGATCGGCTGGGACGCCGACCTCGACGAATGGCTCAGCGATCAGAACGCCGACAGCTACGGGCGGATTGCTCGTTCGTCACGTGGCTTTTGCCTGGTGTTCACCGGGGGCGACGCCATCTTGGCTGCCTCCAGCTCAGTCCGATCCTCGTCCGACATGGCCCCCTCCACCGGCGACTTCGTTGCCGTGGTCGACGACCCCGAGGACGGTCCGATCGTTTCCGCCATCGCCCCTCGGAGAACGTCTCTCACCCGGCGTGCGCCAGGCAAGGTGCCAGAGGCCCAAGTGCTTGCGGCGAACGTCGACGACGTCTTCGTGATGCACGGACTCGATCGCCCGGTCAACCTCAACCGGCTCGAACGGCAGCTCGTGCTGGCATGGGCCAGCGGAGCCACCCCGGTCGTGCTGCTCACCAAAGCAGACGAAGTCGGCCATTCCGAAGAGGCAGTCGCCAGCATCTCGGCCATCGCCCCCGGTGTCGAGACGTTGGCGATTTCGACGGTTTCGGGCCGCAACATCGATCGAGTTCGTACCCATTTCACTGATGCCAGAACCATTGCACTGCTCGGTTTGTCAGGGATCGGAAAGTCGACGTTGGTGAACGAACTGTCCGGCGGTGAGGTGCAGCGCATCGGTGAGGTTCGCGCCACCGACAACCGCGGCCGCCACACCACCGTCACCCGAGACCTGGTCCCTCTCCCAGGCGGCGGCATCGTGATCGACACCCCCGGCATTCGTGAGATCGGTCTCTGGCAGGCGCTCGATGGCCTCCACAAGACGTTCCCGGAGATCGCCGAAGCGGCGGCCGCATGCCGTTTCGCTGACTGCAGCCATGGCAAGGAGCCGGGTTGCGGTGTCACCCAGGCACGAGTCGATGGTCGGACCACCGATCGCCGGCTGATCCACTGGAACGAGCTCCACGCAGAGCTCGACCTCCAGAACGATCAACTCGAAGAGTTCGACCGCCGGACCGAGAGCCGCAGTCGTGCCAGCGCCGAGCGCAAGCGTGACGGCGAGCGGCCTCGCAAGGTCAACAAGGGAAAGAAGAAGGGCAAACGTCGCTGACGGATGCCTGCGCAGCCTTCGGCCATGCGCCATACTCGGACATCACAACGGCTCAGGCACAGGAGATGGACATGACGGCAGTCCGCACCCAGCGGAAGCGAGCGATGGCGCGAAACGCGGCGATCGCTTTGGCGGCAATAGGACTGCTGGCGAGCTGTGGCCGCAACGCACCCGAAGAGGGGGCAACCACGCTCGAGGCATCCATCTCGCCCTCATCGACGGCGGCGATCATCACGACGCTGCCCCCGACCACCGTGCCGCCGCCAACCACCACGCCCGAGTACATCATTCAGCAGGGTGATTCACTCTCGATCATCGCTCAACGATTCGGCGTCAGCACCGAAGACCTGGCGAATTTCAATGGCATCGAGGACGCCAACAGCATCCAGGTCGGCCAGAAGCTCACGATCCCGCCGGTGACCACACCGTCGACCGAAGCAACCACCACCGTCGCTGGGGGCTAACGCCCACGCCCCGTGGCGGGTGCATGCGCCACCACGATTTTCCGAAATTCGGAATAGTTGATCGGATTCGTCGGGTTTACTGAAGCCATGACACTTCGACTTGGCGATACCGCACCCGACTTCACCGCCCCCACGACACAGGGCGACCTTGCCTTCCATCAATGGAAGGCTGACGCATGGGCCGTGCTGTTCTCCCACCCCGCTGACTTCACTCCGGTCTGCACCACTGAACTGGGAGCCACCGCCAAACTGGGCGACGAGTTCGCCGCCCGCAACACCAAGGCGATTGCGGTCAGCGTCGACACCGTCGCCAGCCACGACAGTTGGATCGGCGACATCGAAGAGACGCAAGGCACTGCCGTGAACTTCCCCATCATCGGCGACCCCGATCGCGTCGTGGCCGATCTCTACGACATGATCCACCCGAACGCAGACGACACCATGACGGTTCGGTCTGTGTTCATCATCGACCCAGCCAACAAGGTGCGCCTGACGCTCACCTACCCCGCGTCGACGGGACGGAATTTCAACGAGATCCTTCGGGTGATCGACTCCCTGCAACTCACCGACGGCTACAAGGTCGCCACACCGGTGAACTGGCAACAAGGTGATGACGTGATCGTGTCGCCAAAGCTGAGCGATGACGATGCCGCAGAACTCTTCCCCGCCGGATTCACGACGGTGAAGCCTTACCTCCGAACCACTCCGCAACCTGGTTGAAGATCAAGCGTCGGCATAATTGTCAAACCGGGAAGATGAGACTTATGACCATGTGACAATCCCCTCTGTCCCCCATCGGACGTGGTCGTTGCTCGGTACACATTCGGCCGTAAGACACCAATGGTGTGTCGCCCGACACGCCCGAAGGGGAGAAACACATGAAGCTGCGACAGTTGCAAAAACTGCTCGCGTTGCTGTTCTCGTTCGCCCTCATCGCAGCCGCATGTGGCGGCAGCGATGAAGATGCAACAGACAGCGACACGAATGAAGAAACAACGGAGGAAAGCACCGCTACGACGGCGCCTGACACCGAGCCCGAGGAAGTCGTGGTCGAAGACGGCCGCACGTACGGCGGCGATCTCGCTGTTGGACTCGAAGCTGAAGCCACCGGCCTTCGCCCGTGGGAGGACTCCTGCGCCTCACCTTGCTACAACATCATCCGCACGGTCCACGACACACTGTTCGAGATCGACACCAACTTCGTGCCCCAGCCGTTCCTGGCTGAGTCATCCAGCGTGAACGCCGACTTCACCGAGTACGTCGTCACCCTTCGCCCTGACGTCACATTCCACAACGGCGAGGCGTTCACTGCGCAGACCATCGTCGACATGTTTGCCATCCAAGAGACCGGCGCCACCTCGGCCGGAGCCATTGGCCAGGCCAGCCTCGCCAGCGTCGCCGCAACCGGCGATCTGGAAGTCACCTACACCCTGAGCCAGGGCAACTCGGCGTTCCTCGCCTTCTTGACCCGCGCCCCCATTGGCGCCGTGTTCGAGCCCGGTGCAGCGACCGCTGACCCCGAGGGCTACAGCATCGCTCCCGTCGGGACCGGTCCATTCATGATGGAATCACGAGATCTCGACAACGAGACCGTCGTGGTCAGGAACGACAACTACTGGCTCAGCGATGCCGAGGGCAACCAGCTGCCGTACCTGGACAGCGTCATCTTCCGTCCCATCCCCGATGAGACCACCCGCCTCGACTCACTGCTCTCGGGCACCGTCAACGCATTCCAGACCCTGCGTCAAGGCACCATCCGTGACGCACTCGAACAGGACGGCATCGAAGTCCTTCAGTTCCAGGGCAACAACACCGGTGGCGGTATGTACAACACCTCCGTTGCACCGTTTGACGATGTTCGTGTCCGCAAGGGCCTGACCCACCTCAACCCACAGGACCGTGTCATCGAAGCACTCGGCGGCACCGGCATCTCCTTGCCCGCCACCCAGTGGTTCAGCCCGGACTCCCCGTGGTACTCCGAAGCCGTTGCTGATGCATGGCCGGAGTTCAACTTCGAAGGCGGCGTTGCCCTCCTTCAGGAGTACGTCGACGATCCAGAGCGCTCTGACGGCAAGGCCGCTGGCGAGCTCATCGATGTTGAATTGTCTTGCCCGCCAGACCCCAGCCTCATCGCCGCCATGCAGGTGATCGAAGAGGTCTGGACCGGCTCTGAACTGGTCAACGTCACGCTGACCAACTTCGATCAGCAGACCCACATCAACAACGCTCTCGGTGCACCGCCAGACTTCGAAGGCGCCCACCAGGCGCACTGCTGGCGCTGGAGCTCGGACGACGATCCGTCGTTGAGCATCAACGCTGAAGTCACCCCGCCGAACGCCGCCGTCGCCGAAGCCTTCGGCGTCCCCGGCCTCGTGTCCCCGACGAACTTCTCCAACTGGGCCAACCAGACCGCATTCGAAGCGGCGCTGGCTGCGACCAAGACTGATGACTTCGACGAGCGCTATGCGCTGTACGAGACCATCATGATGGAGATCGCTACCGACGTGCCGATGTGGTTCTCTGGCCACACCGCCACCGCATTCGGTGTCGAGCCCAACGTGGTTGGTCTCAACGGTTGGCTTCTGCCTTCTGGTGAACTCGGCGCCGGCATCCCCGCCGTCGAGGGTCGCTACCACGGAGTTTCCATCGAGCCTGCTGAGTAAGCACTCGAGTTGATTGGTTGACCAATCGATCGAAGGGCGGGGGCTTCGGCTCCCGCCCTTCGTCGTTTTCCAGCAGACGGCGATCGCTCGACCCACACGCCGATCGGTACGATCGCCGCCCATGACACCGGCGTTCGACCAGATCATGAACGACCTGAGCCAAGACGGCCACTCGGTGTCCGATGGCTTCTTGGACCAGTCGCAGGTCACCGCTCTCGCCAGCGTTGCACGCGCCCACCAAGAACAGGGCCGCTTGGTGCAGGCTCGAACCGGCAAGGCGAGGACCGAGAACGAGTCATTGCGAGGTGATTCGATCGGGTGGCTCGACGAGCGTTCCACCGACGTCCCCGTCCTCGATTGTCTGGCGGTGTTCGAGACACTGCGACGAGCGCTCAACGAGCACCTGTTCCTGAACGTGCACGAGATCGAGAGCCACTTCGCCATCTATCCCCCGGGGGCGATCTACCAACGACACCTCGATCAGTTCGCCACCGGGCCCCAAGCTCGACAAGTCAGCTTGGTCCTCTATCTCAACGAAAGCTGGCTCGAGTCGAACGGCGGAGCGCTGCGGCTCCACCTCGATGACTCGACCGAACGCCACCTCGACATCTCGCCGATAGGCGGACGTCTCGTGCTGTTCGAGTCGTCCACGTTCTGGCATGAGGTCCTGCCGTCGGACCGAGAGCGCATGAGCCTCACCGGCTGGTTCCGGAGCAGATCGGCCTTGTAGGAGATTCAGGTGGTGACGAGGTGCCCGCCAGAGGCGGCCATCTGCCAGGCGCGCCGCCAGCCACCAGGATCAAGACCCAAGCCACGGAACTGGATCTCGGTGTGTGCCACGTTCCCGAATCCATTGACCGCTTCCGCCATGGCAATGATGAGTGGCATCACCACGTCGTGCGTGCCAGCAACGGCATCCTTTGCCGATGCCAAGGCGAGCTCACAGGAGATCGGATCGTTCTGTTGACGATGCATTGCTGCCAAGGCGAGGTGAGCGAAGCCGACATCGAGATACGTCGCCGCCGGACTCTGGATGACCTCACCAGCCCGGGTGCGGGCCAACTCGAGATCGCCACGAGCAACGGCGGTGATCGCCTCAACGGAACGGGCGTACATGTTCGAATGCTCAGGCACGTGTTCGAGCCAAGCGAGCTGTATCGCTGCTTCTTCAACGGCGCCCCGCTGCAGCATCGCCAAAGCCACCGAGACCGCCAGATCGGTTTCGCCCAGCATCTCAGGGTTCGGGGTCTCGCCTTCGAAACGGGCAGCCCAGCGGATGACTGCGTCTGATTCTCCGAGAAGCGCCGCGTTGCCAGCGTTCGCCATCACTGCGAAGCGAACACCACCAGCGCTCTGATCACGCTGCGCCGCATGGAAGCCGGACTCCAGCAACTGGCGGCCAGCCTCGATCTGCCCGAGCGAGACCATGGCTCGGCCAGCCAGGCCCTGTGCCTGCATCACCATCGTGGCGTCTTCCGCCTTCTCGGCGAGCGCTCGCGCCCGTTCGGCGTGTTCGAGCGCTGCCTCGCCATCGCCCGACCAGAGATCGAGTGAAGCCGCCAAGTTGAGCATCGCTGCTTCGGCCCACGGATCACCGCGGCGTTGCAGTTCGGGACCCACGACCTCGAGCAAGCGGCGAGCCCGGTCCCACTCACCCGAGTGGAACGAAACCCACGCATCGATCGCCTTGGCCCAAGCGGTGCCTCCAGCATCATCGAGTTCGGCAAAGATCTCGATGGCCTGTTCGACCAACTGCTTCGCATCCCCGAGGTCGCCCGACCGATAGGCGACAAAGCCAAGACCCTGCAATGCCCATGCTTCGGAGCGGCGATCCTCGCTGGCAGCGGCAACAGCCCGAGATCGGTCGAGAGCTTTGCGAGCAAGCGAAACGTCGCCCCGCCCGAGCTCTGACATGCCGAGGAGACGAAGCGCAAGGGCCTCCATCTCGCTGTCGCCAAGGTCAGAAAGCTGCACGGCGGCATCGGAGAGTCGCTGCACCGAGCGGTCGAAATCGCCGCGCTTGCGATCGAGTTCACCGTGTTCGAGCAGCACCCGAGCAACAAGCAACGGATCGGGTTCGGCCAAGTTGGCGATGCTCTCGAGGTCAGCGCGAGCACCGCTCAGATCGCGAACGTCGGATCGGGCACGGGCGCGCCCGTAGAGGAACCCTGCCCGGGTTTCGGGGTCTTCGATCAAGTCGACGCCCAAGGTGTACCAGTGCTCGGCTTCGCTGGGAGCGCCGCTTGCGAGCGAGCGATTCCCGGCCTCGTTCAGCCAGTAGATCGCCTTGCGTCTGATCTCGGTGGGGTCGAGATCGCCGACACCAGCGAGCCCCTCCATCAACTCGAAGGCGGCGGCATAGTGGCGGGCAATCGTGAGCACGATGGCCATGCGGTGGTCGGCCGCTTCGTGGTGTTCGAGATAGGACGCAATACCAACGTGCGTCGTGGCCCGTCCTGCTTTCGTCAGCGTGGCGTACGCCACGTCGCGCACGAGATCAGAGCGGAACTCGTAGCGGTGCCCGGTGACCACGATCAGGTCGGCATCGACCAGTTCGTTGAGCATTGGCGTGATGTCGGGGATACCGAGTTGCATCTCCGCCATACGAGCAAGCCCCGACACGGGGCCATTCGGTCCAAAGACTGCCGCCGCTTCGATGAGTGAATGAAGTTGCGGATCGAGCGCATCGAGCCTCGCAGCAATGATGCCCCTCAGGTTCTCAGGCAGGCTCGAAAGGTCTCCTGACGAGCGGAAGACCAAGGAGCCATCGGCACCATCGGCACGGGTCTTCACCAGACCAGCAAGTTCCTCGAGGAAGAACGGATTCCCTCCGCTGCGTTCGACGATGCGTTGTTTGTCGACATCGGAGAGATCGAGGCCGAAGTCGTCGATCATCGCCATCGCCGCATCGTCCCGCAACGGCACGAGCGGCAGAACCATCGAGCCGTATCGGCCGGCCGGCAACGAGACCGGCAAGGACTCCTTCGCCGTCATCAACAACAGGAACGGCAACCGCGCCAACTCGCGCAGCAGATGCTCGAGCAGCAGACGGACCCCCTCTGCTGCGTGATGCACGTCGGACATGATCAGAACCACGGGCCGACGCTTCAGTTCTTCGTGGAGCAGCGCCGTGAAGCCCAACATGACTTCGGCCCGATTGGTGTCGCGATCCCCGCCACGCAACGGCGTTGCGTACCCAAGAGCGTGGAGCAATGCCGTGGCATACCTGGCCCGTTCCGGGCCCGAGGCTCGGTCGAGGTGATCAGCGAGAGCCGTCTCAACGATGAAGCGAGCCTGGGCGGGCTCGGCATCGATCTCGATGACGAAGACCTGACGCAGCACGTCGGCGACCGGCCACCAGGCGTTCGCTTCGCCGTACGGAACAGCACGCCCTTCGATCACTCGAGCGTCGTACTTGGTGCCGATGCGAGCTGACGCTTCCTGCACGATACGGGTTTTGCCCATGCCGGCCTCGCCCACAACGAGGCATGCGTGGGCACGAGAGCGTTCGAATGCGAGTCGGGCCTGCGCTGAGAGCGCCGCCAACTCGGCCTTGCGACCGGCAAACGGCACCGATCGCCGGCTGCGAGCGCCAGGGGGCCGAATCGGGTTGAGCGCCACCCAGCCGTTCACGGCTTCGTCTCGACCTCGAGCCTGGACCTCGCCGAACGGACGGTAGGAAATGGCCTCGACCGTGGCGGCATGGGTCGAAGAACCGACCAGAACCCGCCCGGGCTCCGCCATACTCTCCAAGCGCGACGCCAGGTTCATCACATCGCCCATCGCGGTGTAGTCACCGCCAGCACTCGACATACCGACGAGCACCTCGCCAGTGTTGACACCAATTCGGAGCTGCAAAGGAGCATCAGAGCTTGCCGCCAGCGCCGCCATGGTCTGCTGCATTCGCAGGCCCGCACGCACGGCACGCTCTGGATCATCCTCGTGGGCGATCGGTGCGCCGAACAGCGCGACGATGCCATCGCCCAGAATCTTGTCGACCACGCCACCAAAGGCAACGATGTCAGCGGCCAGCCGCTCGAAACAGCGATCGACCAGATGTTTCACGTTCTCAGGATCGAGCCGTTCAGACACCTTCGTGAACCCGACGATGTCGGCGAACAGCACCGTGACGACACGACGCTCCTCGTCTCCCGCCGACTGCTGCGTCCCGCAATGCGGACAGAATCGGGAGCCGGAAGGCAGATTCCCTCCACACGACGAACAAGACATCCGGGCAGCCTACTGAACTGGCCCGTCTGGGTCGCGATTGGGACGCGACCAGCCCGCCGGAGGCTGTTGGCACCCGGGACACCAATAGGTGCTGCGGGCATGTTCGCCTTGGACGATTCGTTCAACGAGGGCTCGGCAGCGCGGACAAGGCTCACTCGCCCGTCCGTACACGGCCAGGCCGCCAGGAACCGTGACTCGAGGCCCGCCTCCAAGGTTGGCCCGAAGGAGGCGATGCGCCGTGGTCACGAGCCTGGAGCGAAGATCGGGTGCGACCAACTCGACCGGAGTCTGCGGAGCGAGTCCTTCAGCGTGGAGCACTTCGCTCTTGTAGACATTGCCCACCCCGCAACAGATGCGTTGGTCGAGCAACGCCACGGCAATCGGCGTCCCAGCCTCGGCAAGCCCGAAACGAGACACGGCCAACTCCAGATCAGGCTCAGGACCAGTGAGGTCAGGCCCCAAGTGAGTCGGACCAGATCGACGGGTGACCAACTCGACTACAGGTGCGTTGAAGCACACCCCCAGCCAGCCCTCGGTCGTCTCGACCAGCGCTCGCACGCCCTTGCGCGAACGCTGCCACCTCTCACCCGATTCGTAGATGTGCCAGCTGCCCGTCATCTTCATGTGCGTCTCGAGCGAGACGCCGTTTCCGAAGTGAATGAGGAGGTATTTGCCTTTGGCCTCCACGGCGTCGATGACCGTTCCGGGCGGAGGCCCGGAAACGGCAAGCCGGGGAGCTTCGAACCGAGCGATCGTCTTGCCCTCGAGGACCGGACGGAGCCGATGAGCTGTCCTCCATATGGTGTCTCCTTCAGGCATGAGGGCAGTCTGGCCGCCGCTACCGTCTCGGCGGTGAATCAAGCGCAGGACAGTGCAGCAGCATCGAAGCTCCCATGGTGGAAGACCGAGGTCGTCTACCAGGTCTACATCCGTTCATTCGCCGACGGGAACGGCGACGGCACCGGCGACATTGCTGGCCTCAGATCACGTCTCCCCTACCTCCGAGATCTCGGCGTTGACGCCATCTGGCTGAACCCCTGGTACGAATCACCGCTGCACGATGGCGGCTACGACGTGGCCGACTACCGCAAGATCGAGCCTCGCTACGGGACGCTCGAAGAGGCCGAAGCACTCATCGTCGACGCACACGCCCACAACATCAAGATCGTCACCGACCTCGTGCCGAACCACACGTCGTCCGAGCATGCGTGGTTCCAGGAGGCGCTTGCATCAGAGCCCGGATCGTCCGCCCGCAACCGCTACCACATTCTCCCCGGCAAAGGCCCCGACGGTGCGGAGCCACCGACCAACTGGACCAGTGTGTTCGGTGGGTCGGCCTGGCGACGCCTCGACGATGGCGAGTGGTTCCTCCACATCTTCGACCACACCCAACCCGATCTGAACTGGGAGAACCCCGAGGTCATCGAGGAGTTCAAGTCGATCTTCCGCTTCTGGCTCGAGCGGGGCGTCGACGGCTTCCGCGTTGATGTCGCCCACGGCTTGGCGAAGGACATGAGCTACCCAGACGTCGACGAAACCGGCGTCCTCCTCGCCAATGCAAAGACCCCGGATCACCCGTTCTGGGACCGCGACGACATTCACCCGATCATCCGAGGGTGGCGTTCGGTTCTCGACGAATACGAGAACACGATGATGGTGGCCGAGGCTTGGGTCGCACCCGACCGTCTGCCGCTCTACATCCGGCCAGACGAATACCACCAGTCCTTCAACTTCGACTTCCTCTCCGCCAACTGGGATGCCGACGAGATGCAGAGCGTGCTCAGTCGTTCGGTCGACGCGGCTGAAGCGGTTGGTGCTGCCCCGACCTGGGTACTGTCCAACCACGACGTCGTCCGCCATACCACCCGCTACGGGTTGCCAAACGGAACCGACTGGCGATCGTGGTTACTCGATGGCCCGCACGACCTCCTCGATGCCGACCTCGGGCTGACCCGGGCCCGTGCCGGTGTGATGATGATGTTGGCCCTGCCGGGCGGCGTCTACTTGTATCAGGGTGAAGAACTCGGCCTTCCCGAGGTGTGGGATCTACCAACCGAGGTCCTCGACGATCCGGTCTGGGAACAGTCCGGCCACACGAGTAAAGGGCGCGACGGCTGTCGTGTGCCGATCCCGTGGTCGACCTCTGGTCCTTCGTTCGGCTTCGGCGAGAACACTGGGTGGCTTCCTCAGCCGCCCGACTTCGGACAGCTCTCAGTTGAAGCTCAGCAAGGCGTCGAAGGATCGATGCTCGAGCTGTACCGCTCGGCCTTGTCTGTTCGCAAGGATCACTTCGTCAACGATGGCGACATCGAGTGGCTCGACGCACCGGCCGGGGTCATCGGCCTCCGGCGCGGTTCCGGAGCCGAGTGCTGGCTCAACGTCTCGGGCGATCCACTCGCCATTGACTCGACCCGAACCGTTCTCCTCTGCAGCGGCGAACTGGTCGACGGTGCGCTACCGGCCAACACCGCGGTGTGGCTGAGGTAGGTCGGCGGAATGGCTTCTGCGCCAAGACGAGTTGCGTTGACTCTCGCTGCATCCGTCCTCCTCACCTCCTGTGCCAGCGATACCGAGATCGACAACTCGAACGATGCAATCGATGCTGTCGACGTCGAGCTGTCGAGCGAGCGCGTTGACATGGACGAACTGTTCGCCGACTTCGGCGATGACACACCGGGCTGCTCAGTTGCGGTTCGTCTCGCCGGGGGCGAGTACATCGACGCTCACTACGGCATGGCTGATCTCGACGCTGACGATCCGATCACTGCCGACACGATCTTCGACATCGGCTCGGTCTCGAAACAGATGACCGCCGGAGCGATCGCCATCCTCGTCGTCGATGGTGATGTCGGCCTCGATGACGACATCGTCGATCATCTCCCCGAGTTGGGACCGTTCCCGGAAACGATCGCCGTGTCGGATCTGGTTCATCACACGAGTGGGCTTCCTGACTACATCGAGTTCCTCGATGCCGAGGACGACGAGATCACCACGATGGCCGATGCGCTCGACGTCATTGCTTCTGTGGACGGCGAACCGACGTTCAGCCCCGGCACCGACTTCGAGTACTCCAACACCAACTACGTCTTGTTGGCGACGATCATCGAGCGGACCACCGAGATGACCATGGCCGAATTCTCAACGGCCGAGATCTTTCAGCCGCTCGGCATGGACAGCACCCTGGTACGAGACGATCAGGGAGACCTGCTGGCCCGACAAGCGCAGGGCTACGTCGAGGATGACGAGTGGGAGCCTGCTGGCTCATCTTGGCGCCAGACCGGAGACGGAGCCGTGCATTCAACAGCGCTCGATGTTCTCGCTTGGACTGAACTCTTCCTCGGTGAGCCATTCGGCACCGGACTGGGGTCACCTGAATGGCTCGACATCATGACCACCCCCGGGCCGGTCGCTGACGGCGAAAACGAATACGGCGGCGGGCTGGAACTCGTCGGCAGCGGTGATGCTTTCACTCTTGGGCATGGCGGCTCGTGGATCGGCTACGGGTCGGCGCTTGTCATGCAACCGGCCACGGATACTGCGGTTGCGGTCACGTGCAACATCGATGGCGTCGACGCCGAGGGGCTCGCAGCCTCCACTCTGGCTATCTGGTCGTCCTCCAACTGACGACCGACGGTTCAGTACGCTCCTCGCTAGTGTTCTGATGTGACCATCGTCACGGCTTCGCCGGGGCGAACAAACGGCGCCATTGTCATCCCGGCAGCGACCGTGATCTCGGCGCCCTGACATCGAGGAGCGAACAATGAAGACCCGTGGAGCCATCATGCGCGAGCCCGGCAACGACTGGGAGATCGTCGACATCGAGTTCGACGAACCAAGACAGGGGGAGTTGCAAGTGAAGCTCGTTGCTTCGGGCATGTGCCACTCTGACGATCACGTCAAGACCGGCGACATCCCCGTCGGGATCTACCCAATGGCTGGCGGCCACGAAGGCGCTGGCGTCGTTGAGAAGGTCGGGCCCAACACGCCAGGGTTCGAGGTCGGCGACCACGTGGTGATGTCGTTCCTCCCCGGCTGTGGCAAGTGTCGCTGGTGTGCCTCTGGCATGCAGAACCTGTGCGACCTCGGCGCCAACCTCCTGACCGGTTGCCGAGAAGACGGCAGTTTCCGCGCTCGGGTCGACGGCGTCGACATCGGCCAGATGTGCGGCATCTCGACCTTCTGCGAGTCAACACTCGTCGATGTGGCTTCGGCGGTGAAGGTGGCCAAAGACATCCCGCTCGACAAGGCCTGCTTGGTCGGTTGTGGCGTCGGGACAGGATGGGGCTCAGCGGTCAACTCTGCTGAGGTCAAGCCCGGCCAGACCGTGATCATCATGGGAATTGGCGGGATCGGCATCAATGCCGTCCAGGGCGCAGCCCATTGCGGAGCAACGAACGTGATCGCTGTCGATCCCATCCAGAGCAAGCTCGAGGTCGCTCAGAAGGTCGGCGCGACCCACACGTTCTCGAACATGGCCGAGGCAACCGAATTCGCACAGTCGGTGACGAATGGTCAGGGTGCCGATTCCGCCATCGTGACCACCGGTGTGCTGACGTCTGAACATGTCAGCGAGGCCTTCGCTTCCATTCGCAAGGCGGGCACCGTGGTGGTGACTGGACTCGGCAACCTCGAAACCAGCAAGGTCGAGATTCCCGCCGGTGAGCTCACCCTGTTCCAGAAGCGGATCCAAGGCTCACTGTTCGGCGAATCGAGCCCCACCCGCGACATTCCGTGGATGCTCGAGATGTACCAGAACGGGCAGCTCAAGCTCGATGAACTCGTGACCAAGACCTACTCGTTGGACGACGTCAACCAGGGCTACATCGACATGCACGCCGGCGAGAACATCCGCGGAGTCATCGTCTACTGAACGAGAACGCCAACTGGCAGCGGGCCGCCCAGTTGTTGATCAGTCGCTGAGTTGCAAGCGAATCATCCAGATGGTTGATGGCAGCTCACGCAAGTGCTCCTAGCGTTCGAAGTCGAATCAGGAGAACCGCAATGACTGCATCAGCGATATCAACATCGACATGGGCTGCCCGCTGCGAGGGCGCGGCCAAGGTCTACGGATCGGGCGACACCGAGGTCCACGCACTTCGGTCGGTCACCGTCGGCTTCGAAGAGGGCCGTTTCACCTCGATCATGGGCCCTTCCGGCTCCGGCAAGTCCACGCTGATGCAATGCATGGCGGGGCTCGATCGCCTCACCGGTGGTGAGACCTACATCGGCGACACCGCTGTTTCCTCTCTCAACGACAAGGCGCTCACCCGCTTGCGGCGGGACAACATCGGTTTCATCTTCCAGGCCTTCAACCTCATCCCGACGCTGAACGCCCGGGAGAACATCACGCTTCCGCTCGACCTCGCTGGGACCAAGGGCGACAAAGCGTGGATCGACGAGGTCATCCAAACCGTCGGCCTCACCGATCGCCAGACCCACCGCCCGAACGAATTGTCCGGCGGTCAACAACAGCGTGTTGCTGTTGCTCGTGCTCTGGCCAGCAAGCCGGCAATCATCTTTGGCGATGAGCCCACCGGCAACCTCGACTCCAAGACCGGCGCCGAGATCCTCGATTTCATGCAATCCGCCGTGCGAGATCTGGGCCAGACCATCGTGATGGTCACCCACGACCCCGTCTCGGCGTCTTACTCAGACCGTGTGCTGTTCCTCGCCGATGGTTCGATCGTCGACGAGATGGCCAACCCCACCGCCGATTTGGTCTTCGACCGCATCAAGTCGCTGGGAGACTGACCAATGCGCAAGCTGATCCTTCGCAGCATCGCTGCAAGCAAGGGCCGCCTGCTGCTCACGATGGTCTCCATCGTCTTCGGCGTGGCCTTCGTCTCTGGCTCGTTCATTCTGGCTGACAGCCTTCGATCGGTCTTCAACCAAGTCAGCGAAGACATTTTCGCTGGCGTTGACGCCGTGGTTCGTGCCCCCGAAGGCGACGTCTCGAACAGCAACGACCCGCCCCGCTTCGACGAATCGGTGGCTGTCGCACTGGCCGCGGTCGATGGCGTTGCGGCGATCGAGCCAGGACTCTCCGGTTTCGAGACTCTCTACACCATTGATGCCGAAGGTGAGATCGTTCGCCCGCAGGGCCCGCCCGTGCTGGCCATCTCCTGGGCCGGGCCAGGCGAGCTCTCTTCCTTCGAACTGATCGACGGAGCGGCACCGGTCGGCCAGCAAATCGCCATTGACACACTGCAAGCCGAACAGGGCGAGTTCGCCATCGGCGACATGATCGATGTCGTCACCCCGAACGGCATCGTGCCCTTCGAGCTCTCAGGCACCGTCGAGTTCGGCTCACCCGGTGTCATGTTCGTCTTGACTGACCTGCCCACGATGCAGGAAATCCTCAACGAACCTGGCCAGCTCGACGGCATCGTCATCGCCGCAGAGGACGGAGTGTCTGCTGACGCTCTCGTGGTCGACCTCCAGGCTGTAGCGCCAGAAGGCATCGAGGTGGTCTCTGCCACCACCGCCGAAGAGGAGACGCAGGCCGAGTTCGGCGAGTTCATCACCATCTTCGGCAACATCTTGCTGGGCTTCGCCCTGGTGACGCTCTTCGTGAGCATCTTCATCATCTACAACACGTTCGCCATCCTGGTGAGCCAGCGGAAGAAACAGATGGGTCTGCTTCGAGCCATCGGTGCAAGCGGTTCGCAGGTTCGCACGATGGTGCTGCTCGAGTCACTCGTGGTCGGCATCTTCGCTTCGATCATCGGACTCTTCGCCGGCATCGGCGTGGCCGCGCTGCTGAAGTGGATCTTCAGCCAGGGCGGTGGGGCGTTCCCCGACGGGCCGCTCGAGATCCAGACTCGAACCATCATCGTCGTGATGATCGTCGGGGTCTTCGTCACAGTCGTGTCGGCCATCGCCCCTGCATTCCGGGCATCTCGCATCTCACCGCTCGAGGCACTCCATGACACCGGCGCTTCCGAGCGCAGCATGCGCTTCCGCATCATCACCGGCTCGCTGGTCTTGATTCCCGGTGTGATCCTGCTGACACTCGGCCTTCTCGGTACCTCCGGCAGCACGACTGGCGTCTTGACCCTCATCGGTCTCGGCTCGGTGCTCACCTTCATCGGTGTGGCCATGCTGAGTGCGCTCTTCGCCGGCCGTGTCGCCTCGTTGATCGGTGCTCCGGTCGAGGCCACCCGAGGAACGATGGGGCGGATCGCTCGAGACAATGCCAGCCGCAACCCACAGCGAACAGCGGCAACGGCCACAGCTCTGATGATCGGTCTCGCGCTGATCACGGGCGTGTCTGTTCTGGCATCGTCCATCATCGCCACCTTCAACGACCTGTTGGAAGACGCGCTCACGGCCGACGTCTTCATCTTCGAAGAAGCCCAGGGACTCCCCTTCTCAGCAACGTTGGTCGACAGCCTCGCAGCCATCGATGAAACCGGTCCCGTGGCTGGCTTCATCGAACTCGATGCGATCGTCGGCGACGACACCGTCGGCGTCAGTGCGTTCGACGGCGACGTCGGAGCCGAGATCATCTCGATCGCTGTTGTCGACGGTGTCGACACCGTGGCGCCGGGCGAGGTCCTGGTCGAGGACGAGAAGGCCGAGGAACTCGGTGTTGGTGTCGGCGACACGCTCACCTTGGCGTTCGAAGACGGCGAGGCCGAGTCACTCGTGATCGTCGGCGTATTCGAGCCGAACTCGATCCTGGAGGGCCAACTCTTCATCGATCGAGCAACGGCCAGCGAGCACCTCACCGTTGAAGGCGTCGGGTTTGTCGGCCTCAAGTACGCCGACGGCATCGACGGCGAAACCGGGCGCCCTGCGGTTGACGAGGTGGCGAGCGAGTTCCCTCAACTCGCCGTGCAAGACAACAGCGAGTTCCAGGAAGGCTTGGAAGATCAGATCGGACAGATCCTGATCATCGTCAACGCCCTGCTCGGTCTCTGCCTGATCATCGCCTTCTTCGGCATCATCAACACGATGGCGTTGTCGGTGCTGGAACGGACCAGAGAGATCGGCTTGCTCCGCGCCGTCGGCATGACTCGCAGCCAACTCCGGTCGTCGGTTCGTTGGGAAGCAGTGATCGTTGGTGTGTTCGGTGCGTTGCTCGGCGTGATCATGGGCGTACTGCTGGCCTACGCGGGCATCACCGCACTGCCAGATGAGTTCATCACCCAGACGGCCATCCCGTGGGTCAGCCTCGTGCTCTACGTCCTGCTCGGCGCTGTTCTCGGTGTCCTTGCTGCGTACTTCCCGGCTCGTCGAGCAGCAAAACTCAACGTCCTCGAAGCCATCTCCTCGAACTGACGTCTACCCATGACAAACAACGAATCCGAGGTTCCTGCCCCCGTTTCGGACGGGTCAGAACCTCGGGTTCGTTCGTTTTCAGTGAGGCGGGCAACCCCAACAGACCTTGATGCTGCGGCTGAGCTGTTGGGGTTGGCTTTTGCCGACTATCCGTGGACGCGGTGGTGCGTCGATGCCGACGACCACGTTGGCCGAATCACGAACCTCCAGCGCATCTCGCTCGAGGTAATCGGCCTGCGCTTGGGCCTGGTCTGGGTTGCTGAGGAGGACCACCAACTTGTCAGCGTTGCGGTGTGGTCGGACTCACGAATCGATGTCGATCGACCACTCTTCACCGAGCTGGCTGATCGCTCGCGGCCGTTGCACGGCAATCGCCTGCAGGCCGCCATCGACGCCGAGACCGGCGGCTTCGAGCGCCCGAACGCTCCACATCTGTTCCTCGAAACGATGGGCACCCGTCCCGGCCATCAGCGCCAAGGCGTCGGCGCCGCCGTGCTTCGGCCCGGCCTGGAGATGGCCGACACCGCCGGGCTGATGTGCGGGTTGGAAACATCGACCGAGGGCAACGTCACGTTCTACCGAAGCGTGGGTTTCGACGTCGTCGATCATCGAGTGGTCAGCTCCGCCGATCAACGTGGTCCTGATGTGTGGACCATGTGGCGGACACCAGGTGATCCAGCGTAGGCCAGTTGCATCATTGAACTTACTGAGTCAGACTTTCGACGTGACAACGACCACCAGTCCTGAAACCAGCAAACACGCCCGGCTGACGCTCGCCATTTCGGCTCTTGCGACCCTGGCGACATTCCTCGACACCACGATCTTGTTCGTAGCCTTCCCCGACATCGGGGCCACCTTCACCGAGGCCACACCGACACAGTTGTCGTGGGTCCTGAACGCCTACACGATCGTCTTTGCTGCCCTGTTGGTACCAGCTGGAAAGCTGGCTGACCGGTTCGGACACAAACTCGCCTTCCTTTCCGGCTCTGCACTGTTCACGGTGGCGTCGATGGCATGCGGGCTGGCACCGAACGTCGACGTCCTCATCGTCTTCCGGGTGTTCCAGGCCACGGGAGCCGCGGTCCTCATTCCCTCGTCACTTGCGCTCGTCATGCAAGCATTCCCCCGAGAAAAGATCCCCCAGGCCGTGGCGATATGGGGCGCCGCCGGTGCCGTATCCGGAGCACTCGGCCCGACACTCGGTGCAGCCATCGTCGACTGGCTCGGCTGGCGTTGGGCGTTCTACATCAACCTCCCCGTCGGGCTCTTCACCGTGTTCGCCGGCTTCCGCAACCTTCGCGAGTCGTCGGACCCCACTACGAAGATTCCGTCCTTCGTCGGGGTCGTCCTCATCGCTGCCGCCGCCGGCATCCTGTCGTTCGGGGTGGTCGAGTCCGAGACCTACGGCTGGACGGGAACGCGGACGATCGTCTCGCTGCTGCTCGGAACGCTCGCGCTCGTGTTCTTCGTGCTCCACCAGCGCCGGACCGACGCACCAGCGCTCAATCTCGAATTGTTTCGGAGCCGCAACTTCTCGTGGGGGAATCTTGCCGGCTTCGCCTTTGGCCTGGCCTTCACCGCCATGTTCTTCGGATCATTCCTGTTCCTGACCAACGTATGGGGTTGGTCGATCCTGAAGGCCGGGTTCGGCATCGCCCCTGGGCCGGCATTCGTTGCCTTCCTCGCCCCCAGGTTCGGGAAGCTGGCCGGCCAGATCGGCCAGCAGCCGTTGCTGGTGGCCGGTGGCTTGTTCTTCGCCGCTGGCGGGTTCTACCGCTTGGTGATGCTCGATGGCGACGTCAGCTATTGGCTCGACTACTTCCCTTCGATGATTCTGACTGGCATTGGCGTCGCCCTCTGCCTTCCCCAACTCTCGAGTGTGGTGGCCCAGGCACTCCCGCCGAATCGAATCGGTGTGGGCGGCGCCGTCCTGCAGGCCGTCCGGCAGTTCGGCGGAACCTTCGGTGTTGCCCTCACCATTGCCTTTCTCGGCGCGCCCGACGGGCTCGTGCAAGCCCTCGTGCGGTTCGACCGAGTGTGGTGGGTCATCATCGTGGGTGGCCTCGTGACATCGGTAGTGTCCTTCCCGCTGCAGACCGGTCGCCGACTGGCTGCTCAGCCGGCAGCAGCCTGAGGAGATGCAACGTGCGACGCAAGAGCCATGCCGACATGAACTGCTCCGTTGCTCAGACGCTGGATGTCGTCGGTGACCCGTGGACGTTGCTGATCGTTCGTGATGCCCTTTGGGGCTTTCGGCGCTTCAACGACTTCCAGGATCGGCTCGGCATTCCTCGAAACACGTTGACGACGAGGCTGGCCCATCTGGTCGACACCGGCGTCTTCTCCAAGACGCCATACCAACAGAACCCCGAACGTTTCGAATACGAACTCACCGAGAAGGGCCTGGCTCTCACTCCCATCATCGTCTCGTTGCTCACGTGGGGAGACACGTGGTCCGAGCTTCCCGAGCCGCCGGTCGCCCTGATCGACACCGAGTCAGGGCAGCGACTTCGGCCCATCCTCATCGACGAGATCACCGGTCGACCGCTTCGCGACATCGCCGTCCGTCCCATCCTCACCGCAACCGGAGAACATCCCGCATGAACGGAACTGCCGACCCCGGCCTCACCCTCAGCCAGTTGTTGGCGGTGCAATCCGACAGCTCGAATACGACGTTTCTCGGAGCGCCCGAGACCTACGGCCTCCTCGGCATCTACGGCGGCCACTTCCTCGGTCAAGCGCTGGCCGCCGGGTTCGAGACCGTGAACGAGCCGCTGATCGCTCACTCGCTCCACGCGTACTTTCTTCGGGCCGGCGACCCCGTGGAACCGATCCGCTACGAGGTCACGTCATTGCGCGATCGACCGACAGGGGCGACCCGTTCGATCGTTGCCAGCCAACACGGCAACGATGTTTTCCAGATGACCGCCTCGTTCAAGACTCCCGAAGATGGCGACGAGCACCAGCCCGCGGCGCCGTCGATCACGAGTGCCCCGAAGCTCATCGCCGAGCGGGAAGCGGCCGGAGTCGAGCCACCTCAATACCCCTTCGTCGTCGCTGGTCGAGCCGCCGTCGAATCGGCGAGCCCGTCGTTCCTCGAATTCACTGCGGGTCGCGAGCCAAACATGCAGGTTTGGGTCAAGACCAACGATCCTGGCGAGCTGTCGTTGCGTCAACGCCAGATCGCCATCGCCTACCTCTCCGACGGTCCGTTGCTGTTCAACTCGGTGCTCCCCCACGGCGCACCGTTCCAAACCCACCGGGTGACGAGCCTCGACCATGCGGTGTGGTTCCATCGCGATGCCGACCCCACCAACTGGCTGCTGTTCGACCAGCGCAGTACGGCCGCAGCCGGTGGCCGGGGTATGAATCACGGCGAAATGTACGCCGAAGACGGGCGACTCGCCGCCAGCGTGGCGCAAGAATCGATGCTGCGCCGAATGAGCTGAGCGTCAGCCCTCCGCTGGCTCGACGCCCGCCGGATCCGGCGCCACTTCCCCACGCAACTCCTCGACGAGGTCGACGAGGCTCGCCATCAACTGGTCTGACAGCACTCGGACGACCTCCGGGGTCGCTTCGGTCGGCGACAATTGCGGGAGATGGATCGGTGCGCCGACCCGAATCAGCACCTCGGGCCGCAGGACGACATTGAGCAAAATCGTTCGAAGAGGATGGCTTCTGGTCATGACTCGGTGTGTTCCCACCATGGCGATGGGGACGACGGGTACACCGGTGCGTAGCGCAAGCCGAACCACCCCGGTCTTTGCTCGTTCCGGCCAGTGCTCGGGGTTCCGAGTCGTCCGACCCTCGGGAAAGATCCCGACCGCCTCCCCCGCGGCCAGCGCTTCGGCCGCAGCATCGAGCGCATCGGCCGCGTGGCTGCTTCCTCGTTCGACCGGGATGAAGGCCAGTCGTCTCACCAACCAGCCAAGTCCCGGAGCGCGAAACACACCGGCGGTTGCCATCAAACGCAACGAGCGCCCCATGCGACGACAGATGATGGCCAACATCAACCCATCGGCATAGCTGGCATGGTTCGACACGACGATGATCGCGCCATGAGGGAGCAGTCCCGCAGCTTTCCGACGGCCGCGGAACTTGGCAAATCGCAAACGGCTCACCACCGTGACCAGCGAGCTGACGACCATCGCCGCAATGGCGTACAGAAGCGCTCCCCCGGCACCAGGCTTGTTCCACGACATCAGGCCACAGGCCTACCACGCCGTGACTGATTCGGTCGACCAACCTCGACCTCCTAGGGTGCCATCACACCCCAACGACCAGAGGTTCCCGATGGCAGCACAAGATCAGACACCACTCGGCTCAGGCTTCGCGGCAAAGAGCGAGCCAGAGCAGATTCTCGACGGCATCGACTTGACCGGGAAGACAGCGATCGTCACCGGCGGCTACTCGGGCATCGGCTTCGAGACGACCAAGGCGCTTGCATCCAGGGGTGCGAACGTGATCGTGCCAGTCCGGACGCCAGCGAAAGCCGAGGAGAACCTCGCCTCCCTCGGCGACACCGTCGCTGGCGACGTCACCACGTACGCCATGGATCTCGCCGACCTCGCGACGGTCCGAACCTTCACCGACACCATGAACACCCAGCTCGATCGGGTCGACCTCCTCATCAACAACGCCGGCGTCATGGCCAGCCCCGAACAGCGTGTCGGCCCCGGCTGGGAATACCAGTTCGGCATCAACCACATGGGTCACTTCGCGCTGACCCAGGGTCTCATGCCGTTGCTCGAGAAAGCCGACGCACCCCGTGTCGTGGCGCTCTCTTCGGTTGCGCACCTTCGCAACGGGATCCTCTGGGACGACGTCCACTTCGAGAACACCGACTACGACAAGTGGGTGGCCTATGCGCAGGCCAAGAGTGCAAACGCTCTCTTTGCTGTCGAGCTCTCCCAGCGGATGAGCGCCTTCGGCGGCAGGGCAATGGCCGTGCACCCGGGCGGCATCTTCACCCCGCTCCAGAGAGATCTCCCGGTCGAGGAGCAGATCATGATGGGTTGGCTTGACGCTGATGGCAATCCAAGCGCCATCGCCCAAGCTGCGTTCAAGTCACCATCGCAGGGGTGCACGACCACACTCTGGGCTGCAACCTCGCCGATGCTCGACGACAAACATGGGCTGTACTGCGAAGACTGCGACGTGGCCCAGCTGTGGTCAGAAGCATCACCGATGGGCGTCAACGTCAAGACGCACGCCGTTGACCCCGAAGACGCCGCCCGCCTCTGGGACCTCAGCGAAACCATGCTCGCCTCCGCCTAGGCACCGGGGGTCAGCGGAGCGTGGGGCCCTTGTAGCCCTGGGCAAACCCGTTCGAGGTGAGCAGATCCCGCAACTCTGGCTGCTCGGCTGGCGGCACGCCGTTGATCTTCTGGATCTCGATCTTCTTCACCTGCCTGCGGTGGACAAGCGACGCAAGCGTCGGCACCCACGAGGCATCCCCCTCGGCACCGTCGAAGATCGTGATGCTTCTGCCTCCACGTTCGAGGTAGGCCAGCGGGTGCCCATCGCGAAGCACGACATAGGCCCCGACCGCCCGGCTTGGACGGCCTTGGACCTCGGGCCACGGCAGCGAAGCGCCGTAGGGCTGCGCCGGGTCAGATGCAGCCAGCACCATGGCAGGGGCGATCTCATCGGCCGAGCCGGTCCGCCGCTCGTCGCGCAATCGATCAACCGCACCTGGAAGTGCGAATTGTGCTGCGCCGAGACCGGTCACGAAGTAGCCACGGCGAACCTGGCCTCGCTCTTCCATCTCTTTCAGCAATTGATAGACGCCAGCGAAACCGCCTTCGGCACCTTCAGCAAGGGCCATCTCACGAGTGAGCACGCCGTAGCGCTCGAGCAGTTGCAGCGCCTGGGTGTGACGGGCTTCGGTCGGTGTCACCGCCGGCAAGCGCAACGGTGCCACCAGCGACCAACGACCGGTGCCCGCTGGCGGCCCGAGCCGTGACAGCTGACGCATGTTGGGGCGACGAGCTCGCCCGCTACGAGAACGCGACGTCGCACCGGCCTTCTTCGGGATCGCCCCGCCCACCACAGCCCGCAATGGGGTGAGCGAATCGTTGGTGACCTCCCCGGCCCACACCAGGTCCCACAGCGCCGTGAGCACCGCATTGTCGCCATAATCGTGGCCGGCGGCTTGAGCGGCCGCCACCAGGTCTGACCAGAACACGGCGCCCTTGGCGGCCAGGCAAGCCCGCAGCGCATCGTG
The DNA here is from genome assembly GCA_964351995.1 of uncultured Acidimicrobiaceae bacterium. Taxonomy (GTDB): domain Bacteria; phylum Actinomycetota; class Acidimicrobiia; order Acidimicrobiales; family SZUA-35; genus SZUA-35. The sequence continues at coordinate 15,977 of CAYGQE010000019.1, read as the reverse complement.
CAGTTCACCCTCGACCGGCTCGGATGGCTCGGGCACCAGCGCCGGCACTTGGTCTCGCCACACCAGACGTACTCGGCCATCGGTGGCACCAAGCGAGCCAGCCCCAACCCACACCACTTCGCCTGCGGTCAGCAACGTGTCGAGATCCGATGGCGAGTAGTCCGGCACACGAGCCGGCAACACATCGAGTTCAAGCGACGAGGCTGGCAGCGTGGCCCCCTGCAAGGTGGTCAGGACTTCGGCCAACCCGTCGACACCCCGAGCACGAGAGCCCACCTGTTGCCACTCGGGGAGGAAGCGAGCGAGCACGTCTTGCTCGACCGGCTCGACCTCTTTGCGAAGGGCAGCGAGTGAACGCCGACGGAGCACTCGCAACACGTCGTTGTGGCACCACTCGCGTTCGACACCATCGGGGCGGAACTCGCCCTTGAGCAGGCGACCCTGCCGCTCGAGTTCCTTCAGCCCGACCTCGGCCCGCTCGGGTTCGACCCCGTACCGCTCGCACACCTCGGAAGTGAGAAACGGACCGTGCGACTTGGCGTAGCGGCTGAGCAGATCGCCGAACGGGTCGTCGACTGAATCGGTGAACGCCTGCGGCAAGCCGGGGGGCAGCGCCACCCCGAGTGCATCACGCAGCCGAGAAGCGTCCTCGGCCGCGGCCAGCCGCTGCTCGCTGCGGCCTCCTCCGCCACTCGCCCCACCAACGAACGCAACCCCGATGATTCGGCGGTCGTCGAGCAACTGGGCAACCACGGCTTCGGCCGATGCACCTGCGGCCTCGACATCGAAGCGCTCCTCGATTTCGGCGAGAGAAAGCGGACCGAGCCAACGCAAGAGATCCTCGACGTGGTCGATCGACCGCGCCTTCCACTTGGGGTCGAGCCGTTGGAGTTCGGCTTCCAGCGTCGCGAGAACATCGGCGTCGAGTAGCTCTCGCAGTTCTTCAGCTCCAAGAAGATCGCGAAGCAGCTCTCGGTCGAGCGAGAGCGCAGCGGCCCGGCGCTCGGCCAACGGTGCATCGCCGGCGTACATGTATTGAGCAATCCAGCCGAACAGCAACGACGACGCCATTGGCGAGGCCGTGTCGGTGTCCACCGACACCACTTTGATCTTGCGGCTCCGCAGTTCGGTCAGTACCTGCCGCAAGGCCGGAACATCGAACACGTCGTTCAGACACTCACGCGTAGTTTCGAGCAGGATCGGGAAGCTCGGGTACTTGGCGGCGACGCCGAGAAGGTCGGCGGCCTTCTGACGCTGTTGCCACAGCGGGGTCCGCCGATCGGGGCGAAGTCGAGGCAGCAGCAATGCTCGGGCCGCACACTCGCGGAATCGAGAGGCGAACATCGCCGAGTTCGGCAACTGAGCCACCAGCAACTCTTCGAGTTCGTCCGGATCAACCAGCAACTCCTCGACCGGCAAGTGATCGACGGCTTCCGGTAGGCGGATCACGATGCCGTCGTCGCTCCACATGAGCTCGACGTCCCAGCCGAGCTCTTCAGCCAGACGATGCTGCAATGCCATACCCCACGGGGCGTGGACTTGGGCGCCGAAGGGGCTGAGTACACAAATACGCCAGTCACCGATTTCATCGCGAAACCGTTCGACGACGATGGTTCGATCGCTCGGCACCACGCCGGTGGCTTCGCGCTGCTCGTCAAGGTACTGGACCAGATTTCGGGCGGCAAGCGCATCGAGTCCGCTCTCCTCGTGGAGCTTGGCCATTGCTTCCGCGGCCGGCATGGCGGCAGTCTCTCGCATGAATTCGCCCATGGCACGCCCGAGTTCGAGCGGGCGGCCGGGGCCATCGCCGTGCCAGAACGGCATCTTGCCCGGCTGACCGGGGGCAGGCGTGACCACCACCCGCTCGTGGGTGATGTCTTCGATCCGCCACGTGCTGGCACCGAGCAGAAAGGTCTCGCCGGTTCGACTTTCGTAGACCATCTCTTCATCGAGCTCGCCCACGCGAGTTCCATCGGGCAAGAACACGCCGTACAGCCCTCGATCAGGAATCGTGCCGCCGCTGGTCACCGCCAGCCGCTGTGCCCCGGGCCGGCCCCTGACCACGCCCTCCACCCGATCCCAGTTCAGCCGTGGACGTAGCTCGCTGAACTCATCAGATGGGTAGCGCCCGGCCAAGAGATCGAGCACGTTGGTGAATGCCTCATCGCTGAGCTCGGCGAAGTTTGCTGCTCCTCGCATGAGCGACAGGAGGTCGTCCACCTCCCAGTCGTCGAGGGCACAGGCGGCCACGATCTGCTGAGCCAACACGTCGAGAGGATTCCGGGGATAGCGAGTCGACTCGATGAGACCCTTCTGCATCCGATCGACCACCACAGCCGCCTCGACAAGATCCGACCGGTGCTTCGGGAAGAACTTCCCCACGCTCGGCGCACCGACCTGGTGACCTGCCCGACCCACGCGCTGCAACCCACGGCTGACCGCACCGGGCGACTCGACTTGTACGACCAGATCCACAGCACCCATGTCGATACCGAGCTCGAGCGACGATGTGGCGACCAGACCTTTGAGCGTGCCCCGCTTCAGTTCGTCCTCGATCAGCAGTCGCTGCTCACGGCTGAGCGAGCCGTGGTGGGCCTTCACCAGTTCAGTCCCCGGCATCGGCGGTCTGCCCTCGGCCTCGGCCGAGCGATTCTCGCCTTCAAGCGCCAACTCGTTGAGACGGGTGGCCAGTCGCTCGGACAGCCGGCGAGCGTTGACGAACACGATCGTGCTGCGATGTTCTTGAATCAACTCGAGCAAGCGCGGGTGCATCGACGGCCAGATGCTGCGCCTGACGGGGCCGGCAGCAGCTGGGCCCGACACGGGCTCGTCGGTGATCACCTCACCAAGACGACCCATGTCATCGACCGGCACGATCACCTCGATGTCGAGCGGCTTGCGAACACCAGCATCGACGATGGAAACGGGCCTGGCTGAGCGATCAGCGTCGTAGCCGCCCAGGAAGCGAGCGATTTCTTCGAGGGGTCGCTGCGTGGCCGACAAGCCAATGCGCTGTGGCGGTTTCTCGGTGACGCGCTCGAGCCGTTCGAGGGTGAGAGCCATGTGAGCGCCGCGTTTGGTCGCGGCGAGGGCGTGGATCTCATCGATGATCACGGTCTCGACCCCGGCCAGGGTCTCTCGCACCTTCGACGTGAGCATGAGATACAGCGACTCTGGCGTGGTGATCAAGAGGTCCGGGGGATCCTTGGCCAGCTGACGCCGTTCTTCCTGGCTCGTATCGCCGGTCCGTAGGGCGACATGTGGCTCGTAGAAGGGAGCGCCCAATCGCTCGGCGGCCAGACGGATGCCCTGGAGCGGACCTCGAAGATTCTTCTCGATGTCAACGGCCAACGCCCGAAGTGGCGAGATGTACAGGATCCTCGTGCGGTGGTTCTTGTCCTCGGGAGGTGGCGTGCTCGTGATCTCGTTCAGTCCCCAGAAGAAGGCGGAGAGCGTCTTGCCAGAGCCAGTGGGGGCCAGGATGAGCGTGTGGTCGCCGTCGGCGATGCGAGGCCAACCCTGCACTTGTGGGGGCGTCGGTTCGGGAAAGGTCGTGCGGAACCACTCGGCGGCTGGCGCACTGAAGCCATCGAGCACGGGATGATGACGGTCTGGTGCCGCCTTCCCTTTGCCTCTCGAAACGTTGCCGGCCACGCCAGCACCGTACCCACAGCGTGAGACAGCGATCCGATCGACTGCGAACGAACGCGCTCAGCTGATCACGTCAGATGAGGAGTTGCCCAGCAGGTAGCGAGGTCCGTCACCGAGGGCTGCGGCACCGTCGTCGGGGTTCCAGATCGTGCAGTGCTTGAGCGAGAGACATCCGCAGCCGATGCAACCCGACAGGGTGTCTCGCAGCTTCGCCAGTTCGGCGATGCGTTGGTCGATGTCGATGGAGAACCCGCTGGCCAGCCGCTCCCAGTCGCGCTCGTTCGGCGTCCGCCCATCGGGCAGGGTGGCGAGCTGTGCCGTGATCTCCTCCAACGAATAGCCGAGCTTCTGGCAGATCCGAATGAACGAGATGCGCCGAATCACCGAGCGGGAAAATCGGCGGTGGCCGGAAGAGGCCCGCTCAGAAGCGATCAAGCCTTCGTCGGCGTAGAACCGGACCGCGCTCACGGCCAAGCCCGTCCGCTCAGCGATCGCCCCGATCGTCATCGCTTCGCTTTTCTGAACCACCGATAGCCTCTTCCGCAAGAAAATGCTTGATCTCAAGTGCACTTGAGATCGTACAACTACGACATGACAACATCACCAGCAAGCGCACAACAAGCATCGACCACCCAAACGACGGGGCTCGCACGCCTCGAACACGTCAACATCACGGTCAGCGATCCCGACCGAACGGCACAGATGCTCGTGACCATCTTCGATTGGCACGTGCAGTGGACGGGCGATTCGATCCACGGGGGCCGCAGTGTGCACGTCGGCACCGACGACGACTACCTGGCGCTCTACACCATGGGGCAACCGGCCGATCAGGCCCCGAGCTCGTATGGCCACATCGGCGGCCTCAACCACATTGCGTTGGTCGTTGAGGATCTCGATGACATCGAACGGCGAGTGATCGATGCCGGCTTCGCACCCACCAATCACGGCGACTACGAGCCGGGACGCCGCTTCTACTTCTGGGACGACGACAACGTCGAGTTCGAAGTCGTCAGTTACGCCTGATCGACGGTCCGGCCCGCCTCAGCCCAGAAGGAAGCTGATCACAAGCAACGTCGCGGGAACAACGAAGAACACAACGACGAAGAACAGCTGGAACATCTTGAGGCGACGTTTCGCTTGCTCAGAACCGTTGGTTGCGACTTCGGCGATGTCGTGCCCGAGTTGCAGCCCCGCCATGGGCCCCATTCGCCCGGCCTCGGCCTGCCCAATGGTCTGGCGAGAGGACCCTCCGCGGGAGATTCTGTATTGCCGACCACCAAACCCATCGCTGACGTGCGGTCGTTGTTCAAACGTCTCTTCATCGTAGTCCACGGGCACTCCCCTTCTTGCTCGTCCATCGTTGCACCTCACAACGGCGACAGCGTGTGCCAGGTTCCTCCCGCGTGGTGGGCAGAACTCCCCCGTCGTCAGAGTAAATCGTTGGCCGCTGCGCCCGCTCCTCTTTTGTGTTCGGGCGGTGTGGCATCGCCGCACCCATGACTCGAGCGAAAGGAGGACCCGATATGAGCTTCGAAGAATTGATTCCGTCGATTCGCCGACGACGTTGTGCGGGCCCGACCATCCTCGATCGCCTCGCTATCTGACTGACGAAATCGTTTGATCAATTGACCGTCTGATCTGAACGGACCGTCATCTTGCGCCCTGTCGCGTCTGATGGGTTTGGTCTCAACCGACTCATCCGCTCTCGAGGCGGCGTGCGCAACAACCAACCAACACACACACCAAGGGCGCTGCTTCAACGCGCCCTGAAACCAGAACCGAGACAACGATGCAACCCTCACCCGACTACCGAACCGAACAGCTCGTCCAACACCAGCGAAGAGCACACGCGACGCAAGTCCGCCAGGCCCGGCAGCTCAAACGGCAGCAGCGCGAGCGCGACTGTGCCACCTCGCCATGGGACCGATTCGTCCAGCAGTTGGTCGAAACGGTCCCGCGTTGGCGATCCACTGCCAGAACAACGAGGGGTGAGGTCTAGCGGACGGTGCCGTCTGCCCTAGGCTCGACCCTCATGACCAAGCCCTTCCGTTTCGGCGTCCAAGCCAAAACCGCAACCAATCGAGCCGAATGGATCGAGTTGGCGAAGAAGACCGAGGATCTCGGTTACGAGACGCTCACGCTGCCTGACCACTTCGACGGCCAACTGGCACCCGCACTTGCTCTTCAGGCCGCTGCCGATGCCACCGAGACGCTCCGCGTGGGCGCCCTCGTTTGGTGCAACGACTACCGCCATCCCGTGGTCTTCGGAAACGAGATGGCCACCCTCGACCTACTCTCCGACGGCCGCCTCGAGATCGGCATCGGTGCCGGTTGGATGAAGTCTGACTACGACGCTGCCGGCATGACCTATGACCGCCCCGGCATCCGCATCGACCGAATGGTCGAATCCATCGAGATCCTCAAAGGCCTCTTCGGCGAAGGCCCCTTCTCGTTCCAGGGCGAGCACTACACGATCACCGATCTCGATCTGCAGCCGAAGCCAGTGCAGAACCCCCACCCCCCGTTCCTCATGGGTGGCGGCGGGCCGCGCTTCCTGCGCCTCGCCGGCAAACACGCCGACATCGTTGGTGTGAACCCGAACCTGCACGCCGGCGTGATCGACTCGAACACGGCAAGCGATGCCACCGCGGCAAAGTATGCAGAGAAGCTCAGCTGGGTGAAGGAAGGCGCCGGTGATCGATTCGACGACATCGAACTCAACGTTCGCGTTTTCGTGGTCATGTTCACCGACGATCGAGTCGGCACCGCCGAGATGCTCGCACCCGGCATGGGCATGTCGGCCGACGACGCATTGAAGTCGCCTCTGGCCCTGGTGGGTGACCCCGCGTCGATGATCGAGGACCTCCAGGCTCGTCGCGAAACCTACGGGTTCAGCTACATCGGAGTGGGCCCCGATGAAATGGAACAGTTCGCCCCCGTTGTCGCCGAGCTCGCGGGGAACTGATCGGGCCCGCCCGACGCTTCACCATCCACATGTCACCAACACCCGACCCGACCGAGCCCGACGACCAAAGCATTCTCGATCGCCTCGACGACTTCAAAGACCGCATCGAAGAAGCAGCGATACAAGCCGAGTTCGAAACCGGTGAACGCGAAGAAACCGTCGAAGAAGCCAAGGCCCATGCGTTGGTGCGACTCGGCCGCATGACCCTCGGCACGATCGTGGTCATCGTCGGCATCATCGCATTGCCGCTGCCCGGCCCCGGCTGGCTGATCATCGCTGGCGGCCTCACGATCTTGGCGAAAGACGTGGCCTGGGCTGACCGTCTCTTGCGCTACATCCGCAAGCGCGTACCGGGGATCCCCGAAGACGGCAAGATCCCACGCTCATCGCTGGTGACCATGGCGCTGGTGACGTTGGCGGCGGTATCTGCCTCGATGTGGTGGACCCTTGCCCGCGGCTCCGACGAGATCCAAGCGGGCACGTACACCGTGACCGAGGTACTGGAGGCCACCACGCCGACCCCTGTTGTCGATCCCGGCATCGAGATCGAGATCACCGCTGATGGGCCCATCAGTGTGCTGAGCGTTGACTGCGAACCAGTCGAGATTGCGGTCACCGACCGCTCGAAGACCGAATTCACGCTCGGCCAAGCAGCGAGCTCTTGCCAGGACGAACTGACCACCCGCGTCATAGACGAGATCGTCAACGAATCGATCTTCCTCGACCATTCCACCGACGGCATCGTCGAGTGGTTCTTCGCCGATGATCAACTGACCGGGATCACCGACAGCGGTGACGCTGGCTTTCTCCTCACCGTCGAACCGGGCTGAGCGTTGGCGCAGCCTCAGCGCAGGAAGTCTGGCAGCGGCTCGGAGTGGAGCAGCGTCAGGCGCTTGGTTGACCGGGTGACCGCAACGTAGAGCGAGCGAGCCCCCTGCTGCTCTTCGCGAAGGATCTGGCTGGGTTCCAGCACCACCGTGGCATCAACCTCGAGGCCCTTCACGAGGTTGACCGGCACCACCGTGATGGAGCGAGTGAACCCATCGCGCCGAGCACGACCGATCTCGACGCCAGCCGATTCGAACGCGGCAACAACATCGTCGTAGGCCGAGGTGGCGCACACGACCGCCACGTTGCCATGATCGAGGTCGGCCAGTTCTTGGGTGGCCCGTTCGATGCCGTTTTGGAACAAGGACCCCGACTGCACCTCGATGATCTCAGGCACGTCGCCGTCAGAGCGCACAGCAGTGGGCGGGTCGAGTTGAGGGGCAGCGACCTTCAGCACCTTGGCGGCAAGATCCATCGTCGGGCCTGGAATTCGGTAGCCGACCGAGAGTTCACGGTGCCGCGGTTCGCGACGATCGGGGAGATGATCGAGGATCTCATCCCAGTGATCATGGGCCCAAGCCCCCGTGCTCTGTGCGATGTCGCCCACGACGGTCATGGAACCGTTGAGCGAGCGCCGGGTGAGCATGCGCAGCTGCATCGGCGAGAGATCCTGCGCCTCGTCGACCACGATGTGGCCGTAGGTGCGGATCTCGTCGAGATCATGCTTCTTCGGGCGAGGCCCGAGATGCTCGAACGCCTCGTCGAGTACGGGAACATCGTCGACGGTCCACAGCACTTGCCGTGCGTCGTGGTCGGCGTCCCACGGTCGGTAGAGCGCCGCTCGTTCCCTAGCGGTGAGGGACGGGCCAGCCGAGGCGATCAGGGCCTTCGAGCCGTAGAGGTCGTGGACCAACATGGCGGGCGAGAGCACCGGCCACATCCAGTTGATGGCTGCTTTCACGTCGCGGTTCGTGCCGAGCTCGTCTCGAACGTCTGACACCGACGCGCCGTCGGGATGCGACGCCGCGAGCGCCTCGAACACCGCATTCGCCACGTACTTGCGACCAGCGTTGTGCGAGCGGAAGCGACGGCGAGCCTCGTTGACGATCTTCTCGGACTCCTGCGCCCGGAGACGCAGATATCGGGCGCCGTAGCCGACGATGAGATCGGAGCGAATCGGTCGCTGGCGATCACGCACGGCTCGACGCACCACCTTCACCATCTTGAGATCGCCCTTGATGCGGCCGGTCTCAGGATTGTCGCGGCCCTGTGTACGGATGCCCGGCACGAGATCAGGAAGCACCGAGAGCTCGACGCCGGCCTCGCCGAGCGACGGAAGCACCTGCTCGATGTAGCCGAGGAAGAGACGGTTCGGGCCGACGACGAGCAGACCCTGGCCATCAAGTGGGAACCGGTGGGTGTAGAGCAGGTACGCAGCGCGGTGAAGGGCCACGACCGTCTTCCCGGTGCCCGGGCCACCTTGCACGATGAGCACGCCGGGCAATGGGGCACGGATGATCTCGTCCTGCTCGGCCTGGATGGTGCCAACGATGTCGGACAGCCGGCCGGTTCGGCTGGTCTCCAACGCTGCAACCAACGCCCCCTGCCCCCGCAGCTCACGGCCGGCGACCGTGGCGTGACGAGCGCCGGCGGCATCGCCGAAGAATTCGTCCTCGAGGCCAAGCAGCTCACGACCACGAGAGATGAAGTGCCGGCGACGAACCAAGCCTTGCGGGTCACGACCCGTTGCGCGGTAGAAGCCCTCGGCGATCGGCGCCCGCCAATCGACGATCAGCGGATCGTGATCTTCCGACGCAACCGCCACTCGGCCGATGTGGTAACTGCCAGCGCCCGCTTCTTCGGTCTGGTCGATTCGCCCGAAACAGAGCGAGCGTTCGCCGATGTCGAGGTCCTTCAACCGCATGGCGATCTGCTCGTTGATGACTTCGCGTTCGTACCGGGCCTGATTGGTGCCGCCCTGGCCGACTTCGACCATGTTCTTCAACGTGATCGCCTCTTGGCGGGCCGAATCGAGCCGCGCGAAGGCTCGATCGAGATGCGCTTGTTCCTCTCGCAACTCTGGGTGTGAACCCACCGATTCTGAACCGGACATCTGCCCCCGTACCCCCCGGAATGAGGGCTTCAATCCTAGGGGCGGTGCTTCAGAACTCCGCGTTGCCACTCCGGGGCCGAAGCCCCCGCCGTGTCAGGGTGTTCCCATGCGGGAAAGTGGCCAATAGCGGAGGAAGGCTTCGCCTTCGATCCGATCCACGTGGATCGGACCGAACACGCGGCTGTCGGCGCTGTTGCTGCGGTTGTCGCCCATCACGAAGACATGATCAACGGGCACTTCGACCGGACTGAAGTCCCGGATGGTCACCCCTGGGTCGAGATAGGGCTCGACCAGTGCGTCCCCGTTGATGAAGACCTGGTTGTCTCGGCCTTCAATGACCTCGCCGGGAAGTCCGATGACTCGCTTGATCAAGTCGTCGTACGGTGACGCCAGCGACTCTGGTTTGAAGAACACGACGATGTCACCGCGTTCGACGTCACCGAACTGGTAGCTCAGCTTGTTGACGAGCAACCGGTCGCTGATCTCGAGCGTGCTCTCCATCGAGCCTGAAGGAATCGAGAACGCCTGAAGCAGGAACGTGCGAACCACCAGAGCAACGACGACTGCGCCAACGACGACAGCCACCCATTCGATGCCGCTTCGGAGCGCACTCGGCTGGGCGTCGTTGTTCGAGGAGCTGGCGCCAGCTTCGTCATCTTCTGGCGGTTCTTCGAGCGACACGCCAGCGACGGTAACCGAGGTCTCGCTCGAAGCCTTCGACCCCTTCGCACAGGTCGACGATCCGTTGCGCTCGGCCATACTGAGCAGTCATGGAACCCACGCCCCAGATCACCACGGTCCTGCTTGATCTCGATGGCGTGATCCGCCACTTCGAAACCGACCATCGTGCCACCATCGAAGCCGCCGCTGGCCTCGCACCGGGCACGCTCTGGGCCGCTGCGTTCGATGACGAACTCGTCGAGCAGTTGGTGACGGGCCGCCTCACGCGAGCGGACTGGACCACCGCGGTCGGCGAAGCGGTGGGCGAACCACAAGCCGCCGCCGAATGGCTGGCCGAGAAGGGCACCATCGATCTGGCGATGATCGAGCTGATTGACCAGCTCCGAGCTTCCAACATCACCGTTGCCGTCTTGACCAATGGCACCGACACGATCCCGGCCGAGCTCGACGAACTCGGCGTCACACCCCACCTCGATGCCATCTTCAACACCGCCGAGATCGGCTACGCCAAGCCAGATCGCCGGGCCTTCGAACACGCTTGCAGATCACTGGGCGTCGATGGCACCGAGGTGTTCTTCACCGACGATTCCGAGCGCAAGCTCAGCGGCGCCATCGAGCTCGGCATGACGGTGGAACACTTCGTCGGGGTCGACGCGTTCCGGTCACAGCTCACCACCCTCGGACTCCTCGCCTGACCGCTCCCGGCCCCGGGGCAGCAGATACCGTGTTCGACCGTGCCGAACCGTCCTGACCATTCCGAGTCCGCCTTCATCAAGGCCTGCCGTCAAGAGCCCCATGACCACGTCCCGGTGTGGTTCATGCGCCAAGCAGGCCGCTCACTGCCCGAGTACAAAGCGGTTCGAGGCGAAGGCACCATCCTCCACGCGATTCAAGACCCCGAGCGGGCGGCCGAGATCACGCTGCAGCCGGTGCGTCGCTACGGCGTCGACGCAGCGATCTTGTTCTCCGACATCGTCACGCCAGTGTTCGCGGTCGGCTTCGGGATCGACATCACCCCCGGCGTCGGTCCTACCTGCGAGCAACCGTTCGCTTCAGCCGCCGACCTCGATCGGGTTCGTCCGCTCGAGCCCGACGACCTCTGGTTCCAGACCGAGACCGTGCAGAAACTCGCTGAAGAGCTCACGATCCCGTTGATCGGATTCGCTGGCGGCCCCTTCACCCTGGCGTCTTACATGATTGAGGGCAAGCCCTCTCGGGACTACGCCAAGGTCAAGGCGCTGATGATGGGCGACCCGAAGCTGTGGCATCAGCTGTGTGACCTACTGGCCGACCTGGCGATCGGCACCCTCACGAATCAGGTCGAGAACGGCGCCTCAGCAGTGCAGCTCTTCGACAGCTGGGCCGGAGCGCTCCGACCCGAGCACTATCGCGAGTACGTGCTGCCGCACTCCACGCGGATTCTGGCCGCCATGGACGATCTCGGTGTGCCCAAGATCCACTTCGGCATCACCACCGGTGAGCTCCTCGACCAAATCGCCGAAGCTGGTGCCGACGTCGTCGGCGTCGACTGGCGCACTCGTCTTTCCGATGCGCGTGTACGAACTGGCGGGAAGGTCGCTCTGCAAGGCAACCTCGATCCCGCCTTACTCATGGCACCTCCAGAGGTCCTCGAGCGCGAGGTTCGTCGCGTCCTCGCCGACAACGACGGCCACCCGGGCCACATCTTCAATCTCGGACACGGCGTCCTCCCCCAGGTCAACCCAGACCAACTGCTCCGTGTCGTCGAACTCGTCCACGCCGAAGGGCGCACCGACGGGACCATCGGCAGCTGATCGTGCCAAGTGCAGCAATCATCGGCGGCGGTATCTCGGCTCTCTGTGCGGCGTACGACGTACACCGTGCGGGCTGGGACGTCGAGGTCTACGAAGCCAGCGATCGGTTCGGCGGCAAGATCTGGTCCTCCCCCGTTGGCGATCGCGTCGTCGACGCGGGACCGGACACGTTCCTTGCTCGAGTGCCACAGGGCAAGCAGCTCTGCGACGAACTCGGCCTCAGCGATGAGCTCGTTGCCCCGATATCACCCGTCCCTGCCTACTTCCACCGCGACGGGGCTCTCTGCCCGATCCCCGCTGGCACGGTGCTCGGCGTTCCCACCGACCTCGAAGCGCTCGCCGCGTCTGGTGCTGTGTCGGCCGACGGTGTGGCCAGAGCAGCAAAGGATCTCAGCCTCCCGCTCACCGACCTCTACGACCACGCTGGTGTCGAACTCAGTGTCGGTGCGTACTGCCGTGCCAGGCTTGGTGACGAGGTCACCGAGCGATTGATCGATCCTCTGATCGGCGGGATCAACGCGTCAGACATCGACCGGTTGAGTCTGCGCTCTGGCGCACCCCAGTTGTGGAATGCTGCCACTGAGCATCGATCGATCATCGAGGGTTTGCGGGCCAACCGGCCCGCTGTCGGCGCCACGCTCGGATCTGCCGGAACGAACGAACCCGTGTTCCTCAGCCTGCCTGGTGGCCTCGACCGCATCATCGCTGCGTTGGTCGATCGACTGCCTGCCAACTCGCTGCACCTCGGTACGCCGATCACCGACCTCTCGCAGGCAACCGTCAATGGTGCCCCACCCGATCACGTGATCATCGGAGCGCCAGCCGACATCGCGGCGCAACTCACCGCAGCAACCGCTCCCATCGCTGCGGAGTTGCTCGCCACCATCGAGTACGCATCGGTTGCCCAGGTCACCGTCGAACTGCCGACGGCGAGCGTCGATCCCGTGCTTGACGCCTCGGGCATCTTGTTCCCGCGCATCGACGGCGGTGTGATGACCGCCTCGACGTGGTTCAGCACCAAGTGGGCTCACTACGCCCGGCCAGATCACGTGCTCATCCGGTTGACATCTGGTCGCTTCGGCGACGAGCGAGCGCTCCAGTTCGATGACGACACCCTCGCCGCTCATCTCCTCGGCGAACTCGGCGGACTGATCGACATCACGTCAGCACCCACGGCAACCCGAGTGCACCGCTGGATGCATGCGTTCCCGCAATACACGCCGGGCCACACCGATCGAGTCGATGCGATCTTCGAGGCGCTCGGCAAAGAGAGCCCGAGCACCCACGTTGTTGGTGCGGCGTACCGAGGGATCGGCATCCCCGCATGCATCGAGAGCGGGCGTTCACTTGCGGCTCGCCTGACCGCATGACCTCTGCTTTCATCAGTACAGTCGCCGCGTGACGACCATCGCCGGCAGCACGGCTCGATCGATACCGACGCTGCTGGCTGGATTGACGTGGCCGGTCTGGCTGAAATGTGCTCTCGCAGGTATCTGCATTGCCGGATCAGTGCCGCCATGGGGTTGGTGGCCCCTCGCCTTCATCGGCTTCGCGATCCTCGACCGTCTGCTCGTCGCCACCACCGCAAAGCAGCGCTTCCGCCGCATGTGGATGGTGGGCGTGTGGTGGCTGGCTCCCGCCATGCTGTGGATGTTCGATCTCACCCCGCCCGGCTACGTCATTGCCGTGTTGCTGTTCGCCGCCTACTACGGCATCGCCGCCGCGCTCACGCCACCGGACAACCGCCGACGCTGGATCTTCCCCGGAGCGTTCGCGCTCGCTGAGCTCACCCGCTGGTACTGGCCCTTCGGCGGCGTACCGCTCGCCAATGTTGCGCTGAGCCAGGTCGACTCACCGATTGGTCAAACAGCCAGGCTGTTCGGTCCGCTGTTCGTCATCATCCTCGTGATCGTCATCGGGCAGGCACTTGCAGCCGCCGTCATCGAGCGCGAGATCACTGCCCCCCGAGTCGCCGCCAGCGTGGTCATCGTGGCCCTCGCCGCAGCGTGGCTCCACCCACGGGCTGAGGTCGTCGACGAAATCGACGTCGCCGTGGTGCAGGGTGGCGGGCCGACGCGGACGAGAGCGTCGTCAGATCAGCAGCCGGTGGTACTCGCTCGCCACATCGAAGCCACTCGCCAGATATCGAACCCTGTCGACCTCGTCCTCTGGCCGGAGAACGTGGTGAATCCCGGCCGCTTCCTCGACATCGATGACGCCGCCGAGCGTGTCTCTGACGTTGCCATCGAGCAGAACGCCACGCTGCTACCTGGCTGGTTCTATCCCGTCAACGACAACACCGCCACCGTGAACTACCACACCGCCGTCTCGCCCGAGGGCGAGGAAATCGCCCGCTACGACAAGGTCCGCATCGTGCCCTTCGGCGAGTACGTGCCACTCCGTGGTTTGATCGAGCGATTCAGCAGCGAGATCCCGAGCCGAGATGTGATTCAGGGAACCGAGCCGGCGGTACTCGAGACGCCGGTTGGTGTGGTTGGCGTAGCCATCTCGTGGGAGGCGTACTTCGAGCGGCGTTCGCGTGACGCCATCGAGAACGGCGCCCAACTGCTGGTCAATCCAACGAATGGCTCGTCGTACTGGCTCACACAGGTCCACACCCAGCAGGTGGCGTCGAATCAGCTGCGAGCGATCGAAAGCGATCGTTGGCTGTTGATGGCAGCTCCGACCGGGCTGTCAGCGGTGATCGACGCCAACGGCGATCTGATCCAACGCACCGACATCGGTGAGCGAGCGGTGTTGGAAGCGACCGTCGAGATGCGGAACGGTCGAACGCTTGCCAGCCTGGTCGGCTTCTGGCCGGTCCTGCTCTACGGCTTGTCGGCGGTCGTCGCTGGCCGAGTCGCACGTCGCGATTCCTGAACGGCGAGGACGAACGCCGGGTGCACCCCGCGCAACGTGACCGACCCATCCCGATTCAGGCGAGGATCGCAAAGACAGCGTTGCGCGATCAGATTCGACGCCGCTGCAGTTGCTGCCAGTCCGAAAAACAAGAGAGTGAACGCAACGTCAATCGCCGCGGAAAGATCGACGGTCTGCAGCGGGAAGCCAGCGAGGAAGGTGACAGCAAGCCCGATCCGGGCCCGTTGGTTCCTGCGCTTCCACTTTCCGAAGAGGGTGCGTTGATCGTTCGTGACCGGAACGATGCCTTCGACCACAGAGCGGCGCCATCTGCGCTGCAGCACGGTCACCCCAACCTCTGCCCGGGCCGCTGTCTTGCAACAGATCGGTGGCAGATCACCACGCTCGAACAGCGACCGCTCCAACGAGACCGCCTCGACCGCCGGCCCGTCCTTGCGAATGAGGTAGTAGACGAACGGCACCACGACGGCGACGAAAAACCCGAGAAACGGGAGGAGCTCGATCATGGCATCGGCCGCCTGTCTGATCTGCCGGACTGGACGGCATCGACAAACGTCGGGTGCAGGCCCCGCAACGTCACGTTGCCATCGATGTCGCGCCGAGGGCTGACCAGCAATCGACGAGCCTTGACTCGCGAGTACCCAGCGAAGAACAACACGGCGAGCAGCGAGAGGTCCACCGCCCACGACACGAGGATCGAATCCGCGGCCAACCTGATGGCCAGACCAACAACGGCCAACGGCACGAAGGCCACCACGGCTCGCCGGTACAGGTCGCGCCAGCCGGTGAATTCAATCAGGCGTGCCTTGCTGACAGGAATCGACCCTTCGACAATGGTCCGAAACCAGCGTCGCTGTTCCACGCTGACCTTCACCTCTGAGGGCTGACCGGTCTTGCAACACACACCCGGAAAATCGCCTGCTACGAACTCGTCGATCGGCAGCTTGAGCGATGCCGTCGCATCCTGGTCATCCTGGAGAATCGCCACCGCCGCAGCAGCCCCAGCAATGGCCAAGAGAACAACTGCAGTCAGCGGATCCATCCGGCCATCGTCCCACACTCGCCC
>CAYGQE010000018.1:56118-92811 GCA_964351995.1 uncultured Acidimicrobiaceae bacterium | reverse complement strand
AACCCGAACTCCTCGTCGAGCCCGAACCCCCCGCAGCCGAACCCGAACCCGAACCCAGCCTCGATGCCGATACCGATGCGCCCGACGCAACCGAAGCCCTCACCGGCTTTGCCGCTCTTGGACTCAGCCCGAAGCTCCTGTCTCGCCTGGAACAACTCGGCTACGCCGAGCCGACTCCAATCCAGGCTGAGACCATCATTCCCCTCCTGACCGGCGTCGACCTCCTTGGTCAAGCTGCCACCGGCACCGGCAAGACCGCTGCGTTTGCCCTGCCGATCCTCGAAAAAATCGGCGACGGCAGCAAGGCCATTCCTCGGGCCTTGATCCTGACGCCGACTCGTGAGCTCGCTATCCAGGTCAGCGAAGCCATCCAGGACTACGGCAAACATCTGGGCATCAAGGTCATCGCCGTGTTCGGTGGGCAGCCCATCCAACGCCAACTCCGTGAACTCGACCGCGGTGTCCACGTCGTTGTGGCCACGCCAGGTCGTGCGCTCGACCACATCAAGCGCCGCTCCCTTCGCCTTGATCGCATCGACACTGTCGTGCTCGACGAGGCCGACGAGATGCTCGACATGGGCTTCAGCGAAGACCTCGAAGCCATCCTCGATGCCACCCCGGAGGACCGCCAGACGGTGATGTTCTCGGCCACACTTCCGCCTCGCATCAATGCGATCGCCAAGCGGCACCAGAACAACCCAACCCGCGTCCGCATCGGGCGAGGCGATGCAACCCCGGGAAACAAAGACGTCGTCCAGTCGGTGTACCTCGTGGGCAAACACCACAAGGCCACTGCCCTTGGCCGCATCCTCGACATGGAATCGCCGCAGGCCGCGCTCGTATTCTGCCGGACTCGTTCCGACGTCGATGATCTCACCGAGACGATGCTGGCTCGCGGCTACCGGGCCGAGGCCCTCCACGGCGGCATGGACCAAAACCAGCGCGACCGGGTGATGGCCCGTCTCCGTGACGGCACCGCGGAACTCCTGATCGCCACCGACGTCGCCGCTCGAGGCCTCGACGTCGACCTGCTGACCCACGTCGTCAACTACGACGTTCCCACCGCTCCCGAGAGTTACGTCCACCGCATTGGCCGTGTTGGTCGTGCTGGCCGCGAAGGCGTTGCCATCACGTTGGTCGAAGGCAAAGAGAAGCGTCTGCTGCGCAACGTCGAGCGGCTCACCAAGCAGACGATCGAGGTCAAGAACCTTCCGTCGGTCAAGGATCTCCAGGCCCGCAAGATCAAGCGAACATGCGATCTCGTTGCCACCGAAGTTGCCAGCAACATCGAAGACCCCGAGAGCACCACGACCTATCGCACGCTGCTCGAAGAACTCGGCGATGATCATGAAGCCGTTGCCCTCGCCGCCATCAAGCTCCTACACCAGTTCAAGAATCCGGGTAAGGACGATGCCGAGATCCCGGCCCTCGTCGACCGGGGAGACCGAGGCGGTCGCAACGATCGAGGCGGCAAGCCCAGCTCACGTCAGGGCGGCCAGGGCGGCTACCAAGCAAAGCCGGGCGATCGCCCGACCCCCGGCGACACCGAGTTCGTCTACATCGGCGTCGGCGGCAAGGCTCGCATTCGCCCCGGCGATCTCGTTGGTGCGATCGCGAACAACACGGGTCTGTCCGGCAAAGACATCGGGCCTATCCGTATCTCTGACCACCACAGCGTGGTCGGTGTTCCCTCGGGAGCAGTCGACGAAGTGATCAAGACCATGCATGGCATGCACTTGCGGGGCAAGAAGGCCAAAGCCCGCCGCTACAGCGACTGATTCGTCTCGCCTCGTGCCCGCACCACGGTTGCGGGCACGAACAACAACAGAGCTGCTCCCTTCACGAGCCTCGTGATGTCATCCAGCGGGCAACCCGAAAATCGGTTTACACTTCCCCCGCTGCATCCGAACGGTCCTGCAGTGGTCAAACAGCGAGCGACACATTCGCTCGTTGCATAAGGGAGGGAACCCACCATGAAGCTCACCAGGCTTTTCAGCCTGCCCGTTCTCGCGATGCTCGTCGCGTCCAGCTGCTCGTTGATCAGCGGAGACGAAGAAGCAGTCGAAGTCGGTCAGGAAACCACGGTGCCAGTCGCAACCACGGCGGCGCCAGAGACAAGCGCTGACACCGACACAACCGAGGCCGCCGAAGCCATAGCCGACGGCGCTGGCACCCTCGAGGATCCACGTTCGATCCTGAACGCTCGTTTCGCCTACACCGAGGACTTCTACGACACCGACTGGGAAGGCGAGCTTTACGGTCTCGTCGACCTACCCACCAACTCAGGTGATGAGGTCGGTGTTTGCTATGGACTTGTCGGGATCATGAGCCCCGTCCGCATCGGTGAGGGTTCGATCAGCGAAGGTTTCACCGCACCCGACCTGGGCCTTGTCGTCGATGGCGTCCTCGTCGATGACAGCTTCGGTTGCGACGCCGATGATCTCCGTGACGCCGGCTACGGACCGATCTACGACGCGCAGGTGACCGAAGGAACCGAGTTCGCGTTCTACGCCACCTTCTTCGTCGAGGGCGATCCGGCCTCGACGCCGGTGGCGTTGTCGCTCGGCGATTCGAGCGATGCGCTCAGCGTCACCTACTTCACCACCGACGTTCTCGCTTCCATCCCTGCCCCTGTCGTGGCCGCCGGGTCCGGTGCCGGTGGCGATGTCGAACCACTCGCTGGTGCCCAGTTCTCCTACAAGGGCCAGTTCGACGACACGACCTGGGACGTTGAGCTCTTCGGCGTCGTCGAGGGTGTGAAGGACAGTTTCGTCGACGAGGAGGGTTCGTGTCTCGTGCTTGTCGGAACGCTCACCCCGACCCAGATCGACGACGGCCAGCTGTCGGAAGGCTTCGACGCACCCGACTTTGTGACGGTTGCTGCCGGCGTCCAGATCGAGGACGAGAGTGATTGCGAAACCGACGACATCGAACTCGCTGGCTTCGGCCGACTGTGGGATGCAGAGGTCACCCTCGGCACCGTCTATCCGTTCTACGTCGACTTCTTCGTTCCCGAGGGAGCGACCGCCGAATCGATCATTGCTGGTGATCCAACCGAGGACGGGGGCGCCAAGTTCTTCTCCGTCGACGTCATCCCGTCCCTGCCTGCAGCCGACCGGTCGGCGAGTCTCGGCACGCTTCCCGAAGGCATCACACCGTTGACTGGTGCGGGCTTCACCTACACCGACTCGTTCAGCGAGACCTCGTGGGAGTCCCTCATCGACGGGCTGGTCGCTACTGAAGTCAGCAGCTTCTCTGACGTCGCCGGGCGCTGTTTCGCCGTTGTTGGCGTGATCACGCCCACCGACATCCCCGAAGGTGCGGTGACCGATGGCTTCGACACACCAGACTTCGGCTTGATCGCTGGTGGCCAGGCCATGCCGTGGAATTCCTTCTATTGCGAGGACGATCCACTCCAGGCGAACGGCTATCAGGCACTGACCGATGCCGAGATTCCTGTCGGAACGGCGTACCCGTACTTCGTCCAGTTCTTCGTCCCCGGTGACGAATCGGTCTCGCTCGACTCGGTGTTCATCGGCGACTCAGGCGACGACGGGGCGCTCTACTACGACGCAGCTCTCCTCGACGCGATTCCTTCGAGGAACTGAGACACCTCGAGTCAAGACTTTGATTCGAGCCAGTCGAAGAAGCGGGCGGGCTCCCAGGTGTTGATCACGAGATCCCTGGGCGCCCAACCCCGCTGAGCAGTGAGGACGCCGTACTCCATCCGCCCCAGTTCCGACGTGTGATGACTGTCAGTGTTGATCACGAGCTTGACCTCCTTCGCCACCGCCTGGCGAACGACGTCAGATGCGGCATCGAGGCGCTGAAGCGCTCCGTTGATCTCGAGGGCAACGTCGTGTTCGACCAGCGCGTCGAGGACCACATCGACATCGATCTCGATGCCGGGGCGCCGCCCGATGTAGCGGCCGGTGAGGTGACCAATCGAGTGGACAGTCGGGTCGCTGATGGCGGCCAGAAGCCGGTCGGTCTGGGCTTGGACCGATTGGTCGAAGTGCGAATGCACCGATGCCACGGTGTAGTCGAACATCGCCCGGAAATCGTCGGAGTAGTCGAGTCCGCCGTCGGCGTCGATGTTCAGCTCACAGCCCCACAAGATGCGAAGGTCGGAATACGAAGCCTGTAGCGTCCGGATGACCTCGCGATGTTCGAGCATCTCTTCTGCACTCGAGCCGTTGATGGCAAGATCCTCGCCGTGGTCAGTGATGGCCAGGTACTCGTAGCCGGCTGCAGCGCCGACGGCCACCATCTCTGCGACAGTGGAACGGCCATCACCTGAACGGTCGGTGTGGTAGTGAAGATCCCCCCGGATGTGTTCTCTTTTGATCAGTTCGGGCAACGTCGTTTCGGTCAGTTGGTCAGCCGCCTCGACCTCGCCCGTGGCTTCGCGCATGGTCGGCGGAACTTCCGCCAGCTCGAGAGCGGCATAGATCTCCGCCTCGGTCGAGCGAGCCACACACTCCCCCGTCTCGCCCGACGCAACGTCAACTCGAAACAGGCCGTATTCGTTGAGCGTCATTGCGCGATCGATCGCTCGCTGCCGAAGCTCGATGTTGTGGGCCTTCGAGCCGGTGAAGTAGAGCGTCGCGGCACCAAACTGCTCCGGGTCGACCACTCGAACGTCGATCTGCAACCCGGCGGCGGTGAGGAAGGACGTCTTGGTGTCACCGCTGACCACGATGTCGACGGCGTCGGGATGGTGACGCACGACCTCCATCACGGCCGGGCCGTCCGTGGCAGCAACCGTGATGTCGATATCGCCGATCGTTTCGGAGAATCGGCGGAGCGAACCGCAGTACTGGGCCGCCTCGACGCCCTCGATGGCTTCGAGATCGGCGACCAATCGCTCGGCCAGCGGGAGGGCGTCGGCAATCGGGGTGCGATGATCCTTGCCGGTCAACCCGAGGCGATCGATGGCCTTGGCGATCTTGGCTTCGCTGGTAGCGCCGAGCCCCGGCAAGGTCCGCAACTGCTTGGACTCGATGACTGCCCGTAGGTCCTCGACATTCTCGACGCCGAGTTCGGAGCGCACCAGGGCCAAGGTCTTGGGCCCGAGCCCGGGGATTCGGCTGAGCGCAACGACCTCTGCAGGAAACTCCTCTCGAAGCGACACGATCTTGCCGACCGACCCGGTGTCGATGAATTCGCGGATCTTGCTGGCCGTTGACTTGCCAACGCCTTTCACCGCTATCAACTCGCTGGGCGAAAGATCGGCGATCGGCCCGACGGCAGATTGGAGGCCCTGTTTCGCCTTCTCGTAGCCGCGCACTTTGAACGATTGAGGGCTGCCCTCCTTCAACGCGGTCAGCGTCACGAGTTCATCCAACATCGCAAGGATCGAAGCATTCGAGGTGGTCGCCATGGGCCGATCGTACGCAGTGGGTAGTCTGCGGCGGTGTCTGTTGTCATTGCCGTGCTGTGCGCCGTGGTCGCACTCGTCTTGCTGATGGTGTTGTTGCAGTCGCGAGGCGCGCTCGCATCGACCAAGGAAGCCCTGAGCCGCTCCGAAACCGACATCAAGGGCGTCAACACCCAAATCGACAGAGAACGAACTCGTGCCGCTTCGCTCGAGGCTGACCTGCTCAGGATCCAGGAGATCAACACTGAGCTCGAGCAGGGCAAGGCCAACGATCGCGAATCGATCGAGCACCTGTCCGCCCGGATGGATGACCTCCAGCGCCAACTCGAAGAAGCCCTCGAAGCACGC
This sequence comes from uncultured Acidimicrobiaceae bacterium, assembly GCA_964351995.1. Classification (GTDB taxonomy): domain Bacteria; phylum Actinomycetota; class Acidimicrobiia; order Acidimicrobiales; family SZUA-35; genus SZUA-35. Next base: position 87,083 of record CAYGQE010000018.1, on the reverse strand, counting down.
CACGTCGTCGACGTCGAACTCGCCGATCAGGCCCAGGCGCTCACTGAAGCCAAAGTGGCCATCGAGCAGCACGAAGAACGCGCTGAGGTCAACAACGATCTCAACCTCGCTCTGACTCGCCAAAACGAAGAACTCCAGGTGCAGTTGCTCGAAGCAGCCGACCAGGCAGCAAAGCGCAGTGTCCCGTCGGTACCCGCTGTCTTGGTGTCTGACGATGGATCGGGTCTCGATGTCCCCGGCTTCAGCCCCGGTATGGCCTGGGACCTCGAATTGGTGCGAAGCGACCGCACCTGGCGCTACAGCGTTGCCGCCAACCCGGTCGAAGACCCCAGTCCGTTCGTCAACACCGAGAATCCGCTCAAGCTCGCCATCGAGATCGAAGCTCTCGCCCTCCGAGAAGATGTTGGTGCCTTCATCGGCATCGACTGGAAAGCCGGCAACGACATCGATCCTTCGGTCGATCCAGCTCGTGCCCATCTCACCCTGCGGCTTGCGCAGGAGTTGCTGGCCTCGGCCGCTCGCGAGATGTCGCCGTCCACGCTGATCGTCACGTCCGACGCCGACCGCGGGGGCGTCTCACTCGAAGTCGTGGGCTCAGACCCCGACGACGTGGACTTCAAGATCCCGCCCCCACCCATCGCCAGCGAGTGGATCGGCATTGACGAACACGGCGGCATGATCGTGACGGTCCGAGCACCACACTGACGGCCCGAGCACCACACTGACGGCCCGAGCACCACACTGACGGCCCGAGCACCACACTGACGGTCAGCCAGCCCCGACCGAGCGTCTGACCAAAATTGATCAGACGACAATGGGCAACCACCATCACCCAGTGTCGACAAGCAGTTGTGTAACTTTTTGCCATGGAGCGTTGGTTCATGGTTGAGGATGACCCTTCTGATCGAGAAATTTTTACACTCGCTCTCGAAGAAGTCGACGACGTACAGGCTGAAATGTTCAGCTCTGGTATCGACATGCTCGAGCGCCTGGAAGCGGGAGACATCCCCGACGTGCTCTTCCTCGATCTCGGGCTTCCTGACATGGGCGGAGCTGAGATCATCGCCCAGATCCGCGAGATGCCAACCACGGCGACCCTTCCGATCGTGATGTTGTCCGGCACCACCGACCTCGACCGGGTCGATCACGCCTATCGAAACGGCGCCAACGTCTATTTCCAGAAGCCAGACTCCATCACAGCGACCACCAACCTGTTCGCTCACACCCGCGATCACTGGAGCCGAGCGATCCTTCCCAAGGAGCGCTCAGTCCGCAACGGGTAGATCCCACAATGGCCCTCTCAGCAAGCCAGCCACCGATGAGCACAACCGGAGAGTCGATCGATCTCCGAAGCCCCGCTGACCGCAGCTCCCGGGCCGACCGCTCGGATCCACGCCTCCGAGCGGCGGCGCGCGCAACGTCGCTCGCCCTCGTGATCAAGCAAGCCGACGACACCATCGACCTCGACGACCGTTACCGCCAACTCACCGGCCTCCCCTTCGATCGAGCACTCCAATCAGTTCACCCCGAAGATCGAACACGAACCCTTCAGGCCGTCGAGAGCGGCGAAGCGGCCATCGCTCTCCGCCTTCTTCTGGCCGAGGGTTCGGTTCGCCACGTCGAGTTCCGGTGCGTCAGGTCCGATGAGGAACTCGTGATCGCCGTGATCGACAACGAAGCACGAGCCGACACGCCGAAGGATCTTGCCCACCTCGAGGCGCAAGCTGGAGGCCAAACGAGTGCGCTGGAGACGACAGTGTCAGACCTCGCCGACCGCAACGCCGACCTGGACTCGTTCGTTCACACTGCGGCCCACGATCTCAAGGCGCCGCTGAGATCCCTTGCGGCGTACAGCGAACTCGCGGCCGAGACGATCGAGGACGAACACCCCGCTCGATTCTTCCTGACCCGGATCGAACAGAGTTCGGCCCGCATGATCGACATGGTCGACAGCTTGCTGCAGCTCGCATCGGCCGGCAGCGATGCGTTGGTCATCCTTCGGTGCGACGTTGCCAGCATCATCCAGCAGACGCTGATGGACCTCGACCTGGAAATCGAAGAGGCGAGCGCAGTGATCGAAATGGAGGAACTCGATCCTGTCTTCACCGACCCTGTTGCGCTCAGTGTGATTCTCACCAACGTCATCGCCAACTCGATCAAGTATCGGTCCAACGACCCCCCGGTCGTCAGCATCTCGACCCGAGTGCACGATGACTTCGTCACGATCACCGTGTCCGACAACGGCATTGGCTTCGACCAAGGAAGCGCCGAGGAGATCTTCGAACCGTTCCGCCGACTCCACGGACGTGACCGATTCGAAGGCAACGGCATCGGACTCGCCATCTGCCACCGCCTTGTCAGCCGACTCGATGGCAAGATCTGGGCAGAATCCTCGATCGGCGATGGCGCAACGGTGTCGATCCGACTCCCCTCTGCCGAGCGGGACTGACCTTGTTCGAACTCCTTCGAATCCTTGATGGTTAGAATTTGAATTACTTTGCTACCCTGTGCCGATGAGCAATCCACCGATCCGCCAGACCTTCCCGCTCGGCACACAATGGCCGACGATCGACCCCTTCCTCTTCGTCGCCCACCACCTCGACGACTACCCAGCGGCGAATGATCGTCTTGGCCCCGACACCGACCTCGACGGCCGAGATCTCGGTCAAGACTTTGGGGGCAAGGATGGCTGGAACATGTACCACGGGCTTGTCGTACCTGGGTTTCCTCAGCATCCACACCGCGGCTTCGAAACCGTCACCTACGTTCGTACTGGTCGGATAGACCATGCCGACTCACTCGGTGCCACGGCCCGCTTCGGCGACGGCGACACGCAGTGGATGACCGCTGGCGCGGGCGTGCAGCACTGCGAGATGTTCCCGCTTCTCCAAAGCGATCAGCCCAATCCGCTTGAACTCTTCCAGATCTGGCTCAACCTGCCGGCCGAAGACAAGATGGTCGACCCGTACTTCACGATGCTGTGGCGCCATGACACGCCGAAACTGCGCCGCCCTGGAACGCAAAACCCGACCGCAACCACTGACATCACCGTCATCGCCGGCGAGTTGTTCGATGAAACACCAGCCACTCCCCCGCCCAACTCTTGGGCGGCTCGTCGCAATGCAGAAGTCGCCATCTGGCACCTGAGTTTCCAACCCGGAGCCGACATTGTTCTCCCCGCCGTTCGGGGCATCGACACCGAGCGAGTGTTGTACGCCTTCGAGGGATCATCGATCACGATCGGCGATGAGACACTCGACGCTGGCAACGGTGCACTCCTCGACAGCAGCGCCGATCTGACGCTCACCGCCGGATCTGCAGGCGTCGAGTGCTTGATCCTGCAGGGTGCTCCCATCGCCGAACCCGTCGCCCGCTACGGCCCGTTCGTCATGACCACTGACGCCGAAATCCAGCAGGCCTTCGCCGATTACCGGGCTACCCAGTTCGGCGGCTGGCCATGGCCGACCGCGGAACCCAATCACGGTCCGACACGGGGGCGCTTCGCCATCCATGCTGACGGCAAGATCGAAGATGCTGACGCCATCGACGCAGCCAACGAAGCGAGCAGGCTGGTCGTGCCGGGCTGAACGAACGCCCGAGGCACAGTCGAGTTCGCTGAGCGCCGAGAACCGTGGTTTTCTTGGGCACCGCATCGACCCAGGAGACTCGCATGAGCCTGCCCATTGAAACACCAGAGAGCGTCGGCATGAGCTCGCAACGGCTCGGACGCATCGGCACAGTGATGCAGCGATACGTCGATGACGGAGTGATACGTGGCGCCAGCACCATGGTGCTGCGACGAGGCAAGGTCGTCCACGCGGAACTGTTCGGCCAACGAGACGCCGAGGCCGCGTTGGAGATGACGCCGGACACCATTTTCCGGATCTACTCGATGACCAAGCCCATCGTCAGCACTGCGCTGATGCTCCTCCACGAAGAGGGGCTGTTCCAGCTCGAAGACCCCGTCGCCAAGTACCTGCCTGCGTTCGGTTCCACCCAGGTACTCGCAGCTGATGGTTCGCTCGTGCCGCAAGCCCACCCGATCGACATTCGCAATCTCCTCACCCACACCAGTGGGCTCACCTACGACTTCATGGAGGACACACCGGTCGGCCAGATGTACCGAGACGCACGCATCATGAACAACGCCAGCCGTTCGCTGGCCGAGACCATCGACGAACTTGCGGCAATTCCGCTTTCCAGCCAGCCCGGTGCGCGGTGGCACTACAGCGTCAGCATCGACGTTGCCGCCCGTCTCATCGAGGTGCTCTCGGACCAACCGCTCGGAGCGTTCTTGTCCGAGCGCATCTTCGAACCGCTGGGCATGACCGACACCGACTTCGGCGTGCCCGACAGCGAGCTCGGCCGCCTTGCTGCTATGTACGGCCTGCCTGACCTGGTCGGCGAGAACCATGGCGTCACCCAACTGGTCGAGGCCGCGCTCACCGGATTCAACGAACGCATCGACGTGTCCGCCACCTACCCGACCAACACCCCGGAGGTGTTCGTGCGCGGTGGCCTCGGACTCTTCTCGACCATTGGCGACTATGCGCGGTTCGCCCAGATGCTGTTGAACAACGGCACGCTTGACAGCACCCGCATCGTCAGCCGCAAAACCCTCGAGCTCATGCACGCCAATCATCTACCGGCTGGCCTCCTGCCGTTCGAGTTGCTCGGCCGAGACAACGGCGGCCTCGGGTTCGGGTTGGGTTCACGGGTGATGATGGACGTCGCTGCCAGCGCCGGACCGGGTTCGGTCGGCGAGTACGGATGGGCCGGTGCAGCCAAGACCTACTACTGGGTCGATCCCGTCGAGGATCTTGTCGGCATCTTCATGACCCAATACATGACCGGCGTCGAATCACCCGACCGAGTCATGCGTTCGCTGGTCTACCAAGCCATCGACGACTGACCCGTCGCACACTCATTTCCTAGACCGCCTGGCGGTCGGGGTTTCCTCGAGGGAAGAACAGGCCGAACACCACCGCTTGGAGGCCAAAGGCAGCCATGCAGAGCCACCAACCGTTCTGTGCGGCACTCAGACGTTCAGCGGTGGTGTCGGCCCGGCCCACCACGGCAACAGCCAATGCAATGGCGAGGGCAACACCGAGCTGAAACACCGTGGTCCTGCCCGCTCCCGCCATACCGAATCGGAATGCCGGCACGTCTCGCATGACCGCTCCGACCGACATCGCGAAGCTGCAGCCGGCAGCAACGCCGAGGAACAAGCCGGGCAAGATCACACCGAGAAACAGGCTCGGCTCCTCCCCGGTGAGCATCAGGTGCAGGCTCATGGCGACCACACCAGCCACGCCACCGACAGCAAGGATCGGACCGTTGCCGATCCGGTCGGCCAATCTGCCGAGCGGTGGCGAGAGCAGCGCGGCCAGTGTGGGTCCTGGGACCAGCGCGAGGCCCGTCTTGATCGGTGACCAGCCCCATGCCTCTTGGATGAAGGTCGGGAAGGGCACGAAGAAGGCGAAGAAGCCGACAACAAATGCCGTCGTTCCGATGATGCCGAGCGAATAGCTCCGCAGGCGGAACAGGTCGAGGTCGAACAGTGGTGCAGGGTGGCGACGAGATCGAACGACGAAGAGGATGATCAAGCTCAACCCGATCGCTACGGCGGTCAACGTCGACGGCGAGGCCAGTCCCCACGATTCTGACTGCACGATGCCGAGGATGATCACGCCAACGCCAACACTCGCCAATGGGATCGAGATCAGATCGACTCGGCCGCTTGCCACCGATCCGTCGGCGTTCTCGCCGACGCTCTCCTCCAGCCAAGCCTGCCCGGCAACAAGTGCGAACAGCGCAATCGGGACGTTGATCAAGAACACCGCTCGCCAGCCGAAGATGCCAACGAGGATGCCACCGATCGGAGGGCCGAGCGCGGCGGCCAGGCCACCCATGGCCCCCCAGATCCCAATGGCCATCTGTCGCCGCTCGAAGGGGAACGCCGGCAACAACAAGGCCAAACCAGCGGGGAACTGCATCGCCCCACCAATCGACTGCAGTACTCGCGCCGCGATCAGCAGTTCGGCGTTGGGCGCCAGCCCAGAAGCGAACGAACCAATGGCAAACACCGCGAGACCAAGAAGGAACAGGCGCTTGCGTCCGAATCGGTCCGCAGCCCAACCTGACACCAGCAGCAACGAAGCGACCCCGATGTTGTAGGCCGTGATGATCCACGACAGCGTCGATTCTGCGGCATCAGGGAACTGCTCACGAATCTCGGGAAACGCCAGGGCGATGATCGTGATCTCCAGACTCACCATGAAACCGACGAGCGAGGTCACCCCCAGGGTCAGCCATGATCGACGGGGGATCTCTGGTGCGGCGGTCACCCACGCATCGTTCCACGAAATCGACGATCGGGTGGGCTTCGGACCGTTCGAGCGAGTGTCACACCACCGCTGCTAGACACAGCTCATGCTGACCGAACCGTCACGACCCTCTCCGTCCGAGGTCGCAGCCGAGCTCGATGGGCACATCGCGGCATTGGCTGGCGAGGGCGCTACCGCTCGACCAGAGCAGCTGGCGGCGGTCGAGGCCGTGGTTGCAGGCCGCCAGCGCACGCTGCTGGTCGCCCGCACTGGCTTCGGAAAGTCAGCGGTCTACTTCAGCGCCACCCGCATGCTGCGAGACCGAGGGTGGGGGCCAACGGTTGTGGTGTCGCCGCTGCTCGCGCTCATGCGCGACCAGGTCGACGCAGCCCGCAAGCTCGGCCTGTCAGCCGAGACCATCAACTCATCCAACCTCGATGCGTGGGGTTCCATCGAGGCCAAAATCGAAGCCGACGAGGTCGACCTCCTCCTGATCGCTCCCGAGCGCCTGGCCAATGCAGGGTTCCGCAGCCGGGTGTTCGACACGATGCGCACGCGGGCCTTTGCGCTGGTCTGCGATGAGGCCCATTGCATCTCCGACTGGGGTCACGATTTCCGACCCGACTACCGACGCCTCCGGCGCCTGCTCGACGAGTTGCCGGATTGGACCCCAGTTCTGGCCACCACGGCGACCGCCAACCAGCGCGTGACCGACGACGTTGCGGCCCAACTCGGCGACGACACGCTCGTCCTCCGCACATCGCTCGACCGGACGTCGCTGCATCTCGGCGTGGTCGAACTGCCCGACGATGCTCACCGCCTTGCGTGGCTCGCCGAGAGGCTGAACAGCCTCGATGGCTCCGGCATCATCTACTGCCTCACCGTCGATCAAGCAGAAACCACCGCCGCGTGGCTTCGGTCTCGCGATCACGCCGTCGAGGCGTACAGCGGTGGCGTGGATCCAGAACGCCGGCTACTGCTCGAGCGGCAGCTACGGGGCAACGAGCTCAAAGCGCTGGTTGCGACCTCGGCGCTTGGCATGGGTTTCGACAAGGGCGACATGGCGTTCTGCGTGCACCTCGGCCTTCCACCATCTCCCGTCGCCTACTACCAACAGATCGGGCGTGCGGGTCGAAACATCGACCGGGCCGAGGTCATCGCCCTCCCCCGCCCAACCGAAGACGCCGCCGTCTGGCGCTGGTTCGAGTCGGTCTCGATGCCGAGCGAGAGCATCTGCCGCTCGGTCCTCGACGAACTCGAGCAGTTCGGTTCGTCGTCGGTGGCTGCGCTCGAGAAGAACGTGAACCTCGGCCGCACCCGGCTGAACACGCTGCTCAACATCTTGGATGTCGATGGTGCCGTCGAGCGAGTGAAGGGCGGCTGGGCTCGCACCTCTGAGGAGTGGAACTACGACCACACCCTGGTTGACACGCTGAAACAGATGCGGCGAGACGAAGGCGAGCAGATGCGAGACTGGTCTGCCCTCACGGGCTGTCGACTTCGCTATCTGCGAGAGGCGCTCGATGATGCCGAAGCCACCGATTGCGGGCGCTGCGACAACTGCACCGGCAACCAACTCGACCCGACCGTCGACCCGGCCGAGGTGGCTGCGGCAGGCCAACGCCTCCGTGGCGGCGATGTGGTGATCGACGCCAGGAAGCAATGGCCGACCGGCCTTGCTGCCCCGAAAGGCAAGATCAAGAAAGAGGTCCAGCACCAGGAGGGCCGGGCGCTCGCCCGCGTGGGCGATGGCGGATGGAACCCCATCATCGAAGAGCTGATCAGGGCGGCCGATCGCGGTGAGGCCGCAGCGCTCCCACCCGAGCTCGTTCCCGCGCTGGCTGCTGTGCTCAAGCGCTGGCCATGGGCGCAACGTCCGACCTGGATCTGCCCGATGCCGTCACGGCGTCGAGATGACCTGATCGGTGCGGTCGCTGCCGGGCTCGGAGCGCTCGGCAAGCTCCCGGTCTTCCCGGCACTCGCCGATGCTGCGGCCCTCGATCGGTCACACGACGCCGGGTTCCAGGCCGAGCAGTCGAACTCGGCCCACCAGGTCGGCAATCTGTGGGGGCGCCTGAGCGTCGACGCTGCACAGCTCCCCGCTGACGACGTGCGATCCGGCCCCGTGCTGCTGATCGATGACGAGGTCGACAGCCGCTGGACCCTCGCCATTGCCAGCTCCGTGCTGGCTGATGCCGGTCTCGGCCCAGTCCTCCCGCTCGCCCTCCGGTCTCGCTGAACCTGAGCCGTTTGACCTGATTCAAGTCACTGTGGTTATCGGCCACTCTCCGTGGTCGATGGTTGACATGTGGATCGCTGCGTCGTCATTCCTGGCCTTCGGGCAATCGTTGCCCATGCGTGGGTCAACGTCGTCACCGGCAAAATCGTGCCGCTCCTCATCTTCCTGGCCCTGTTCAGTTCGACCGGCATCACCCCCGCCGTCCTGACCGCCTTGGCCTATTCACTCGGTCTCGTGGCGTATCAGCGGGCCCACGGCCATCGCATCGCTGGGCTCGTGATCCTCAGCATCGTCGGCAACACGGCCAAGACCATCGTGGCCGTCGCCACGGGCAGCATCCTTGCGTACTTCATCCAGCCGACCATCAGCACGGTTCTGATCGGTCTGGCGTTCATGGTCTCGGTTCCGCTCGGGTTCCCGCTCGCTGAACGCCTGGTCAAGGACTTCTGCCCCTTCGACGAAGCCACCGAGAACGAGCCAGCGTTCGCGGCCTTCTTTCCTCGCCTGTCGCTTCTCTGGGGAGCGACGAGCCTGCTGAACGGAGCCGTGACGCTCTACCTCTTGATGACCCAGTCGATCACGAATTTCTTGATCTTGAAGGCGTTCCTCGGCCCCGTGACCACGTCGATGACCATCGCCATCGGTATCTGGTGGTTCCGCCGCAGGATGGCCGAGGCCGGGGTCACGGTCGTGCTTGCGCGCAAGATCGAAACGGCATCGGCAACCATCATCCCGATGCCAACCCCTGTCGCCGTTCCCATGCCGGCGACCACCTCAGCTGCGGCGTGACTTGACCTCGGCCACGATGGCCGGAATCACCTCATGGAGATCGCCGATCACGGCGTAGTCGGCCTTGGTCACCATGTTGGCTGACGGGTCGGTGTTGATCGCCAAGATCTGCTTGCTCGCCATGGCTCCGACCCAGTGCTGGATGGCACCGGAGATACCACTGGCGATGTAGAGCTCGGGCGCGATCCGGGTGCCCGTCTGGCCGACCTGATCGGCGTGAGGACGCCAGCCGTTGTTGGTGACCGCACGAGAGCAGCCGACACGGCCGCCAAGCAATGCCGCCAGTTCTTCGAGTGGGGCGAACTCGTCAGCTCCACCGACGGCTCGGCCGCCGCCGACGACGATTGGGGCAGTGGCCAACGTCACGCCAGCCTCGGCAAGCTCACGACCCTTCACCATGGTGATCGCAGCGCGTTCATCGAGATCCGGCGTGAACGTCTCAGTCGAGCAATCGACTTCACCACCAGCAGCAGCCTCAACGGCATGGTGCGCCACCGAGACGATCTTCACGTCGGCGTCGAGCGTTGCGCTCTCCAACAACGATCCGCCCCACTGCACTCGAGTCATCTCATCGGCCTCAGCGTTGAGCTCGACGCAATTCGCCACGAAGGGAAGGTCGAGCCTTGCTGCCGCGTGAGCGAGCACCTCGTTGCCCTTGGACGTGCCGCACGCCAGCACGATGTCCGGCGAGTTGTCCTCGATCCAACCGGCGAGGGTCTGACCCCACGCATCGGGACCGAAGTCCTCGTCGAGCAGATCATGCTCGGCGACGTGGACCGACGAAGCGCCGTGTGCACCAAGGTCATCGGCGAAGTCGTGATCGCCGCACACCAGCACGGTGATCTCGGCGTCATCGATCGAACGGGCGAACGTCAGCGCCTCAAGCGTGGCATCAGCGAGGACGCCACGGTCGTGCTCGGCCAGAACAAGAACTTCGGTCATGACATCACGCCCAATTCCTCGAGGAGGTCGACCACTGCTGCGGCAGCCGAGGGGCCTTCGCCGAGCGTGATCGTGGTGCTCTCGGTTTCCGGCGGTGGCAGCAAGCGGACCTTGGCCTGGCCGCCGGCCTCGGCGTCGATCGCCTCGAGATCAATGATCGTGACCGGCACCTTCTTCGACGCCAACCTGCCCTTCATCGTGGGATAGCGAGGAAGGTTCAAGCCTTCCTTCACGCCAAGAACGGCGGGGATCGGAAGCGAGTAGACCTCGAAGCCGCCGTCGATGTCGCGCTTGGCTGTCACACCGTCATCCACCATCTCGATGCCCTTGATGGCATTGACGATCGGGCGGCCGATGGCGTGAGCAACTCGGACACCGACCTGGAACCCGCCGGAGTCGGCGCTCTCGTTGCCGAACAGGATGAGGTCGAACGCACCGCCGCCCTCATCGGCCGGTCGGGCTTCGAGTGTCTCAACAGCGCCAGCAATGGCTCGGGCAGTCCGCTGGGGATCCCACGCGGTTCCGTCGGTGCTGAGCAGCACCGCATGCTGAATGCCGAGCGAGGCCGAGTAACGCAGCTGTTCCTGCGCCTCGGGCGGGCCGAGGGTGAGAACCGTGGCCTCGCCTCCGTGCTTCTCGATCAGCTGCACGGCTTCTTCGACGGCGCACTCCTCGTGCGGGCTCATGGCAAACCCGAGGTGTGCGGTGTCGACATCTTGTTCGTCGGCGGTGATGTTGATCTTCGCCCCGGGTGCCGGCACCCGCTTGACACACACCAAGATTCGCATCAGCCCTTCAATCGCGAGTCGGAGGGATCGAAGACGGCGCCTTCGATGGCGGCGACCTTCACGGGGAAGGTCTGGTTCTGATAGCCGACGAGCAGATCGGTGCCGATGACCGCGAGTTCGGTTGGCAGATAGGCCAGCAGCAGGTGCTTGCCGACCGACGGACCGGGGCCGGCGGTGCAGACCCGAGACACGCGGCCGTGGGCATCAACGATGCGCTCGCCGTCGAGGGTGAGGATCGGCTCGTTGCCACCCTGCGGGTAGCGCTTGATCCCGTTGCTGTCGGTGAGGTCCTCGATGGTGAGCGTGCACATCTTGGCGATGGGGTCGGCTTCACGGGCCTTGAGGTAGGCCTCCTTGCCGATGAAGTCGGCGGCTTTGACCTTCGGGCGAGCGAGACCGGCCTCGACCGGGGTGTACTCGCTTTCGAGCTCGGCACCCATGAGGCGGTACCCCTTTTCAAGCCGGCCGGAGGTGCCGTAGACACCAGCCCCCGTGGGGCGAAGACCGTGCTCGGCGCCCGCCTCCATGAGGGCGTCCCACAGCGCTGGACCATTGTCCCACGCGGTGTAGATCTCCCAGCCGGTGTCGCCAACATAAGAGATACGGAAGAGCGTGACCTTGATCGGACCGGCGGCGGTCTGGATCTCGACGTTGCGGAGCGAGCCGTACGGCGAGCCCTCTTGGCTGAGATCGTGATCAGTGAGCTGGCCGAGGATGGCCGGGGCGTTCGGACCCCAGAGACCAAGCGTGGTGGTGTCGTTGGTGATGTCGGTGAAGGTGACCGAGCCGTCTGCGGGCAGGTGCTTCTTGACCCAGAAGCTGTCACGACCGCCGTCGAACACGCCGGTGACGATGCGGACCTTGTCCTCGGCCACTCGCATCATCGTGAGGTCAGAGTGGAAGCCACCGTCGGGGGTGAGCCATGGCGTGTAGGTCGAGGAGCCGACCGGCTTGTCGACCTTGTTCACCGCAAGGTACTCGGCGTAGGCAACGGCACCCGGGCCTTCGAGTTCGTAGACCTGGAAGGCACTGAGGTCGATCATGCCGGCGTTCTCACGCAGGTTGAGGTGCTCGCCCATGGTGATGGGGCTCCACCAGCGGTTGTCCCACTCGGTGGGGCGATCTTCGAGGCCATAGCGCTCAACGAGATCGGCGTTCGAGGTGTACCACTGCGGCCGCTCCCAGGTGCGGGCACCGAAGAAGAAGGCACCGAGCTCTTCCTGACGAGAGAAGTAGGGGCCGACCTGCAGGTTGCGGCGACCCTCCCACTGCTCGGCCGGGTGGACGATGCCGTAGGTCTTGTTGAAGTGCTCGTCGGCCCGAGCCCAGATGTGCTCGTCGGACTTTTCGTGCTCGTAGAAGCGAGCGATGTCCGATGCATGAGAATCGATGACTCGGGGGTACCCGTAGGTCATCCACTCGGCCACGACCTGGGCCATGCCAGGGCCTTCCTTGACCCAAACGGCGGCGGCCGACCACAGGTTACGGACTTCAGGGATCTCGCCCAGGCACGGCATGGCGTCGGGGGTGAGGGAGAGCAGACCGTTGATGGCGTACTTGATCTCGGCGTCGCCGAGCATGTCCATCAGTTCGATGGCGGTTTCCATCTGCTCGTCGAAGTCGTCAGGGGTGAACGGCATCTCGGTCGGCGACAGCGCTGCTTCGTCGTTCGAGGGGATCTCGTCGGGGTGATGCAGAATCGGGCGGTGGCCGTAGGAGCCGACTTCCATCGAGCCGGCGCTCTGCCGCTCGTAACAGAAGGTGTCCATGTCACGGACGATCGGGTAGCCGATCTCGTTGTTGGTCTCGGCCAGGATGTCCATCGGACCGACGTCGGCCATCTGGTGCACAGCGGGGACGAGCGGGATGTAGGCGCCGGCCATGTTGGCCACCCGGTTGCTCCACACGCCGCTGGCGATCACGACATACTCGGCCTCGATCGTGCCTTTGTCGGTGACGACGGCCTTGATCGTGGTTTGGCCGGGGACGTGGCTTTCTTCGGTGACGAGGTCGAGCACTTCGGTGTTGGCGAAGACCTGCACGGCGTCCTTGGACAGTGCTTTGTTGCGCATCTGGGTGCCGGTTTCGAGCGAGTCGACCACCGAAACCGTAGGGCAGTAGAAGCCGCCGAGAATCACCTCTTCGTTGATGAACGGCACGAGTTCTTTCACTTCGCCGGGAGTGAGCAGCTTGGCATCGACACCCCACGACATCGCGGAGGTCATGCGACGGTTGAGCTCGTTCATACGCTCCGGGGTGCGGGCGACTTCGATGCCGCCGCAGTCGACCGACAGTTCGAGATCGCGATATTGGTTTGCACTCTGGACGCCGAGCAACGCCATCTCTTTGTTGTGGTCAACGGGGAAGATGAAATTCGAGGCGTGGCCGGTGGACCCACCGGGGTTGGGCAGCGGACCCTTCTCGACCAGCACCATGTCGGTCCATCCAAGGTCGGCCAAATGGCCAACCAGGCAGTTGCCGACGATGCCAGCACCGATCACAACCACTTTTGCGTTGGTGGGGAAGTCACTCATGTCCTGGCCTCGTTCTCTTCGGTGCTGGTTGATGCTGGTGCACTGGCTGTCAGTTTCGTTCCGCTGCTGCGACACGTGATATATCTGGTGTGTATCATTCCGATACTAGGCACCGACACTCGTCGGGGCAAGCCCTCTCGAATACTGAGCCACCATGAGCCAAGAACTCGCACCATCGCTGAGCGAGCAGGCATATCAACGCATTCGCCAGCTGATCATCCAACTCGAGCTCGCACCCGGCGACGTCGTCCGCGAGGACACACTGCGGGAGCAGCTCGACATTGGCCGCACCCCAATCCGCGAGGCGCTCCAGCGGCTCGCCAGGGAACACTTCATCCAGGTCATCCCGAGGCGTGGAATGTTCGTCACCGCCATCGACGTCGCCGAGTTGTCGACCCTGCTCGAAACTCGATTCGTACTGGAGCCCTACGCGGCGCGACTCGCAGCCGCCCGTGGTAGAGCCGATCAGTGGGACGCGATGGAAGCCGAGCTCACCCGTGCCGAGCTGTCCTCGCTGTCGGGTCGAGAGCTGATGGCGACTGACCGGCGCTGCCATGAGATCATGTGGGCTGCCGCAGAGAACCGGTTCCTGCTCGACACCCTCGACATGCTCTACGCCCAGAGTGATCGCCTCTGGCATCAGTACCTGTCCGACGTACCAGACATGAGCCACGCCGTGACCGAGCACGTAGAGATCCTCGGAGCACTTCGTTCAGGCGACAGCGATCGCGTGGCCACCCTGGTCGAACAGCACATCCACGCGTTCGACCAGCGCATCCGAGCGGCGGTCACCGCACACCTGACCTCACCCCTCGCTGGCTAGCTTCCACCATGTGGGAGACTTTCGCCTGGTGGCAAAGGCGTCTCGCTCAGCACAACCCTTGGCGTGACCGTTTACAGCTGCGATTGGGTGCGTTCTACTGACGGCCCCGCGGCGCGCAAGCGCAGCTTCTACTGACGCCGGAGCAACACATGGCCTTCCCCTCAGACCTCGAGATCGCCAAGGGCGCCAACCTCAAAGCGCTGCCCGAAGTCGCTGCAGATTCCGGCATTCCCACCGAGCTCCTCGAGCCGTATGGCACCGGCGCTGCGAAGATCAAGCTCGACGCCATCGAGGCCATGGCCGACCGTCCCAAGGCCAAGTACGTCGTGGTCTCGGCCATCACACCGACGCCGCTCGGCGAAGGCAAGACCACCACAACGGTCGGCCTCGGCCAGGCGTTCCAGCACATCGGCTCGTCAGCCACCATCGCCATTCGTCAGCCCTCGATGGGCCCGACCTTCGGCATCAAGGGCGGCGCCGCCGGCGGCGGATACAGCCAGGTCGTGCCGATGGAGCTGTTCAACCTCCACCTCACCGGCGACATGCACGCCGTGACCGCAGCGCACAACCTGTGCTCGGCCATGCTCGATGCCCACCTCTACCACGGCAACGAAGCGGGCTTCGACACACACAACATCACGTGGCGCCGAGTGCTCGACGTCAACGACCGCAGCCTCCGCAACGCGGTGATCGGCCTTGGCGGTCGTCTCGACGGCATTCCCCGCGAGACCGGCTTCGACATCACCGCTGCTTCAGAAGTCATGGCCGCTCTGGCCCTGTGCTTCTCGATGCAGGATCTCCGTGAACGCCTTGGCCGGATCGTGCTCGGCTACACCAAGGAGGGCACCCCGATCACCGCCGAGGAGATCGGCGCCGCTGGCTCGATGGCCGTCATCTTGATGGAAGCCATCAAGCCGAACCTCATGCAGACGCTGGAGAACACACCGGCGCTCGTGCACACCGGCCCCTTCGGCAACATCGCCACTGGCAACTCATCGATCGTGGCCGATCGCATCGGCATCCACATGAGCGACTTCCTCCTCACCGAGGCCGGCTTCGGAGCCGACATGGGCGCCGAGCGCTTCTTCAACATCAAGTGCCGCTACTCCGGCATCGCCCCTGACGCTGCGGTTCTGGTTGCCACGGTTCGTGGCCTCAAAGCGCACTCTGGCAAGCACAACATCGTTGCCGGCAAGCCACTTCCCGAAGACCTCCTCAAGGTGAACCCCGACGAGGTCCACCAGGGCGGCGACAATCTTCGCAAGCAGCTCGAGAACATGCAGATCCACGGCGTCACCCCCGTGGTTGCCATCAACGTCTTCCCCGGCGATCACGACGAAGACATCGCTGCCATTCACGAGATTGCCTCCGAATTCGGTGCACGAGCTGCGGTCAGCACACACTTCTCCGACGGTGGTCAGGGCGCAGCCGAGCTGGCAACCGCTGTCAAGGAAGCAGCAGAAGAGCCCAGCAACTTCGAGGTGCTCTACCCCGACGAGATGTCGATCCGAGACAAGATCAACGCGGTCGCCACCAAGGTCTACGGCGCCGACGGCATCGACGTCTCCCCTGCGGCAGCCAAGCAGATCGACACCTACGAAGCCGCCGGCTTCGGCAACCTGCCGGTCTGCATTGCCAAGACCCACCTGTCGATCAGCCACGATGCCAAGCTCAAGGGAGCACCGACCGGTTGGACATTGCCGGTGCGGGAAGTGCGAGCATCCGTGGGTGCTGGCTTCGTCTACCCCATCTGCGGCGACATGCGGACCATGCCAGGGCTCGGGAAGACCCCGGCCGCGCAGAAGATCGACCTCGACTTCACCAACTCCGCCTCTGGCGAGATTGTGAATCTTTCCTAAATGCTGGCTCCGCTTCGCTCCCGCCAGGCTCGCACGGCTCGGCCAATCCACCTCGCTTCTGCGCCGCAGCTCCGCTCCGCTTCGCAGCCTGAACAGCCCAAAAACCGGGGTCAGGTCCCCTCAAGCACAGCCTTGGTCGGGAGATAACAATGGTCCTGTTCCGCAAGAAAGACGCAACCGTCGACGAGTTCCCCGAGTCCGAGGCCGCTCGGGCTCACCGGCTCGAACTCACCCGCAACTTCACCATCGAGCTCGTCCCGATGAAGAGCCTCGAGGCAGCCAGGGAGCATCTTCCGGCAGGCGCACCCTTGTCCGTCACGTGCTCGCCAGCGAAGGGCATCGAAGAGACACAGCGTTTGACCGAAGGTTTCCTCGCTCAGGGCTACGCCCCGATCCCTCATTTCTCGGCCCGGATGGTCCGAGACCGCGCTCACACTATCGAGCTCGCCGCATGGTGCCGTTCGAGCGGCGTCTCGAAGATGTTCCTGGTTGGCGGCGACGCCGACCCACCGGGCGACTACTTCGACGCCATCGAATTCCTCCGAGACTTCCTCGAAACCGATCACGGCCTCGATGCGATTGGCGTGACCGCCTACCCCGATCACCACGCCTACATCTCAGATGAAAAGCTACGTTCGGCGCTGCATGCCAAACAGGCGATGCTGGCCGAGGCCGGTGTGGCTGGCTGGTGTAGCACCCAGATGTGCTTCGATGCCGAAGTCATCGAGGCGTGGCTTCGAGCCGAGCGAGCGGCCGGTCTCACCCTGCCCGTGCACCTCGGCATCTCCGGCGTGGTCGACAAGACCAAGCTGATGAGCACGGGCATGCGCATTGGCCTCGGCCAGTCGCTCGGGTACCTCAAGAAGAACCGGGCCGCGATCACCAAGATGCTGACCTCAACACATTACGACCCGAACGACTTGTTACTCCCGCTGTCCGAGGCAAACCTCGAACTCGGCGTTGCCGGCGTGCACATGTACACCTTCAACCAAGTCGAGGCCACCGAAGCCTGGCGCCAAGAAACCCTCGCCAACTAGCCCTCGCGGCTCGACGAACCTGGCCAACTTTTTCCGCCTCGAGGCGGAAAATTCTGTCCACGTTCGGGAGGTGACGCCACCACGAGCGACCGGTGGATACGGTCAATCGGGACTTCCCCCGTCGCACCTCCGACCCGGGACGTCCCATGGGCCAACACGCACCGCTCGCCGATCGACTCGCCGCTGTCACCCGATCGGTAAGGCATCGATCAGGCTTCATATCTGCCGCCGACCTTGCCGACTACGGCTTTGGGCGCAGCGCCGTCAGCGAACTCGTCAGCCGCCAACTCATCGAACGCGTCGCTCCAGGTTGGTATCGATCAGCGGCTCTGCCATGGACGTACGACGATCGCGTACGGCAGACCGCGCTCTTGGGCGGCGACGGGTGCGCGTTGGCGGCCACGACCGCACTTCACTGGATGAACGTCGGCGCAAGGCCCGAGCGAATCGTCGTCATCAGCGAGCGAAGCCGGCGACCCTCGGTTGCCGGGCGACAGCTCTTGCGATCAACCGATCTGCTCCCGAGTGATGCCATCACCTACCGAGGCGTGACGACCACGACCCCTGCCAGATCGCTGATCGACGCCGCCCGGATGGTGTCAGTCGACCAGCTCCATCGATTGATCTCGGCCGCAGTCGAGAACACGCCCATGACAGAGTCCGAACTCGCTGTCCGCTTTCTCGAACTCGCTCGCCGAGGTCGGCCAGGAGTCGTCCGGATGCGCCAGTGCCTTGCGGTCCGGACCGATCTCGTTGGACCGAAAGCCACGACGTTCGAACAGGACTTCGAACGAATCATCATTCGAGGCGGCTTCCCAACGCCGCTGCGCCAGCACCGAGTTCGTTGCGATGGCAAGACCTACCAACTCGACCATGCCTGGCCCGAATTCGGTTGCTGGGCTGAATGCGATTCGATGTTGGCTCACGGCACAGCCGAGCAGTTGGCCTCGGACCTCGAGCGGCAGAACCGCATCATTGCCGCGACGACCTTGGTACCCATGCGGTTCACGTATCGAGATGTCCACGATCGACCGGGCTACGTCATCGAGCGCCTGGCCCAATTTCTTCCTCGCCGCTAGACCTGGGCAAGTTCCTCCGCCTCGGGGCGGAGAATGCTGTCCAGGTTGACGAGAGAGGTCGAGCGAGAGGGAGGGAGGGAGACAGCGCTAGCCGCCGGTCGTGGACCAGTGCCAAGGCTCGCTGGGGAGGTTGATCAAGCCGAAGCTGCCGGCGTTGGCGACCATCCAATTGAAGCCCGGGCTGCCAGCGGTGAGAATGGCGCCGTCCACGGTGAAGTCGATGGCAAGACCGAGTTCGTGTTGCGAGAAGCCGGGCCGTGCGGTGGGTGGCGTGCACTCGCCGGCGGGCTTTTCAAACATGTCGAATCCGCTCGTACCGCAGTGGGCAATGCGCAACGTGATCTGATCTGCGACTGGCCGGTAGCCGCCACCGTGCAGGTTGATGCCGTCAGACCGGGCCGCCCCGATGAGTGCTTGCACCTGGCCAGCGATGTCGGCGTTGACCATGATCGGAGCGATGGCGACCGTCGTCCCCTGTCTCGGGACATCCGCAGGCGCCGCTGCGGCCTGAGCTTCGGCGTCGTCCGGAAGCCCGCCCTGTGCGACCTCGTTGCCGTCAACACCCGGTGTTGCTGGCACCTCGACCGGCACCTGTACGACCACCGACGTGATCGTGGCGAACTCGATGTCTTCGGACTCGGATTCGAGCGCCTCGTGGCTCCAGCGTTCGATCGCTTCATTGCGGTCAGACACCATTGATTCGAACCGCTCACGAATCTGCGTTGCATCGCGAAGCAGCTTGCGGGCCGCATCGTCGGCCGCTGCTCGCTCGGCGAGCTCGACCTCGATGGCGGCGACCTCTGTCTCGGCATCGACGATCGCCGCATCGGCCGCCTCGACTCGAGCGATGAGCGCTTCTGTGACGGCGACCACTGGTTCGGCCTGGCGCGCTCGTTCAGCTTCGGAGCCGTAGATCTCTTGCAGCCCGAGGTCACCGAGGAACCACATCTCGATCGAGAAGCCTTCGACCTCGATCTCCATGTCGGCGCGATGCACGAGTGCATCGGCGAGCTCTCCTTCGGCGGCGAGCAGTTCGGCCTCGGTCTCGGCAACAGCTGCCGCAGTTTCGGCTGCGGCGGCGCTTGTGAAGCGCTCGTAGGCGATCACATCGGCTCGCCGAGGAACGACCTCGTCGTCGGGCAAGAGCCACGGATCGAACGCAATGGCCTCGAGAGCATTGCGAACCAGCCCGTCGTCCTCCACGGTCGCATCATCGGGCTGGGCGCCAGCGAACGCGGGGGCCACCGCCAACGAGAGGAAAACGGCCACGAACAGTCGCAGCCCGAGAGGGATTTGTCGCACTTCTTCGTATCGACAGATTCCGGCCCCAAGTGTGACCAATTGGGTCGATTGACCTACCGACCACAACCCTCTCATTCTGCGATCTGGGCAGCCGAACCTCAGGCCGCTTGTTAGCGTCCCATCCCTCCATCGATCTGATCGCACTTCACACGATCGTTCTCTTCTGATTGGCATTCGATGACCACCGAAACAGCCCCCGCCGTCGAGGACATCGACCCCGCTTCAGTCTCACCCACGCCGCAGATCAGTCCGGCGTCTGCAGCCTCAGCCCTTCTGCTCGGCATGGCGTTGCTCATGATCGGCAACGCACTCGGTGGTTCGGTCATCGGCATACGAGCCGAGCTCGAATCCTTCAACGGCATCGCCACCGGTGTGATCATGGCTGCCTACTTCGGCGGCTTCCTCGTGGGGTCGCGCCTGGCCATTCGGCTGCTTGCGTCAGTCGGTCACGTTCGAGTGTTCGCTGCATTGGCGTCGTTGGCATCGACGGTTGCCTTGGTTCAGGCCATCGCCATCTACCCGATCGTGTGGGGGCCGGCAAGGTTCATCACCGGCGCCTGCATGGCCGGGCTCTACGTCGTCGCCGAGTCGTGGCTGAACGACATCGCCACCGCCAAAACACGCGGTCGTCTCCTTGCGGCCTACATGGTGGTTTCGATGGGTGGCGTCGCCATTGGTCAGGCGCTGTTGGTCACGGCGAGCCCCCTCGACGTCACCCTCTTCATCGTCGCTTCGGTACTCATCTCGATCGCAGTTCTACCCGTCTCGCTGTCGACCACATCGGCGCCTCCCATCACCACACCCGAACCGATGTCGCTGCGAGAGCTCATCAAGACAGTGCCAACAGGAACCGTCAGCATGTTCCTCGTCGGCACCTCAGCCGGCGTGCTGTTCGGCATGGGCGCCGTGTACGCCACGCGGTCAGGTTTCACCAGCAACGAAACGGCGTTGTTCCTCTTCGCCCCCATCGCAGGTGCGGTGGTGTTCCAATTCCCGCTCGGCATCTTGTCGGACCGCCTACCCCGACGCGGCATGTTGGCGTTCGTGGCAACAGCAGCGTCTGTCGTTGCACTCGTTCTGACGGCTCTCGACCCGACGTCGCTTCTGGGCACGCTGGTGATGTTCGTGCTCGGCGGTCTGATGTTCCCGCTGTATTCGTTGGCAATCGCCTACACCAACGACTGGATCCCGAACTCGAAGATGGTCGCTGCCAGTTCTTCCCTTGTCATGATCAACGGTGCCGGTGCTGTCGTTGGCCCCCTCCTCACCGCCGTCTTGTTGACCGTGACCGACCAGGCGTTCTTCATCCTGTTGTCAGTCACCCACGGCCTCATGGCCGCCTACATCGGCTATCGAATCATGGTGAGGGATGCGCTTCCGATGGAACGTCAGCGCCCGTGGGTTCCGGTCTCGTCTCGAGCAACGAGCGCAATCTCGGTGCTCGCCAGGCCCGTTCGCCGCAAGCAGGAGCCGGGTCACGACGGCAGATCGAACCGCCGGAGCTGATCTGCCGAAGTGAACAGCCGCCGGGAGATGCCGAGGCTCATCACTGCAGTCGTGGTCGCCACGCTGCCAAGCACCAAGTACATCACCGAGAGCTGCACTCGCACGGCATCGACCGGTTCGACGCCAGCCAAGATCAGGCCGACCATGGCCCCGGGCAAAGCGATGATGCCAACCGCCTTGGTCGACTCGATCTGGGGCACCAACGCCGTTCGAAGCGCCTGACGGAGGTGGGGCTGAAACGCCTGCGTTGCCGAGAGCCCGAGTGCGAGTCGGCCCTCGATGTCCGTCCGTTGGGCTGCAGCGGCGGTGAAGAGCTGTCGAGAGACCAGCACCGTTGCCGACAGCGAGTTGCCGATGACGATGCCGGCCAACGGAACGATCGTCCGGCCCTCGATCTCATACACGCCGAAGCCGAACAAGACACCGAGTGTCACCACGGCACTGGCGGCGTAGGCCATGAGAGACAGCCGAAACACCGCTGGCACGTCGGCCGCCCGCTGCTGTGTGGTGTAGGCCGCAAACAGGTGCATGAACACAAGCCACAGCAACGAGAAGATCAGTGGATCGTCTGGGTCCACGATGAGCTGCAGCGCGTAGCCGACCAGAATCAGCTGGACGAGCGCCCGTAGTGCAGCGAAGAGGAGACTTCGTTCGAGGCCCAGGTGACGCCACAGCGAGATCCCGACGGCCACAGCGATCAGAAGCGACGACGCTGCCATGCCGAAGAGCCCGATGTCGGTGCGATCCATCAGGCACCCACCAGGGCGCGGACCGCCGGATCGCCATGCAACGAGAGCTCCTCGACATGGCCGAACGCCGCCACCTCGCCGTCGATCAGCACCATGGCGTGATCAGCCAGTCGACGCAGCTGTTCGGTGTCGTGCGTGACCCACACGATCGGCACCCCGCCGGCTGCAACCTCGAGGCCGAGCTCCTCGATCGTGCGCCGGGCCTCATGATCAAGCGCCGCCGTCGGCTCATCAGCGAGCAGAACGGCGGGCAACGTGAGCAGGGCACGGGCGACGCACATTCGCTGCGCCTCGCCGCCGCTGAGATCACTGGCCTGCCGGTTGAGCAGGTCAGCTCCGAGACCGACATGGTCGAGCACATGCCGAGCTCGTTCGTCAGTGACATCGCCGTCGGCGACTCGGAGATTCGCGAGAACGTCACCATCGAACACGGGAGGCTTCTGGAACACCATGCCGACGTGGCGGCGCAAAGCCACCGGCTCCCACTCGCTGAGGAGCCGACCATCGAGCGAGATCGTTCCAGACAGCGGTTCGTCGAGCCGATTCAGCAACCGCAACAGCGTCGACTTGCCCGACCCAGACGGGCCAGCCAGCGCCGTGATTCCCCGACACGGGATGTCGATGGTGATGCCCTTGAGAATCGGGCCTGTTGTCGGCCCGGCCACCACATCAACGAGTTGAAATGATGGCTCCGAGGTCACCTCGCCACCGTAGGCCAGTCGCTAGACCGAAGCTGGTTCCGGCTCTGGCTCGGTCAACGGCACGTCTCTCACCGGCGGCTCGTGATGCCCGCCTTCGATGTTGAGGTTGGGCAGGATGCGATCGAGCCAGGCCGGCAGCCACCAGTTCTTGGCGCCGAGCAACTGCATGGTCGAAGGAACCAGCAGCATGCGCACGAACGTGGCGTCGATCAACACCGCCGTGGCCAGCCCCATGCCGAACAGCTTGATGATGCGGTCGTCTTCGAACAGGAAACTGCCAAAGACCACCACCATGATCGCAGCGGCGGCAGTGATGACCCGAGCGGTCATCGCCAGACCATCGGCGACGGAATTGACTGGGTCGCCGGTGCGCTCGAACTCTTCCTTCACCCGAGAGAGCAGGAAGACCTCGTAGTCCATGGACAAA
Source organism: uncultured Acidimicrobiaceae bacterium (assembly GCA_964351995.1). Classification (GTDB taxonomy): domain Bacteria; phylum Actinomycetota; class Acidimicrobiia; order Acidimicrobiales; family SZUA-35; genus SZUA-35. The sequence continues at coordinate 63,982 of CAYGQE010000018.1, read as the reverse complement.
CCGAACACGATGGCGAACATCAGCATGGGAATGAACGGTTCGATGGGGGCAGGCTCGACACCGAAGATAGATCCGAACCAACCCCACTGGAAGATGGCGATGATGATGCCGTAGGCGGCACCGATCGAAAGCATGTTCATGATGACGGCCTTGAGTGGCACCATGATCGAGCGGAAGACCGCCATCAAGAGCAGGAACGACAACACCAGCACCACGCCGAAGAACAGCAAGATGCGGCCGCCGAGGAAGCTGGTGAAGTCGATACTTGCGGCAGTGGACCCAGTGACGAAAGGTGTCAGGCCACTTCCTTCGACCGCTGCCGGCACCACCTGCTCACGGAGCAATGCAACCAACGCTTCGGTCTCCACGTCTTGTGGCGATGTCGTTGGCTGCAGCTGGATGATCGCAGCCTGCGGGTTGGCGGGATCGTTCGGCACCGGCGGTGAGGCAAAGGCCACGCCATCGGTTTGATTCAGCGCCGCAGTCAGTCCCTGCAACACCTCGAGGTCTGCTGGCGAGGAGAGTTCGGTCACGATGGCGAACGGACCGTTCGCCCCTGGACCAAAGCCCTCGGCCAGGAGGTCGTACGCCTGCCGAGTGGTGGTTTCTTCGAGGTAGTTGCCTTCGTCGGAGAAGCCCATCCGCAAGCCGAGCAGCGGGGATGCGAGGAAGAGCAAGAAGACCGTGCCGCCGATGGCGAACACCCACGGGCGGGCCTGGATCGTGCGGCTGAGCTTGTACCAAACGGTGTCGCGGATCGGGACTTCCTTGCGAGGAGGCAACGCTCGCTTGAGCGGGGTGTTGATCGGAAACGTGCCAATGGCCAGCGCCAGGATCGCGAGAACGAAAAGCGGCAGCGACGTTGTCATGGGGTCAAAGCCGAGGCCGAAGCACAGCAGGGCGAACGAAATCAGCACCGCTGCTGCGAGCCCGCGGTAGCGGGTCAGGTTCACTCGACGCTGGACGATGCCGAGCGACGCGGGCAACAAGGTGATCGACGTACACATCACGACCGCCACGGTGACCGAGGCCCCGATACCCAGACCGGTGATGAAGCCGAGACCGATCAGCAGCAGACCGAGCAACGACACCACGACGGTGGCGCCGGCGAAGATCACGGCTCGACCAGCGGTGTCGAGGGCCACCGCGGTGGCATCTTCCGGCTCGAACCCCTGGACCAGCGCCTCGCGATAGCGGGTGACGATGAAGAGTGCGTAGTCGATGCCGACACCGAGTCCGATCATCAGGCCGATCGTGGTGGCGAAGTCAGGAATCCCCATGACGTTCGACAGCAACGTGATGAACATTGCGCCGATGCCCACGCCGAGAATGGCGACACCGATGGTCGTGCCCATGGCCACCACCGAGCCCATGGCGACAATCAAGACGAACACGGCAAAGGCAAGGCCGAGCACTTCAGACTCTGGCGGTTCGAACTCGCCGAAGGAGGCGCCGCCGATCTCGACCCGCAAGCCTTCGATCTCCTCGATGCCCTGCTCTTCGATGAGCTCTTCAATCGCACCGCCCATGCTCTGGGCAGCGACCTGATCGGTGCCGTTGGGGAGGTTGATACTTGCGTAGGCGATCTCGCCGGCCCGCTCACCGACACTGGCGATGTTCGCCTCGCCGCCCTCGTCGTAGGGGCTTCGAAGCGACAACGACTCGAAGGTCTCGCCTTCGCCGCTCTCTGACCTGATGGTGTCGAACAGGCCGCTCATCGCCGCGGCGACTTCAGGGTCGGCCACACCCTGTTCTGCCTGGAAGACAATGGAGCCTGGCAAACCGGCGCCCGCACCGCCGAAGTAGGTCTCGATCACCTCGAAGCCAGAGGCCGAGTCAGACTCGGGGATCTCGAAGCTGCCGTCATAAGCCGGACCGACCGCACCAGTGGCCGCTGCGATCCCGATGAAGGCAACGATCCACCCAGCAACAACCTTCCACGCATTGTTGAAACACCAGCGGGCAAGACGTTCGTACATGTGGGCTCCTTGGCGGGGAAGAACAGAAAGGATCGGCTGGAGGGAAACACCGATGAGGGCACCGGGCGATAACGCTACGGGAGCGTAGCGATATGACTCGGAGACAGCAAGCATCTCTCGGGATCGAGACTGATGTCACAGGCAGGTGACGGCCTTTCCCGGTTCTTCGAAGCCTCACCAAAACGCTACGATGCCGTTTCTCATGCCAAGGCCCCGTAGCGAAGAAGCACGCCAGAAGGCGCTCGACGCGGCACAAGCCGTGTTGGGCGACAGCGGCGTCGATGGCTTCACGGTGGAAGAGGTCGCCAAGCGTTCCGGCGTGGCCAAGACCACCATCTACCGCCACTTCCCAAGCGGCAACCAGCTGATGATCGCAGCCCTCGATCGCATGGTGCAATCGTTTCCGACGCCGAACACCGGCTCACTTCGCGGCGATCTCGAGACGTTCATGGGCCACGTCCTACCGATCGTGAGCGACCCAGCAATCAGCCAGGCAATGCTCGGTGTGATCGCTGCTGCCGCCACCGATCCAGAGATCGCCGAGATCCATCAGGCGATGATGGCCGAGCGCATGGGCCCAATCGTGACGATCATCGATCTCGCCAAGGGCCGAGGCGAACTGCCAGCAGACCTCGACACTGATTTGGTCCTCGATTTCATCGAGGGACCGTTCTTCATGCGCAAGATGATCCGCCGTCAAGCCATCGACGAAACCACTCTCCGCCAAATGGTCGCCCTCATCACCGCCGGCCTCGAATCCCTCACCAGCTGAACACCCTGGGGTCAGGTCCCCCCAAGCACAAGTCGAGAGCGCTTCGGGCTGGCTCATCGTTGATGTGACTTGTGCTTGGGGGGACCTGACCCCGAAGCTCTAGATGTACTCGTCGCGGAGGGCTCGCTTCAGGAACTTGCCGTTGGCGTTCTGGGGAAGCGCTTCGGTTCGGAACCAGATGCTGGTGGGAATCTTGTGCTTGGCCATCAGCGGGGTCAGGAACTCGACCAATTCGTCGGTGGTCAACTCAGCACCGGGTCGCAGCACAACGGCTGCGGCGACGCTCTCACCGAGACGATCATCGGGCAGACCGAAGACTGCGGCCTCAGCCACATCGGGGTGGGTGTAGATGACGGTCTCGACCTCGGAGCAGTACACGTTCTCGCCACCACGAAGCACCATGTCCTTGGCCCGGTCGACGATGTGCACGAAGCCGTCGTCGTCGATGAACGCGATGTCGCCGGTGTTGAACCAGCCATCGACGATGGACTCGGCGGTGGCATCGGGGCGGTTGATGTAGCCCTTGATCACGATCGGGCCCTTCACACACAGCTCGCCACGCTCACCCTGGGGCAGCTCGTTGCCGAGCTCGTCGACGACCTTGCCGTCGACGTTCGGCACCAACGGCCCACACGATGATGGCTTGGCCAAGTACATGTCAGCCGAGTTCGCGGTGAGGATGCCGTGGGTTTCGGTGAGGCCGTAGCCCGTGGACGGAACGCCGGTGGGCAACGCGTCATCGATCTTGCTGACGAGGTCGGGCTGGAGCGGAGCACCGCCACCGCCAAGCGAGCCGAGCGACGAGGTGTCGCGGGTGGCCCAGTCAGGGTGAAGCAGCATCTCGCGGCTCATGGTCGGCACGCCGGAGAAGCTGGTGACCTGTTCACGCTCGATGAGCTCGATGGCGCGGGCGGTGTCCCACTTGTGCATGAGCACCAACTTGGCGCCGAGCAACGTGGCCGGGTGCAGCAAGCAGTTGCACGCCGTGACGTGGAACAGTGGTGTCGGTGCCATCAGCGACGGCGGCAAGTCTGACGGAGCGTCCGGCGTCTCACCGGCAGCCATCTTGGCCTTGGCCGCTGCAGCTCCGCCCACGAACTGCATGAAGGCGATGTTGAACAGGTTGTGGACCGAACCGCGGTGGGTGAGCTGAGCTCCCTTGGGGAAGCCGGTCGTGCCCGAGGTGTAGAAGATCGTGACGTCGTCGTCGGGGTCGATGTCGACCTCGGGAAGTGCGTCGGGCGCTGCGGCTGGATCGATCACGTCGTTCCAGTGGGTGGCGCCGTCGGGCAGATCGCTCTCGGTGCGCACGGCGATGATCGCCAGGTCGTTGTTGGCTCGCAGCGTTTCGAGGTGGGGAACGACCCGCTCGACCCGCTCACTGTCAGCAATCAGGACCTTGGGTCGAGAATCGTCGAGTGCGAACTCCATCTCGGGCCCCGTCCACCAGGCGTTCATGCCAACGGCAGCAGCGCCGAGTGAGGCAATCGCCCAGTAGCTGATGACCCATTCGGGATAGTTGCGCATGGCAATGCCAACCCGATCGCCATGGCCAACGCCGTGAGCATCAACGAGGTGGTGCGCCAACGCACGAACCAAGGCCGCAGTCTCGGCGTAGGTCAGACGCTCGTCCTCGAAGACGATGTAGTCCTTGTCACCCTGAAGCGTGGCCATCTCCCAGATAGCTCGCATGTTCGGTGGCGCCGATTCGAAGACGCGCATCGGGATGCCCCGCACCTCGGTGTCAACCATTGCAAACCCGCTACCGGGCGCAATCATCTCGTCCCATGCCTCTTTGAAGTGTTCGATCACGGGCGACATGTTGGCCCAAAGAGGGGCGAAGTGCCAGTTGGCACACCTACGTTCTGGGGGTCTTCAACTCCGCCCACGTTCGGAAGGTCTCGAAGGGATAGATGCCGGTGGAATGGCCGTCGTTCCAGGTGAACGACAGGCCCCACGCCCCGTGCATCTCGGCATCGGCGATGGCAAGCGGCAGCGGGCTGCCGGGCCGGGGCCAGACGTCTTGATCTTGCTGACGCAACACGTTGCACGTGGCGCACGGACAGCCCATCCGCACCTCGACGAGGTTGAACTCGACCTCGAGCCCATCGGTCCATTCGAGGGTGACCGTGCCCGCCGGCCGGTCAACGGTGATGGCAACGTCGTTGGGATCGAACTCGGGTGCAGACACCCCCACAGTCAAGCCCCCGCCGCCCCGTTTGACGTACTTGGCGGAGGGAATGACAAGCGGCGGGGTCAGGAACGCATGCGTTGGCCGGCGGGGTCGAACAGGGGCTCGGTCAACAACTTGGCCCAACGGCGCACGCCCAGCACCTCGATCTCGAACGAGCCATCGGTGTCGACCAGCGCTGCCGGGACGTAGGCCAGCGCAACCGATGCTTCCGATCCGTGGGCGTAACCGCCGCTGGTGACCCAACCCACCACCGCTCCCCCGGCGGGACCGTCGCCACCGGACGCAGTGAACCACACCGGCTCGTCGCCGATCACGTCGGCGGCATCAGCGCCCTCTCCGACGTCGACGGTGAAGGTCACCAGCATCTTGTCTGGCCCAGTGGCGGCTTTGGCCACCAGAGCATGGCGACCGATGAAGTCGCCCTTCTTCTCCGAGTCGAGCTTCACGAAACGGTCGAACCCCGCCTCGAAGGGCGAGTAGAGCGGTCGGTATTCTCGAGCCCACGAGCCGAAGCTCTTTTCGAGCCGAAGCGAGTCGAGCGCCTGGCCGGCGAACAGTCGAATGTCGAACTCCTCACCGGCCCCCATGAGCGCATCGAAGGCCGTGCGCTGGTAACTGGCCGGCATCCAGAACTCGTAACCGAGATCGCCAGAGAAGCTGACCTTTCCGCAGAGCACGGGAACCAAGCCGAGGTCAATGCGACGAAATCGCATGAACCCGAAGTTCTCGGCCGACACGTCGTCATCGGTGAGCTTCTGGAGCAGCTTGCGAGCGTTCGGGCCGGCGATGGACAGACCACACATCTCGTAACCAAGCGCACGGAACGTCACGGGCGCGCTGCCGGCATCGGCGAACGCAGACTGTTGCGTCTCGAACCAGCGTTCGTAGTACCGCTCGGCCACACCGGAACCGAACACCATGAACGATTCGAGGTGCGACGTGTTACCGGTCGCACCACCGATGATTGTTCCAAGACCACCGAGCGCAGCGCCTGAGGCAGCCGGCAGGCAAGCGACGGTCAAATCACCAATGAGGCCGCCCTCGTGATTGACCATGGGCGCCATGGCCATACGCCCAGGGGCTGGCACGGTGTTGGTGATCAGGCGGTCGAGGAACGCCCGAGCCCCGGCCCCTTCGAACAAGAACTTGGCGAACCCGGTGGTCTCCATAAGCCCCACCGACGAACGCACGGCAGCTGCCTCGGCCCGGACCTGATCCCACGAGTTCGAGCGCTTGAAGGTGATCTCCTCTGCCGGTTCCTGCCCCTCGGCCTGAAACCACAGCGGCGTCTCCAAGCCGAACGAGGTTCCCCACACGGCGTTTGCGTCGACCAGACGATCGTGGATCGGAGAGGTCTGCAGCGGACGCGCCGCGGGCAGCACTTCGTTGGGGAAGGTGATGCGGAAACGGCGGCTGTAGTTCTCTCGCACCTTCTCGTTCGTGAACCCGAGCGTGGCGTAATCGCCGTAACGAGCGATGTCCATGCCCCAGATGTCGAAGCCGGGATCACCCTCGGTCATCCAGTTGGCCAGTGCCAAACCAACGCCACCACCCTGGCTCAGACCGGCCATCACCGCACAGGCGCTCCAATAGCCGGGCAGGCCACGGACCGGCCCGAGCAACGGGTTGCCATCGGGTGAGAACGTGAACGGGCCGTTGATCACGGTCTTGATGCCGGCATCAGCAAAGACAGGGAAGTGCTTGAACCCAACGTCGAGCGACTCGGCGATGCGATCGAGGTCTGGCGCCAGCAGCCGCTGGCCGAAGTCCCACGGCGTGGTCTTGGGCGACCACGGCACGCCGCCGCGCTCATAGGTGCCGAGCAGCAGACCGCCACCTTCCTGGCGCATGTAGATCTCGCCAGCGAAGTCGATGCAATGCAACACCTCACCGTGCGTTTCGTTGTACTCAGCCACCGCGGGAATGTCCTCGGTCAGCAAGTACATGTGCTCCATGGCAAGTACCGGCAGTTCGAGTCCGACCATGCGGCCGACCTCGCGAGCCCACAGACCTCCGGCGTTCACGATGTGTTCGCAGTGAATCGTCCCGAGGTCTTCGCCGGGTTGACCGAGCTTCTCGCCCTCGGTCTTCATGAGGTGGACGTCCCAGCCGCCATCGCTGGCCCTGGTGATGTCACGAGCCCAGGTCTTGCGATAGATCTCGGCGCCGGCATTTCGGGCGGCGATGGCGTAGGCATTCGTGACGCCTGACGGATCGACGTGGCCCTCGTGGGCGTCGTACATCGCTCCGACGAAGTACTCCTCCTCCAGCAGCGGCATCAGCTTCTTGGCCTCAGCGACCGAGATCAGCTCGGTCTCCATCCCCAAATAGCGACCGCGGGCGTGCGACATCCGCAGCCAATCCATGCGCTCTTCGGTGTCGGCCAGCATCACGCCGCCGGTGACGTGAATGCCGCAGTCCTGGCCAGAGATCTCTTCGATCTCCTTGTAGAGCTCGATCGTGTACTGCTGCAGCTTGGCCACGTTGGGGTCGCCGTTGAGCGTGTGCATGCCACCGGCGGAATGCCAGGTCGACCCGTGGGTCAGCTCGCTGCGTTCGATCAAGACCACATCGGTCCAGCCCGCTTTGGTGAGGTGGTAGAGCACCGATGCTCCCACCACTCCCCCGCCAATGACCACGACCTGTGCGCTGCTCTTCATGTTGTTTGCTCGATCTACTCGTTGGTGGTCGATGTTCAGTAGTCGGTGGCAACGCCGCCCTCGGCGACGCGACGCTCGACGAATGCGGTCAACTCGGAAAGGACGGCGTCGTCGATGGCCGGCGCCTCGAATTCGGCCAGTGCTCGCTTGACGAGCTGATTGGCCTTGTCGAACGCCGTTGGTTGCCCGGCTTCGGTCCACGCCTCGAAGTTGCGCCAATCAGAGATCAGCGGCTCGTAGAACTCGGTGCGGTAGCGGT
>CAYGQE010000018.1:50583-56018 GCA_964351995.1 uncultured Acidimicrobiaceae bacterium | reverse complement strand
TCGAAGTTGCGCCAATCAGAGATCAGCGGCTCGTAGAACTCGGTGCGGTAGCGGTCCTGGGTGTGTTGTGTGCCGAAGAAGTGACCAGCGGGACCGACTTCGGCGATGGCTTCCACCGCCAGCGAGGCGTCATCGATGATGATGGGCTGCAACGAACGAGCGACCATGTGTAACAGGTCAGCGTCGATCGCCATCTTCTCGTACGACGCATGCAAGCCGCCTTCCATCCAGCCTGCCCCGTGCATCAAGAAGTTGACGCCACCCATCACCGCTCCCCACAAAGCGAACACACTCTCGTACGCCGACTGTGCGTCGACAGCATTGGCAGCGTTCACATTCGATGATCGGTAGGGCAGCCCGTAGCGGCGAGCCAGTTGTCCGCCCACCATCGCCGTGCGGAGGTACTCCGGTGTCCCGAACGCTGGTGCCCCCGAGCGCATGTCGACGTTGGAGGTGAAACCGCCGTAGACCACCGGCGAGCCCGGCTGCACCATTTGGGTGAAGGCAACGCCGGCCAACGCCTCGGCGTTCTGCAACGTGAGCGCACCACCGAGTGTGATCGGCGCCATTGCACCGGCCAGGGTGAACGGGGTGATCACCACCACTTGGTTCCGGCTCGACATCTCCATCACACCTTGCAACATCACGTCGTCGTAGCGCAGGGGTGAGCTGGCATTGATGATCGTGGTGAGCGATGGCTGCTGATCGAAGGTCTCGTGATCGACACCGCGGCGGATGCGGGCCATCTCGATGCCATCGAGGTTGCGGTCACGACCGAGCGAGTAGATGTGAAAGACCTTGTCGGTCAGCGTGTGAGCATCAAACGCCGCATGCAGATGACGAACCGATGCGTGGACGTCAACTGGCTCGACCGGATAGCCGGGCACCAAGTGGATGCTCGTGAAGGTCTGGCAAAGCCGCAGGAGATTCTGATAGTCCACACGATTCCCGGTGCGGCGAGGACCATCCAGGCCGGCCACGTTCGGAGCGGACGCCACCGAAGCGAACGCCACGTGGTTGCCGCCGATCTCCAGATCGTGGGCTGGGTTCGGGGCATGCAGATGAAACTGTGACGGCGCCTTGGCCACCATTTCCTCGATCAGCTCCGCATCGAACCGCACGCGGTCGCCATCGATATCGGCACCATGGCTGGCCAAGATCTCCCGGGCCTCGACGTTGAGGAAGTCGATGCCTGTTTCGGCCAGCACACGAAGCGACGCGAGATGAATGGCTTCGAGCTCGTCGTCGGACACGGCCTTGGTCGGTTCGAGCTGCATCCGGGGCTGAGCGAACGCGGCCTGGTTCTTCAACGCATTGGGCGGTGCCGCTTGACCGGAACGACGGCGGCCAGACCGCCCCGATCTGGCCGGCCTCGGGGCGTCGGTCACGACGGCTTGGCCGTCAGCATCTGGTAGGCGGCGTAGGTGTTCTGCATGAGGCAGCCGATGGTCATGGGGCCGGTGCCACCGGGCATCGGCGTGATGGCTCCGGCCACTGCCTGGACGGCATCGAAGTCGACATCGCCGACGATGCCGTCGGCGGTACGGCTGATCCCGACGTCGATCACCGCAGCGCCAGGCTTCACGTGATCAGCCGTGACGATGCCGGCAATGCCAGCAGCAGCCACGATGATGTCCGCCTCTCGGCACACCGCCGCCAGGTCGGCGGTTCGTGAGTGGGCCAGCGTGACCGTGGCATCTGCGCCCTTGCGACCGAGCAGCAGCACCTGAGGAAGACCGACCAACGTCGACCGGCCGATGACGACGGCCCGCTTTCCGCTGGTCTCGACGCCGTAGCGTTCCATCAATCGCATCACGCCGAGCGGCGTGCACGGCGCATGGCCCGGCTTGCCTCGCACCAGGCGTCCCATCGAACGCTCGGTCAGACCGTCGACATCTTTCTCGGGCGGCAGGAGATCGAGCACCGGCTCTGGGTCGAGGCCGTCGGGAAGCGGCAGCTGCACGAGAATGCCGTGGATGGTCGGGTCTTCGGCCAAGGCCCGGACCTCGGCTTCGAGATCGCCCTGGCTGATATCGGCAGGCAACCCGACATGGCGGCTCTGCAGACCGGCCTCGAGCGCCTTCTTGTTCTTCGACTTCACGTAGATCTGGCTCGGCTTGTCGTCCCCGACAAGGACGGTGGCCAGGCAGACCTCGGGGTTGCCCGCCGCTTCCACCGTGGCCCGAAGTTCGGCGATCACTTCATCTCGAAGACGGAGGCCGTCCATGATCACGGCACCCCCGGACGTGTGCTCGATCTCGGGCATGTTCGACTCTCCTGGGTGACGCCGACGCCGGATTCCCGGCACGAGGGCCGAACGTACCAGCGCTGCTTCACCCTCGTCACGGGCATTCACCGCTCTTCTCACTCCGAGAGAACATCCCCGTCTGAAGGAAACCCGATTCCGGATGTTGCGAGCGCAGCTCTGAAGGGCACACGTCTGTGGCAAACCTCCAGGATGGGAGCTTTCTGCCGACGATGCAGTGTGGATTGTTTGAAGAAGTTGTCGAGATCTCCAGGGATGGACGGGAGCGCCGACTCGGCGTGCCATCATCCGGCCGTGCCATCGCTTCTCCATCGTTCGTTCACGTCGCCGCGCGCTCGCCGCCTCACCCCGTTTCTTCTCGGCTTCGTGGTGCTGTTCTGGATGGGGCCGGCGGCAGCCCAATCGGATGTCGGCGAGCCCGGCTTGTCGATCTTCGCCGCCATCGTCCTCGGCCTGGTCGAAGGCATCACCGAATACCTCCCGGTCAGCTCGACCGGCCACCTCCTCGTGACCAACAAAATCCTGGGGCTCGGCGGCACCGAGAGTTCGGACCGCTCGCTCGAGGCGTATGCGATCTGCATCCAAGCTGGCGCGATCCTCGCCGTGTTCGTGGTTTACCTCGATCGCATCAAGCAGATGATCGAGGGACTGCTCGGCCGCAGTGAAGAGGGTCGCCGGGTTCTCGTCGCCGTCATCGTGGCCTTCGTTCCCACAGCCATCATCGCCATCGCCATCTTCGATCTCGTCCGTGACCAACTGTTCGGCGTGTTCCCCATCGCCGTTGCTTGGTTCGTCGGCGGACTCGTCATCATCGCTCTGTCTCGCAGCGGCTTCTTCGATCGAGCTGGTGTAGAGCTGACCGAGATCACGATCAAACAAGCTGGTCTGATCGGCGTCATGCAGGCACTCGCTGTTTGGCCGGGTACGTCTCGTTCACTGGTCACGATCATCGCTGGCGTGCTCGTTGGGCTCACCCTTCGGGCTGCGGTCGAATTCGCATTCCTTCTCGGCTTGGTCACACTCAGCGCCGCAACAGTGTTCGCCGGCCTGAGTGACGGCCCAGAGATGATCGACAACTTCGGCTACCTCACCCCGCTGATCGGGTTGGTCGTTGCCTTCATCTCTGCAGTTGCCGCCGTTCGTTGGATGGTGGCGTGGCTCAACGACCGCGGCTTCGAAGTCTTTGGCTGGTATCGCCTGGTCATTGGTGTGGCGGCATTCGGCGCCATCGGTGCCGGCTGGCTCTAGCCCTAGCCAGCAGGGGTTTGGATCCAGAGGATCGAGTCGCCTCGGCCGAGTGCAAGATTCAGGACAACGGTCGACTGTCCGTCGAGCACATCAACCACCTCGACCCGCCCGAGCAATCGCCGGACGAGCCAACGCCCATCTGGCGACACCACCGCACCGCTCAGCGGTGCCGGCCCCAACGACCGCAGGATCTGGCCGCTCTCCACGTCGTACAGACCGGCGCCAAGTGCTGGTTGAGGAACGGCTCCGGCCAGCAGTGCCCCACGGGCGACGAGTCGACCATTCGCCAAGTCTGCGTTCGGCGGCGGCCGCTCGGTCACCGCCCAGGAGTCTCGAGCGAACCAGCGAGCGACGCACTCGAGCGTCGGCGAGCATTGACGGACGAGCACTTCGTCCGCTCCGACAGCGATCAGCACGCCGTCGAGCACTTGCACATAGGTGTTGTCGTCCTGCAATTCGAAGACGCCACCCGCTTCTGACCCAACCACTTCAGGCCCAGAGAACGGTTCTGCTCCGCCGGGAATCCTGACTTCGATCGGCGTCGACACCTGACGAAGTACATTCAGAGAATCGAGGTCGATGAGCTGCCAATCACGACCGCCGTCGGTTCTCGACCACGTGAGCCACACCGTGTTGTCGTCGTTGGGAACCACGAGGGCCGAATTGCCCAACGGGTTGAACGATCGACCGACAGCATCGGTTGGTCGCTCAACATCGAGCTCGCTGAGCTCGATCGATGACCACGTCATCGTGTCCGACACGTAGATCAGTTTCGAGCCAGCGATGAACTGCGGCGACAGAACCGTCTCGCTCACTACCAGGTCGCCGGTGTCGAGGTCGAGGACACGGAAAGGCGTGTTCGAACCGCCGACCACGAGTGACAGTCCGGTGGCTCGACCCAGTACCGGACCGGCCCCTTGTTGCACCCCCGATGTGACATCGACGGTGAGCGGAGCCTGCGGCTCGGTGACCACCGTACGGTCAGCCGGCTCAACGTCGCCCGAAGGCGGGCGGACGAGGCTGAACACCACACCGAGGAGGGCGATGGCGCCGATGATCAAGGCCAGGTTGGATCGGGTGTTGTTCTGCACCAACTCGGACGGCCCGGGACCATTGGGTTCGCCCGGATCAGTGGTGCCGATCAGTTCGATCGGGTCATCGTCGCTCGAGCTCATTCCCAATACGGGTCGCGAAGCAACCGCTTCTTGAGCTTGCCGCTGGCTTCACGAGGCAGTGCGTCGACGATGTCGACCGTGCGAGGAATCTTGAACTTGGCCAGATGTTCCGCTGCGAAGGCAAGCACGTCAGCAGCATCGACCTCGACACCCGCGGTCGGCTCGACCACGGCCTTGATCTCCTGTCCCCAATCAGCGTTGGGAATGCCGAACACGGCGACGTCGGCCAGCTTGGGGTGTTGGCTCAGCACGCCCTCGATCTCGGCCGGGTAGATGTTGGTGCCACCGCTGAGGATCAAGTCGACTCGCCGATCGGCCAGGAAGAGGTAGCCGGCGTCATCGAGGTAGCCGACATCGCCGACGGTGAACCGGCCATCGGGCAATTGCATCGCATCGCTCTTCGCCTTGTCACCGTGATATTCCGGCGCCCCGTCGGGGCGCTTCACGTAGACAGTGCCGATCTCGCCCGGTGCAAGATCATTCCCGTCATCATCCACGATCGACAGCTCGAGGAAGTCAGACCGGCCGACCGTGCCGGGCCGCTCCAGCCACTCGTTCGAGGTGCAGATCACCGGCCCGGTGCCCTCTGATGAACCGTAGAGCTCGGTGATCACGGGACCGAACCAATCGATCATCGCCCGCTTCGCCCAAGGCGGACACGGAGCAGCAGTGTGAAGCACCCACTCGATGCTCGACAGGTCATTGGCCGTCCGCTCCTCCTCGGTCAACTTCAGGAGGCGCACGAA
>CAYGQE010000018.1:0-50483 GCA_964351995.1 uncultured Acidimicrobiaceae bacterium | reverse complement strand
AGGAACTTGGAACCAGAGTCCTCGAGCAAATCGGCAATCTCGGGTGCGGTCAGATGCCAGTTGAGCGGTACATAACGGCCGCCACTTCTGGCGTTCCCCAGAAGCAGTTCGGGCCACTCGATGCGATTGTTCGCCAGCAATCCCCACGCATCGCCGGGTTCCACGCCCTCAGCTCGAATCCCCTGGGCGACCTGGCGACCCCGACGCTCGAGCTCGCCCCACGTCTGTGTTGCGGAGGGGGTCCAGACGGCTTCACCATCGGGATGGGATGCAGAGAGGGAAAGCAGCAGTTCTGGTTGCATCCCGGGATCGTGGCATCCGAGCCACAACGACACAAACGCCCCCGCTCGGGAGACTCGAACCCCCGATCCATCAGCGCTACGTTGCTGCCCATGACAGATCAGGTCTCGATCGAGGACTTCCGAGCAGAGGTGGCGGCGTTCTTCGCCGAACCCGCCAACCTTGCGCTCGAGTCAGGCTCCGGCGGCGTGGCTCGGGCCCAATCGTTCCAGAATCGGCTCTACGACGCTGGCCTTGCCGGCGTCGACTACCCAACAGCATTCGGCGGCCGGGGCCTTGGCGCAGACCACGTCCAGGCCTACGCCGAGGTGACACGCGGCAAGATCCCTCGCGAGACCTCGGTGTTCGGCATCGGTATCGGCATGGCCCTGCCCACCATTCGAGACTTCGGCTCCGACGAGCTGAAGCAGCGTTTCATCGAGCCCGGTCTCCGAGGTCAAGAGATCTGGTGCCAGCTGTACTCCGAGCCGGGCGCTGGCTCCGACCTCGCCGCTCTGACGACCAAGGCGGTACTGGACGGCGACGAGTGGATCGTCAGCGGCCAGAAGGTCTGGACTTCGGGTGCTCAACACTCCCACTTCGGCATCTTGATTGCCCGCACCGACAGCGACGCCCCGAAACACCGGGGCATCACGATGATGGTCATCCCCATGGAGCAAACGGGCGTCACGGTTCGCCCCCTGGTGCAGATGACCGGTGAAGCCGAGTTCAACGAGGTCTTCATGGACGAGGCTCGGATTCCGAAGTCGTGGGTGATCGGTGACGTGAATGACGGGTGGCGCACCGCGGTTGCGTTGCTGGCCCATGAGCGCGTGCAGACCGGCACCTCGTCGATGAATTCCTCGACCGGCCAACGTTCCAAGAGCGGTCGAGTGCCGATCCCGGTCGGCCAGTTGATCGAGCTCGCCAGGGAGCGTGGCCGCATCGATGAGCCCGTGATTCGTCAGCAGCTGGCCCAGTTGCACACCGGCGAGAAGATCGTCGCCACGCTGGGGGCCAGGGAAGGGCTGAGCCCGTCCATCGGCAAACTGTGGCGCACGCTCCAGGGGCGGGCTGCCGCTGAGCTTGCGGCTCAACTGGCGTTTCCGGCATCGCCGGCATGGGAAGAGCACGACGAGTCCGCTGACTACTTCGCATATCACTTCCTCAACTGTCGAGGCATGAGTTTGGGTGGCGGGACCGACGAGATCCAGCGCAACACCATTGGCGAACGAGTACTCGGCCTGCCGCGAGAGCCAGGCCCAGACAAGAACACTCCGTTCTCGCAGCTGTTGAAGAACTGAAGCACCCCTGAACTTGGGAGGACCCGACCCCTCCCAAGCCGAGTTGGGAGGGGTCGGGTCCTCCCAAGTTCAGTTGGCGCTTGTCGGCCGGGCAGGCAAGCATGCGTCGATGGACTTCGATCTCGAACAAACAGACGCACTTCTCTCGACCACAAGGGCGGTGCGCAAACGGCTCGATTTCGATCGTGAAGTGCCCGACGACGTTTTGCTGGATTGCCTCCAAGTCGCCATCCAGGCGCCCACCGGCTCCAACCGCCAAGGCTGGCGCTGGATGGTCGTGCGCGACGCCGAGAAGAAGGCTGCGCTGGCCGACATGTACCGACGCGCCGGCGGCGAATACCTGGCGGCAGCCGCCGATGGCCTCGACAGCGCCACTCAGCAGGGCCGCGTGATCGATTCGGCCAACTTCTTGGCCCAGAACCTCGAGAAGGTTCCGGTGTTCGTCATCCCGCTGATCATCGGCCGAATGGAAGATGCGCTCGAAGCGCCGGGCGGTGCCGCCAACTTGACCAACGCCGCTGCCGGCATGTTCGGTTCGATCGTTCCCGCCATGTGGAGCTTCCAACTCGCCCTGCGCGCACGAGGCCTCGGTAGTTGCTACACCACGCTGCACTTGGGTCTGGAAAAGGAAGCCGCCGAATTGCTCGGCATTCCCGATCACATGAGCCAAGCCGGTCTGCTCCCGGTTGCCTACACCAAGGGCACCGACTTCAAGCCGGCCAAGCGGGACCCCGTCTCGACCATCACCTACCTCGACAGCTACAAGAACCCGATCGCCTGAGCGCACTCGGGCATCTCGTTCAACAACGCCCGACGCGAGCTTCCTTGCGTCTGGCGGATTGATCGGCATCGGTTCTACCCGCTGATGGAGCGGTGATCGGAGCGGTACCGCCATTCGGTGGTGCCGTTCTGGTACCCGGGTGATCTTGAGTAGCGGAAGATCCCGCCTACCAGGAGAAGCCCATCATGTTCAAGAAGATCGCCGCACCGTCCGCTCTCATCTCTGCCATCGTGGCTCTCGCAGCCTTCACCGCCGCCGGCGGTGCTGAGCTTGCCAACGGCGGCTACGGCATCTGATCTGTTCGGCCGTCCCCTCCCTCCGGGGATCGGTCGCCAACCGTCAACGCCAGCTGATTCGTCAGCTGGCGTTGACGCGCCGGCGTACTGACGCCAACCACGCTGCGCTCGGCCGCTGTTCAGGCCCAAGAGCGTCCAAGAACGCAATCATCTCCTGTGCCTTGCGCTCCAAGTCGCGACGGCGCTCGACGATTGTGTCGCTGAAGAGATCGAGTGGAAGCAGCGTGCCGTGGTAGATCTCCATCGCCGCCATGGCCGCGACTACGGCGAGCGGCTGCTTCGCTCGCCCGTTGCTCCGGAACTCGGCGAAGTGCTTGTCGAAGGTCGATGTGTCGATGTGCACGTGCGGACCGAATTCGACTCGATCCGGTTGCCGATTGATGGCCTCGCTTCCGAGGTGGTGTCGAGCTTTGACGAGGACGTTCTTCAGTCGGCGGACGCCCAGGGCGAGGTCGATCTCCGGCCAGAGGTGATCGACCACGGCATCAACGGTGGCTGATCCGCCGTGTACACCGAGGATCTTGACCAACTCCGTCACGTGCCCCTCCGGCAAGAGCACGGTTCCCATGGCGTCGGTGACCGCCAGGTCTCCGAGCAGTTGCACGTCGATCACTTGATGGCGCGGGCCGGTGAGCTCGAGTTCGGGTGCGAGCAGATCGAAGAGGTTCGAAAGCCCCAGCCGCTCGAGGTCATCATGGATGTGTGTGAGGTCGACGGTGGTCGCTCCGTCTGACACGACGTCAGCGCGGGCGAGCTCCAATTCGATTCGCCAACGCCGATCGTTCGGGAGCGCGTCGCCACGTTCGAGATCATGCCAACACGCACGGGCCGCTTCGGTTGCACCGCATCGAGCCAGGGCGATGATCTCGGCAAGATCGAACTCGAGTGGGTTCTGATGGCGCCGATGACGTAACGACGCCAGAAGGCGTTTGGCCTCTTCGTGCTCGCCCACCTGCGCCAACAACGTGACCGACTCGGCAACGAAGACCACACCGCTGTCGGTCTCGAACAAGGGCCCGAGAAGTTCTCGAGCGGTGCGGGTGGCGGCCTTCACCGTCGAACTGCTTCCCGACGCTGCACCTTCGTGGGCAGCACCGAGGTAGAGGTAAGCCTCCAACCATCGAAGCCCAGACTCAGAGACCAACAAGCTGGCCTGTTCGCTTGCCCGGCGGTAGCTGGCAAAGTCCCCACAGCGAGCATCGAAGAAGGACTTGAACGTCAGCGTCACCCCGTAATCAAAGGTCTGCCGAATCGAGAGGTGCGCCGCTTTACCCAGTCGGGTCTGAGCATCTCGGTAGTGCCCCAGGTGCCAGAGCGGGCCATAGGCCAGTCCCCGCAGCGCCTTCGCTGCCCGGAGCGGCTCCTGTTGATACTCCCACTCCGAGGCGACCTCGACGAAGCGATTCGCCGCCATCTGCACCACGTGCGGGTCAGGCGACTGGCCGAGGATCTGCGCCTCGATCTCGCGGAGCCGCGTCGACAACGGCCCTGTTGTTCCCACGTCGGAGCGAAGCTCGGCCAATCGATCGGCGGCCTCCTCCTGGTCGATCGTGCGATGGCGGTAGAGCAGAAGCTCGACTGATGCTTCCAGGCGAATCGGGTCGTGGGCCAGGCTGACTTCAATGGCGAGCTCGCACGACTCGACGCCAGCGGCGACCTCGGCCAGATTGCCGTGGATCCGAGCCTGCTTGAGTGCCAGACCTGGGTGGTCACCAATCTGGTCAGCCAAGACCCGAAGCACACCGAGCAACTCGCGTTGGTCGCTGGTGTCGATGACGTTGCCGGGCAGCCGCTCGATCATCGATGCGGCCTGGTTGTGCAAACCAGCGTCGAGCAGGGCGTGACACGCTCCCAAGAGGTTGCCTTCGGCCACCAAGACCGGGGCCAACAGTTCCGCAGATGCTGGATCCAACGCACAATCGGCCATCAACTCGCGCCGGACGGGATCAACGAAACACAGCTGGCCTGACGGCACGCGATAGAGGCCAGGGGCTCGAGGCAGCACCGTGAAGGCGAACTCGGCGCCGCCGATCGCCTCGGCCGCTCCGTCGTTGAACTGATCGAAGTGAGCCAGTTGCGCGAGCCGATAGTGATCGCTGGCTGAGAACTCCCGCAGTGTCCGACCCACCACCCGGCGTCGGAACGTCGGCATACCGACGCTGGCAACCAGTTCTTCAGTCGTGAGGCCCTGATCGGTGATCAGGTCGCAACAGGCTTGAAGCCAGGCGGGCCAACCATCGCTGAGCTGTCCCAGCAGCTCGGCAATACCCGCACCAATCACGCCGTGGCCGCACGAGTGGGTGCCGAGCTCGATGATGTCGGGCACCGACAACCGGAGGGCTGCAGCATCGATCAACGCGGTCGGTACTGGTTCGTCGATCAGCACGTCGCCAGACACCCCGGGAGGGAGAACGACGACGGTCTGCTTCTGTTCTTCGAAGCGCCGAACCACCGTGTCGCGCCAGCCTCGAAGCCCGGCGTGGAGGGGCGCTCGCAAGATGGCGGACGGTGCGATGGCGTTGCCATCGACATCGTCGGGATCCAGCAACTCGACGGGCTGATCGAGCCGATCAACCAGCAGCTCGAGGAAACGATCCGCGGCGAATCCCGGCGGCGATTCCACCACGACGAGCCCGATGTGGCTGGTCGCCCGATCCAGCGATCGTTGCCGATTGCCGATCACACGCACCACCACGCTTGGACAACAACCCGACGCGTACCGTGGCGGTACCGCAGTACGCGATGGTCTCCAGAGCTGTCATCGGCAAACCCAGGAGACCAGACCATGGTGCGTGCAACCTATCAAAAGCGGCTCAGCGCTCTCATTCTCGGCATCCGGCCGAGCGTCGGCCACGTCTACGGAAGCACCGAGCGGACCCCAGTGGACAACCTCACGCTGCACGGGGTCCAGGCATGGCAGGTCGGCCTCGAACAACTCAACGCCGACCTCCTCCTGGTTCCCGAGCTCGAAGGTGGCGAGCTCTGGATCCAGAAGTGGGTTGCAGACGAGATCGAGCGCGAACAGCACCGCTGGAGCGATGCCTCGACAGTGCTTGAACTCCTCGCGCTCTCGCTGGGACCAGCAAGCGCCGAACCATCACGAGGACCTCGCGGTCGCCGGTTCTGGACGCAGTGGCAAGAGAACATCGACCACCTGGCGCTCCTGATCCACACCGGTGCAGCGGAGACCACTTCAGACACTGCGGAGCTCGTCCAACACTGCATCGAGCTCGTGCAGCAGCACAACGGCCCTGAGGCCATCGTTGATGTCCTCACCGATGCATCACGCGTGCTCGGCCCGGTCAACCGGGGCCCGGCCCCGTTCCGTCCGTTGACCTCAGCCATCGAACGCCTCCAGCTGTCTGCGCTGCTGGCGGCCGCCTACGACGACGAGCCGCCCTGCACTGCAGCAATGGCCAAGCTCCTCGAACAACGTCCGCCGTCACCACCGTGCCGGGCCGAGACCAACAACCGTCGCCGCCTGCGGGGCTGGCGCTACGGGGCCAATGTCGGTCACTGATCCCCCGCTGCGTTTTCAGGCAGCCGCAAGCTTTTCGGCAAGGACATCGCCGAACGACCTCTGATGCGCATGAGCCGGGGCCGTCTGACGTCGGCGAACCGAACCAATGTCAACGAGGCGACGTTGCCCAACCGATGACGTCGCATGCTCCCAGCGAGCTGATTCGGTGACGTGAGGGGCGGTCACCGGCTGAGCGAGCAGCAACGCCTGCGCTTCGACCACGCGTTGAAACGCTGCGGGGTCACCGCCGCGATCGGGGTGGAGGTCGAGGGCCAAGCGTCGATAGGCGCGCTTGATCTGGCCGGTGGTCGCCGACGGAGAAACGCCGAGCAGAGCTCGGGCGGAGCGATCGTTCATTTTGGACACCTTCCGTGGTGCGGGCCCTTGAGCGCCCTGGGGTTGCAGATCCTTCTGCTGCACAGATCCTTCTGTGCACCCAAAGTGTCGGCCCACCACCCTCCGCTGTGATTGGCCACTCGGCCCAACCGTCGCCTCCCTCAGCAGGGTCGGGCGACCTACCATCGACGGCGTGACTCGTTCCTTCGACTCCATCCCCGTCATCGATCTCGGCACAGACATGCCGTCGGCTGCGCTTGCCGAGGAGATCTGCACGGTGTGCCACGAGGTCGGATTCTTCATCGTGACGAATCACGGCGTCGACCCCGACCTCATCGACCGGGTCTTCACCACGATGCGCACATTCTTCGATCTCCCCGACGCTGACAAACTCCTGATCGACAAACGAGCGTCGAGACACTTTCGGGGCTGGGAAGCCGAAGGCGCTGAACTGACCAACAACCGACCCGACATCCGGCAACAAATCGACCTCTGGACCGAATGGCCGGCGCTTGCTGCCGATGTCGAGCCCCCGCAGTTCCGGCTGCTCGGACCCAACCAGTGGTTGCCCGACGACCTCGTTCCCGGACATCGAGACACCGTCGATGAGTGGATGCGCGAACTGGGTGCTCTGGCTGATCGGATCCTGCGCTTGTTGTCGCTTGGCCTCGGCCTCGACGAGCAGCATCTCACCGACTTCTTCGGCGACGAACCGATGTCGCTCACCAAGCTGATCTCCTACCCGCCGACCCCACGGGGCGGCGCCGGAGTGAACGCCCATCACGACACGGGTTTCGTGACCGTGCTCGCCGCCGGGGAAACCCCCGGCCTCCAGGTCCAGAACCCCGAGGGCGACTGGATCGACGTTCCTCCGCATCCGGAGGGCTTGGTGATCAACCTCGGCGAGATGCTCCAAGCCATGACGGGCAACTACTTCGTCGCCACGCCGCACCGAGTGATCACCACCGAAGCCAGGCTGTCCGCCGCCTATTTCCACGGGCCGTCACTCGACGCCAGGCTCGACCCATTGCCGATCGATCCGTCGTTCGCCGAGGCGGTTGCGGCGAGCCCGCGACACGCCGCTGCTGGCTTCATGGCGGCCACCGACGAAACCGCAGCCGGCGTTGCCGACATGGCGAGTTCGCACCGTGCGAGTACCTACGGCGAACAGCTGTGGAACTACTTCGCCCGCAGCTACCCAGCCAACATGGCCCGCCACTACGGCTGAGCTTCGAACTGGTGTCAACCGCCGGCCGGCGTCGATGAGGTCAACGCCACGAACTCCGGCAGATTGGCGATCTGCAGCAGCATCTCGGCAACCGTGATCTGCCCGTTGACGACCTGTCCAGCCATCTCGTAACCCTCGACGTCCGCGTCTCGGTTGAAGGTGTTGAAGTACGCCACGCGCACGAGCGTGAAGGCATCACCTTCGAGGTCGCGGTAGAAGGACTGGAACTCATCCGACCGGTAGAAGCGCTCACTGATGTCGACGAGCGGAACGCCACGCTCTGCCTCACCGACCCAATAGGACAGACCGGCCGGGTCGGCGTCGCGAACAAAGAAGCTGGCATACAGGCGTCGCACCGCCGCTGCGGTTGGGTTCTCCGGTGTCGACGTCTGCGTTGCAGCGATGAACTCAGGAGACTCGCTGAACAGCGTCATCAACGAGCCACGAGACCGGCCATTGGCGAGCTGGTCGAGCCAGAAGGCGCGCCCACCCTCGTCTGGCATTCGATCCAGCACGTTGCGGTACACGAGATCGACGAACGCCTCGTCACCGAGGTCGCCGTAGGTGGCGACGAACTCTGGCGAGCGGGCGAATTCTCCGCTGACCGAGTTGATGCTGCGGCCTCCCGCCCGCTGCTCTCGCCAGAACTGCAATCCGCCGGCATCGGGCGCCCGATTGAAATAGGCGCGGTAGAGCCGGGCCATCTGATCATCGAGGGTGCCGGAGTAGCCGGGCGTGACCGCCGGCTCCGGCACGGCGTTGCGGTCGAAGATGTAGAGCCGTTCGTCGATCGCGCCGGTGCTGTTGAACAACTCGTCAAGCGTGATCGGTCCAGACCGAACCAACGGCGCGGCAGTCGTGAACGCCATGCGATCACCCGTCTGGTCGACCCCCACGACGTCGAAGCCGAAGTAGACGTTGCGAGACGTCACGAGTTGCTCGCTCACACCCGTGGCGATGTCGTGTGACCACAGCGCCGTTTCGCCATCTTCCTCGTCGCCGTAGTTGTTCGAGACCCCCGCAATGGTGGAGCCGTCTGCGCTGAGAAAGCGGGGCGATTGGAACGGAACGACGGAACGCTCGATTCTGGTGGTGGAGGTGTCCCAGACGAAGAGGTCGGAGTCGCCATCACTGCGCCAGTTGGCGGACATGACGATCTGACCGTCGTCGGACACTGTTGGTCGACTGGCCTCTGCTGCCGCCACGACCACCTCATCGCCCGTGCTCAGATTCCGAAGACGCCACACCGACTGGAAGCCGGCGCGAGTGCCGTAGAGCAACGACTGACCATCGCCGGTCAGGGTCGTGAGCCCGATGTTGTTTCCATCACTGAGCGGGTTGATCGGCGGCGTCACATCGGTCAACACGCCGCCGTCCCACAGCATCAGTGACCCGTCCCCGGAGGTGTTGGTCGCATACGAAGCGAACAGGACGGTGTCGCCTGCGGCGTCGAGGCTGAGAGGTTGGATCGCCACGTCATCCAGAGAACCGGTCAGCAACTCGACCGCACCGCTCGAGGTGTCGACGACAAACGCATCGGCAAAGCCACCGTCTTCGTCTCCGGGCTCGATTCCCTCCCAGTCCGCCGAGACCAACAACAGGGAACCATCGGCATTCAAGGCAATGACGGAATCTGCCGAGGCGATGCGGTCGGGAAGTGCGAGGACACGACGGCGGTCAGCAACGGTGTCGACGATCACCAAGTCATCAGCGGCGATACCCGCAGGTGTTCGATCCTCACGCAGGATGACGGCGAGCGTCGAGAGATCGGCAGAGAAGACGCCGGAGAATCCGTCGTCGGTCTTCGGGTAGGAGTCGACGGATTCGAATGCGCCGGTTGCGTCGGCGGCAGCAGCCGGAGACGCTGACACGACCAGCCCTGCCATCGTCGCCGTCGCCGTCGCCGTCGAAAGAAGAACTGCTGCCACCCGCTTGTTCATTCGGTCAGTATCGCCGACGAGTCCGGCGCCCCGAAGTGAAGCCTGGAATCCATCAACCAGCGACCGGGGAGGAGGACGTCAAGGCCACGAATTCCGGTGCGTTGGTGATCATGATCATGACGTCGGCAAGGCTGATGTCGCCACCCAAGACCTGCTCGCCCAACTCGAATGCCATGTCCTCGTTCACGGTCCCAACCGTGTTGCCGAAGCCGATGACCGCAACGGCCCGCCCGTCATTGACGTCCACACCGGGACCGAAATCATCGAGCACTGGCGAATACAGCGATGTGAACTCCACCGATGAGAGGAAGGCCGAGCTGATGGCTTCGAGCGACCGACCCTGCTCGGCCTGGCTGATCCAGAAGGCGAGGCCCGCTGCGTCGGCGCTACGCCCGAAGTAGCCAGCGTACAGACGTCGAACAGCGGCGGCGATGGAGTTTTCGGATGGAAGCGTGCCGGTGCGGTCGATGAATTCCGGCGACTCGCTGAACAGGGCCATGACGGTGCCTCGGCTTCGACCTTGCGCGAGCTGATCGAGCCAAAAGGCCTTGCCGCCGACGTCGGGACTGCGGTCGAGAACGTTGGCGTACATCAGATCGATGAAGGCATCGTTGTCCAGTTCGCCATAGGTGGCGACGAACTCGGGAGATCGTGCGAACGCAGCGCTGACGCCGAACAGGCCCTGTCCGCTTGCTCGTTGATTGCGCCAGAACTCGAGGCCGCCGCCATCGGGAGCCCGGTCGAAGTAGGCGTCGTACAGCCGAACGAGTTGAGCATCGAGTGTCCCGGTGTAGCCAGGCACCGGCGCCGGGCCGTTGCTCAGATCGATGAGGAAGAAACGCTCGAGCTCTTCGAAGTAGAAGTCCACCGGTACCGGGCGAACCCCGATCGCCGACGGCACCGTGTGGGCCACGAGGGAATTGCCGTCGTCAGAGACGGCAACGACGTTGCGGAAACGCTTCGATGTCTCGAGTACGACCGTGACCTCGCCCGTTGCGATGTCGAGACGCCAGACGATGTTGGTCGGTTCCAAACCCGTATCGGTCGCACCACCCACGAGTGCCGAACCATCACCGCTGAGGAGTGAGGTGGTTCCCGGCACGGCGATCCTGGTGATCTCGGTCACATCGGTTCGCCACACAACAGCATCGGTCGAGTCGGGATCTGCGTCTGCCTCGGTTCCGGCGACGATCGAACCGTCGTTGGACAGATGAGCATCGAAGACGGTCGGTGCCACGATGGTTACTTCGTCGCCCGTTGCCAGCGTCTGCACGTGCCAGGTGACCACGGTGCCGCTGCGGGTCGAGTAGAGCAAGGTCGTACCGTCGCCTGACAGTGCGGTCGGTTCGAACGTGTCGAGTGTCCCAACCGTGGTGATGTCAGAGATGGTGCCGTCCTGCCACACGTGGAGCTGGTCCGACCCTTCGACATCGCCAGAACCAAACACCACGGTCAGCGCATCATCGCTGACTCCGATGGCTTCGAAGAGTTCACCGCTGAGACCCGCAGTGAGGGCAACGACATCATCGACAGCGGTGTCGACCAAGAAGAGGTCGGCTGCGCCATCATCGGCGTCGCCGGCGACAACGCCCTGCCAGTTGGAGGACATCAGCAGGTGCGATCCGTCGCCATCGAGTTGCACGATCAGCTGATCGCTGAAACCGCGGTCGGGCTGGATCTGGCGAAGCTCACCAGTGGAGAGGTCGACCACCGTGGTGATTCCGGCGTTCGGGGCCGGGTCGCCAACCAAAGGGGCAGGGTCTCTGGTGAACGCCGCCGTACTCAGGTCGCTCGAGAAGACCTCGCCGACGAACTCGTTCGGGGCGAAGTCGGGGAAGGGCAGTTGCTCGACTGAACCGTCGACTGCTGCCGACGCCGGAGTGGGGATCATTGTCAGAACCGATGCGGCGAGAAGGGCGGCGCTGGCAAGAACTCGAGGTGTCGTCACCGAGTCAGCCTGGCAGCCCGGTGCTGGCCACTCAAGGATGTGCGACGAGCCATGGCAATCATCCGAGCGTGGCGTCGACCAGATCTCGCAGTTCGGTCACCCGGATTTTGGTGCCGTTGGCGCTCGGCGTGGTGGGGAGTTCGTCGACACGAATGACCCCGACTGGCACTTTGAATCGAGCAAGGCGCTCGTTGCAGTGGGCGATGATCGCCTCGACATCGGGCTCATGATCGGCGGTGACGACGACGGCGGCCCGCACACCACCAGGCCGAGCGACCGAAACGGCGACCGCCTCGGTGATGCCATCGAGCTCGAGCACGACGGATTCGATCTCTGACGGGCTGACGAGGAACCCACCGAGCCGCAGAACATCGCCGATGCGGGTCACGTAGGTGAGGCTTCCGTCCGGCTCGGCGAAGGCCAGGTCGCCCGTGCGGAACCAGCGCCGTCCTTCGGCCTCGTGATGCGCGTCTTCGGTCTTGACGGCGTCCAGGTTGGCGCCTCCCTCTGCGAGATAGCCAGCGAACAAGCTCGGACCGGCCAGGAGAAGCTCGCCGCTCTCCCCCTGCGGCAGCGGCTCGAAGCTGCCACCGTCGAGGGTGTCTGGATCAACGATGCGAAAGGCGGCGGAGGCTGACGACACCGTGCCGCCCGCCCGTTCCCTTCCATCTGCTGCTTCAGACTCGTCTCGGATCGTGAACAGTGCTTGCACCTCGCTCATGCCGTACACACCGGTCAGAAGGGCGCCTCGAGCCTCAGCTCGCTCGACAACATCATCCAGTGACGGGTTGAAGCGGCCGTAGCCACACACCCGCAGGCTCGACAAGTCGGCGGATGTCGCCAGCATGCGGTGGAACATGTCGTCCGTACCGAGCATCGAGGTGATCCCGAGGCGTTCGACCAGATCCGCCGTAGTCACGGCCTCGAAGCGGTCAGCGAGCCAGATCGTGGACCCTCCAGCGATGGCCGAGGTGAAGCCGTTGAAACCGAAGACGCCGCAGAGCGGGAGTGCGATCAGCACCCGATCGTCAGCGCCGTAGCCGATCTGGCCCGCCGCTTCCGGCGCGTGATGGGCGATCGAGCGCTGATGGTGCAGCACCATCTTCGGTTCGCTCGTGGTGCCTGACGTGGTGAAGACCACGAAGGGATCGTCCGGGTCAGGAATCTCGGCGGTCGCGCCGCCTTCCGGCCTGGTGATCGACGAGGTCGGAACAATGGGCAGGCCGACATCGAAGATCTTGGGTTCCGCATCGGTCACGATCATGGCGGCGCCCGATCGCTCCACCAGACGCCGTGCTTCATCGGGTGAGTAGCGACGGTTGACCGACACCAGGACGAACCGCCCGGCCGCTGCTGCGGTGATGCAACGCAGATACGCCAGGCTGTTGTCGGCGTAGACCGCCACACGGTCGCCAACGACAAGACCGGCCTGCGCCCACTCCTGCGCCATCTGCTGACCTTGAACGGCGAGATCGGGGGCCGTCACCGTGCCAGACGACGTGTGAATCGTCGACTTGGACGCTTCGAACAGACCCAGCACTGTCATTGACATCTCGACAGACCAGCAACCAGCCACCTCGTTGTCAATCGCGCAACGCCGGCGGGGCTCCAGGTCGAGAACAACTGGTGAACTCCCCATCTACGTTGCCGTCGACCCACCCGTCCACGCGTGATACTCCCTCGGTGCAACGAACGATCACGACGCTCCTCACCGCAGTTCTGTTCCTGAGCGCCTGCTCGAGTTCGAGTGATGGCCAGGACCAAGCTGTGACGGCGGTGGCACCAGAGACCGATGCCGAGAGCGATCCGGCAGCAGCTGCCGAAGGCGACCCCGAAGTCGCCGAGGGCCTCGAAGCCGTGCCCCTCCCCAGCGGGGCCCCAGTGGGCCGCACGAATGTGCAGGCCAGCGGTAACCGGTACCTGCCGGGAACGCTCGATCTCTCAGCAGAGCCGACGACCCTCGAGTTGCCGTTCGCCACAACGTGGGTGCTTCCCTTGAGCGATGGCTCTTTGATCGCTGTCGGCGAGGACGGCACTTCGTTGGCCGTCACGCTTGACGGCACCACGACGACGCTTGCATCTGTCGATCCAACCGTTGCTCCCCTGGCCTACGAGCGCGACGGGGAGATCGTGCTCGCTCCGGCCACCGTCGGCGTCGACTCTGACCTTCCCGACGCAAGCGTCGTCTCTGGCGACGGCGTCACTGCCTGGTACGACGGAGCGACCGAGCGCGTCCCACATGGAGCACTTGGCGACACGATCGAGTCCACTCGCCTGGTCATCGTTCGCGCCGTGATCAATCCGAAGAACGCCGCCAGCGGTTCCTTGGCCGATGAGGATCTGATCGTCGTCGACCTCGAAGACGATCCAACCCAGCCGGTGTTCGAGGGGCTGACTCCCCTGCTCGCAGACGTCGACGGCGATGGCGAGGTCGATGTGTTGACCACCATCAGCGATGGCGAGAGTGGAGCCCGACTCGCGGTGTTCGGCATCAATGGCGAACTCATTGCCGAGTCCGAACCCATCGGGCGAGGCAATCGATGGCGCCACCAGATCGCCGTTGCCCCGACCGGCCCCAACGGTGAAGTCGAGGTGATCGAGGTCCAAACACCTCACATCGGTGGGCTCTTGCAGTTCCAGCGCTTCGACGGCGAGGCGCTTGCGCTGCAACACCAGATCGGTGAGTTCCGCTCGCACGTCCTCAGCTCACGCAATCTGGACGGGGCGGTCGTCTTCGACGGTGACGGTGACGGCCAGCCCGAAGCCATCGTCCCGACCCAAGGCATGGATGCCATCGCCGTGGTCGAACCAGTGCCGACCGACGATGGACCAGTGTTGATCGAGCTCGGCGGGGCGACGGTCTCGTCGAACCTTGCGCTCGGCGAGATCGAGACCGGCCTTCGCTTTGCTGTTGCGCTCAGCGACGGACGTCTCTTGGTCTGGTGAATCCACGCCTCGATGCGACGAGCAGCTCAGCGGGCTCGGTCGCCGTCGATCGACTCACGGATGAAATCGGCGTGGCCGCAGTGTCTGGCGTATTCCTCGATCATGTGAATCAGAATCCAGCGAAGGTCCCAGCGTTCCTCGGTCCACGTCGGCTGGCTGGACAGCTGGTCGAGTGACGACGAGGCCGCCGTGCGTCGATTCGAATCGTCGGTTGCCGCATCGAAGTGGGCCATGAGTTCCTCGACCGACCAGGACTGAGCGAGCGTCATCTCCCCGTCACCGTCGGCGTCCCAATCAATGCCAGCCCAGAGGGCCAACGGCTCTTCACCGCTGAATCGCACGCTGAACCACAAATCCTCGACCCACGCCATGTGCCCGATGATGCGAGACAACGTGAGGGTGGACGGTGCGAGCGTGCGCTGAAGCTGCTCATGATCGAGTCCCCAGGCTCGGTCCTTCAGAGCTGCTCGGTAGAAGTCGAGAAACGCCAGCAGCATCGTGCGTTCGTCGGCGGCAAACGGAATGTCGGGGGCCTCGGGGCGGGTCATGGCCGGGAACCTAGCCGCCCGCTCGTATTCATGACTCGGAGAAAACTGCCGATGGGCCCGGATGCGGAGTCTTCTGCCAGTCGAGCGACGCGCCACGGTGCTGGCACTGTTCTTGGCCACGCTGATCCACGGCTTGATGCTCATGCAAGCGGGCGGCGACACCTTCGTGTTCGCTGCGCTCGGCGAGGAAGACACGGTCACCACCGCCCACATCATGGATGTGGTTGAAGACGACACCGTGTTGGCGCGACGCAACCTGGGCCACGACGGCAAGTTCTTCCTCGTGCAGGCCTGGGATCCGCTCTACGTGACGCTCGACCACTACGAGCATCTCGATCGCCCCGTGTATCGCGGCCAACGCATGTTCTTCCCCGTCATCATCGGCCTCGGCGGCCTGGCTCCTGTTGCGAGCGTCCCAGCGCTACTGGCACTGACGAACATCGTCGCCATGACGCTGGGAACTCTGGGTACAGCGAAGCTCTGCAGTCGATTCGGCAAGAACCCCATGTTCGGCCTCGCCTTCTTGTTCAACGTCGGCATTCTCTCGGAGATCTCGATCGGTGGCGCTGGCATCGTGGCGTTCGCACTGGCCGTTTGGGGGTCGCTCGCTCTCGAGGAAAACCGCATCGGCCGAGCTGCAACGCTGTTCATGCTGAGTGCACTCACCCGCGAGGTGATGCTGCTGTTCGTTGCTGGCGCCTCGCTGCTGCACATGGTCAGGACGCGTCGTTTGCCGATCTTGGTCGCGGCTCCGTCGCTGGTTGGCGTGGCTGGCTGGGGTGCGTATCTCCGTCTTCGCCTCGAGGCCGGCACCGGTATCGACGAGGTTCGAGAAATCGGCCTGCCCCTCGTCGGCGCCGCCGAAGCGCTTGTGCAGTGGCCCGACGATGGCATCGGCACGGTGGTGTTCATGGCGCTCGTACTGGCCTGCCTGCCATGGCTCGTCTATCGGGCGGCCGTTGATCGAAATGCGTTCACCTGGGGTTCCGCGGGGTTCGTGGTGCTCGCTGCGGTGCTGACCGTCTTCGTTTGGCGAGAGCCGTTCGACATCACCCGGGCCGTCATCCCCGTCTTCACCGCCCTCGCCGTCTCCGCTGCACCGCGCTGGGTCGACCCAGAGCTCAACGAGGTGGCATCACCTACAGACCAGGCATCGACACCGGACGTCGCGCTCGAAGGAGCCAGGTAGTCCCTATGGCACAACCCTCTACACCCGAAGTGACGGTCGGCCGTTACTCCTCCATGGCCACTGTCATCTCTCCGAGCGCCCGTTCTCGTTCGGCTGCCCTGCGTACCAACCGACCGGTACGAACAGCGAGCCCGGAGGCACCGCCAGTTGCGGTGCTCACTGTGCTGCTCCCCATCTTCAACGAAGAGGCGACGCTGCAGCTCCTCCTCGACAAGCTGCTCTCGATCGACCCCGGTGTGCCGTTCGAAGTCGTCGCGGTCAACGACGCCAGCTCGGACCGATCGGGCGAGATTCTCGCCAACTGTCACGATCCTCGCCTCACCGTGATCACCCACCTCTCGAATCGGGGCAAGGGAGCCGCGGTCCAGACCGCACTGGCATCCGCCCGCGGTGACGTGACCGTGATCCAAGACGCCGACCTCGAGTATGACCCCGAGCAGCTGCGAGCCCTGATCGCACCGGTCGTCGCCGGCGAAACCGATGTCGTCTACGGCTCGCGGTTCCTCGGTTCAGTGTCTGACATGCGTCGACGAAACCGGATGGCCAACCACGCCCTCACGTGGCTGACTCGCCTGCTCTATCGCACCACGATCACCGACATGGAGACCTGCTACAAGGTCATCCGTCGGGACATCATCGCTGACCTGCACGTCGAGGCCCAACGCTTCGACATGGAGCCGGAAATCACGGCTCGCCTGATTCGTCGTGGCCACCACATCCTCGAATTGCCGATCGCCTACGAAGGCCGCACGCACGACGACGGGAAGAAGATCGGCTACGCCGACGGCATCGAAGCCGTCGTCACGTTGATTCGCTGGCGCTTCCGCTCCAATCCCTGACGACACCTCAGGTCAAAGGCCATCCACGGCACTACGCCCATCGGCGGTGACGGTGAGGATCTCGACACCGGTCTCGGTGACGATCACGGTGTGCTCGAACTGGGCCGATGGCATGGCGTCGTCGGCATGCTCGGTCCAGCCGTCGTCGGCTTGAGAGAACCGATGTCCGCCACTGAGCAGCATGGGTTCGACGGTGAAGCTCATGCCCACTTCGAAGAGCTCAACGTCATGGCGTTCCACGTGGTGGTGGATGTGGGGTTCGGCGTGGAATGTCTGCCCGATGCCGTGACCGCCGTATTCCTCGACAACGGAGAAGCCGCGAGAACGGGCAAACGGCTCGATGGCCTCACCAATTCGCTTGAGTGGTTCGCCAGGTCGAACCGCCGCAATGCCTCGAAGCGTTGCTTCTCGCGTGGTGTCGACCAACGCTCGCGTCGGTTCGTCGACGTCGCCAACGATGAACGTGGCTGAGGTGTCGCCGTGCATCCCGTCGATGTAGGCCGTGACATCGATGTTGACGATGTCGCCAGACTCGAGCGGCCGGTCATCGGGAATCCCGTGGCAGATCACGCCGTTGACCGACGTGCAGACTGACTTCGTGAAGCCGTGGTAGTGCAGGTCACTGGGATAGGCGTTGCGTTCGATGTAGGCCGCATGAGCGATCGCATCGATCTCTTCGGTGGTCACGCCAGGCGCAACGGCCCCGCCGGCAACGAGGAGCACCTCTGCTCCGACTCGACAGGCGTGGCGGAGCCGGGGCAGCGATTCCTCATCTTGGATCTGAAAGCTGAGCGGCGTCGAGATGATGCCCGAGTCGACGTAATCGGGCCGCACGATGTGCACCGGTACGTGTTTGGGAGGCGTCACGGCCCCGATCAACACCGGTGCCCGCTCGAGCAGTGAACGGTCACCGTGACACCGCTTGTGCTTGGCGCCGCTGCCGCACCAGCATTTGCTGTTCGATCGCATCCGTTCCATTTCCGAGAGTCTACGGGAGGCCATCGGACCGGGTGATTGCGACCACTGCTCGTTCTGCAGCAGCCAGCGCACCTTCGATGTGGCCCGGCGTCACCGTCGATGTCTCCGTCGACGCCCAGTGCAGTCGTCCAGCGAGCGCCGGCACCTGAAAGCGCGAGTGACCGAAGAGTTGATAGCGATCAAGATGCTCCCCGCCCAGCGGTGAGGTGAGGCTCTCTTGCCGCCAATCCTGGATCATCACGTCCACTACGTCGGCAGCTGCTGGCCCGAACAGCTCGACCAATTGGAAAATGGCCTCGTCCTTGCTCGGAGCGCGCTGCCCCGGTCGGGGTTGAGCAAAACCGAAGATCGCCGCTGGGTCACCGCCGGGGCCGCTCATGTCGTGCAGCTCTCGCATCGGCCCGATGGAGCTGAACGCCGAGCCAGCAAGGCCGGTCTCTCTCCAGAAGGGCCGATCAAACCGGGCAACGACTTTGGTCATCTGCCCCATCCACACCGGTGTCATCGCAGCGAGGTCACGCACCTCACGATCGAGCGAGTCGCCGAAGTCAATCGATGCAACGGCCGTTGCTGGAGGAAGAGCGAGGATCACCGATGAGGCCGACCACGAACTGCGGTCGGTCCCGATCTCGACACCGTCGCTGCGAAGCTTGACTGAACGAACCCGCTCCCCGAGCGTCACGACGCCGGCATCAAGCACTCCGGCCATCGCTTCGGTCAGCTGCGCCATTCCGCCTCGAAGGCGACCGGATGGTGCATCGATCTGGTTCCCGTCCATCCGCTGGACGCCCTCAGCAGTCTGGAACAACGCATCGCCGGCCAGGTGCTGCGGGAACGCTTCGAGTCCGAAGTCGGAGATCAACCCGTTGATACGAGGTTCATTGCTCCAGAACCAGCTGGGTCCAACATCGAGCCCGCCTGGTGAGCAGACCCGACCTCCCACTCGATCTCGAGCCTCGAGCACTGCGACCGAGCGGCCAGCGTCAGCCAGCGACCTTGCTGCATGCAGACCGGACGGGCCGGCTCCGATGATTGCCACATCGACAGACTCGGTCACGTGGCCGCTGCGGTTTGGGGTGTTTTCAGGACGGCGTCGGCTTGCACGACGTCGACAACCGCTGGATCCCGCTCGTTGTTCCAACAGTCCTGCTAGGCAGACGCCATGAGGATCGTCGTGGCAGGCGTCGCCGGCTCGGGGAAGTCAACCGTTGGAACAGCGCTCGCTGAACGCTTGGGCGGCCGTTTCGTCGATGGTGACTCACTTCACCCTGCTGCCAACGTCGAGAAGATGACCGCCGGCCGCCCACTCGACGAAGACGATCGATGGCCTTGGCTCGACACCATCGTTGAGACCATGAGAGCGGAGGCAAGCATCGTTGTCGCCTGTTCGGCGCTGACGCTGCGCTCTCGCGATCGGCTTCGACTGATCCCCGGGGTCCGGTTCGTGCTCCTCGATCTCGAAGAGGCGGAGGCCGCCGAACGGGTGGAAGCGCGGGCCAATCACTTCATGAGCCCCGCCTTGGTGGCCAGCCAGTTCTCGACGCTGGAACGACCGGGGCGAGAAGAAGTCGACGTCGCCACGGTCGATGCTTCGGCCGACCTTTTTGCCGTCATCGACGCTGCAGTGGTTGCCCTCTTAAACCTCGACCGCTGACGACCGATTTGTTGCTGCAATGACCACTTCTGGTCCTTCTGGGCGGCCAAAGGTGGTGGCACCGAGCGTGTCAGGCGACGTCGGGACCCACGGGCCTGCCGTCGATGACCTGGTCGAGATACTCGCTCATCCCGATGCCGACCTGGCCGTCGCATTCGTAGCGGGTCATGGCCTCGGTGATGCGGGTCAACAGTTGCTCACCGTCCGGAGTCTTGCGTCGACTCCGAAGCGGGATCATCGACAGCACCTCGCCGGTGATGTTGTACTCCCGATCGGCCGTCTTGGCCCAGCAAGTCATCCCGGTCTGGTAGTGGTTGTCGTCCCACGTCGACTCGATTCGGCAGTCCTCGATCATTTTGTACTCGTCACCTTCGAGCACCATGCCGCTGGCACGGAGGCCGCCTTCAGCATCTCTCCCGATCACCGAGAGCATCATGGCGAAGTCGGGGCTGAACACCATTGGGAGCCAGCGGTACCAGTAGAGCGCCTGCCAGTGACGAGGGCCCCACGACTTGTCTCGAAGGCCCAACCCGTCGATCGTGATGGCCTCGTCGCCGACCACGATCTGGCCCTTCATGGTCCCGTGTTGTTCGTAGTGGGCCTTGGCAAAGCTTGTCTCGGGGTCTTGTTCGATCTCGGTGCCGTCTTCGTAGACCGGCTTGCCGCCGTACATCGGCGAGACGCCCGTCCACTCGAGATGCACACGGCAATCCACCATGGGGTTCTCGCGAAACGCGGTGCGAGGGTCGGCCATCTGCAGCGGATCGTCGAGCAGGCAGACCTTGCCTTCGTAGGTGACGTCGAGTCGCTTGAACGGTTCGATGACCTCGATCTTCAAGCCACCGGCATTCATCTCATCATTCGAGGTGATCTTCGGCCGGTCGTACATGAAGCCAATGCGCCCGTCAGGTAGGTAGATGCACACCGACATCTCGGCGTGGCCTTCGTTCACCCGATTGCCGAGACGGAACCAGCCACCCGCCTCCTGACCGAGATCGAAGGCATTCAGGTACATCGATTCGTTGTAGTTCGGTACGGGATCGGGCTCGTGAGTGAACTCGTCCTCGGGTTCCAGCACCGTGATGATCTTGCGGTCGGCCATTGCCAAGACTGGCCTCGGTGCCGGGGGTTATCAAGTCTGGTCGCACTCATTCCAGTGGAGGGGCAGCCGAGACTGAAACGATGCGACCGGACTGTGCAAGCCGAACCCATCGCGAATCTGGCTTCACCCTGATCGAGGTGATGACTGTTGTCCTCATCATCGGCATCCTCCTCGCCATCGGCATCCCCACCTTCCTCGGCGCCCGCAACCGCGCTCACGACGCCGCCGCTCAATCCAGTCTCGACGCTGCGATCGACACCGCCACCCTCGTTTCGGACTTCGGCACCAACTACGCCACCGCTACCCCCATCAACATGAGCGAGGCCGAACCCACCTTGACGTTCCTCCCCGCTGGGCAGGCTTCCCGCGGGCCCGACCAGGTCAGCATCGAGTCCTCCGCATCGGACAACCTCACGATGACCGTCCGATCGAACTCCGGAACCTGCTTCGCAGCGGAACTCAGCCCGCAAGGAAACAGCACGTACACCTCCGGCTCGTGTACCGCCGCCATCGCGTTCAACACTGACTCCCTCGGCCCGATCAACCTCGCTCCGCAAGCAGCCGCATCGATGTCCAGCTGCTGGTACGACTGTCGTTTCCCCGCCGAGAACTTGAACGACGGCGAACTCGACGATCCCAGCTACTCCCACTCGTCGAAGATGGGGCACACCGCTACCGAGACCAACCCGTGGGCCGGATTCGACCTGCCGTCGAACGCGAACATCGAATCCGTCGCCATCTGGAACCGCGTGGACTGTTGCGCCAGCCGAGCCACGAACGTCTGGGTGTTCGTCAGCGACAGTCCGATCCCCACCGACCTCAACGCCGCCAAAGCAAGCACCGCCGCTTCGTTCAACATCCCCGGCCAGGTGGGCAACCCCTCCACCATCGCAGTGGGCAGGACCGGCCAGCACGTCCGGGTCTTCATCGAGGCCACCACGGCGCTGAATCTGCGGGAGATACAGATCTTCGGCACCATGCCATGAGGCACAAGTCGACCATCACGCGACGAAGCGAAACCGGCTTCACCCTCGTCGAAGTCATGGTCGTCGTGCTCATCATCGGCATCCTCCTCGCCGTCGGCATCCCCACCTTCCTCGGCGCCCGCAACCGCGCCGACGACACCGCTGCCCGAGCGAACCTCGACGCCGTCTTCGACACCGCCACCATCGTCAGCGACTTCGGTACCGACTACTCAAAGGCCGACCAGGCTGCGCTGACAGAAGCCGAGCCGGCCTTCACCTACCTCATCTCAGCCCAAGCTTCGACGGGGCCCGAGGAAATCAGCGTCGACGCATCCGCCCCCGGCCGCTGGACCGCCACGGTCATGTCCCATTCGGGCACGTGCTTCGCCACCACCGTCAACCCGACCGGGCGAACGACCTACGAGTCATCGATCTGCAGCGCGGCCGCGGCGAACACGAGCACCCTGACCGGCACCGCCGCCACTGACGCAATCGTGTCGGATGGCTTCGAGCTCGACGGTGACGGGTTCATCACTGTCCCCAATGGCTCGGGGTCCCATGGCTCGGCGACCACCGGCCCCTCGGCCACCTTTACCTTCTCGGTGTTGGAACCGGGACAGTTCACGATGCTCGGCACGACCATCGCCCCCAACGGGAACGATGACTCGTTCTGGGTTCGAACGTCACTTGACGGTTTCGCCACTGCCTACCTCTGGGACGTTCCGCAGAGCAGAACGCCGCGGCAGACCTATGTCAGCAATCGAGGAATCAGCGGATACGGCGGCCCGGCAATCGTGCTCGACCTTCCGGTTTCGCCGTCATTCACCGTGATCGTGAGCGCACGAGAAGACGGCACGTCGATCAGAGACCTGACTTTCGAGCGTCAGTAGTGACCCGTTGCGTGAGCCGCCGACGCTCACGGCCGACGTTCTTGACCACCTCGAAGGTCGCGATCGCTTCCAGTCCTCCGACCGGTGCGCTTTCCAGGCGGGCGGAACCGCCGGCAGCCACCGCCAGTTGCTGGACGATCGCAAGGCCGAGCCCAGAGCCACCCGTTGACGTTGATGTCCCCCGCCAGAAACGCTCGAATGCCTGCTCTCGGTCGACCGGCGACATCCCGGGTCCCTCGTCGATCACGTGGAGCTCCACCGTCGAACTCGCTGCAATCCCATCGGAATCGCCAGCCGCTGGTTGCACGTCGATCTTGATGCTGGAGCCCGCTGGGGCGTACTCCAGTGCGTTGTCGATCAGGTTGTCGACGATCTGTTCGATCGATCCGGGCAACGCGTGCACCAGCGTTCGGCTACCGACATCCAGGACCAGGTCGACGTCACGTTCCTCCGCAAGCGCCGTCCACTGCTCGACCCGTTGTTCCACGATGCTCGTCAGATCCGTGGGTTCTGCTGCGAGTCCCGCTCCCTCGGTACGCGCCAGGGCGAGCAGTCCCTCGATCATGCGGTGGAGCCGATCGCACTCTTCGATTGCCTTGCCAACTCGAGCGTTTGCCGATGCGTCCCAACTCACCTCGCCCTCGAGCTGTTCCAGTTGAAGTCGAAGGGCCGTCAAAGGGGTACGGAGCTGGTGCGATGCCGTGCCAGCGAACGCCCGCTGCCGTTCGACCATCGTCTCCAACTGCGAGGCCATCGTGTTGAACGACGCTCCCAAGGATCGAAGTTCAGGCGGCCCTTCGTCGACGTTGGCTCGTGTCGACAAGTCGCCAGACGACAGGCCCTCGGTTGCCGACCGCAAGCGCGCCAGTGGGCCGAGGATCATCGATGAGAGCAGCCAAGCGACGGCGCCAGCGATGAGCAGCGAAATGCCCGCCACCACGGCGAGGCGTCTGACCTGTTCAGAAGTCCGTTCAGCAACCGTGCGCTCAGGCGCCGTGAATCGAACCGCTCCCACAACGGCATCGCCGCTCAAGACGGGCACGGCGACGAAGAAGAGATCTTCACCGAGTGTCACCGAGCTTCGCTCACCGCTGTTCGACACGCCGTCGAGGGCACGTGTGATCTCCGGACGATTGCTGAAGTCGACACCGACCGTTCGCTCCGGTTCGGAACCCAACATCCCGCGTGCGGTGTCGTCAACCACGACCACGCGAACATCTTCGGCCACGCTGTAGTCAGCAACGAGCCGAGTCAGTGTCAGATCGTCGCGAAGCGTTCCAGCCTCGAGCTCCTCCTCTGCTCGACCGGCGAGAATGAACGCATCTCGTTCGAGCTTGGTGACCAGGCGATCTCGTTCGACACGCTCGAGATGGCCGGCAAGGGGGATGTCATGGACGAGGAGCACCAGGGCAACAATGCCGACGACCGCAGCGATGAGCCGGAGCCTCACGTGGGACCCTCCAACCGGAACCCGACGCCTCGCACGGCAACGATCCAATCCGGTGACCCGAGCTTCTTTCGAATACCGGCGACGTGGGCGTCGACCGTCTTCGTCGGCCCGAACCAGTTGGAATCCCACACATGTTCGATGATGTCGGTTCGGGTTCGAACGGCACCTGCATCCGTTGCGAGGAAGGCGAGCAGCTCGAACTCCTTCGGCGTCAATGCGATCTCGGCGCCACTCAACAGCACCCGGTGGGTGCGAAGGTCGACCGTCAGCGGGCCGACCACCAGCTCCTCGATCGCGTCGCGAGGCCCACCGCTTGGGGAGCTCCCAACAGACGGCGGTTCATAGCGGCGCGAAACGGCGCGAATTCTGGCGATGAGCTCGCGGATGCCAAAAGGCTTCACGACATAGTCGTCAGCGCCAAGCTCCAGGCCGAGCACGCGGTCGAACTCCTCCCCGCGTGCAGTCAACACGATGATCGGGACATCCGAGGTGGACCGAATGGCCCGGCAAACGTCGTAGCCGTCCATGTCCGGCAGGCCGAGGTCCAGCAAAACGACCGCTGGCGCATCGTTGGCTGCAAGGTCGACATCAAGAGCCGTCTGTCCATCGGGTGCGTGCGTCACCAAGAACCCAGCGCCATCGAGTGCGTCGACCAACGACCGAGCAATGGAGGGGTCGTCTTCGACGACGAGAACGTGCATGTCAGGCATTCTCTCCGATCCTTCCGTTCTCTCGGGTGTTCTTGGACGTTTCTTGGATGTTCTCGGACCGATCGTTGGCCGATGGTTTTCTACATTGACCTCATCGGCTGACCACAACGGTCGGCCAGAAGGAGAATCCGATGAAGACTCGAGTTGCCACCGCCCTGTCGGTGATCGGCGTGCTGACGGCGGGAACCGCCGCAGCAATGGTGAACACCCAGATCTTCGAAAGCGACCCAACAATTGGGGACGAGTCGTCAGCGATGCTGGCGCCGCAACCAACGCCGGTCGATCTGAGCCTCGGCTCGACATCGAGCACGACGGTGATCGCAGCGACCGAGGCAGGAACTCTCACCGAGTACACCATCGGTGACGCTGGTGTCGTCACCCTGGATGTGGTCGACGGTGAACTGCGGATCGTGTCGGCCAGCGCCTTTGACGGTTGGACCATCATCGAACAGGAAGAGAAGCCCGACGAGGACCGGGTCGAGGTCGACTTTGCGTCGGGATCCACCGTTGTCGAGTTCGACGCCGACTACGTCAATGGTCAGATCGTTCCCGAGATCGAGGCCAACCAGACGACGGGCGCTTCGACCACGCCGTCAACCAGCAACTCGTCGAGTGCAAACACACCGACGACGTCAACCAACGCCGGAGTCGAGAGCGCACCGAACACGTCCGTCTACGACGACGACCATGACGGGTACGACGACGACGACGACGACGACGACGACGACGACGACGACGACCACGACGAGTACGACGAGTACGAAGAGCGTGACGAGGACGACGACGATGACTGATGGCATTGGCGATCAAGCAGCCGCTGAACGATTGGCTCGGCTGCAACAACGTCGAGCCGGCACCAACGCCTCGGGTTCGACACCGGGTCCGAGATCATCAACCGGCTCACCTGCCGCGACGTCGAAGGTCGTTGCGGCAGGAGCATCATCGATCGCAGTTCTGAGCCTGATTGCTCTGTTTGGTCAGCACGCCAGTTCAGCCACCGTCGAAGCAGCCCCGGAGACCGTCGAGACAGTCCCGACAGCGCACACGCTCGATGCACCACTTTCGGCGTCAGCGCCTGAAGAGGCTGGGCCAGCGGTTGCGTTGCTGATCGATGACGAACGCAACGCCACCGTCGCCATGTTGACACCAGTCAGCGAACCCAGGCGGGTCGAATTGGCCATCCCTGCGCCGCAAACCGTGCTGTTGGCACCGCCGGCGGCCTCGACTCCGGCAGCAGCTCCGGCACCGGCGGCAACTCCGGCACCGCAAGCGGCTCCGGCACCGGCGGCAACGTCGGAGGGAAGCTGAAACCGATGCTGGCCGCTCCATCCCAAACGCCATCTGCATCCGAACGTCCATTCACACGAG
Source organism: uncultured Acidimicrobiaceae bacterium (assembly GCA_964351995.1). GTDB lineage: Bacteria > Actinomycetota > Acidimicrobiia > Acidimicrobiales > SZUA-35 > SZUA-35. The sequence goes on along the minus strand of CAYGQE010000018.1, from coordinate 24,212 downwards.
TCACAACCGAGGTGATGAGCTGTCAGGCATCGATCATCGTGGTTGGCGACGGGGCCGACCCGCTGCTCGAACAAGCCGCCCGGCACGGGATCAGCCGCTTGCACGAACTCGAGACGCTGTGGAGCCGGTTCCGGCCAGACAGCGAGATCAGCGAACTCAACAGGGCCGGCGGCCGGCCGCTGATCGTCTCGGCGGAAACTGTCCGACTGGTCTCGGCCATGGTCGAAGGGTGGTGGCTCACCGCCGGCCGCTTCGACCCGACGATGCTTCGACCGCTCGTCGAGGCGGGGTACGAGGCGAGCAGGACGAACAGTGGCCAGCAGACGATGGTCGGCAACGACATCGACCTGCGGGGGCGCCCCGACGAGATCACCCTCGATACCGATCGGTCGGTCGTGGCACTGCCTGTGGGCACGTCGCTCGATCCGGGCGGCATCGGCAAAGGCCTAGCGGCAGACATCGTCATTGACGAGCTCTTGGCCGCGGGTGCTCGAGGAGCGCTGGTGGAGGTCGGCGGTGACCTCGCAGTGGGAGGCCTGTCCCCGACCGGAACCAGCTGGCTGATCGCAGTCAGAGAGGGCCCGCTCGATGATGCATCTCGTACGGTTCTTCGGTTGACCAGCGGTGGCGTGGCGACCTCGACCACGAGGCGGCGGACGTGGTTCAGCAATTCGGACAAGCGTCACCACCACCTGATCGATCCAGCGACCATGCGCCCGTCGACAACTGGCGCCCGGACCTGTTCGGTCGTCGCTGGCTCAGCGGCGATGGCCGAAGCCTTCACCAAAGTCGCGTTCGCAACGGACCCATCGTCGGCGCTCGAGGAATTCAACGGCCGCGGCCTGGGTGCGCAGATCATGACTGACACAGGGCAGGCCCACACATCGCATGCGTGGAGCCGGTTCGCAGTCGCCAACACCCAAGAAGGACGAAACTGACATGAACGCACAGGTGTGGTGGTATCTCGCCCGAAGCTCCGGCATCGTCGCCCTGGTGCTGCTGTTGCTCAGCATGGTGTGGGGGATTCTCTTGGCCACCAGGGTGCTACGGCCAAACGATCGGCCGGCCTGGCTGCTGGACCTCCATCGCTGGTTTGGGTCGCTCGCCGTCGTGATGACCACCCTCCACCTCGTCGGCTTGGTCATGGACAACTACGTCCACTTCGGCATGCGGGAGATCTTCATACCCGGCGAGAGTTCGTACGAACCACTCGCGGTCGCGTTTGGCATCCTGGCCATGTACGCCCTCGTGGCCGTGCAGGTGAGCAGCTACTTCCGTCGCCGGCTCCCGAAGGTGTTGTGGCGCCGGATTCACCTCGTGTCGTATGTGATGTTGTGGGCGTCCGCCATGCACGCTGGCATGGCAGGAACCGACGTGGGTTCTCGGGCCTACCAGATGTTGGCGTTTGCGCTGACGCTCGCCGGGACCGGGGCAATCCTCGTCAGGCTTCTCGTGCCGAACCGGCGAGTCCCGGCGTCATGAGTCGATGGAGCCGGTTGGTGTAAGGGCCCCAGCGCCAGACGAGGTCCTCGCCATCGACGTATCGAGTGACGACGAGTCGTTTGTCGTTGAGGTAAAGGTTCAGTCGGCCCTTCTCGAACCTTGCAGCAACCGAAATCGCCGCACCTCCAACGCCCTCATCGTTGACGCCACCGGCCAGCGTGCCGTCGGCAAACATGTCGTGGATCACGCCACCGGCGGTGATGACCACACGATTCCCCGCCTGCTCGATGCGCTCGATGTGGCCCTTCATCGGACCGGCATGGACCTTCCAGACACCTCGAAGATCGGGCACTTGATCGCGCAGCGGCTCGTCGCACTCGGCCAACACCAACGGCGGCCAGGCTCGCCAGCGGCCCTCGGGTGTTCCCGCCCTCGGTACGTCAGCGGCAAGAAGCGTTGCCTGCTTCACCGAAGCCGCCAACTCTGGGATGACGTAGTGCTCGGGGCCTTCAGGTGCCGTAGGCGGATTGCGGCGAAGCCGAACCGGCGCAGACACCATCGCAGCGAGTGACTTCGCCGCCTGGCGCGCCAGTGTCAGTCGGTCCATGACGTCAGTCGCTGACCGACTCGGCCAGACGGTTGATCGAGGGACGCACGATCATGGTGTAAGTATCCGCGATGGCAACCTCGCGGTGATCCTTCTGGGCTTCGAGCCGGGCGGGGTCCATCACCACAGCCATGAACGCAGCCTTGCTGGGGAACAAGTTGAACCGAGCCTGATGCCACTCGCGTCCGTCGCCGAGGATCGAGCCTTCGACGGCGAACCAGGCGGGAATCTGCACACCGTGTCCGAGCGCCACCTTGGCTGCCTCGCTTTGATACTGCTCCATGTGCGTCGGGGTCTTGGCGGCCTCAGCGACGTCGTGGAATCGGAGGATGTGCACGACCATCACCGGGCCGTCGTCGTCGGTCGGCGGGTGAGGTACATCGCTCCACTCCTTGTGTTCATAGCCCTCCGGGGCCGATGGCAGCTGCATTGGTTGGCCGCCCATCACGATCGTGAACTCCATGCCCGCATCTTTGTGCTTGTGCGATTCCTGAAAACTCGGCAGCGACTGCATGTCGATGAACGACTTGCGTGTCGGGTACTTCACGATGCCGACGCGGTCCCACTCGGTGCCGTCACCGAGGAGTTGTTGGTCGACGTTGCCGGCGAATGCAATCTCTGCGCCAACGGCAGCCAGCGAGTCGAGTGGCGTGTACAAGTCGTCGGCCTCCTTGCCGCTGATGGTCGACTCCCGGCCGTCGGCGTAGTCGGCGACCTCTCGGTACTTCATCAAATTGACCATCCACACCGGACCGTCATCTTCGGGCGGTGTGGTGGCCAGCTTCATGCCGTAGTCGGTGTTGATCGTTCCATAGCGGGGTCCTTCACTCATGCGCTTGCTCCTGTGCTCTTCGTCGTGTGCTGCATCAGCAGCTGCATCATTTCTCTGGCGACCATTGGGCCTGCGTTCTGGTTCTGGCCGGTCACCAGATTTCCGTCGACGACCCAGTGATTGGCCAGCGGATCGCGTCGGCCGCTCTTGCTCTCGAAATCGGCGCCCATTGCCCGCAGCTCACGCTCGGGATGGTGCGGCGTGATCGAGATCCCGAGTTCCTTGACCTGCTTGTCGGTGACCGCAGAGATTTTGCGACCAGCGACCAGCGGCGTTCCGTCCGCAGCCTTGGCGTTGAGCAAGCCGAGCGGGCCGTGACAGACCCCGCCCATCACGAGCCCGGCCGCGTTCGCTTCGGTCATCTTGTCACCGAGGGTTTCAGAGAAGCCGAAGTCGAAGGCCGCTCCCCAACCGCCGGCGAGAAAGACCACGTCGTAGTCGGCCATGTCGAGCTCGCCGATGGCGAGAGAGGCGCTCACCTTCGCCTTGAAGTCGTCGTCGGCTAGGAAGCGATCGTCCTCGGCGGTTCTGATCACCGGCTTGATCGACTGAGGGTCGACCGGGATCACACCGCCAGCGGGACTTGCTACGTCGACCGCCATCCCGGCGTCGAGAAAGGCGTAGTACGGCACGGTCATCTCGCTGGCGAACACACCCGTCGGCTTGCCGATGTCGAGCACGCCAGCGTTGGTGGCAACGACGAGTGCTCGCTTGCCAGCGAGATCGAACGTGGTGGCGTCGGGGTCCTCGGGGTGCATCCCGAGCTTTTGCACGAGCTTGCGGAGGGCTCGAGCGGGCGGTGGAGCGGTCTTGGCCATGGGGCCTCCAAGGGGTTGACGTGACGCGTAGGGCCACGGTTCGTTTCGTTCGGGAACAGCTCGGGCACGCTCGGCCTTCAGCGCCTGGCGCATGCGGTCGAACACGTCACGGATGCCGCGATCGCTCGCCACGTCGTGCCAGCAGTTGTTCGCTTCGATCGGGTCGGTGTCGAGGTCGTACAGCTCCCACTGATCCGGCACGGGGGCGGTGCGGAATTGATCGGGGCCTGGCCCGCCGCTGGCGGCGAGGTGGCGAACACCCGGCTCGGTCCACGTCGCCGGGTCGTCGAAGACCCGGACCAGTTTCCAGAGCGTGCCGTCGATCCGCTGCACCAAACCCTCGAAGTTCGAAGCCACGTGAGCTGGGGTGCTGATGCGCAACGGCAACGGCGGCTTGGCCGCTCGCCCGAGCCGACGAGCGATCGCCGAGGCGCCAGAGTCCCCCTCGAGCATGTTGTCGCAGGTCATCAGGTAGACACCGCGATCGAGATCGGCCACCGAAGGCTGTTCGACCACGGGCATAAGGTCCGTCCCTGGCAGCGGGTGGACCTCACTGAAGTCAGCAGCGAGATACGGAGCGACCAACGCCTCGTCGATACCCGCTGCTGCGAGCAGCGTCGGGATGATGTCCACGTGGGACGTAGGCGCTCCCTCGACGACCGCACCGGTGGTGGGATCGGTGCCGACCTTGGCGATGGCGAACGGTACGCGCGTCGCCTCGTCGTAGAGGTTGAACCACTTCTGGTGGAGCCCGCCGTGGGCACCCAGCAAGTCGCCGTGATCCGACGTGCGGACGATGACGGCGTCGGTTCCCTGATCGGTGACCGCTCGTCGCACTCGATCGACGGGAGCATCGACCTCGGCGTGGAGCCGGTGGTAGAGGTCGCGGTACTCCTGGGCCTTCTTGGCGTAGACGCCGTTCACGGCACGGACGGGGCCGTAGCCGCTGCCGTAGGTGTCTCGGTAGGCGATCTGCGCGGCCGGCTTGGTGGCCAGATCCTCGCGTGCGGTCGGTGCTTCGGGAACGTGCGGCGGATCGAGCAGCGAGGGCTCGATCGGGCTGCCACGCCGGGCCCAGGCCGGGAAGAGGACGACGTCATGTGGGTTGACGAAACTGGCCACCAGCAGGAAGGGACGCAGCGCATCGGCGTCGCCCTGGGCTCGCCTGACGTAGCGATCTTCGAGCCAAGCGACGACTCGATCAGCGATCAGCGGGTCGCGTCGAATCCCAGCATCCCGCAACTGGCCACCGTGAGGCTCGGGCCCGATCCAGCCAGAGAAGCCGAACGCGTCGAGCGCATCGGCTGCTTTGTACGCGGCGACGCCGTCGGCCAAGACGTTGCCTTCGTCGTCGTTGCTGTCGATGCGCTCGCCATCAGCGTTGTGCAGATCGGCGTGGGTGATGTGCCACTTGCCGTCGTAGTGGGTGTCGTAGCCGGCAGCGCGGAACCAATGACCGAGCGTCGGCACCTCGCCTTCCCGAAGCCAGCGCATGCGAGTGTCGTCGTGGGCCTTGCCCAAGCCGTCGGTTTGGGTGACGCCGTGCAGCTGGGGGTAGTGGCCGGTGAAGATCGTTGGGCGGCTGGGCACGCACGCGAGCGAGCCGGTGTAGTGGCGACGGAAGTTCACCCCGTGGTCCTCGAACCAGGCAGTGCCCGGCAGTGCCTCTCGACGCCACGCCGCCACCTCGGCCGACTCATAGGGAGGCGCCGCCCGCTCCTCGTCGGTCATGATCACGATCACGTCTGGTCGAACGTCGCTCATTGGTTCTCCTCCTGTTGCCCACTTGGTTGTTCCAACGCCTCGAGCAGCCCGGCCAGCATCTGGTCCGATGCCTCGGCCAGCTTGCGGCCGACCGCCTTGGCCACCAGTTGTTGCGGTGGGCGAGGCCCGGCGTCGATGTGGGTCGTGAGCGTGACTCGAGTGCCGCTGCTCGCTTCATCGAGCTGCCAGGTGTTCGTCAGCTCCTTGATCACCGGCGGCAGTCCGGCGATCCGATAGGACAGCTCGACACCCGGCTCCCACGACTCGATCGTCTCGAGCACCACGGCGCCGCCAGTCTGGATACGCCGAACCGTTCCGACACCGCTGACCTGCTCGGTCATCAGGGACGAGTGATCAACGTTGGGCGCCCACCGGCTGATGGCGGCAAATTCAGACAGCAACGCCCACACCCGCTCGGGCGACGCGTCGACGTCCACGCTTCGTTGAACTGAGGCAGGCATTAGCTGGCCGCAACCGCATCGATGACGATCTGGGCCAACTGCGCCGATCCGTCTTCTTGGAAGAAGTGGTGCGCGTTCTCCACCGTGACGTGAGGCTGGCCCTGGGCCCCTGGCACGAGTGCGAGGAACGGCGTGTCGCCGCCGGCGGTGACCGGGTCTTTGTCACTGAAGCAGCAGATGAACGGCTTCTCCCACGCCTTGAACACCTCCCACGCTGCAAGGTTGGCCGGCACGGCCGGGTCGTCGGTTGAGGTCGGAACCAGCGAGGGGAAGATGCGCGCACCTTCTTTGAACGTCTCGTCGGGGAACGGTGCGTCGTAGGCAGCCACTTCTGCTTCGGAGAGTTCGGAAACCGAGGCGCCCTGCAGGAGCTGACCGATCGGGAACTGGGGCGACTCTTGGCTGAACCTCTGCCACTGCATGAACGCCTCGCTCGGCGGGTGCTCGCCCGTCGGCAACCCCGTGTTGCCGATGATGACCCTGGCGAACCGCTCAGGGTTCTCGGCGACCAGTCGGAGACCGACGAGGCCACCCCAGTCTTGACCAAAGAACGTGGCGTCGCTGAGATCGAGATGATCGACGATCGCTTCCTGCATCCAGGCCACGTGGCGGGCGTAGGTGTAGTCGGACTTCTCGGCGGGCTTGTCCGACTTGCCGAACCCAACGAGGTCGGGAGCGATCACTCGCAGCCCGGCGTCGACAAGCAGCGGGATCATCTTGCGGTAGAGGTAGCTCCACGAGGGCTCACCGTGCATCAGCAACACGACGGGTCCGGCCGCAGGCCCCTCATCGAGGTAGTGGACTCGAAGAGTGCCTCCATCGGTGTCGTCGATGTCGACGTAGTTGGGGGCGAACGAATACCCATCGAGATCGGCAAAGCGTTCGTCTGGCGTGCGGAGTGATTTCATGATGGTGGTTCTTTCGGTTTGGTCCATCGGTGCCGGGGGTTATCACGTTTTCAACTGCCGAAGGCAGCGAAGCGAAGTTGATAACGTGATAACCCCCGGCACCATTAGGGGATGACGACTCGGTGCAGGTCGTCGCCGATTTCGATGGTGCCGTTGAAGTGCTCGGCGGCGAGGGCACGCCAATCGTCTTCGGTGCCGCTGAACGGCATGGCGGGGACGTAGTGGGTGAGGATCAGGGTGGCGAGATCGGCCTTGGCCGCCGTCTGGGCCGCTTCCGCCGGAGATGAGTGGTAGTCGAGCGTGTCCTGCATGCGCTGCATGGGCACGTTGGCGATGATGTCCTTGCGGATCACGGTGTGGACCAGGGCATCGGCACCGACGCACAGGGCGTCGAGACCCTCACACGGCACGGTGTCTCCCGCGACCACCACACCCGCTCCCCCGCTCTTTTCATCAACAAGATCGAAGCGGAACCCGACGCTCGGCTCGACCGGCTTGTGGTCGGTCTGGCCGCACGTGATCGTGACCGCGCCACCCTGCCCGTCGGGCAGCTCGACCGGGCCCTCGGTCACCTCGATGACGGTGACCGGTGGCTGATGATCGAGATCTTGGTGATGAGCGATCCGGTAGTCGATGTCGGGCTCGAGTGAGGCGAGGATGTGATCGACCACCTTCTGCGTGCCCACCGGGCCGACGATCGTGAGTGGCGTTTCGGTGAAGGTCATCACCCACCTGGTAGTGATCACGTCGTTGAGGTCGGTGATGTGGTCGGAGTGGAGGTGGGTGATGAGCACCGCCGTGAGGTTCGGCGCCCCGAGCCCGGCTGCTGCCAGACGCATCAGCACCCCACGGCCGGCGTCGACCAAGTAGTGCTCGGCCGTTTCACCCTCGCCTGCGGAGATGAGCGTGGCCGGGCCGGCCCGGTTCGGATCGGGCATCGGGCTGCCCGTGCCGAGAAGGGTGACGGTGAGTGGTGCGGTATCGCTCATTGTCTGCTCATTTCTGCAGCGGCCTCGGCCTGCTGGGCCTCGACGTCTTTGCGGGACAGGAGTTGGATCACGACCTCGTGCAGCGTTCCCTCGAAGGGGAACGGGGCGGCGTAGCGCTGCGACACCGGTGAGCCGTGGTCGTAGCCAACGCTCGGGCCGACCGAGGACATCATCGACATGAACAGGGGAAGGTCGACCGAGCCAGCCAGCGTGCCGTTGACGAACACGGCCATGGTTCCTGTTCGGCGTCCATTTCGGCGCACCGCCAACATGACCTCGGATGGTCCCGCTGGCACGTCGATCTCAGACTCGAGCACCGTGTGGTCGTCGAAGGCGTTGTAGTCGACCACGAGCTTGTCCTTCTGCACGAAGATCGACAGGCCCGAATTTTCGGTGCCGGTGGCGTAGATCACCCCGCCGTCGCCGAGTTCTCGGGTGACCTTCGCGGTCAGGTCGAACGACGACCCACCGATCGAGGCAGCGGCCTGGCCCGGCATGGGCGACATCGGCGGCCGGTAGACATAGCGCCGGTCGGCGGGATGGGGTGAGTTCTCACGGAAGCGAGCGCCGAACAACTCGAACATGCGGTCGTCGAGCGGGAGAACGCCGTGGCGCTCGGCCTCTTCCCACCACAGCTCCTTCAGCGCTGCGAGCTTGTCGGGCTCGGCTTCGGCCAGGTCGTTGCACTCCGACCAGTCCTGGGACAGGTGGTAGAGCTCCCACTGTTCGGTGTCGTAGTCGGCCCCCTTGTCGTGTTTGCACACCGCCTTCCAGAGATCGCCGCCGTCACCAGCAACCAGCGCTCGACTGCCCGCCATCTCGAAGTACTGCAAGGTGTTGGCCGCCGGGGCCGCCGGATCAGCCAGCGCGGCACCGAACGATGGACCGGTCACCGGCAACTGCTCGAGCCCTCGGAAGGTGTCGGGCGGTGTGATGCCGACGAGGTCGTAGATCGTGGGCACGATGTCGGACACGTTGACGAACTGATCCCGCTTGGTGCCGGGGTCGGCGATGCCGGGCCCGTGCATGATCATCGGCACGTGCACGCCACCCTCGTGGGTGTTCTGCTTGTACCACTTGAAGGGACTGTTGCCGCACTGCGCCCAGCCCCAGGGGTAGTTGGTATGACTGTGCGGACCACCGATGTCGTCGATCTGGTGGATGACATCGTCGGCGGTGTCGAAAATGCCGTTGAAGAACTTCATCTCGTGCATGACCCCGAACGGACCGCCCTCTTGCGAAGCGCCGTTGTCGGCCAGCACCACGAAGATCGTGTTGTCGAGTTGGCCCGACTCCCGCAGCGAATCCACGAGGCGACCGATCTGGTCGTCGGTGTGGTCGAGGAACGCAGCGAACGCTTCCTGCAGACGACAGTTGAGCCGCTTCTGGTTGTCCGACAGGTCGTCCCATGCATCGACGCCGGGATTGCGGGGAGCGAGCTCGGTCCCCTCGGGAATCACACCCATCTCGAGCTGGCGCTCGAACCAGCGCTGACGGATGACGTCCCAGCCCTCGTCGTACCGACCCCGATACTTGTCGAGGTAGCTCTGCGGGGCTTGGTGTGGTGCATGCGTGGCACCGAAGGGCACGTAGGCAAAGAAGGGGCGGTCGGGCCGAACGCCCTTGCTGTCGCTGATCATGCCGATCAGCTGATCGATCATGTCCTCGCTGACGTGGTAGCCGTCTTCGGGTCCACCGGGCGGGCTGATGGGGTGGTTGTCCTGCGTCAGTTCCGGATGGAACTGGTCGGTCTCGCCTTCGAGGAAGCCGTAGAAGCGATCGAAGCCACGGCCCAGCGGCCACTGGTCGAATGGGCCGGCGGCCGAGCACTGCTCCATCGGGGCAAGGTGCCACTTGCCCACGCAGAACGTCGCGTAGCCCTCGGCGCCGAGCACTTCGGCCACGGTGGCGGCGTGGTTGCTGATGTGACCGAGCTGATTGGGGAAACCGGTGCGGAAGTTCGACACGGCTCGCATGCCGACGGCGTGCTGGGAACGTCCGGTCAGCAGTGACGCTCGCGTCGGCGAGCAGAGCGGCGTGACGTGGAAGTTGGTGAACTGCGCTCCCCCAGCCGCCAACGCGTCGACGTTCGGCGTGTCGATGTCCGAGCCGTAGCAACCGAACTGCGCAAAGCCGGTGTCGTCGAGCAGGACGAGCACAACGTTCGGCGCGTCGGTGCCCGGGTGGGGCGGCTCGTCGAACCAAGCCTCGGAATCGGCAACGGTCTTGCCGATCGTGCCTTCGAATCGTGACGCTCTTGCCATCAGGTCTCCTTTGACCGGTGTGCTGTTGGCTGCTCGAGTAGGGACGTGAGCGCAGCGATCCACGCTCGTGAGATCTGCCGGGATGTTCGGGAGTGGGCGGCCGTCATCAGGTCGTAGGCCTCGGGAGAGGTGGTGGTGTCGACAATGGCCACGAGGTCGGCGGCAGCAGCTGGCGTGAGCTGTTCGATCTCCGTTGCGAATCGAGCCCTCGTTTGATCCGCCAACCGAGCTCGCAACCTGGAGAGGCCAGCGACCATCGGTTCGTGGTCGAGGGCACGAGCACGGCCCACCCGCATCAAGGCGGCGCCTTCGTCGAATAATGCAATGCGGCTGCCTACATGGGTGCGGATGCGGAGTTCCAGCGGCTGATCTGCGTCGTCGACCTCGAAGCTGGGCGACCACATTTCGTGCACGTGGTCGAGCACCTGTCGTTGCATGTCGGCAAGCCCGTCGAAGTTGCGGAAGATCGACGAGACCGACACTCCAGCCTGTTCGGCCACGTCTTCGACGCTCGGCGGAACCTTGCCCGCTTTGACGAGAGCGAACATGGCCTCGATCACGGCAATGCGGTTGCGTTCTCGCCTGGCGGTTCGTCCGTCAGGCGTGGCAGGTGTCTTCACAGCGGTGAACCTAGAACACTTCGGAATCTATTGCGAGTCCAACTCGCAGAAGATCGCTGTTCGTTCCGCTGCCCGATCTCGCCGCATCAGACTCACGATCGCACGAGCGACGCCGAACCTCCTGCGATGGAGAGCAGCACAACCTCATCGATCGCGCCGTCGACCGCTCGGAGGCGCACCGAGTCTGGTTTCACGCTCATCGAGGTCATGGTGGTCGTCCTGATCATCGGCATCTTGCTCGCCTTTGCCGTTCCGACGTTTCTGGGCGCCCGCACCCGCGCTTCAGACGCTGACGCAGAAAGCAGTCTTCGCACCGCCCTCACCGCCGGAATCGCCACGAGCGACTTCCGCTCGGACTTCCGCCGCGCGTCAGAAGGGGATCTTGCCACGTACGAACCAAGTCTCGCCTACGTCGATGGGGCAACGCCGTCGGACGGTCCAGGCACCGTGAGTGTCGACGCGACCGAGACTGACCGTTGGGTTGCCGTGGTCCGATCCGACTCAGGAACCTGTTTCGCAGTGGTCGCTGGCCCCTACGGACAAACTCGGTCCGATGCCGATTCGTGTGCAGCAGCAAGTGTGACACTCGCTCCGCCCGATCTGACTCGCAGCGTTCCTGTCTATTCCGGTTCGGTGACAGCGGTGACGCCTGGGATGTGTCTCGAAGTCGTGGACGGCCTCGTCGAACAACAGCCCTGCAGCCCAACGCAGCCGACCTTGTCGATCGCGACCCGCAGCGATGGGTACTCGACCCTGTCGCTCACCGAAGGGGCATGCTTCGGCACGACATCGCCAACGAGGCACGCTCGCATCGCCGACGAGGTCTGTGAGGGGACCGATGATCAGCTCTGGTTGATGATCCCCGCCGTTGGCGGGACAGTGCAGTTCAAGAACAAGGAAACCGGCTACTGCCTCGACGTGAACGGCTACAGCTCAGCACCCGGAGCCAGCCTCATTCAGTGGGGCTTCGGGGATCCGCCGGACGCCACCTGCAAGTCCACGACAAGTCCAAACAATCACAACTTCGGCCTCGGCTGAGACACGGTTGCCCGCACCAGTCGACCGACCCGAGATACTGCCCCGGTGATCACGACCGAACTGCTTCGCCGTGCTGTCGATCTGCAGTTCGGAGCACAGGTCGCCCGTAGCGCCAACATCGACGCCGCGATCGTCGAGCCCATTCCGAGTACCGGCGGCGGATCGTTCAACACGACGGTCCAGCGACTGAGCGACGCGACACAGAGCTGGTCGATCATCGTCAAACAGATCACCGCCGATCCCGAGCGCCAGGGCTGGGATCGTGAAGTTGAGGTCTACGCCGATGCCGCATGGCTCGCCGGCCACGTTCCCGCGGATCTGCTGATCCCCCGCCTGTTGGCAAGCCACGAGACACATCAGTCCACAACGCTTGTGCTTCAGGATCTGAAGACTTCGCGACGTCTCAGACCAGACGACCTCGTCAAGGCAGCCGAGCTACTCACCCAGTTCAGCCGTACCGACGCCGACCGCCGACCGTGGTGGACCGACGACTTCATCACCCACGAATTCCAGACGCTTGCCAACCATCCGGAACGTCTCGAACACCCACGGGGCAACCATCAGATCGAGCAACTGCGACGGCAACTGACCGCCCTCGCTGCCCAGGGGCCGGACCTCGTCTTGTCATTGCAGTCAGTGCCAACGGGCCCGGCGCACCTCGATGCGTACAGCCGCAACCTGATTGCCGTCGACTCCCCCAGCAAGGTGGGGCTCATCGATTGGGCCAATGCCGGCAGCGCTCCGATCGGGGCCGACCCTGCAACCATCTTCATCCTCACACTGAACTACCTCGACGCCGAAGCCACGTCGATCATCGAGTTCGAGCGAGCGATCGTGGAGGCGATGCACACCGGGCTCGACCAGGCGAACGCCGGTGCATCCGCCACGGCTGCGACCAATGGCTTCCGAGCCGTCGCCCGCCTCCGCCACCTCGCAATGATGATGAATGCGCTCCCGATGGTCGAAGCCGCCGACCCTGCAGTCAGCGCCATCGTGGGTCGGCCGCTCGGCGACATCATCGAGCAATGGCTTGCCGTTGGCGACCACCTGCTCAGCAAATGACCGCATCAAGCCTTGGACTTCCCTGCATATCGACGAACACTCAGCGGAGCGAAGATGGCAATGATGATCGCTGACCAGATCAGCGTGTAGAGCACGGGGTTGGCCAGCGGCCACGCGGTCGGTTCTGGCGTGCCGATCGGGATGTTGCCGAAAAGCTCGCGCGACGCCTGCGTCACCGACGACACGGGATTCCACTCCGCAAACGCTTTGAGCGGCCCGGGAAGAGTGTCGGAGGGGACAAACGTGTTGGCGATGAACGTGAGCGGGAAGATCACGATGAACGATGCGTTGTTGATCACCTCGACGCTCGGAACATGCAGGGCGATGTACGCCATGATCCACGACAGCGCGTAGGCGAAGACCAACAGCAGCAGGAAGCCGCCAATGGCTTCAAGTGCCGAGCCTCGAATTCGCCAACCAACCAACAGCCCGGTCGCCGACATGATCAGCAGCGACAGCACGTTGTAGATCACATCGCTGATCGTGCGGCCGGCGAGTACGGCGACACGCGACATCGGCAGGGAACGGAAGCGATCGATGATGCCCTTCTGCATGTCTTCGGCGATGCCGGCGCCGGTGAACGTCGCGCCGAAGGCCACGGTCTGGGCGAAGATGCCAGCAATCAGAAACTCGCGATACCCGCCGCCTTCGATCTCGATCGAGTTGCCGAACACATACGCGAACAGCAGCACGAACATGATCGGCGAGACCAGAACGAACACCAGGATCTCCGGAACCCTTGTGATCTTGATGACGTTGCGCCTCGCAATCACTGCCGTGTCGGAGATGGCCTCGGAGATGGCGCTCATGCGCTGACCTCGTTCGACGGGTCAGTGGGCGGCTCAGACGTTCCATGACCGGTGAGCGTGAGGAAGACGTCGTCGAGTGTTGGACGACGCAGGCCGATGTCGGACACCGCAATCGACTGGTGTCGGAGCTCATCGATCACCTTGGCGAACGCGTCGAGACCATCGCTTGTCGGACAAAGCAATGTCCGGGTCGATGGCTTGATCTCAACCTCTCCCGCGTCGCCGGCGTGCGCCGTCAGGATCGAGCTGGCCCGTTCGAGGTCTGCGGCATGGGTCACCACGAGCTCGAGACGTTCGCCCCCGAGCTCAGCCTTGAGTTCATCGGCGGTGCCCCGGGCGATGGCTTGGCCGTGATCGATGACAACGATGTTGTCGGCCAGCTGATCGGCCTCTTCCAGATACTGGGTGGTCAGTAACAAGGTGGCCCCCTCGGCGACCAGTTCGCGGATGACATCCCACAATTCCAACCGACTGCGAGGGTCGAGCCCTGTGGTTGGTTCGTCCAGGAACAGGACGGGCGGCGCGGCAACCAGTGCGCCGGCCAGATCGAGACGGCGACGCATCCCGCCCGAGTAGCCCTTGACGGGACGGTCGCCCGCTTCAGACAGTTCGAATCGGTCAAGCAGTTCGCCTGCCCGCTCCTTCGCTGCCTTCTTCGAGAGTCGATACAGCCTGCCGATCATCACCAGGTTCTCGCGGCCGGTCAGAATCTCATCGACGGCGGCGTACTGTCCCGAAAGGCCGATCCGCTCCCTGACCAACTGTGGTTCCGTGACCAGGTCGGCACCAGCAATCGTGGCGCTTCCGCTGTCGGGTTGGAGCAGCGTGGTCAGAATCGACACTGCTGTGGTCTTGCCTGCGCCGTTCGGACCGAGGAGCCCCAGCACGGTGCCAGTCTCGACGGTGAGATCGAGCCCTTTCAGGGCATGCACATCGCCGTAACTCTTTGTGAGGCCACTGGCCTCGATGGCGGGTGAGTTCATCCGACAGACGGTAGGCCGCACTTATCGGGACTCGGGAGCATTTACCAAGACCGTGACCATCGACCATGCTCATGCTGTGGAGAACCAAGGCGAACCGCTCGATGGCGGATGGCAGACCGATGTACGACGCGACGGCGACACCGTGCTTCGATCGAGCGGGCCGCAAAGTCGTTCGGTCATGCGCCTTCTCACTCATCTCGCCGAATGCGGTTTCGAGGCCGCACCCCGGCCAGTCGATGGAGGATTTGCAGCCGACGGTCGAGAGCAGCTCACCTTCGAAGCTGGCACCAGTCCACAGCCGCTCGCATGGAACGACGAAGCCGCGTGGCACATCGGCGTGCTCCTGAAGCGCCTCCACGATGCGACTTCGACGTTCGCGGCCAGCGAAGCCGACGTCTGGAAACCGTGGTTCGCCCGCAGCCTCGTAGGTACGACGCCGGTGATCGGTCATGGCGACCTTGCTCCGTGGAACATCCTCGCAGTGGCTGGCAAGCCGACGACGTTGATCGACTGGGACTGTGCCGGCCCTGTCGACGCCGTGTGGGAGCTGGCCCAGGTTGCATGGCTCAACGCTCAACTCCATGACGACGACGTCGCCGCCATCAACAATCTTCCGGATCCAACAGTTCGGATCGAACAGTGCGCCGCGATTCTCGATGGGTACGGGCTCGCCGCCGTCGATCGTGAGGGCTTCGTCGACAAGATGATCGAGTTCGCCATTCGCAGCGCCAAGGACGAAGCCAAGACCTACGGCGTCACCGAAGCCACACCGAGCCCGGCGCCGGACGGGTTCCCGGTGCTCTGGGGCGTGACGTGGCGAACCAAAGCTGCCTGCTGGATGCTCGACCACCGGGAGCAGATCCAGCGCACAATCATGTGAAGCTCACCGTTCTGTCAGTTGAAGCCGGAACGCTGCAGACCCCACATCTCGGCGAACCGACCGGGCGAAGCAAGCAGGTCTTCCTTGCGACCCTGCTCGACGACCCGGCCGTTCTCGATCACGAGGATGCGGTCGACATCGTTGAGCGTGGCCAAACGGTGAGCGATCACGATGGCGGCTCGTCCCTCCCACAGTTCGAGCAGTGACTCCTGAATTCGAGCCTCGGTCTCAGAGTCGAGGGCCGACGTGGCCTCGTCGAGAATCACGAGGTCTGACTGCTTGAGGAAGGCACGAGCGATCGCAATGCGCTGCCGCTGACCGAGGCTCAGCTTGATGCCGCGCTCGCCCACCATCGTGCGGAAGCCGTCTGGCAGGGTCTCGATGAAGTCGGCGATGTTGGCCTTGTCAGCGGCCTCACGAATCCGAGCGGGGTCGGCCGGTCCAGGTTCGGCGTAGCCGATGTTGTACTCGACCGTCTCCTGGAACAGCGACGTGTCCTGCGGGACATAGGCCTGCAGTTGAGCCAGCTCGTCGGGGCCTACCGGTCTGCCATCGACCAGTACCTCGCCGCTGGTGGGCTGGTAGAAGCCGAGCAGGATCTTGATGAGTGTCGATTTGCCTTCGCCGCTTCGGCCCACCACCCCGAGACGTTCGCCCCGATTGACCGTGAAACTGACGCCGTCGAGCACGAAACGGTCGGGCTCGTCTGGGTAGGCGAAACGAACGTTGCGGACCTCGAGGCTCTTCAGCATGCGAGCCGGCTGTGCTTGCTTCGAGGGTTGGGCCGGCGTTGCCGAATGGGCTGGCGTCGACCCGTTGGTCGCCGGCGGGGCAGTCGGCGCAACACCAGGCTTGGTCGGCGGGTCGGTCACGATGTTCCGACCGGGAAAGAGGTAGGTGTACGCCTCTCGGAACCGAGCCGACTTGTCGATCCACTCACCCAAGTTGTGCACCACGTTCCAGTACTGGGCGGTGAAGTCGATCAGCACAGTGATCGACACGACCATCGCCGTGAACGAGATTGCGCCACTGTCGAACTGATACCAGCTGAAGCCCATGACGGCGGCCCACAAAAGACCCCGGATGAGCACCGAAGACACAGCCCAATAGGTCGACAGGGCGTAGCCGAATCGGATGTCATCGACGATCAAGCCATCGAGCTGTTCGTTGTTGCGATCAAGTTCCTTGCGGTGGGCCCGGAACGAGAACACGTTGACGAAGTTCGAATACGAGTCGAAGACTCGACCGGTGTTGGTGGCGGTCTCGCTGGTCAGGTGGCGCTGCCTGGCGTTGACCGGTCCGGCCACGAGCGCCAGCACAACGCCAGAGCCGACAAGGAACACGGCGTAGACCAGGGCGTTGCCGGGCGCGGTGCTCCACAGCAGGAAGACGTAGACGGGAATGGCAGCGAGCACCGGCAGGAAGCCGTAGTGAGCAGCGTCCCACAGCACCTGGGTGTGGTTCCTGATGTCGTTGACGTAGCTGGCCACCTTGCCAGACGGCCGGTCGACGAAGTGCTGGTAGTCCTCTGACCAGACCGTGTCGAAGGCCAACCGCTTGAACTCATACGTCAGCGGGTTGAGCTTTGCTGCCACGTAGTAATCACAGATCGTCCAGAGGGTGAAGTGGACAAAGCCCGTGCCGAACAACAGCAGCAGATAGAAGCCGACACGGTCCGGCTCGTCGATCGAGGTCGCCAACTGGGCCAGGAAGTACGGGTGCAACGCCGGCAGTGCCGACGCCAGGGCCCGAAGCACGGTGGCAATCGCCATGCGTCGTTTGTGCTGTCCGATGAGGGATCGAACGGCCGCAAACGACTGATCGTCTCCGCTCGCGGAGCGACCTGTTCGAAGTGCCATCGTGCGAATGTAGCTCCTGCGAGTCGAACGGCTCTTCGGATTCTCTGGCCTCGCCTTGCCCCTCGAGAATTGGGAGCCAGATCTCATCAGCTCATCTAGATTCCCGGGCAATGCAGATTCGCCGCGAGACAACCAACGACTGGCCCAAGAGCCGGACCATCCACGTCGATGCTTTTCGGCAGACCGATGACGAACCAATCGAGGCTCGGCTGCTCGACGAACTGCGGGCCTGTGATGGCTGGATTCCCGAACTGTCGTGGGTGGCCGAGATCGACGGCACGCAAGTCGGGCACGCCCTGTGCACACGGGGCCAGGTCGGCGATGTTCTCTGCGTTGGGCTCGGACCGATCGGGGTCGCGCCAACTGTGCAACGTGGCGGGGTCGGTTCAGCCCTCGTCCATGCGCTGATCGGTGCTGCCGATGCGAAGGGCGAGCCGTTGATCGCACTCCTCGGCGACCCCGGCTACTACTCCCGCTTCGGCTTTGTCGCCTCGACTGAGCTGGGTGTCGACCCTCCCGAAGCCGCCCGGGGCGCCTACTTCCAGGTCAAGCCGCTTGCGGCATGGCCATCGTCGATCAGCGGCCAATTCCGCTACGCCGCGCCGTTCAACGAACTGGATTGACACCGCTGGCCACAGGCACGGTGGTCCGATACCCGGCTACGACTGGCGGGCCGATGTCGCGATTGTCTACGTTTCCTGGTGCCACCACTGGTACTACCATCCAATCCGTGGCTGTCACCAAACGATCTGTCTCTCTCGACGACTCCATCGCCGCCCGGGTCGAACGCGCCGCAGTCGAAGAAGGAGTGTCGTTCTCCGCATGGCTCACCAGCGCAGCCGAGCACTCACTCCTCATCCGCGAAGGGATCCAAGGAGTGGCCCACTGGGAAGCAGACGCTGGTCCGCTCACAGCCGAAGAACTCGCAGCAGGTGAGGTACTGCTCGACCGCTTGCTCCGGGACACAACCAGCGAGTCCGCGTGAGCGCGAACGGGCTGACCTACGACACCGGAGCCCTGATCGCAGCCGAACGCAACGAGCGACTTCTTTGGTCGCTGCACCGGGCAGCGCTCGGCCGCGGGATTGCACCAACAGTTCCCGTTGGGGTTCTCGCCGAAGCGTGGCGAGGCGGGCCACAGCACCAGATGTCTCGATTGCTCAGGGGATGCAGAATCGAGAGCATGAACGAGCTCCAAGCCCGCGCGGTTGGACTGCTGATCAGGCGGAGCGGTCTTGCCGACATCGTGGACGTGGCCGTGGTCGAGGGAGCTTGCCGGCGAGGCGACGCTGTTGTGACCTCGAACCGGTCGCACATCGAACAAGTCGCCGACGCAGCTCGGGAATCGATCCCGATGCACGACGTCTGATCAGGACGAGTCACCTCGTCTGCGCCAGTTCGAGGATCGTGCCGTCCGGGTCTTTGAAGCAGACGAACGAGGTGGTGCGACCATCGATCGTGACTGACGCGGGCTCGGACAAGAACTCCACGCCCTCAGCCTGCAGCCGAGCCATGTCGCCGGCCAGGTCGTCAGACGACAGCGCGATCCGAGCGATCCCGAGGTGGTACAGGTGCGGGTACGGGCCGGCAGCGTCGGTGGGCTCTTGCCATTCGAGCAGGTCGAGAACGAACGGTGTCGATCCGGTCCGCAAGACCAGGAGCGCGCCTTTCACCCGATACGGAGGCATCCCGACCGCTGCTGCGACCTCAGCGGTGTTGGTGGGTGGCACGGCCATCATGTGTTCGAAACCCAGCATCTCGTAGAACGCCTTCGAGCGATCGAAGTCACTGCAGTTCACGTTCACGTGAACAAGACCGGTGATCGTCATCCGCGAGCCTGATCGACGGTGTCGGCGTTGTCGATGACGAGCTCGGCGCCGTTGACGTGCTTCGACTCATCCGAGCTCAGGAAGAGGATCATGTTGGCGACATCGACGGGCTCGCCGATGCCCATGGCAACTCGCATGGCCTCGGGGTCGGGTGATGCCATCAGGTCGACACCGGCCAAGGTCTCCAACGCCTGGTGGACCATCGGCGTCGAGATGCTGCCGGGGTGGACCGAGTTGCATCGCACACCGTTGCGCTGGGCCCGACAGTGCGCAGCCATCGACTTGGTCATCGAACGAATCGCACCTTTGGCTGCTGAATACGCAAGGTACGGAGAGATCCCAACAAGCGCTGCCGTCGATGACATGTTGATGATCGACCCACCGCCGTTGACTGCCATTGCGGGTATTGCTGCCCGGCAGCCGAAGAACGTGCTGTCGACGTGCACTCGCATGACGTGGCGCCACACGTCGGTCGTGGTTGTTTCGATGTTGGCGATCGGTGCAACACCAGCGTTGTTCACCAAGATGTCGAGCCGGCCGAAGTCGGCCATGGTCGACTCGACCAACGCAGGCCACGAAGCTTCATCACCGACGTCCTGGGTGATGAACGTGCCACCACACTCGGCCGCCACGTCGATACCGGCATCGGTGTTGATGTCGGTGAGCACCACCCGGGCGCCCTCTTCGGCGAGGCGCAGTGCGTCGGCCCGACCAAGACCGGATGCTGCCCCGGTGATGATGGCCACCTTGCCTTCGACTCGACCTGCTCCTTGCTCGTCTTGCTCGGTCATGGGGTTCCCTTCATCGAAGTTGGTCGAGTCTTCACGTTGCAAGGAAAAGTTTCCAAGCCCCGGTGAAATTGCGGAGCCTCGGAGCAGCGGTGGCTAGTGTCGCTCCATCGAAACGGTGACTGCCAGCGACAAACCAACCGAAGGACCGAGCGAGCGGCGTCGACGCGCCGCCTTGGCCATCGCCGCCACCGCCATGCTGCTCGCTGCCTTCGTCGGCACGGCCACCAACATCGCCATACCGGTGTTGGAAGACGAGTTCGCCGAGGTCGGTCTCACCCACATCTCCTGGGTCATCTCGGCCTTCCTTGTCACGCAGGTGACCTTCATGTTGTTGGGCGGTCGACTGGCCGACCGGATCGGTCGACGCCGGATCTTCATCGTCGGCATGGCAGTGTTCGGTGTCGGTGCTGCGCTGTCGGCCGTCGCCCCGAACATCAACCTTGTCATCGCCGCCCGCGTCATCCAAGCGATGGGCGTCGCCTTGATGATCCCCTCCTCGCTGGCTGCGGTCCTCCCGCTCTACCCCAAGGAACAGCACGGCTCGGTCGTGACGTTGTGGTCGTCCATGGGCGTGTTGGGGGCAGCGATGGCCCCCGTCGTTGCTGCCGGCTTGCTGGAAGTGTCGAGCTGGCGGTTCGTGTTCGTCATCGTCGTGCCGATCGCCGTCTTGGGAATGGTGTTGGCCGCGAAGGTCATGGCCGACGACACCGTGGTCGACAAGCCGCCACCGCTCGACCTTCTCGGCACGGTCACCGGCACCCTGGCGATCGGCGGCGCCACGTTCGTGATCGTGCAGGGTCGCTCGTGGGGTTGGCTCGACGGTCGGATCGTTGGCGTCTTCCTCGTTGCACTCGTCGGTGGTGTGATCTTCATCAGCTCCTCGCGGCGTCACGACGAACCACTGCTCGACTTCGGCCTCTTGCAGAACAAGCCATTCCGGGTCGTGACCGGCGCGAGCGCGCTGCTGTCGACATCCACCTCGGCCACGTGGTTTCTCTACCCGCTTTTCCTCAACGACGTCTGGGGCTACTCAAACATCCAGATCGGCCTCTCGATGACCCCCGGCCCGCTGGCGCTCGTACTGTTCGCCCCCATGGCCGGGCGCCTCGTCGACCGTTACGGGTACCGCGAACTGCTCATCCTCGGCGGCTCCATGGCATCGGCGGGGACACTGTGGATGGCATGGCGATTGCGACCGGACGAGATCTTCGTCCGAGCGTTCCTGCCTGGCACGCTCGCGATCGGTACCGGCATGGCCTTCATGCTCGGCCCCGCCAACGCGGCTGCGCTGCGCGACATCAGCGAGCACCAACTCGGTGCCGCCAACGCCGCCTACAACACCGCCCGCATTGCCTGCTCTGCCTTCGGCGTCGCCATCACCACTGCCATCATCGGCAGTGCCGACGTGGGCAACCGTGCCAGTGAGTTCTCGACTGGCTGGTGGGCAATGGGCCTGCTCATGAGCATCAGCCCGCTTTGGTTGTGGCTTTCGTATCCAAAGGCAGAGAAGCGGCCGGCGACTCGCAGCACTGCTGCGTCGACCGCCGGCCCTTCAGCTGTCGATGACGGCCGTCGCCTCGATCTCGACCATGAGCCCGGGTAGCGCAAGCGATTGCACGCCGAGCAACGTGCTGGGGGGCGGTTCACCGGGGCCGTAGAACGCTGCGGTCTGCTCGATGACCGTGGGGACCATGCCGACGTTGTAGTCAACGATGTAGATCCGTCCCCGAACAACATCGGCGGGTGTGGCACCGCCAGCGGCAAGAGCAATCCCGAGTGCCTTGAAACACTGGGCCATCTGATCAGCGAGATTGTCGCCGACGATGTTGAGATCTTCGTCCATCGACACCTGACCGGCGCAATGCACCATCTTGGTACCGGTGCTGACGACGACGCTCGTATAGCCGTGCACGACGTCGGGCAAGATTCCTTCTGGGTGGATGAATGTGTTGGGCATCCTTCGGGTGTAACACCGGGGAGAGCGCCAGGTTGCCTTCACGAGCGAGACGCAACACGGCGTTCACAGCACGCCGTCCAACTTGACGCCGTCCAATTTGCGCAACGTGGTCGATGTGGCAGGCTCACACGATGGCCTACGTAGAAGATCGCATCATCCACGACGCCGACGCTCACGTGATGGAAACGCCCGAGTGGATCGAGGACTTCGCCAGCAAGCGTGTGCTCGATTATGCACTCGACCATTTCGACATCGGCAACGTGCAAGCAACCCTCGACGAGATCGAACGTTCTCGTTCGCTCCACGCCGACGCCGACTACCGATCGACCGACGAAGCCGAGGTGATGCTGCGGAAGAACTGGCGGGCAACCGGCGCCTTCATCCCAGAGGATCGAGTCAAGGCGCTCGACTACATGGGGTTCGCCAGTCAGCTCGTCTACCCCACCGTCTACAACACGATGATCGAGGAACTCGAGCACGGCAACGATCCGGCGATGACCTACGAGGTTGCTTCAGCCGCAAACCGAGCACACATCGCCTTCTGCGACATCGATCCACGCCTCTACGCCGTGGCTTACATCCCCATGCAGACCTTCGACGGTGCGATCGCCGCGACGAGAGAAGCCATCGAGGCGGGGGCCAAGGCACTCCTGATTCCCAACCGATGCCCGCAACACCACGCCCACAGCCACATCGCCTTCGATCCAGTCTGGGCCATGGCCCAAGAGGCACAGATTCCGGTGACGATGCACGTTGCCACTCCCGAACTGGTGATGCCGCCTCAACACCGCAACAACGGCCTGCCGCCCGAGCCCGACTTCCACGGTGGTGGCGAGAACTTCCGCTCGGTCAGCTACATGGCGATCTCAGCCTCACCGCTGCAGGCATTGTCGATGCTGATCTTCGACGGCGTCCTCGAACGTTTCCCCCGCCTGAAGATCGGCGTGATCGAGCTCGGAGCCGTGTGGGTACCCGGCTTCATGCGGCAACTCGATGCTGCGTTCACCGCCTTCGAACGGTTGGAGGAACGACTCAAGAAGCTGTCCCTCACGCCTTCTGACTACGTCCGCCGCCAAGTGCGGGTGACGCCCTACCCAACCGAACCAACGGGGTGGATTATCGAGCAGGCCGGTCCCGAGATCGCCATGTTCTCCTCGGACTTCCCTCATGTCGAGGGAGGGCGCAACCCGCTCAAGCGATTCGATGCCGAGGTGTCGCACCTACCGCCGGACGTGCAGGACCGCTTCTTCCGTCGCAACTTCGAGGACATGTGGTCGTGATGACATCGTTCATTGCTGACCTCCACCACGTCTCGCTCAATGTCACCGACGTCGAGCGGTCCGAGGCCTTTTATGTGGGTGTGCTCGGGTTGTCCGTTCTGCCCCGGCCCGACTTCCCATTCCCTGGCCGGTGGCTCGATGCTGGCGCAGGGCGACAAGTTCATCTGATTCAAACCGAGCACATCCCGGGCGACGTCGGTCAGCACTTTGCGTTCCGAGCGACCGATCTCGATGCGTTGTGTGCCCACCTGACCGAGCACGACATCACGGTGCGCGGCCCGAAGCCCGTCGGCGCTGGGCGGCAAGCGTTCTTCCACGACCCCGACGGCAACCGCCTCGAGGCCTACGCGGACCACTGATCAGAGCAGCTTGCCGTTCGGGTAGCTTCCAGGCATGACTCTCGTCGGCGTTCAGATCCAGCCCCAGCACTGCACCCTTCCCGACCTCCGGGCCGCATGGAAGGCCGCCGACGACGCCGGCCTCGACTCGATCTGGACCTGGGATCACTTCTTCCCCCTCTTCGGCGACCCCGATGGTGACCACTTCGAAGGCTGGTCGCTTCTCGCCGCAATGGCCGCCGACACCAGCAACGCCAAACTGGGTCTGCTCGTTTCATGCAACAGCTACAAGAACCCCGAGATGGCAGCCGACATGATGCGGACCATCGATCACATCTCGAATGGCCGGGCCTACTTCGGGATCGGGTCTGGTTGGTTCGAACGGGACTACACCGAATACGGATGGGACTTCGGTACCGCAGGCAGCCGCCTGTCCGATCTGCGTGACGCACTCCCCCGCATCAAAGCCAGGCTCGAGGCGCTCAAGCCTGGGCCCATCGGCGACCTGCCGCTCATGATCGGCGGAGGCGGCGAAAAGCGAACCTTGAAGTACACGGCCCAATATGCCGACGCTCACAACACCTTCGGCCCGCCCGACGTCTACGCCCACAAGATGAAGGTGCTCGATGAGTGGTGCGAAAAGCTGGATCGCGACCCGGCCGAGATCGAGCGCACGGTCGC
>CAYGQE010000017.1:0-95972 GCA_964351995.1 uncultured Acidimicrobiaceae bacterium | reverse complement strand
GGACCAACACCTTGCGGCGGCAGAACTTGGGAGGGTCCGACCCCTCCCAACTCTTGGCAATTGCGGCGTGTCATCGCTAGCTTGCCGGCCATGGCAACGATCTTTCTCGCTCGCTCGATTCGAACGGTCGACCCTGACCGTCCCCTGGCGACCGCCGTTGCGGTCGAGGGGGATCGCATCGTCGGCGTCGGTGATCTTGCTGAGCTCCGAACCCAGTTCCCGGACGCCAGCGTCGATCGCCGGTTCGACGGTGACGTGATGCTTCCGGGTTTCGTCGAGGCTCACTGCCACGTGCTCGAAGGGGCAATGTGGGCCTTTCCGTACCTCGGCTTCTTCGGCCGCACGGCACCTGATGGCCAATATTGGGACGGCCTGAAGTCGCTCGACGCAATGATCGAACGCCTCACCCAGATTGAACAGGCCATGGATCCCGGCACCGAACCGCTGGTCGCCTGGGGTTTCGACCCCCTTTACCTCGATGACGACCGGTTGGTTGCCGGCCACCTCGATCGAGTCTCCGCCACCCGGCCCATCTTGGTCTTCCACGCCAGCGGTCACATCGCCACCGTCAACACCGCCATGCTCGAACTCGAAGGAATCGGTAAAGACTTCGAGTTCGAGGGTGTTCCACTCGACGACGTGGGTTTGCCCACCGGCGAGCTCCAGGAGCCAGCGGCCATGGCCCTGGCCATGACTGGCTTCCGGCCCATCATCGATGCAATGAGCGACAAGGAGTCGTTCTGGCGGTTCGGAGCCTCGGCTCGTCGCTCTGGCTGTACCACCGTCACCGAATTGGGTGCGTCACGAGTGGACGTGGCCGAGATCGTCCAAGGATGGCACGAAGTCGTCAACGACGATGCGTTCCCCGCTCGGGTCGTCGTCAAACACAACCCGGTCAACATGACTCGTCCGCTCGATGAAATCGTCGAGCTCTACGCCGAGCTGAGCGCACAGTCCACGCCCAAGCTGCGCCTCGGTTCGGTGAAGATGCTGCTCGACGGCTCGATTCAGGGCTTCACCGCTCGCTTGAACGATCCCGGCTATCTCGGCGACCGAGCCAATGGCCTGTGGTTGGTGACTCCGCAGCGCTTCGCTGAGCTCTTCGCTGCGCTTCATGCAGCGGAAATCAACGTCCACGTCCACTGCAACGGCGATCAGGCCGTCGATCTGTTCCTCGACACGCTGGAACCCATCGTGGCGGCCGGTTCGTGGGACGACCACCGCCACACGGTGCAGCACTGTCAGCTCACCACACCAGACCAGTACGAGCGCCTCGCCGCCATTGGCGCCAACGCCAACCTGTTCACCAACCACATCTACTTCTGGGGCGATCAGCACGCCGACCTCACCGTCGGTCCCGAACGTGCCGCCACCATGGATTCCTGCGCCACTGCCGATGCCAAGGGCGTGCGGTACGCCATTCACTCCGATGCATCGGTCACCCCACTCGGTCATCTGATGACGATGTGGTGCGCAGTGAATCGCCAGACGGCGACCGGCAAGACACTGGGGGTTGACGAGTGCATCAGCGCTGAACGGGCGTTGCGGGCCGCCACCATCGATGCCGCCCACCAACTGCATCTCGACGACGACGTCGGGTCGATCGAGGTCGGCAAGCTCGCCGATTTCGTCGTACTCAGCGACGATCCGGTGGTCGTGGAACCGATGTCGATCAAGGACATAGATGTCATCGCCACC
Source organism: uncultured Acidimicrobiaceae bacterium (assembly GCA_964351995.1). Classification (GTDB taxonomy): domain Bacteria; phylum Actinomycetota; class Acidimicrobiia; order Acidimicrobiales; family SZUA-35; genus SZUA-35. The sequence goes on along the minus strand of CAYGQE010000017.1, from coordinate 94,274 downwards.
GTGCTCGGAGGCGTCCCCACCAGCTGAGGATCTGCGCTCAGTCTCGGCGTTGCCGGCCTCGACGACGGCTGGTCCGCTCATCACTCGTTTTCTTCAAGACCTGACGTAACACTGCCGGCTCGAAATCGACCTCCGGAGGTTCGATCTCACCATCGAGCACCGCCCGCATCATGGCCACGTGTGCTGGTGCGGAACCACAGCACCCCCCGATCATCTGGATGCCAGCGGCGCGTTGCCGAAATGCATGGGCGGCCATGATTTCTGGACTGCCGCTGTAGTGAAGGTCAGCGCCACGCCACTCGGGCATTCCCGCATTGGCTTTGGAGATGAGGTGGATGTCGACGTTGGCGGCACGCATCTCGGCGAGTGCCGCTTCGGTGTCGGCCAGGTTGTTCCCGCAATTGGCACCGACCGCAGCCACTCCGAGCGCTGCCAGTCGAGTCACGGCTTCGGCGCCGGTGACACCCATCATCGTGCGGCCTGCTGTATCAAAGCTGAGGGTTGCCGTGATCGGGAGGTCACTCACCGACCGTGCGCCCTCGATGGCAGCCGCAACCTCGTCGAGGTGACTCATGGTCTCGATCCACAAGATGTCTGCGCCGCCAGCAGTCAGACCAGCGGCCTGTCGAGCGAAGGCTTCGACGCAAGTGGCCGGGGTCAGTGCGCCCATTGGTTCGAGCAACTCGCCCGTCGGGCCCATCGAGCCCGCGACCAACACCGTGCGATCCATTGCATCGGCCACGGTGCGACCAATGCGGGCGGCCGCCTCGCTGAGTTCTTCGACCCGATCCTGCAAGTCGTGGAGTTTGAGCCGGAAGGCTGTGCCGCCGAACGAGTTCGTGAGAAAGATGTCGCTGCCAGCGTCGACGTACGCCTGGTACACCTCGGCGACGCGGTCGGGATGATCGACATTCCAGAGCTCTGGCGGTGCGCCCGCCTCGAGCCCACGAGCAAACATCTCGGTCCCCATCGCTCCATCAACCAACAGGCAACCACGCTCGGCGATCAAGTCATCCAGCTTCGACATCGCCACAGTGTGCCTCAGCGGCGAAGTCTCGACCGGGCAATGCGGGGGAGCGGCAGTGCCACCAGTGCGAGTAGCACGGGATAGATCTCGAGGCGACCGAGCAACATCAGCGCAATGCCGACCCAACGGGCGAACCGAGGCATGGCGAGGAAGTCAGATGTCGGCCCGATGTCGCCAAGGCCCGGCCCTACGTTGCCAAACGTCGTGGCCGCTGCCGAGAACGCCGTGATCAAGTCAGCGCCACTGAACGCGATCAACACGGCACCGCCACCGAACGCAGCGAGCGCCAGCGCGATGAAGCCGAGCACACGGCTCGCTGTCTCGTCGTCCAGCACGGCTTTGCCAACCCGAACTGGCCTGACCATGCGCGGATGGAGCTGGCGCAACGTGGCTCGGTGGGCATAGCTGGCGACTGCCAGAAGCCGAACGAGTTTCACACCACCTGCGGTGGACCCAGCCATGGCTCCGAGTGGCATCAGGGTCAGCAGCAGCACCTGTGCCGAGGGACTCCAACCGCCGAAGTCTGCCGTTGCGTACCCGGTCGTCGAGACGATCGTGAGGACGGCGAAGACCGACGATCGAAAGCCGTCGTGGCCGCTCAATCCCGAGTCGGAGAGGAAGAAGATGGCGAGAGACGCACCCACCACGATGGCGATGTAAAGCCGGAGTTCGGCCGATTGCATGATGGGCTTCACATTGCCGCGTAGCGCTCGGAACCACAGGGTGAAGCTGCCACCGGCCAAGAACATGCCCGAAATCGTGATCCACTCGATCGTGGCGGAGTCGAAGTGACCGAGCGAGGCGTTGTACGGCGAGAACCCACCGGTCGAGAGCGTGGTGAAGCCGTGATACACACCGTCGTACAAGCTCATGCCGGCCAACACGTACGCAGCCGCGTAGAAAATGGTCAGACCGACGTACACGCCCCACAAGTTCCTGGCAGTGTGGCGGACTCGTGGAGTCAGTCGCTCACCAGTCGGCCCTGGAGCCTCGGCTTGGAGCAGATCCATCCCACCTGAACCAACGGTCGGCAGCACGGCAACGACGAGCACGATGACGCCCATGCCGCCGATCCACTGGGTGATGGCCCGCCAGAACAAGATCCCCTTCGACGTGCCCTCGATGGGTCGGATCACCGTGGCCCCCGTGGTGGTGAACCCCGACACCGCTTCGAACAACGCGTCGTCAAGACGAGGCAGCGTGCCACCGAGAAAGTAGGGGGAAGCCCCGGCGATGGTGAGGCCGATCCACGCCATGGCCACGGAGCTGAAGACTGCGAGCAGTTCGATCCGTTGTGGCACCTGCGTGAGGCGCCACACGAGGCCTCCGATGATGCCGAACACACCGCCACAACCAAGCAGCACCGCCACTTGGTCGCCGCCGTCGATGATCTCGACGGCACCGGACACGATCATCCCGAGACCAGAAACCCCGAGGGTGATACCAAGGATGTGGAGCACGAGGCTCGGCAGCCGGTCGGGTCCACCGTCGATTGGGTTCAGATCGGCTCGCCGATCAAGCCGCTGCGAAAATTGCATGAGCCTCTGCAAGTGCGTCAGGACGAGCAAAGACGACGATGAAGTCGCCGGCGTTGAGGACCGTGCGTCCTCGCACGATTTCGCTCGGCTTGTCCGGCCGGTTCACGGCTCCGATGATGAACTCGATGGGCAGTGCGAGATCCGCCACCGCAGCACCATCTGCTGGGCTCCCGGCCTCGATCTCGAGTTCGTCGACTTCAGCATCACTTTCGAGGAATGTGGCAACCGCGGCGGTGCCTCCTCTGACGTGGCGCAAAACCGCATTCGCCGAAGCTGTCCGAGGGCTCAGGGCGGCGTTGATTCCGAAGCGGCGAATGAGTGGCAGCAGAGAAAGGCTGTGCAGCACTGCGACGGTGTACGCCGCTCCTTCCGCTGCCGCGAATGCACACGCCAACACGTTCGCTGAATCCTCGCCAGTAGCTGCGATGACCGCATCCATCTTGCCGACGGACTCCTCGGCGAGGAGGTCGGTGTCGGTGATCTCGCCCTCGATGACCACGCAGCGATGCAACTGCTCCGCGATCTTGGTGGCGCGCTCATGGTCTCGCTCGATCAGCACCACTTCGGCGCCTTCGGCCTGCAACTTCTGTGCGACCCGGAAACCAATGGCACCGCCGCCGAGAATCATGACTCGCTTGGCCAGCTTGCCCGGGACGCCGATGAGGTCGAGGACTTGGTGTCGACGCCCTTTGGTGGTGAGTACGCGAACGTGATCGCCGACATCGACGCGTTGATCGCCTCGGGGAATGATGGTGGTCCCACGTCGGGTGATGGCCCCGAAAACGAATTCTCGATCCGGCTCGTGCTTGGCGGAGATCTCCGCCAGAGTCATCCCGGCGATGCTGCACTTGTCGCCGATCTCGGCGCCGATGACAAGCAGATCTCCACCCCCCATCGCGTAGACCTCGTCGGCGCCCGTCACATGAACCAATTCCAGGATCTCGTCGGCAGTGTCAGCGTCTGGATCGATGATGAGCGAGGCTCCAACCGTTTCGCGGAGGTTGCGGCCGGCGTCGCCACGAAGCTCTTCGGTCTGCAAGCGCACGATGGATTGGGAGACACCGTGTTCATGGGCGAGCAGCGAGGCGATCATGTTGACTTCATCGCGCTCGGTGACCGCAGCAATCATGTCAGCTCGGTGGATGCCAGCATCGTGCAGAACCGAGGGCCGCGAACCGCTGCCCAGAATCACCTGGACATCGAGCTGCTCGCCGATGGCTGCTGCCCGGACGGGGTCGAGCTCGATGACCGTGATGTCGTGGTCCTCGGATCCGAGCCGCTGGGCAAGATACCAACCGATCTCACCAGCACCGACGATGACCACCCGCATGTCAGAGCTGGCCGATGTCGATGATGATCGTCACGATGAGGAAGGCAAACATCAGCCAGGCCAACGAGCCATACGCCCATCGCTTTGGATGCATCGACCCGAAGAAGCGGCGGAGGCTGATGATGATCGAGGCCATGGCGATCAAAGCGACCGCAATACCGAGCGGGGCCCCGACGCTGGCGGCGATGCCAACGAACGGAGCGACGAACGGCAAGAAGATGTAGGTGAGCAGGCATCGGGCACCCGAGATCACGATGCTCTTCTGGAACGCTGCTTGAGCTGCTGACCGACTGGCGGCCACTGCCGACGACTCGGTCGGCAATCGCAGCAAGGTGAACATCACCCGATCGGCGGAGGAGAGGCCGATCTGGGGCGGGGCGGTCTCCGACTCGGTGGCGGTCATTCTCGCAATGTAGCGCCGTGTGCCAGCCCGTGTACGACGCAAAATCTTCGCTGATCAGGGAAGACACGTGACCAGTGATGTGTTTGACGTCACATGGTTAGTAAGAACATCGAAGAACTCAAACGGAAGAACCGAGCGGCGAACCTCCAATGGGGGGCGATCCTGATCGTGTTCGTGCTTTTGGTGCTCGCCGTCTTCGTCTTCGGCTGGGGAACCGGCGACGGACTCATCCAACACTCCGGCTGATGCAAAGCGGCTGACTTTTCCGGGTACAGATTTCGGCGCCTTTGGCCGATAGATCCTGGTATGCCTGGCTCCAAGCACCCCGCCCGTCGAGCAAGACAAGTCGTCGCTGTCGCCAGTGGTGTGTCCTACATCGGTCTCACCGGCACGATTGCTGTGGCCACCACGCTCTCCAGCGGTGCAGAAGAGGTCGAAGCAGCGGTTCTGACCTCCAGCGCCCCCGAGCCAGATCAACTCGCGCTCCAAATCGATGGGGCGGCCACACCCATGACGCCGGTCGAGACAACGACCACCGTCGCAGCAGAGTCGACCACGACCATCGATCTCTTCGCTCCGACGACCCAACCGCCAGTGACCGACACTGCGAGCTCGGAGACCACTGCAGCGCCAGCCACGACCGCCGCACCAACAACCGCTGCGCCAACGACGGCGCCTGTGACGGCAGTGCCAACGACGGCATCCGCCGGTGGCGGAACAGCGTCAACCACTGCGGCTGCTCCGACCACTGCGGCTGCTCCGACCACTGCTGCTCCGACCACGACAGCTCCAACCTCGACAGCAGCGCCCACCACAGCTGTACCGACGACCACTGCTGCGCCGACCACGACAGCTGCACCAACCACCACCGCACCGCCTCCTCCTCCCACGACGGCACCTCCGACCACGAGCGGAGCCAGCTGACGTGCCAGCACCGATCTCCACCAGCATTGCTGCCATGGGTTCGACGGCACATCTGGTGGTGATGGTCGACCATGCGGATCGAGCAGTCGACCTGATGCGAGTGGCGACGTCTACCATCGCGGTGCTCGAACGGCGCTGGAGCCGCTTCCTGCCCGACTCTGACATCAGCCGAATCAATGCAAACCCCGGCGTTCCCGTGCAGGTTCACGCCACGACGGTGGATCTGGTGAGTCGAGCCATCGACGCATGGGCCCAGACCGGCGGCGTGTTCAACCCCACCGTGGGAACGTCGCTCGTCGCCGCCGGCTATGACCGTCCCTTTGCCGAGCTTGCGCCCCTGACCCACGGCGGCCGGCAACCGGCCAGCTCGCCGGCCCAGATCGATGTCCATCCAATTCCTCACACCGTGACGGTTCCCGACGGCATCACGCTCGATCTCGGTGGCATCGGGAAGGGAGCGGCCGCCGATCACACCGTGAATGTTCTCCTGGCCGCGGGCGCTCGAGCGGCAATGGTGAACCTCGGTGGCGACCTCCGAGCTGAGGGCGAGCCTCCCGAGGGGGGATGGGAAGTCGTGCTCGACTGCCCTGGCAGCACTGAGACCCACACGATCCGCGTCGCGGCGGGCGCCGTCTGTACCTCTTCAACGATCAAGCGCCGGTGGCAGACCATCGAGGGCGAACGCCACCACATCATCGAGCCGGCGTCTGGCAACTCGACCGTGTCCGACATCTGCACCGCAACGGTGGTCGGGGCCGAGGCCGCCCAGTGCGAGGTACTTGCAACCTCCGCAGTAGCACTCGGGCGTCGTGAAGGAGCTCAACTCATGGAACGCCATCACACCAGCGGCCTTCTTGTCGATCATGGAGGTGGCGTGCACGACGTCGGCACGATCGGGGTTTTTCGATGAGTGATCAGATCTGGTGGTTTGCCACTCGCGGCGCCGGCCTCATGACATGGGCGGTCGCCGCCGCATCGGTCGTCGTCGGGCTCTTGCTGTCGTCCAAGATGCTCGGCAAGCAACCCGGCTTTCCCTGGTTGCTCGACCTCCACCGATTCTTCAGCACGCTCACCTCGGTTTTTCTCGCGTTGCATCTGGTGACCCTCTGGGCCGACAGTTTCGTCGAGTTCGGGCCGATCGAACTGTTCGTGCCCTTCACATCGGAATGGCGGCCTGTAGCGATCGCCTGGGGCGTTCTGAGCATGTACCTCATGTTCGCTGTCCAGCTGTCGTCACTCGTCAGAGACCGTATTCCGACGCAAGCCTGGCACGGCATCCACCTTCTTTCTTACATCACGCTGATCTCCGGCACGGTGCACGCGTGGCAATCAGGCAGCGACGTTCGGAATCCCTTCGTATTGGCCTTCGGCCTCGCGACCCTGGCCCTGATCGTTGGGCTCTCGATCTTCCGCATCGTGGCCCTCAGGCGCGGAACTCCGACTCCGCAGGGGGCCAAGGCGCCGGCTGACCGGGCCGCGATGTTGGCTGCAGCCAAGGCCAAAAGCCTCGAACCGACGGTCCAACCTCGAACCGCTGCAGAGCGCTGGGCTGAAGTCGCTGACCGGCGCTAGCCGAGCAAATCGAAGAAATTGCCCATGAGCATCTGGTCGGCGTGACGTTCCGCCATCACGCAGAACATCTCGTCGCCTCGGTCAGTCCGGCCAACGATCATCGAAGCGATGACCGCCATCAGATAACCGGAAGCGGCCCCCATCACGTAGTCGTGTTCGAGCTCTTCAACTGACAGCAAAACTCCGGCGGCCTGCATGGCGTCGCCGTAACGCAAGACGAAGTCAGCCTCGACGCTGCGCCGTAGCTCCGGCAGCAGCCCTGCTCCCAAGAAGTAGGCGAGATCGGCAGGGCCGTGGCCCACCGCAGCGGTTTGCCAATCGACAACGGTCAGCGGAGCTGCCGGACTGGTGCCGAACAACATGTTGTCGAGGCGATAGTCGCCGTGGATGAGGGTTCGGGGAGTCATGAAGGAGGTGAACCAACGCTCGACCACGGTGCCAAGACGCTCACCGACCGCCACCACGTCGGCGCCAAGTCGCTCTCCGTACCGCTCGACGAAGCCGGGAAAGACCATGGTGTACAGACCGGCGGTCTCCGCCGCTCGCTCGGGGGTTCGGGCCGACACCCACTCGAGATCAAGCAGGCTGTCGTCGCCCCAACGGGGCGCATGCAAGCCAACAAGCGCATCGACCGCCAGCGTTGCTTCTTCCACTGAACAGCCGCGGATCTGGTCGCCCTGCTGAGCTGGGGCGATGTCTTCCATCAGCAGGAGAAACCGGTTGTTGTCGAGGTCTTCGTGCAGAGCGAGCACCGTTGGCGTCGGAATGGTCACGCCGGCCTGGAGGTCTCGATAGAAGCCGACCTCCTTCACGTACGAACCCGTCGCAGCCGCTGTCTCTCGGCTCGTGAGGTCGGGAGAAGGAAATTTGCCGACCACCGTGCTGGGGCCGACGACGCCCGAAGGCCACGTGAAGGTGTAGCGAACGTTCTCGCCCACCTGCCCCGTTCCAATCGAGCGTTGCTCGACATCAGGAACGGCGTCGATACCGAGCTCGGCCGCCAACCATTCAGGACTGACGTCTTGCTGTTCCGGGAAGGTGCTCACTGCCAGATCATGCTGGCTCGGCCCGTCCAGCGCCACTCGGTGATGATCAATGCGTCCGTTGGTATGAGATCGACTGGCAAGTTGCCAGTCAGCACTTGTGCGTCTGAACTCTGTCGCCAAGAATCGTCCATGGCCTCAACTGAGCAGCTCCAACACTTCACCGCCGACGCACCGCTCGATGACATGACCAGCGCACTTCGTGCCGACGGTGCGATCATCATCGATCATCTCGTCGGCGCTGACGTCATCGACCAAGCCATGGCCGAGCTTCATCCGCACATCGATGCCACGCCATACAGCGGCGACGACTTCGGCGGTCGCAAGACCAAACGAACGGGAGCGCTGATCGCTCGATCGGAGACATGCCGAGATCTGGTCATGCACCCAACGATTCGGTCCATCGTCGGCGACGTCCTCGGCCACGCGACGAACCATCAAGTCCATCTCACCCAGGTGATCTCGATCGAGCCGGGCCAGGCCGCCCAGCCCGTGCACCGTGATCAGTGGGCCTTCGACTTCTTCCCGTTTCCCGGCGACTACGAAGTGCAGTGCAACACGATCTGGGCAGCGACCGACTTCACCGAAGCCAACGGAGCGACTCGAGTCGTGCCGGGCAGCAATCACGCCGAAGATCGGCTGAAGTTCAAACAGAGCGACACGATTGCCGCCGAGATGGCCAAGGGCTCGGTGATTGTCTACCTCGGAAGCGTCTACCACGGTGGCGGTGCGAACACCGCTGACGCCACACGCACCGGCATCAACCTGACCTACAACGTCGCATGGCTTCGCCAAGAAGAGAACCAGTACCTCTCAGTCCCGGCGGCGATCGCCGCAACCTTGGACGACGATCTGCTCAAGCTCATGGGCTACTCCATGGGTTCGTATGCCCTCGGCTATGTCGGCGACGTGGAGAACCCACTCGACGTGATCAAGGGTCGCAAAGGCACGCAGGACCTGGGCGGGGGAGAGGTTGCCACGGGCCGCTCCGACACGTTGACTCGCCCGGCAGGCGAGCCCGCCTCTAGCTCGGGAGCTCAGGGGTAGGCGGTCCGCCGCGTTCAGGGTCACTCAGCTCGGCGACAACATCCTCGGTCGCAGCAAGCTCGTCGCGCAGATCGTCCATGATCTTGTCGAGTCGGGCGACCTCGGGGCCAACGCCCTTTCGCAGGCGGTAGAGGAAGCGAATCACAGCGATCGGCCCAGTGGGAAGATCGGCCTTGTCTGTGGCGATGGCGATCTCTTCGCGCTTCTCCGCAATCGACTGTGGACTGGCGAACTTGCCGATGGTGCCGAGCGCCAGGGCTCGGATGAGCGCAACGATCAAGATGATGATCAGTCCAACCAGCACCATCGTGATCCCGAGGCCCCGCAGGAACCCCCCGAACAGCACTGCACTCAGCAAACCGAGCACCAGAACAGCAATGCCGAGCCAACGAGCGAACGAACCCTTGTTCTTCACCTGCTGTTCGAGCATTCCGGCGACGATTCCCCGGGCAACGTCATCCCACTCTGTCATGCCTGATTCTCTCCCAAGAGCGTCATCACTTCATGCCTGCCGATCCGACGTGGCGCTGCGATACCTCGACCAACGCTCCCTTGCAGATCTCGAACGAGACCACGTGGTCGACCGAGTGCTGGCCACCCCTGGCTCGGCCGGAGACGACATCGAGTGTGAGCCCGTTCACCACGGGAAGGAGGCCGACGGCGCGAAAGCCATCGACTGGCCCGGGCGATGAGCGCTTGTCCTCACGAATGAGCTCGATCGAGTCCCAGATCCAGGTGCCATCCACGCTGACGAAACGGCACCGATGAGCGTTGCGCGACTTGGTGATGATGCCGCCGGGGCACACGATGACGTTGTCGTGCTGCCACGGCACCAAGCTCAAGCCGTCATCGCCGAAGCCAGTGTCGAACGCGGCGTCGATGATGTGCTCCAGATCTCCACGGGCAAGGGCACGGATTCGTTGCAACTGCTTGATCGCCTCGCCGAGGTTTGCCAGCTCCGCATCGTCGCAACGTTCGAGAACTCGAACCGCATCATCTGGCCGTTCGGTCAGCAACCTCGCCGCAGCGTTGACACGGCGCTGGCTGGCGGGTTCGGTCATCGCAACAGACTCGCTGGCGACCTCACCGCTCACAGCGCGGACCATTCAATTCGGAAGGTATCGGTGAGCGACTGGCCAGGTTCGAGCACCGTGGGTGAGCGGTTGAACGCATCGGGAGCATCGCTCTGCGGCTCGAAACAGACGGCATGTTCGGGTTGGTCGTACACCACCCAGTGGTCACACGACGAGGTGAGGTCGAGGCGCACGACGCCTGGCCAGGAGATCGACAGCGGTTGGGCCACGTCGGTGAAACAGCTGTCCCACGGCCCAGGGCCCGGCTCGAGCATCACCCCCGTGGGGATCATCACATCATCAAGCTCGTACATGGTGGCCGCATCAAAACTGAGCTGCGCGCTGCAGGTGGGGTCTTGAAGGAGACGACGGCGGAACCAGGGGTGCCAACCAACCATGGCTGGCATCGGCTGATCGCCTGCGGTGACCGAAAGTATGATGTCGAGCCCGTCGTCGCCAAGGTGGAAGGTCTGGGTTACTGACCCACCCAGCGGCCAATCGGGACCGAGGTCAGCGGTGATCTGGTGATCGTCGATCTGGGTCCACTGCTGCATCCAGGCCGTGCCGTGAATGGCGTTGGGTGCCATGGTGATGGGCAGCGAGTACTGCTGGCCACCGATCGAGAACTGACCGCCAGCCACTCGGCCGGCGTAGGGCACCATGGGAAATGAACCCCAGCCGAACGCTTCGTCGTCGCCAGCGGTGATCAAGAGTTCGTGACCATGCACCATGAGCGATGCAAGACGCCCACCTCTCGAGAGGCAGATGACGGCACTGGCGTTGGCAGATTCGAAGCGCATGCGTTGGCGAATCTACCCGCCCAATCGAGCCCATACCGCGTAGAGGGGATCGGCACCGTTGTGTCGCACCGTGGCCTCGGGCTCATTCCAACCATCGACCGTTCCCGGCGGCCGAGGGGGCCCAGAGCGCCGGAAGTACTCGGCACAGATCGACACCCGTTCCTGCTCGCTGGCATGGAGCCAGCCCCTGATGGCCTTGGTCGGGAACAATCGGTTGGAGAAGACGTGGCAGAAGAGTCCGCCCGTCCGCAGCACGCGAGCGACCTCGTCGAACACCTCGAGCGGGCGGCTGAGGTAGTCCACCGACACGGCACAGACGACGTGGTCGAACGAGTCATCGGCGAAGGGCAAGATCGGCTGATCGTTGAGATCTGCGACCACGCCACCTCGGGCCGCTTCGTTCCTTGACAACTCGAAGCCATTTCTTCCGAGCGTGATCAGCTCAGCAGGCGGTTCGGCGAAATGAGAAATCCATGACGACATGAGGTCGAGCACTCGCCCCTCGATCCCGAGGTCGCGATACAGGTGTCCGGCCGCAATGATCGCCCCGTCATCGATGTGGGTGACGAGACGGGGCTGTGCGTAGAACTCGCCGTCGGGGGCCGCATCGATGCGATCGAAGAATCCTGCGCCGAAGTCGGCGTACCTGTCACTCACGTTTGGTGGATCTCCAGATCGCCGTCGGCGTACGCCGACCGCAGATCCTTCTTCGAGAACTTGCCAACCGACGTCTTGGGTACTTCGTCGACAAAGGCCCAGCGCTCAGGTAGCCACCATTTGGCCACCCGAGCCTCCAAGTAGTCCGTGAGCTCGGCCACCGTCACTTCGACACCATCGTGCACGACCACGCACGCCAACGGCCGTTCGTCCCACCGATCATCGGGAATCCCGACCACGGCGGCTTCACGAACTGCTGGATGCCCCATCAGTTCGTTCTCGAGGTCGACCGAGCTGATCCATTCGCCACCACTCTTGATGACATCCTTCGCTCGGTCGGTGATCTGGATGAAGCCGTCTGCTTCGATCGTTGCCACGTCGCCGGTTCGGAGCCACCCATCGTGGAACTTCTCCTCGGTCGGGTCGAGGTAGTAGCTACCGGTGATCCAGGGACCACGAATCTCGATCTCGCCTTGGCTCTGGCCGTCCCACGAAAGCACCTCGCCCTCGTCGTTACAGATGCGCACTTCGACACCGGCCACGATGCGGCCAGTCTTCACTCGGAAGTCGATGTCGTCGGCGTGGTCGACGCCACGGGGCGGCCAACCAACAGCGGCCAGGGGCGAGGTCTCGGTCATGCCCCAGGCTTGCAACACATCAACGCCGAAGGTGGAGCGGAAACCCTCGATCAGCGAACGCGGGACCGCAGATCCACCGCAGACGACGTAGCGAAGCGAGCTGAGATCAGCACTTGGCTGATTCTGCAGGATGTCGTTCAGCACTGTTGGCACGGCACCGGAAATCGTCGGCTGGGTCTCGGCGATGAGCCCAGTGAGGGGCCCGGACTGCAGGAACTGCTGCGGCATGATCAGGTCGGCCCCGGCGGCCAGGGCGGCATAGATCAGACCCCAACAGTTCGCGTGGAACATCGGGACGATGGCAAGAATTCGCTCGGTGTGCCCCACCTGCAACGTGTTCGCCGACATCGCAGCGAGTGAATGCAGGTGCGTCGAGCGATGTGAGTAGGCCACGCCTTTGGGGTTGCCCGTGGTGCCCGACGTATAACACATGGCTGCGGCGGCCCGTTCGTCGATCTCTGGGTAGGCGAAGCCAGGGGCCTCAGCAGCCAGTAGCTCTTCGTAGTCGAGGACCTCGCCGAGGCCAACGATTTCGCTCGCCGGATCGTCCCCGGCGCGGCACACGATGATGTGCTCGACGGTCGTGAGTTGATCGAACACATTGGCAAGGAGCGGGACCAGTGACTCATCGATGATGATCACCTTGTCTTCGGCGTGGTTCACCACGTAAACGAGTTGTTCAGGGAACAGCCGAATGTTGAGTGTGTGAAGGACCGCTCCCATGCAAGGGACGGCGAGGTATGCCTCCATATGCCGTTGGTTGTTCCACATGAACGTGCCGACGCGGTCGCCCTGGCTGACGCCGAGCCGATGCAGCGCTGCGGCGAGCAGATCAGTCCGATCGCCGACCTCAGCGAAGGTCGTGACCTGGAGCGGCTGGTCAGGACCGTGGAACGTCGTGACCGTTGCGTCTCCGTGCACCTGGCGTCCGTGACGCATCAAATGGTTGATGGTCAGTGGAACGTCCTGCATTGTCGATTCGATCATTCGCCGATGCTAAACCAATCAAGACCACCCGAACATCTGCCGATGTTGCAAGGGTGACTCCGAGCCACGCCGAACAGGCACGCACGATCCTCGCTGCCAACACCGAGGGCACCCTCGCAACCGTCGACATCGATGGCCGCCCTGTCGTGTCACCGGTTCCGATGGTCGCAGACGCCGCCGGCGTACCCGTGATGGTTGTCTCGAACCTCAGCACCCATTCGAGCCGAGGTCGGCGCGACACTCGAGCGGGCATGGACGTTGGCGGACGGCTGCTGATCCAAGGTGATCTTCGGCCGGTTCCCGGTATCCAACAGATCGAGTTGACCGATGTGATCTGCGAAGCTCGACCTGAATTGCGGAACGCCATCGAGTCGCTCGACTGGTCTTGGTTGCGGCTCGAGCCCACGCGCATCCGGCTGACTGACGACGCGGGCGACGAGCGTTGGCTCCGGCCCGCCGACGTTGCTGGTGCCGAAGCCGACCCCCTCGTGCTTCTCGGTGATGCCTTCATCGATGAGGCGCGAGAGAAGCTGGCCGAACAGATCTTGCTCGTGGCAAAGACCCTCGGTGGTCGTTGGCTAGGCACCTCGGCAGACGTCGCGGCGATCGATCGCTACGGCATCACGCTGACCGTCACCGAACCGGCAGGCACGAGGGACTCACGAGTTCCGTTCCCCGAACGACTCGATCACGCGGCAGATGTTCATGCATCGCTCGGTGCGTTGGTGCTCGCCGCTCGGGCTGCCGCCCGCCGAGATGATGCCCCGGGTTCAACCAGTGATCTGGCGACGACTCTGCTGGACGCCGTAAAACGCGACAGCAGCAGCGGAACCGACATTGATGGAGTCGACGGTGCCGGACATCGGTATTCGAACGCGTTGATCAACGGCCTCCAACACGCCGCTGCTCAAACCAGGACCCTCGGCCCCCAGGAAGATGGCGAGTTTGTCCTCCTGACTGAAGCGGAGCTCTTCGAGGGCAAGAGCATCCGCCCCTGGCGTGAGGGCGAGGAGCTTGAACCCGTGAGCACGGAGGACGTCGAGCCCATCGGGGAGGGCGTCGAGTCGGGCGTAGGGGAGGGCGTAGGCCTCACCCATGCTGACTCGTCCGGATCGCCGGTAGAGGGGATCGCTGCACGTGGGGTCACAGAAAAAGGCGTCGACTCCGAGGCCGGCAGCGCAGCGCAAGATCACGCCCATGTTGGTGGGGTTGCCGACGTTTTCGAGCACGACGATCGTCCGGGGATCGTGATGGGCGAGGACCTCGGCGACTGACGGCACCGGTCGTCGCTTGAAACAGGCCAGTGCGCCTCGGTGCAAGTGATAGCCCGTGATGCGGATGAGCACTTCAGGCCCCGCTGCGTAGATCGGCACCGAGTCCGCCACGACACCAGGCAGCGGCTTTGATCTCTTCGCGTCGACAAGGATGCACACCAGCTCGTAACCGGCGCTCAGCGCTCGACCGACGACGATGTCACCCTCGGAGATGAAGACGCCAGCCATGTCACCATCGGGGAGTTCGCGCTCCTGACGCAAAATGTGATCGCGCAGACCTTGGAAGAACTCGAGCCGAGCGTCGTCGGGATCGTTGATGGGAATCCAATGATCGAGCACTCAGGTGCCAGCCGTCATGAGAGGGGAGACATCCACGCTTCACGCATGCGGGTGAGGCTAGTGCTGGCCCCGGTCGACTACGCTGCTGCGCCATGAAGGCCACCGTCATCTACGAGTCACTCACCGGCAACACCCGCAAGGCAGCAGAGAAGATTGCTGACGAACTCAATCGCTCGGGAATCGAAGCCGTTTCCTGCTCGATCAAGGAGATCGCGCTCCAACACCTGAGCGAATCCGACCTGGTCGTGGTTGGTTCTTGGGTCGATGGTCTGTTCCTCGTCGGCCAGAAGCCAGCGGGCGTTCGTCGCCTTGTCAACCTGCCGGTGATCCACGGCAAGAAGACGGCGGTCTTCTGTACCTACGCCCTCGAAACGGGCAAGACGCTGGAGAAGCTCTCGGGCATCGTCGAGCGCCGTGGCGGAGACGTCATCGGCGGCATGGCGATCAAGCGCACCAAGATCGACGAGCAGTCGATCGAGTTCGTCGATCGTTTGGTCGGCGCTCTCGAAGCTGCCTGATCAAGTCAAGGAAGCCAACGGAGCTCGTTCGTCGCGCACATCAACAGCGTCGACGAGGTCCAGCGCCGTGAGGGTGGCGATCAGGTCAGCGGCAACGGAACTCATGAGTCGCAAGTGACGAACTTCCTCGTCGTCGAACCAGCGCCGCCGACGGTCGGCGACGAACAGCGTGCCCACCTCGACACCGTCCTGCATCGCAGGTGCCGACGCCCATGAGCGAATCGTGAGCAGTCCTGCATCATCGGCAACACGGACCTGATCGGGATCTACTGCGACGAGCGCCCGCAGGCTTGCAGTGTCGTCAAAACCTACGTGATCGATGACTCGTTTGCGGGGGTGGGCGGCGACGAGCAGCGCCATCGGTGCTTGCAGATCACGAACCACTCGGTGGAGAAGTCGACTGCTGTCGTCGTTTGTCGCCATCCTCGCCTATCGGCAGCGGACAGCCGACTGTGAGAGCGAAGAAGCCTCAGTCTCGGAAATCCAGCATGCTCGACGCTCCCGAACCGGCCCCAGCGACGTCGGGCTGCTTCACCTGACCGGACGATGCCGCCTTCCAGAATGCGCGATAGCTGGGATATTCGAGGTCCTCGGTGACCCAGCCGGACCGGACCAGCTCGGCATGGAGCTTCGGTAGGTTGCGCCACGGCACGCCCATGTCGACATGGTGGGCCAGGTGCCAACCGGTGTTGTATGGCACCATCCAGAACCGGGCCAGGGGCGTCTGGCGGATCACATGCGTGGTGAGCCGCCGGTCTTTGGAGCGAATCATGCCCCCATGCTCGGCAATCGAGCGGACCCGGTTCGAGACACGCCACAACGTGGACCAGCCAAGAATCCACACCAGATACATCAACGGTCGCTGCAATGCCACCGACACCCCGAGCATCACGAACTGCACAGCCAGGATCTGCAGCGCCTCTCGGCGGCCTTTCCGAACGGCGAAGAAGAGCCCGCGGAAGTTCTTGTATGCGCTCACACCGGTGATGTCCCGGCGGAGCTTGCGCCGCCACGAATCTTGGGGAACCGGGTACCCGCTGTAGAGGCTGAGGTCTGGCTCTTCGGGACCCATCTCGTCTCGGTGATGGGCAAAGTGAGATCGGCGGTACGCCAGAAGCGCTTGATACGAGGGGTAGGCCAGCAACCAGCGGCCCACGAAGTCGTTGGTGGGCTTGTGGGAGAACAGCAGCCGATGCGCCGCCTCGTGGCCGAGGATGTTCAGTCCGACGTGGGCCCTGGCCATCAGGATGAACGCGATGAGGTACGACCACCAGGTGTGAAGGTAGCCAGCGAGCCCGATCACACCGAACGACAGCAGCAGTGCGCCGACGACTGTGAACACGTTGCGTATGTTGTCGATGCGACGCAACTCGTCACGCAGTTCGCGAGTTGGCTTGGCCCGCTCGTTCAACCGTTCGGTTGGCAAAACGTCAGGAAGGATGTCCTCAGAAGGGACGAGCGTGATCGCCATGCCGGCGAAACTAGCCCACGCCACCGAACGAGGTGAACTGCCGGCGACTGCGTTTGTCATGAGCAGCGTTTGTCAGGAGTTGGGCGTGAGCACGGCATTTCCGATGGTCGGGCCATGGGCACTCCCGAGCAGACTCCGGAATTCGAGCACACCGTTACCACTTGCGGTCGGGGGAATGGTGAAGCTGCGACTCTCGACGACGTGTTGCGGAACGTCGACGTCGACGGTGGCCACGACTGCACCGTTCCAGATGACCTCCATCTGTTTCACGGCGGGTCCGCCGTAGACGTTCTCACCCACATCCACGGTCAAGGTGTACGGCGTGTTGGGAATCACGTTCACGGCTCGAAGGACGTGGCCGGCGCTGCCGCCGTTGAGATCGAAGAACTGTCCACTGACCGGATAGTTGAAGCTGTTCGAGTGCGTGATGTTGGCGTCCACCGTTCCCGCAACCACCTCCCACTCTCCACCGATCACCGACCCGTTGCCATGGGTGTTCCAGTACCCGCCGATGTCGAGATCGCTGGTGAATCCGCCGCTCGCCAAGCCTCCTTCGGTGTCCTCCCAACTCGGCCCAGCGGCGTTCAGCGCTTCCGCGCCGGTACATGGCGCATTGTCGGTCGCTCCAAACGTCGTTGCGCCGGCGGCATCGGTACGAATGGAGAAACACGTGCCAGAGTCGCTCAATGATGATGCGGCCCAGACCGTGCCCACTGGATTCGATGTGATACTCAGCTCGTTGGGACCAGTTGAGCTCGCCGGAGAGGCAACATAGGACAGGGCGGGCTCCGCCATCGCCATGCCTGAGACGTTGGCGGAGGCGAAGTCGAGATCGTCAGTGAAGACCACAGCTGCGGCAGTCGCGCCAGCCCGAAGCGACGACTGCGCAGCCCGATCCTGGCCCCGTGATCGAGCTCCGGTGTAGGTCGGGATACCAACCGAAAGCAGAATCCCGATGATCAAGACGACCACCATCACCTCCATCAGCGTGAAGCCACGCTCTGACGAGGAGTCAATTGGGTGAGCGGTGTCAACTGAGTGGGTGGATGGAGCGAGCGGCACGGGGCCTCCGGAACGGTTGCGCACGACCCGTAAAGGTTCGGGCGCTGTGTGCCGCCTGTGAGGGCTCGCTCGCCGAACCAGGCGAGCGGCCTAGTCCAAGCCTGCATCGTCGAGGAACTGCGTCACGACCTGGGCAACGCCGTGTTCCGCGTGGTGTGGGGCTCGCAGATCGGTTACTGCCTTGGCTCGGTCGACCCCGTTCTCCATGGCATAGCCCCGGCCGGCCCAAGTCAACATGCCGAGATCATTGCTGTGATCGCCGAAAGCTGCGACATCATCGGCGGCGACGCCAAGATCGGCACAAAGGTCCGCCAGCGCGATGCCTTTGTCGGCGGTCGGCGCGCTGATCTCGATGAAGTCGGAGCCCGAAGTCGACATCTGCAGACCCTCGGGCATGGCTGGACCGAGCACGTCGAGCCAATCGAGCTGCACCAGGGAAGGGTGCGACACCATCAGCTTGATGATCGGCTGGCCGTCTCTGGAGTCGGGTTCCGGGACATTGTCCTTCACGATCACCGTGGGGTTCGCCAACACCCGGTTCGCGAGGAACTGCTTGGTGTAGTGGATGCCCTCTCGTGTTTCATAGGCGAGGGCCGCTGTGGGGAAGTGTTCCTCGAGCGATGCCTCGACAAGCTCGACAAGCTCGTCGTCGATCGTGCGGGCACGAGCGATCTCACCGGCGAGTCCGTCGTAGAGGGTGGCGCCATTGGAACAGAGATGCCAACGGATGAACGGCATGTCGGTCAGCAGTTTGATGGCCGACCAATGACTACGCCCCGTGGCAACAACCACTTCGATGCCGTGATTCGACGCACGTTCGAGCGCTCGCACCGTTGGTTCCTCGACGACGTGGTCGCCTCCGAGAAGCGTTCCGTCCATGTCTGTTGCGATGAGGCGTGGCAGCACCTGCACACCCTACGGTATGTGCTGATGTTCCTCGACGCATGGGGTGCGACCAGCGCCGAGACCAACGGGCCAGTGGCCGGCGACCACCTGCTGCCCGATGCCCGCCTCGTCGCCACCCGGTCCATCGACCTCGACGCCGAGCCGGGCGTTGTCTTTCCATGGCTCGAACAGATCGGGTTCGGCAAGGCCGGTTGGTACAGCTACGACTGGATCGACAATCTCGGGCGCCGGAGCGCCGACCGGATCCATCCTGAGTGGTTGGGCATCCAGGTCGGAGATCCCGTCCCGGGCGGCCCGATCCACTTCGACGCTGCTGTGGTCGACCGACCAAACGCCTTCGTTCTGGTCCTGCCGACACGACGCTTGCTTTGGCACCAGATCGACTTCGTCCTGGCGTTCGATCTCCGCCCTTCAGCCAACGGCACTCGCCTGGTATCCCGGGTGCGATCGACCATCGACGGGCCACTCGGCAAGGTCATCGAGCGGTGGTTCCTCGGCCCCGGCGATGGGATCATGGTGCGCAAACAGCTTCTCAATCTGCAGAAACGCACTGCCGCCTGAGTACCCGGGCCAGCAACGTGGTTGCAGGGACTACGGTCGTGTGAGTGAGCGACGCAACGAAGCCTGAACCATTCTTCGACATCGATCACGAGGTGCTCGAGGCGGCGTTCGCTTGGTCTCGTCGCCGCATTCTCGAAGGCGACGACCCCGAAACAGGTGCCTCGCCGGCAACAGTCCTGGATGAAGCCCTGGCCGGTTCGGTGTGCGCCGAGGGCATCGGTGGCAGTGAGACGTTGCGCCGCTTCTCCGACACGATCGTGACCGCAACGCGAGCACAAGGCGAGCCGATGAACTTGGCCTACGTGCCAGGCGCTCCGACACCGGCATCGCTCATCTGCGATCTCGCCGTCGGGACCGCACAGATCTTCGCCGGCACCTGGGAAGCTGGGGCCGGGGCCATTCATGCCGAAAATCAAGCTCTGCGCTGGCTGGCCGATCTCGCCGGCTTTCCCGCCGAAGCGGGCGGCACGTTCGTGCAGGGAGGCACCGTCGGTAATCTCAGCGCACTCAGCGCCGGCAGAGAACGTGCCCGCTATCAGGGGGCATCCGCTCAGCGTTGGGCCATTGCAGCCACCGACGCCGCCCATTCATCAGTGGCAGCGGCAGCTCGCACACTCGACTGTGACGTCATCGAGGTCCGGGAAGACGATCGGGGCCGAATGACTGGCCGGGCCCTTGAACAAGCACTTGCCGCAAGCGACCATGCGGGTGTGTTTGGTGTGGTCGCCACCGCTGGCACCACCAACGCCGGGATCATCGACGATCTGGCTGGCGTGGCCGATGTCTGCGCCGAGCGAGACCTTTGGATGCACGTCGACGGCGCCTACGGGTTGGCTGGCATGGCCGCCCCTTCCATTCGGTCGCGTTTCCACGGCATCGAACGGGCAGACAGCTTCATCGTCGACCCGCACAAGTGGTTGTTTGCGCCGTATGACTGCTGTGCCCTGGTGTATCGACACCCAGCGTGGGGCGCACTCGCTCATGCCCAGCACGCCAGCTATCTCGATCACCTCGACCGCACCGAATGGAACCCGGCCGACTACGCGGTCCAGCTGACACGACGAGCCCGCGGGCTGCCGTTCTGGTTCTCCCTCGCCACCTACGGGACCACCAAATACAGCGACGCTGTCGAGCGTGGCCTCGCCATCACCCGTGACATCGCGCAGCGCATCGCCGAAGCTGCGCACCTCGAGCTGCTCATCGAACCGGAACTCTCTGTCTTGCTCTTCAAACGACCAGGCTGGTCAGCCGACGAGATGCTCGAGTGGTCCGAGCATCATCGGGTCAACGGGACGATCTTGTGCGTTCCGACGAGATGGCTCGGCCAGAGCGTGTTCCGGCTGTGCATCATCAACCCGGACACCGACGCCGATCGTGTCATGGAGATGCTCGACACGATGCGGTGACAACGCTTCGAGTTCAGCCGAGGTCGGTGAGGAACGACTGACAGGCGAGAATTGCCGTACCGGTCTCCGGGTCGGTCAGGTCGACGCCTTCGAGAAGTGCCTCGCCAGTCGGGTCAGCGAGAATGGCGGCCGTGGTGACAGGCTCGATGTCGAGGCCCTCGTCGATCAAGCAGTCGAAGAACCCGATGATCAGATCGACGTCGCTCTCACCCATCGGTGGGAAGAAGTCAGCCGTGGCGTTCTCTGAACAGCTGGTCGTGGTTGGCACCGTGAGATCGATCAAGTAAGCCGTGACGTCAGCCTCGACGCACTCGAACGACCCGCAAGCCGTGTGCCCCTCGGCTTCGACGGTGTACAGCACACCGGATTCCAGCGATTCGGCCAGCTGCACACTCCACTCGTATGGCGTTGCGGGATCGCCGGTGTTGCCGAGGACCATGATGGGTGGCGCACCCTGCGCTGGGCCGATGGCCAGCGGATCGATCGGGTCAGGAGCGGTCAGACAGCCCGTGCCTGACCGGAAGATGCCACCGAAGTACTCGCTGAGATTGGCCGTATTGAATGCGGCATCTCGGGTCTCTTCGACCGACGCTCGATTCGGATCGTCGGCGCAGTTGATGAAGCCGTTTGCCTCATTGGAGTTGGAATATGTGCCGTCGGCCTGGCGATCGAGCAGCGAGTCGGCGAGGAACTGGAGGATGGTTCCATCACCGAGAGTGTCTGCGACGAACATACCCTCGGCCAGGATCGGCCAGGTCTCGACGCTGTAGAGAGAAGCGAGCACGCCATAGGTCAGCTCGCCAGCCGTCAGCTGGCGTCCACCATCGACGTCGAGTGGCCCCGTGTCATCGATCTCGGCCAAGAGACCTTCGAAGACCTCGATCGTCGACCCGATGTCTTGGAGCAGGCAGTCCGGATCGGCGTCGCAGGCGCCAGCGAAGTTGTTGAATGCGAGGTCGAATCCCGCGGCTTGAGCTGCCTCGAGCTTCGAGAGGTCGCTGTCGGGGAGCACCGCAGCATCGAGTACGAGCGCACGGACGTTCCCCGGAAAGAGCTCGGCGTACGCGGCGCCCAGCCGGGTGCCGTAGCTGTAGCCGATGTACGTGAGCTTGTCGTCGCCAAGCGCAACCCGCATCACGTCCATGTCTCGGGCCGCGTTGTTGGTACCGATGTGCGGAGCGAGATCGAGCCCGGTGCAGTTGCTCAGCTCCTGCTGCGTCTTTTCCAAACCGGCCTGCCATGCAGCAACGTCGCCGTCTTCGAAGATGTCGATGCCATCATCGAGGTCCAGGCCGCAGTCGACCGAGGAACTCTGGCCGACGCCCCGCGGGTCGAAGCTCACCAGGTCGAATCGATCACTGAGATCAGCGGGGAGCGTGATGGCAGCCGTCTGCAGGTAGTCGATGCCGGAGCCTCCAGGCCCGCCGGGGTTGAGAAGCACCGACCCGATGCGATCGGTCCCGCTGGTGGGCAGGCGGGTCAGTGCGATCTCGATGCGCTCACCATCGTGGTCGCCGTAGTCGCGAGGCACGATGAGCGTGGCGCATTCGAACGAGTCACACGATGTCCACTCGAGGGGGTCTGCAACGAAACCACCTGTTTGGGCCGAGCTGTCCGCGTCCGCTGGCTCCGGATCGTTCGCTCCGTCGTCGTTCCCCGAACCGTTGCCCGATGTCTCGCCGGTCTCCGGCTGAGTGCTGGTGGGGGACGGGTCGGTGGCCGCTTCGCCACTGGTGCACGCCGATCCGATGAGAGCGGCCGAACAGATGAGAGCGAAGAGAGGGGAGAAGCGCACGCAGAAAAGGTAGTCGCAGCAACACCATCATCAGCGGCACGGTCAGTTCGGTGGCACGGTCAGTTCGGTGGCACGGTCAGTTCGGTGGCACGGTCAGTTCGGCGCAAGGCGCGACCGCTACCATCCACCCGGTGAGTCAGCCTCGTCTTCTCGTGATCATGGGCTCGGGCGAAACAGCCCCCACCATGACCAAGCCCCACCGCACCATCTTCGAACGCCTCCAAGGTCCTGTCGATGCCGTCATGCTCGACACGCCCTTCGGGTTCCAGGAGAACGCCGACGATCTCGTCGAAAAGAGCCTCGAGTACTTCGAGAAGAGCGTCGGCCACAGAGTCGAAGCCGCCGGCCTTCGACGCTCCGACGGCGATCCGCTCGTCGTCGAGACCGCGCTGGCCAAGATCCGCACGGCCGACTGGCTCTTTGCTGGGCCTGGAAGCCCAACCTACGCACTACGTCAGTGGAAAAACAGTCCGGTCCCGGCCGCCTTCGCCGAGAAGCTCCAGACCGGCGGGGCCGTTGTCTTCAGCAGCGCAGCAGCGCTCACGATCGGCCTGCGCACCGTGCCCGTGTACGAGGTCTACAAGGTGGGGATGGAGCCGTTCTGGCTCGATGGCCTCGACCTCCTCTCGGCGTTCGGCCTGCCCGTCACCGTGATCCCTCACTACGACAACAACGAGGGAGGCAACCACGACACCCGTATGTGTTACCTCGGCGAGACCCGCCTCTCGATGATCGAAGGCGACCTACCCGACGGCAGCTTCATCATGGGCATCGACGAACACACCGGCGTCGTACTCGACCTCGACGCCGACACCGCCGAGATATTCGGGAAGGGCGTGCTCACGCTGCGTCTCGAAGGCGAGTCGGTCACCATTCCCGCTGGCGTCACTGTCAGCATCGACGTTCTCCGAGCCGCTGGCCGCGACGGACTCGCAGCGCCTACTGCGGCAGCAGGCACTGCAGACAACACGACGGCAGAGAACGAAACGCCAGCTCCTGTCAGCGGAGCCACACTGCTCGATGACGTTCGAGCAGCTGAGGCCTCATTCGACGCTGCGCTCCGTCATCGAGATGCCGATGGCGCTGTCGCCGCGCTGTTGTCGATCGATGACGCCATCGATCGGTGGGCGACCGACACCACGCAGACCGATCACAACGATCAAGCCCGAGCCGCCCGACGCACGATGATCGTTCGCCTCGGAGCAGCAGCAAAAGGTGGGGTGAAGGATCCACGCGAGATCGTTGGACCAGTGGTCGACGCAGTACTCGAACTGCGCAAGGTCGTGCGAGACGAGAAACGCTACGACCTGTCCGATGTGATCAGAGACGAACTCGCCAAGGCCGAGGTCGAAGTCAGAGATACCGCTGACGGTGTCGAATGGGTTCTGGGCGACCGCTGGAACGGTTGAACTCGTGGGTAACTTCGCCGAGCGATTCGGCAATCCACGCCTGTGGCGAGCCGACGCACTGCTTGGCGCCCACGAGTGGCTCACCCGCAGAGCCGCGATCATGCCCACCTCGCGTCGAGCCCAACGGTTCGCCCGGTTCGGCTCGGGTTCTGTGCTGTGCTTTCCACCGGCTGCGCTGTACGGCGAGCACGCCATCCAGATCGGCGAGGACACTCTCATCGGCCCCTACGTCTCGCTGAGCGCCGGGATGATGCCAGGTCAACCACTCATCAGTGATGCCATCGTCACCATCGGCGATCGCTGCCTGATCGGCCGCCAATCCAGCATCGTTGGCCACTTCGAGATCTCAATCGGCCACGACGTCTACTTCGGACCCAATGTCTACGTCACCGACCAAAACCACAGCATCGATGATCCCGACACACCCATCGGACGACAGTCAGCGGGGGAGAAGCCGGTATCGATCGGTGACGGATCATGGCTCGGGGCCAACGTCGTCGTTCTCCCCGGCGTGACGATCGGACGGCATGTCGCGGTCGGTGCCGGGGCCATCGTGACCTCAGATCTGCCCGACCACACCGTCGCTGTCGGCAACCCGGCCCGAGTGATCAAATAGCGACGCTTCTGGTACCGAACGTTCCCACTTCTGGGCATTGTCGGCACCAAAATTGGGTGGGATCAGCGGTCAGAGGCCGACGTCGGCCCGGCTGACGCTCTCGGCGAAGGTGTCGCAACGCTCTGGGTCGCCGGAGTTGTAACCCTCGAGGAACCAGAACTCCCGGGCCCGAGACGAGCCGTGAGTCCAGCTGTGAGGATCGACCTGCATGCCAGCTTGGGACTGAATGCGATCGTCACCCACCGCAGCAGCAGCAGCGAGCCCCTCTTCGATGTCGCCCGTTTCGATGATTCGTGAGCCGTCGGAATTTCGACGTTGGCCTGCGTCGTTCGTCCAAACGCCAGCCAGGCAATCAGCCTGCAACTCCTGCCGAACCGAGAGTTCGTTCTTCGCACCAGGGTTCTGCGCTTGGATCTGGCGAACGCTGTCGCTGATACCGGTGACCGATTGGATGTGGTGGCCAATTTCGTGAGCCACGACGTATGCCTGTCCGAAGTCTCCCGGGGCGCCGAACCTCGTGGCGAGTTCGTCCCAGAAGCCAAGGTCGATGTACACCTGATTGTCACCGGGAGCGGGGCAGTAGAAGGGCCCGACCGCCGAGGTCGCGTTGCCGCAGCCGGTGGCAACCGAACCCTCGAAGACCACAAGCGTGGTGTATTCGTACTGGCGGCCCGCCTCTTCGAACTTGCGGTCCCACGTGTCCTGGATGTCGTCCATGAGCGCACCCATGTAGAGAACTTCGTCGTCGGTGGCGTTTGCCGCCTGCCCAGAGCCAAGCGGGGGGCCGACCTCGAGCGCTTGCGACGAATTGCCGCTGGCGCCGAGCAAGCTGCCCCCGCCCAGCAGCGCCACGAGCAGTGCAATGATCATGCCACCAAGGCCGCCCTTGCCCATCGGGAGCCCGCCGCCAGCAGCCCGAGCACTGCCCGATGGGCCGCGCTTCCCGCGTCGATCATCAACGTACTTCCGGCCCTCTTGCTGCGCTTTTTCATCGAAACGAACCACGGCCGCACACTACTCGGTGGGTTCGAGCAACACCGACAACCGGTCGAGTCGCTGCTCCCAACGCTGGGTTGTTCTGGTCAACCACGCCGCCGTTTCGCGAAGCGCCGTTGCATCGACGCTGAACAGCACCGATCGCCCAGCAGAAGCTCGATGGATGAGGCCACTCTCTTCGAGTTGGGCGAGGTGCTTCGACACCGCTTGCCGAGAGATCTCGAACGAGCCGGCGAGAGCCGACGCCGTTTGCGGGCCACCATGGGTCAGCAGATCGAGCAGATGGCGACGGACCGGGTCCGCCAGTGCAGCGAGCGCCGCAGAGCGATCGGTCATCCGACCCGAGCCAACGAACGAGTCGCCTGCGCCGAAGCAGCGTGCCGACTCGATTGCCCTAGCAGGATCATCCGTTCCACAACCCGAATGCGTGTTCCGGTCGTGATGGGTTCGATCTCGATCGAGACCTCGGTCGGTGCCTCGATAGACGTGGCCCAGCGAAACACGAGCCGCTTCCCCTCGTCGACCGTTTCGATCAGCACGACCGACGACTCATTTCGATCACCAAAGACGATCGTGCCTTCGCTGCCTTCGGAGATCTCGACATCGACCTCGGCGTCGAGCCAATCTCCGAGCTTCGCCGGCTCGCTGATCGCCTCCCACACAGTGGCCGGGTCGGTGGCGAGGTCTCGTTCTGTGGTGACGGTGTCGGTCATGGCGACACCGTACGGCGCCAGCGACCCTTATGCAATCACGTGGTTGCACTATCATCACACCCGGCTACAGTGCAACCTCATGGTTGCACTCATGTCTTGGTCCGATGAACTCGCAGATCGGCTGCTCCAGTCCAGAACCGTCGTGGTTGGCAGAACCATCGACGACACCATGGCCTCTGAATTGATCTGCCAACTGGTTCTCCTTGACAACGAGAAACCAGGACGGCCGATCACCATGCTGATCAACTCGCCCGGAGGGTCCGTCAGCGCCGGTCTCGCCATCTACGACACGATGCAGAGCATCGCCAGCCCGGTCGCAACCGTGGCGACCGGGCTCGCGGCATCGATGGCGCAGGTCCTGCTGTGCACCGGCGAGCCCAGACGTCGCTTTGCCACGAGACACGCCGAGATCATGATGCATCAAGGCTCCGCTGGCATCGGTGGCATCGCCGCCGACATCGCCATCCAAGCCGAGCGCTTGACAAGAACCTCGGCGGTGATGCACCAGATCATCGCCAGACACACGGGCCAGCCCCTCGAACGAGTGGCCGCCGATGGTGATCGTGACCACTGGCTCACCGCGGCTGAGGCCCTCGAGTACGGCATGGTCGATCATGTTCTCACCAGCTTCAGCCAGCTCGAGGGAGGCGAACAATGAGTCTCCTCGTTCCTTCGATCATCGAGTCCACCAGTCGCGGCGAGCGCAGCTTCGATTTGTACTCCGGGTTGCTGTCCAACCGCATCATCTTTGTCGGACACCCCATCGGCGGGGACGTCGCCAACCTCATTTGTGCCCAACTCCTCCACCTGGCTGCGGATCACGCCGAGCGCCCGATCCAGCTCTACATCAACTCGCCCGGAGGCGAGATCGATGCCGCTCTGGCCATTTTCGACACGATGCAACACGTCGAACCGCCGGTGTCCACCGTCTGCATGGGAGCTGCCGGGTCGGTCGCAGCGTTGCTGGTGGCCGGGGGAGCGCCAGGACAGCGACTCGCGCTGCCGAATGCACGCTTCCTCCTGCACCAACCCGGTGCGGAACGGCAAGGCCAGATCAGCGATCTCCTACTGGCGGCCGATGTCGTCGAGCGCCAACGCCGCACTGTCGAAACGATCGTGGCCGAACTCGTCGGCTCCTCGCCCGAGCAGGTCAGGATCGACACCGATCGAGATCTCACGCTGTCCGCCGCTGAAGCGATCGATTACGGCCTGGTCGACACGATCCTCGAACCAGCCATTGGCCCCAGCCACGTCGCCCCGCTCCGTCCCACCTGACCACCGCCTCGAAGCGGGGGCTACAACCATCGAAACTGAGGGTCCCAAACCCGTGGTTCACGCCCTCAGGCCGCGAGGGGTCGACCGAACAGGGCTTCGCCAAGCCACGTGGCGATGAACGCCTCGGCCCGATAACAAGCCCCAAGCATCACGCCATCGTCGTGAATTGACGCGTCCAGCGCAGCGGTGACCAGCCCAGCGATGTCAGCTGTGGACTCTGCAGCACCATCCACGTTGCCAGGCAACAAGCCACCAGCGGCGCTCAGGAAGTCAGGCACCATCGTGACACCGTTGCGGTTGAGTTCGGCGAACGCCTTGGTCGTGAACGGGATCGGGCCCCATGGCACGATCGCCTTCGCCTTGACGAAGGGTGCGCCTTGATGGGTGAGCGTTCCCGGCTTTGAGCCGGCGAACACGAGATCGGCCTTGGCTCCCCAGATCATCCAAGGCTTCTTGTCGACGCCCGGCACCTCGACCTGGGTTGCGCCGGCGGCAGCGAGGTCGGCAACAACTTGATCGACCACAGGACCGGCACCCTCGATGGCGAATGTGGCACCGTCGAGGTTGCCACCGTTGGCCCAGGCCCCGGCGGCGACGACGCCAGCTGACGTCGCTTCCTTGCTGCCGGCCATTGAGGGCCGATTTGCAGCCTCAGCAAGTGAACGCAGTGCCTCGGGGTCGGTGCCCTTGCCGGCGTCGATCTGCAGCGCTCCGGATTGCACGCGGTCGAGCACTTCAGCAACGAAGGCGTCGGTCGCGGGTGCGACGGCGTCGTCCTCGGCGTTGATGCCGGCCGATGCGCCCACTCGCTGCACTTCGAAGGCGGCAAAGGAATACGAAACCGAGCGAGCCAGGTCACTGGCGCTGCTCTGGAGGATCTTCTTGCCGGTTCTCACCACTCCCGTCGCCGGCGCATCGGCGTTGCCGCCGTCAGTGACGATGAAGGCGTCGGTCGACGAGAGTTTGGTGAGAGCCACGAGAGGGATCCTAATTTGGGTGGAGAGGGGCTTAGACGAAGGCGCTGGCGAAGACCAGGCTGACAATCGTCATGACCTTGAGCAAGATGTTCATGGCCGGTCCGGAGGTGTCCTTGAACGGATCGCCCACGGTGTCGCCAACGACGGCAGCCTTGTGCTGATCGCCGCCCTTGCCGCCATGAGCACCGGCTTCGATGTACTTCTTGGCGTTGTCCCACGCACCGCCAGCGTTCGCCATGAAGATGGCGAGGGCGAAGCCGGTCACGAGCGCACCAGCAAGCAGGCCGCCAAGCGCGTCGACGTCGATGAAACCAACGACGAGCGGCACGACCACCGCGAGGGCACCGGGAATGATCATTTCCTTGAGGGAGGCCTGCGTCGAGATCGCCACGCATCGAGCCGAGTCCGGGTTCACACCAGGAAGACCTTCACGGAGGCCAGGGATCTCACGGAATTGACGGCGAACTTCTTCGATCATCTCCTGTGCCGCACGGCCGACAGCATCGATCGTCAGCGCAGCGAAGAGGAAGGGCAGTGCGGCACCGATGAAGAGGCCGGTGAAGACGTCGACGCTGCCGATGTCGAGGCTGATGGAGCCCCCAGCAGCTTCAACGGCGAACTCGAAGCTCTTGAACAAGGCAAGAGCGGTGAGTGCAGCAGAACCAACGGCGAAGCCCTTGGCAACCGCAGCCGTGGTGTTGCCGAGGGAGTCGAGTGCGTCGGTGACCTCGCGGACCGACGGATCGAGCTCGGCCATTTCGGCGATACCGCCGGCGTTGTCAGCAATGGGGCCATAGGCGTCGACAGAAACCACGACGCCGGTGGTGGCGAGCATGCCGATGGCGGCAACGGCAATACCGTAGATGCCACCCTCGAGAGCGCCGATTTCTTCGAATGCCAGTTGGCCGCCGTAGTAGGCAACGCCCACCCCGATGAGGATCAGGCCAACCGAAGCGGCGACCGAGATCATGCCGGCAGAGATGCCACCGAGGATCGTGGTGGCCGGGCCGGTTTCGGTCTGCTGCGCGATCTTCTTGACCGGACTGAAGTGCTCAGAGGTGTAGTACTCAGCGGTCTTGCCGAGTGCCCAGCCGACGATGAGGCCGCCGATGACCGAGATGGCGAGACCGGCGGGGTTGTCGAACTGGTCGTTCGAGCCGAACATCCAGTAGGCGATGCCGATCGTTGCGACAACGGTGATACCCATGGCGACGTTGGTCCCCATGTGAAGGGCCCTGGCAAGGGCCTTGGAATCGGTCGACTCGCCGCCTCGCACGAAGAAGGATCCGATGATCGATGCGATCATGCCGACGAACGCAACAGCCACGGGGAAGAGCAGCAGCGAGATGTTGGTTTCATCGCTGGCTTGCTCAGCACTGAGGGCTAGCGCAAAGGCAACGAGAGAGATCGGGGCGATGATCGAGCCGGCGTATGACTCGAAGAGGTCAGCGCCCATGCCGGCGACGTCGCCAACGTTGTCGCCGACGTTGTCAGCAATGGTGGCCGGGTTGCGAGGGTCGTCTTCGGGGATACCGGCTTCGACCTTGCCGACCAGGTCAGCGCCGACGTCAGCGGCCTTGGTGTAGATACCGCCGCCGACACGGCTGAACAGCGCAATGGTGGAGGCACCGAGTCCGTAGGCAGTGACGACTTCGAATGCATCGTCGACTTCGAGAATCAGCACGAAGAGGATGTAGACGATCATGAGTCCACCGAGCGCCAAGCCAGCAACCGAGAAGCCCATGACCGCTCCGCCACGGAAGGCGATGGGTAGAGCTTTGCCCGGTCCGTCCTTCGCTGCTTCGGTGGTGCGAGCGTTGGCCATGGTTGCCACGGTCATGCCGACGTAGCCGGCAAGCGCCGAGAGGAACGCACCGAGCATGTAGCTGACCGCGGCAAGTGGAGCAATGACAACGGCAAGCACAACGGCAAGCACAACGGCAAAGCCGGCAACCCAGGTGTACTCAGCCTTGAGGAAAGCCTTCGCACCGTTCTGGATCTCGGTCATCAAGAAGACCATGCGGTCATTCCCTGGGCTGGCCTTCTTCACATCCAGGAAGAAGAAAACGGCGAGCCCGAGTGCGGCAAGTGCCGACACGAAGGCCAGATAAGGGACTGCGTCCACGGGTGAACTCCTCGAAGGTTGACTGGGCGCCGAGGTACGACGCGGCTGTAGGCCGAACGACCTACGAGCCGACGAGACGCTAGTGGGAGCTTGTGCCAATCGCCACTTGAGGCATCACCCAGATCGACGTCAAGGCGAGGGTGAGGTGACCGACATCGGCTGCCCCCGCCATTTCTCTGATGCTGTGCATCGCAAGCTGTGGTGCTCCGACATCGATGGTCGGCACGCCGAGGCCAGCTGCGGTGACCGGACCGATCGTGGAACCACAGGGCAGATCATTGCGGTGGATGTAGGTCTGCACCGGCACGCCCGCAGCGGCGCAAGCTGCCCGGAAAGGCGCCTCGCTGATGCCATCGGATGCATAGCGCTGGTTCGAGTTGCGCTTGACCACAACGCCACCGTTCACGTTGATGTGATGGTTCGGTTCGTGCTTGTCGACATAGTTGGGATGAGTGGCGTGAGCACCGTCGGCTGACACCACGTAGGACCGAGGCAGACGTTGGAGATGCCCGGCCCGCTCCAAGCCCTGGGCCGACGAGATGCGTTCGAGCACATTGGACAGCACGGCACTGCCGGCGCCGGTGGCTGACTGCGAACCGACTTCCTCGTGGTCGTACAGCACCAACACCGGGATGTTGGTCTTTTCATCGAGTGAGTCGGCCGCCTCGATCAACGCTCGCACCCCGCAGAACGTCGAGAAAAGATTGTCGATGCGGGCGGAGGCGATCATGTCTTGATCACGACCGACGATCGCGGGTGCCTGGGTGTCGAACGCCATCAGATCCCAGGCCACGATCTGTTCGGCTCGAACATCGATTTGGTCGGCCACGTACGCCGCCACGGAACCGATCTCACCGGTGCTGCCCTCGCTTGAGCCGAGACCCCAGAGCGGCACGAGATGCTTCTGGGGATCGATGAGGAGGCCGTTCTCCCTGATGTCGCGATCCAGGTGGATGGCCAGCTGCGGGATCCGCAAGATGGGGCGATCATCACGCATCAACCGGATTTCAGGGCCTGAGCCGATGTCGACAATCACGCGGCCGGCGAGGCCAAGGTCTCGATCCAACCACGAGTTGGCGAGCAGACCCCCGTATGTCTCCATCCCGACCTGTTCCCAACCTGCCGACGACACGTCGGCGTGGGTCCGAACCCGAAGGTTCGGCGAGTCGGTGTGGGCACCGACAATCGTGAACCCGGGTGGCGGCGTTGTCACCGAAGTCGGCGTGATCCAAGCAATCAGCAAGCCGCTGACCGACACGATGTGACGGCCGGGCCCCGGCAACGGACCATCGAGAGCGCACGTGTCGAAGCCAGCAGCTTCGAGCAGCTCGATCGAGCGCTCGACTGCGTGGTAGGGCGTAGGCGATGCTTCGAGGTCAGCAAGCATTAACTCGGCGGTGTTGGACGTCGTTCCGGCGGTCATCCAGAGACCGTATCGGCACCGAATCACTGCAGCGGAGTTCAGACGATGTCCCCTGCCGGTTTGGCCGTTCGACCCCTCTGACCGGTAGCCTGTCGACCCGGCCGGGCCAGTGCTGTCCCCGCCTGCTTCACCCCTGCCTGGCTCGCCCAGGTTGTAGCCCGCCAACCATTGGAGAAGCCGGTGCGAGATTCCTCCGCCCCCCAGCAGAAGTCCGCGCAGCGATCAGTTGCATCGATGCGATCGCCGGTCGGCGATTTCCCGGCTGCTCAAGGTCTCTACGATCCAGCGAACGAGCACGACGCTTGCGGTGTCAGCTTCATCGCCGACCTCAACGGCAAGCCGACCAACCGAGTCGTCGCCCTGGCGGTCAATGCGCTCACTTGCCTCCAACACCGAGGTGCCACCAACGCCGAGCCGAACACCGGCGATGGTGCTGGCATTCTCGTGCAGGTTCCCCATCGGTTGCTCGCTGAAGAAATCCCCGGGCTGCCCGCTGCGGGTACATACGCCACAGGCATTGGCTTCCTCCCCGTCGACGCTGACGAACAAGCCGAAACCAAGGCCGCCATCGCCCAGATCATTGCCGATGAGGGCCTTGAACTCGTTGCCTGGCGAACCGTGCCAACCAACGCCGAGTCACTCGGGCAGCAAGCGCTCGAGGTCATGCCCGCCTTCGAGCAACTGGTGCTGAGCTCGCCGGCCGGGCTCAGCGGTCTCGACCTCGACCGTGAAGTCTTCATCGTCCGCAAGCGCATCGAGCACGAACTGCCCGTTTACTTCTCGAGCTTGAGTTCTCGGACGTTGGTGTACAAGGGGATGCTCACCACCCCACAGCTCGCAGAGTTCTTCCCCGACCTCGTCGATGAGCGCATCGAGAGTGCGCTTGCCCTTGTTCACAGCCGCTTCTCGACCAACACATTTCCCTCTTGGCCCTTGGCTCACCCCTACCGCTTCGTCGCCCACAACGGCGAGATCAACACCGTCATGGGCAACCGAAACTGGATGCGAGCTCGTGAAGCCATGCTTTCGTCACCCTTGTGGGGTGCCCGGATCGAGAAGCTCTTCCCGATCTGCACGCCGCACGCTTCTGACACCGCCAGCTTCGATGAAGCGCTCGAACTGCTGCACCTGGGCGGATACTCGTTGCCCCACGCCGTCTTGATGATGATCCCCGAGGCATGGGAAAAGAACGCCACGATGGATCCCGCCACACGCGAGTTCTACCGCTTCCATTCTGCGCTGATGGAGCCGTGGGATGGCCCGGCCTCGGTCACCTTCACCGATGGCACCGTCGTCGGCGCCGTACTCGACCGCAACGGTCTTCGCCCCAGCCGCTATTGGGTCACCAAAGACGGCATCGTCGCCATGGCATCCGAAGTCGGCGTGATCGATGTCGCGCCCGAAGACGTCGTCCGCAAGGGTCGGCTCGAGCCAGGCAAGATGTTCCTGGTCGACACCGAGCAGGGCCGCATCATCGATGACGCCGAGATCAAGTCCACCCTCGCCAAGGCCAAGCCGTATGCCGATTGGAACAAGAACTGGATCGACCTTGGCGACCTCCCGGTTCGCGACATCGATCACCCGATTCATGAAGAGCTCATTCCTCAACTCTCGGCCAACGGTTTCACCCAAGAAGAACTCGAACTCCTCGTCGAACCCATGGTCCGCAGCTCGGCTGAGAGCATCGGTTCCATGGGAACCGACACTCCGCCAGCGGTGTTGTCCAGCCGTCCCCGCCAGCTGTTCGACTACTTCGCTCAGCTGTTCGCTCAGGTCACCAACCCACCGCTCGATGCCATCCGTGAAGAACTCGTCACGTCGGGCGCCAGCTCCATTGGTCCCGAGCACAACCTGCTCGATCCCGGTCCGGAATCGACTCGTCAGATCCGCCTTCCTTACCCCGTCATCACCCGTGATGAGCTCACGCAGATCATCCATGCGAACGCTGAAGGCAACTTCCCTCACCTGAAGTGCCATGTCATTCGTGGTCGCTTCAACATCAACGAGGGAGGCGTCGGGCTTCGGCGGGCCCTCGAAGACGTTCGCCACGAGGCGAGTCGAGCGATCGCCGGCGGTGCATCGCTGATCGTGTTGTCCAACCGTGATGCCACGGCAGATCTTGCGCCGATCCCGTCGCTGTTGCTCACCGGAGCGGTCCACCAGCACCTGGTTCGAGACAAGACACGCACCCAAGCCGGCTTGGTCATCGATGCCGCCGACGCTCGCGAAGTTCACCACTTCGCCCTTCTGCTCGGGTACGGGGCCGGAGCTGTCTGTCCATCCCTCACCTTCGAAGCAATCGAAGACCGCATTGCGTGGGATCAATCATCGGTTGACCCGGCCGTCGCCGCCCACAACTACCTGCGGGCGGCTTCCAAGGGCGTGGTGAAGGTCATGTCCAAGATGGGCATCAGCACGGTTGCGTCCTACACCGGCGCTCAGATCTTCGAAGCGCTGGGCCTCGGCCACGATCTGGTCGACGAGTATTTCACCGGCACCACCTCGAAGCTCGGTGGTATCGGCCTCGATGAAATCGCCGAAGAGTGCCTCCACCGCCATCGTCGGGCCTTCCCCGACCGCCCCGAGTCCAACGCTCACCGCGAGCTCGAGCTCGGTGGCGAATACCAGTGGCGGCGCGAGGGCGAGTACCACCTCTTCAACCCCGAGACCGTCTTCAAACTGCAGCACGCCACACGATCGAAGCAGTACGAGGTCTTCAAGGAGTACACCGCGCTCGTCGACACCCAGGCCGAACAACTCGCCACGCTGCGCGGGCTCTTTGAGCTCGTGCCTGCCGGAGCGCCGGTTCCGATCGAAGAAGTCGAACCGATCAGCGAGATCGTCAAGCGTTTCGCCACCGGTGCCATGAGCTACGGCTCGATCTCCGCAGAAGCCCACGAGACCCTCGCCATTGCGATGAACCGTCTCGGCGGCAAGTCCAACACCGGCGAAGGCGGCGAGAGCCCCGAGCGATTCGTCACGATGGAGAACGGCGACTCCAAGCGTTCCTCCATCAAGCAGGTCGCTTCCGGCCGCTTCGGTGTCACCTCTGAGTACCTCACCAACGCCGACGACATCCAGATCAAGATGGCGCAGGGCGCCAAGCCAGGCGAGGGCGGTCAGCTGCCGGGCAAGAAGGTCTGGCCCTGGATCGCCGAGGTTCGGTATTCAACACCAGGTGTTGGTCTGATCTCGCCTCCGCCACACCACGACATCTACTCGATCGAGGACTTGGCTCAGCTGATCCACGACCTCAAGAACGCCAACCCGTCGGCCCGCATCCACGTGAAGCTCGTGGCCGAGGTCGGCGTCGGTACGGTTGCTGCCGGCGTGTCAAAGGCCAAGTCTGATGTCGTGCTGATCTCCGGCAATGACGGCGGAACTGGTGCCTCTCCGCTCACCTCGCTGAAGCACGCGGGCGGCCCGTGGGAACTCGGCCTTGCCGAAACTCAGCAGACACTTCTGCTCAACGATCTGCGCGACCGCATCGTCGTGCAGGTCGATGGCCAGATCAAGACCGGCCGCGATGTCATCGTTGCGGCGTTACTCGGCGGTGAAGAGTTCGGATTCGCCACGGCGCCGCTGGTCGTCTCGGGCTGTGTGATGATGCGGGTCTGCCACCTCGACACCTGCCCGGTTGGCGTGGCCACCCAGAACCCCGAGTTGCGAGCCCGTTTCTCTGGCCAGCCGGAGTTCGTCGAGACGTTCTTCGAATACATCGCCGAAGAGGTTCGCGAATATCTCGCACAACTCGGCTTCCGCACCCTCGACGAGGCCATCGGCATGGCGGAGTGCCTCGACACTCGTCCGGCGATCGATCATTGGAAAGCATCCGGCCTCGACCTGAGCCCAATCCTCCACGTGCCAGACATTGCTGCTGACGCCTCACGGCGAGCGATCCAGGTCCAGGACCACGGCCTCGACGTCGCCCTCGATCAAACGCTCATCGCTGACTGCTCTGAGGCCATCGCCAACGGCACACCGTTCGGCAAGCACTACGACATTCGAAACGTCAACCGCACGGTTGGCACCATGCTCGGCCACGAGGTCACGAAGGCATACGGCGGAGCGGGCCTTCCCGACAACACGATCGATCTGTCCTTCACCGGTTCAGCCGGCAACTCCTTTGGGGCGTTCGTTCCCAAGGGCATCAGCCTTCGCCTCGAGGGAGATGCCAACGACTACGTGGGCAAGGGCCTCAGTGGTGGCCGCATCGCCGTCTTCCCGCACAAGGCCAGCACCTTCGTTGCTGAAGAGAACATCATTGCCGGCAACGTGTTGCTCTACGGAGCAACGGGCGGGTCTGCGTTCTTCCGAGGCCGAGTCGGCGAGCGCTTCTGCGTCCGCAACTCTGGCGCTGTCGCCGTTGTCGAAGGCGTGGGCGATCACGGCTGTGAGTACATGACCGGTGGTCGTGCGGTCATCCTCGGCACCACCGGTCGGAATTTTGCGGCCGGCATGTCCGGCGGTATTGCGTACGTCTACGACACCGATGGCCGCTTTGCCAGCCGGGTCAACCGCGAGATGGTCGAACTCGAGCGCCTGAGTGTCGCTGACAAAGTCGAGGTCCTCGGCTATCTGACCGAACACCGAGAACTCACTGGTTCGACGGTGGCGAAAACTCTCATCGAAGCATGGGAAGACGAAGCCGAGCGCGTCGTCAAAGTCATGCCTCGTGAATACAAGCGGGTCCTGTTGGCCCAAGAACAAGCGCTCCGAGACGGCACCGACCCAATCGCAGCCATCATGGAGGCAACGAACTAATGGGTGATCCCAAAGGATTCTTGATCCACGACCGCAAGGACTTCGTCCGGCGGCCCGTTCCTGTTCGTCTGCGGGACTGGAAGGAAGTGTACGAGCCCTTCCCCGAGGAAGATCTCGTCGACCAAGCTGCCCGCTGCATGGACTGTGGCATTCCGTTCTGCAACAACGGCTGCCCGCTCGGCAACCTCATTCCCGACTGGAATGATCTCGTCTACCGCGAGCAATGGCGCGACGCCATCGAGCGGCTCCACGCCACCAACAACTTCCCAGAGTTCACCGGCCGACTGTGCCCCGCACCTTGTGAAGGCGCCTGCGTCGCCGGCATCAACACCGAACCCGTGGCCATCAAGAACATCGAAGTCGCCATCATCGACAAGGCCTGGGAAGAGGGTTGGGTCGTTCCGATCCCTCCGTCCAAGCTGACCGGCAAAAGCGTTGCCGTCATTGGCTCGGGCCCTGCAGGCCTCGCCGTTGCGCAACAGCTCACTCGCGCTGGACACACTGTGGTCGTGTTCGAACGGGCCGATCGCATTGGTGGCTTGCTTCGCTACGGCATCCCTGAGTTCAAGATGGAGAAGGCGATTCTGGATCGTCGTCTCGATCAGATGACCGCCGAGGGCACCGAGTTCCGCACCAGTGCCTACGTCGGCGGCCCGAGCGACGATCCCACCAGCATTGCTGTTGATGAGCTTCGCTCAGAGTTCGATGCCATCGTGCTGGCCGGCGGTGCCACCAACTGGCGCGATCTGCCGATTCCCGGTCGTGAACTCGAGGGCGTCTACCAGGCCATGGAGTTCCTTCCGTTGGCCAACAAGGTCGTCGAGGGCGACATGGAACAGGCGCCGATCAGTGCCGAGGGCAAGCATGTCATCATCATCGGTGGCGGCGACACTGGCGCCGATTGCTTGGGCACCTCGCACCGTCAAGGAGCGGCATCGATCAAGCAATTCGAGATCATGCCTCGCCCACCAGACGAGCGCTCTGACCGCACGCCGTGGCCAACGTTCCCTCTGCAGTACAAGGTCACCTCTGCCCATGAAGAGGGCGGTGATCGCGTGTATGCGGTGAGCACCACCGAGTTCGTTGGCGAAAACGGCAAGGTCACGAAGCTGCGCGGCAACGAAGTCGAGTTCGGCATGACCGACAACGGTCCGGGCTTCGTCCCGGTCGAGGGCTCAGATTTCGAGTTCGACGCCGACTTGGTGCTCCTCGCAATGGGCTTCCTCGGTCCAGAGCCGGGGACACTGATCGATCAGCTCGGACTCGAAACAGACCAGCGCAGCAACGTGGTTCGCAACAGCAGCTGGAAGACCTCAGAAGACAACGTGTTCGCCTGTGGCGACATGGGCCGAGGCCAGAGCCTCATCGTGTGGGCCATTGCCGAGGGCCGTTCGTGCGCCGCATCGGTCGACGAGGCACTCATGGGCCACACGCTGTTGCCCTCACCGGTCAAGCCCACCGACCGGCCCTTGGTCTGAACAAACGACCGCTGTCAAGCTTGAATGGACTCTTCGATGAGGCCTTCGAGCAGCATGCGGTACAGCGCCGAGACCACGCGGAAAGCGCTCATCTGTGTCATTGCAATCACGTCAGCCACGGTGCGGTGACCGTCGAGCAGCGACAGGTAGCGCCATTCATCTGAGGTGACCACGCGCTCGTCAGCCTGATCTGGCAGCTGGGTCACCAGCGTGAAGATCGCGGCGGTGTTGGGGATGCTCGAGGCAATCTCGGCCCAGATCTGCAAGCGACGCTTCGCTTGATCAACGAGTCCGATCGTGTCTTCGGAGAAATGACCCCCGACAGCGTGAACGAGATCGGGTTCGAAGGTGAAAGCCGCCTTCGATGGCACAAGCAGCTCGAACAGGAGATTCAAATTGTGCTCATGAAGCAGACGGGCCAGCGCTGAGTCTTCGCCGACACCGCCAGCAGCCAAGCCTGCGACCGCATCGCCGCGGGCGAGGAGGCCTTCGATCTCCTCGATCGAGCCGACACCGCCACCGAACAACACCGCAACCGGCTCGTGACCGCCCGGCTTTTCGACGAAGTAGATCCTGCCATCATCGAGCCAGATCGAACTGGCAGGATCGGTCACCGCCACCCGCAAAACCCCTGTTCGGGAGTGTTGAGCGAGCGAACCGAGGACAGCGTCGAGCGGCAGATCTGCCAGCGTCCCGGAGAAGAGATCTTCAGCCATCTCGGCACCGTACCTCAAGGTCGAACGAGAGCGGCCGATGTGAAGTTGGTCCACCCATACCTTGCGAGAGGGTTATGTTCCAGAATCTCAAACTTCGCACCAAACTGGTCGCCATCGTCACACCGCCACTGTTCGTTCTGGCAGTGGTGGCGGCGTACGCCGTCCTCCTCAGCAACGGAGGTACGTCTCCTGAAGAGCTGAGCAGTGATGTTCGCACGCTTGGCGTCGTTGCGCTGGCAGCATTCCTGCTGAGCGCACTTGCCGTTGTCGTCATCGGCCGAACCATCTCTGACCCGATCGACAGTGTGTCAGCGTCTGCACGTGAGCTGGCCGATGTCCGCTTGCCCGCGCTGCTCGACACTCTGCGTCACCCCGGTCGTCCGACCCCGAGCTTCGAGCCACTCGTGGCCGGCAGCAACGACGAGGTCGCCGAACTGGTGGACTCGTTGAACGCAGTCCAGGTCGGCATCGCCGGTCTCGCTGAAGAGCAGCGCACGATGGTGCGCCAAGGCCTCAGCGAACTCGTGGTCAACCTTGCCCGGCGCAACCAGAGCTTGCTTGATCGTCAGATCGAAGTGATCGACCGCCTCGAGCACGAAGAGGAAGATCCAGATCAGCTCCAAGAGCTCTTCAACCTCGACCATCTCGCCACACGCATGCGTCGCAACGCCGAGAGCCTTCTCGTTGTTGCCGGCGCAGAGCCCGCTCGCCGTCGTGGGGGACCGGTCGAGGTCTCCGATGCTCTCCGCGTCGCCATGAGCGAGATCGAGGACTACCGCCACGTCAAACTGGTCAACGTCGAAGACGCTCGGATCGGCGCCCAGTCGGCTGTTGACTTGGCGCACCTGTTCTCCGAACTCCTCGAGAACGCAACGCAGTTCTCACCGCCAGAAAGCCCGGTGGAAGTCACCGGTGTCCGCCACCCTGATGGCTCCTATCTCATTTCGTGTGTCGACCACGGCATCGGCATGACCACCGATCAGCTGGCCAGCGCCAACGAGGTGCTCCAGAATCCGCCAGAACTCGGATTGGGCCTGACCCGCTCGCTGGGCTTCATCGTGAT
This sequence comes from uncultured Acidimicrobiaceae bacterium, assembly GCA_964351995.1. GTDB lineage: Bacteria > Actinomycetota > Acidimicrobiia > Acidimicrobiales > SZUA-35 > SZUA-35. Next base: position 54,348 of record CAYGQE010000017.1, on the reverse strand, counting down.
CGGTCGGCTGGGGGCGCGGCTCGGCGTGCAGATCGAACTCACTCACACCCCCAATGGTGGCATCACTGCGATCGCCGACATTCCGGCCAGCGTGCTCGCCGACAGCAACTTGCCAGTCAGCAGCGGCGCAGCCAACGGAGCCATCGACACGCCTCCGACTCCTCCAGCTGCCCCAGTTGCGGATGCGCCACCGATGCCTCCCGCCGAGCAGCCCGGTATGGCTGCGGCTGCCTTCTCGCTCGATGATGACGGCGGAGGCTGGACCCCACCGGCAATGCCGGCACGGGACGCAAACGCCTTCGGCGGTGGGCCATCGTCGACCCCGGACTTCCCGTCGACTGATTCGATCGCACCGATCGACCCCATCGCCCCGGCATTCGGAGACACCGCCCCCATCCAGGAGATCCCGGCACCGGCGGCGCCCGCAGCCGAAATGGGTCTTCCGGACTACCTCGCGCCGGCCCCACCCGCTGGCTTAGCGCCACCGACGGCGCCCATGCCAGAGCCGACGCTGAACGATGGTGCGCATCTGAGCTCAAACGAAACCCCAGCATCGGAAGCGCTGGCCAAACTGCTCGGTGTTGCGCCGTCGAACTTCGACACGCCACCCCAGGCCGCGGCGTCGACCAACTTCTCGGGTGACTCATCGGCGAACTTCTTCGCTCGTTCTACCGAAAAGCCTTCTTCCACCGAACCTGACACTCCTTGGGAAGCCCCGGTGTTCAACGCCGAGGCGCCAGCCAAGTTGTCCGATGCCATCCCGAGCGGGTCGAACTTCGACTCGGGAATGGAGTCGCTCCTCACTCCAGAGTCAGACCGCACCAGCGCCGGCCTCGTCAAGCGAGATCGCACGAAGAACCACGCTCCCGAAAGCGAAGGGCGTCGTGTGGCGTCGAGCGTCCGTAGCCCGGACGAGATTCGTTCGATGCTGTCTCGCTACCGCAGCGGCCTCAAGGGCAAGCCGCTCGAAGACATGGCAACACCCCCCATGCCCGATTCCCCCACCGACAGCAACACCTTCGACAGCAACGGAGACTTCTGATGAGCACCATGAGCACCCAGGCAAGCAACGTCAACTGGCTGGTCAACAGCTTCGTCGAGCGAGTCCCCGGCGTCACTGAAGCCGTGGTGGTTTCCTCTGACGGTCTGCCGATTGCGGCATCGAACGGTCTCGACCGCGATTCAGTCGATCGCTTCTCCGCGGTCTCCTCCGGCTTGATCGGACTCGCCTATGGCGCAGCCGGTCGATTTGGCGGCGGCGCGGTGACCGAAGTGATCGTCGAGATGGAAAACGCGTTCCTCTTCGTGACCGGTATCAGCGATGGTTCGCTCTTGGCCACCATGGCGTCTGCTGGCGCCGATGTCGGCCTCGTTGCCTACGAGATGGCTGTGTTGGTCGAAAAGACCGGCGCCGTTCTGACCCCTGAACTTCGCGCCGAACTCCAGTCGGCTCTGACTTCATGAACGACCACGACACCACCGACTCACCCTTGCGGGTGCGTCCTTACCTCCTGACAGGAGGCAGGACGCGATCTTCAGTCGAACTCGCCATCGAAGCGCAGATTCGCCTCACCCCAAAGGGACAGGCGTCCATCAACAGCGCCAGCATGGAACGACGAACGATTCTCGAACTCTGCGCAGACCCTCAGTCGGTCGCGGAGATCTCAGCACACTGCAAGATTCATCTGCAGGTCGCAAGAGTCCTCGTCGGTGACCTCATCACCGAAGACCTCTTGCACGTCCAAGAAACCGCCACCCACTCTCCCGACCGCCCCGACCTTGACCTGCTGAACCGTGTTCTCGACGGTCTGCAAGCCCTCTGAGGAAATCATGACCGAAAAGAAGAATCAGATCCCCGTGAAGATCGTGGTCGCTGGTGGCTTTGCTGTCGGCAAGTCCACATTCGTGTCGGCGGTGTCCGACATCGACCCACTCACAACCGAAGCAGCAATGACCAAGGTCAGCGAAGGCGTCGACGACGTCGGCGTGGCAACGAGCAAGAAAAGCACAACGGTTGCCATGGACTTCGGCCGTGTCAGCCTGAGTGCCGAGCTCGTTCTGTACCTGTTCGGCACACCTGGCCAGGATCGGTTCCACTTCATGTGGGACGAGCTGGTCCGCGGCGCCATCGGTGCCGTGGTGTTGGTCGACACTGGTCGACTCGATCACTGCTTCCCAGCCATCGACTACATGGAACAAACCGGCGTGCCGTTCGTCGTCGCCATCAATGCATTCGACGGTGTCCTCCGGCACCACCCAGACGATGTGCGTGAAGCCCTCGACATTCCTGCGCACATCCCGATCGTCGTCACCGACGCTCGGCATCGTGCGGCGGTACGTGACGCACTGATCTCGTTGGTTCGTCACGCCATGGCTGTCGCAAACGCACCTGCCTGATCTACCCTCCGCGCATGCCAGATGCGCTCAGCCAGCTGTCACGATCCGTCGAAGATCGAGTCGTCCTCATCACCGGGGCCGCCTCGGGGATGGGTCGAGCGATGTCGCATCTGTTTGCCGATGTCAGGGCGAAGGTCGGCATGGTCGACCGAACAGAGGACGGCATCCATCTGGTGTCCAATGAGCTTGAACGAGCCGGCCACGAGGCCGGCTCGTTCGCCGGTTTTACTGCTGACGTCACAGATCGGAACGAGGTTCACTCCACCGTCGCTGGCGTGCGTGAGGCTCTCGGCCCGATCGACATCCTCGTCAACAACGCCGGCATCAGTGTTCCGGCGCCGATCGGTAGCGAGAGATACGAAGAGGCCTGGGCGACCACCCTTGGAGTGAATCTCGAAGCGCACTCCGTGTTGATTCGAGCCTGTCTGAAGGACCTGCAGCGCAACGCTGACGGACGCATCATCAACATCGCATCGACGGAAGGACTGGGCGCCACGCCCTACCTCTCGGCCTACACCGCGTCGAAGCACGGCGTGATCGGCCTCACGAAGGGCTTGGCTGTCGAGCTGGGACGGACTGGAGTGACCGTCAATTGTGTGGCCCCCGGCCCCATCCGCACGGGTATGACCGCGTCGATCAACGACACCGACAAGGCCCGCTTCGCCAAACGGCGCGTCCCCGTCGGTCGGTATGGCGAACCCGAAGAGGTCGCCCATGCCGTGCTGTCGCTGGCCTTGCCTGCAGCGTCCTACATCAACGGCACCGTGTTGGTCGTCGACGGAGGCATGACTGCTCAAAACGTTTGAGCACCAGTGAATCGACGAGTTGGCCTGCGGATCGGACAACACCGGCTGCGATGCGGCAAGCTCAAATGATGGCCAACAGCGAACATCTCGATGACGTCAGCCTTCTCGAAGGGTTGGCAACGACGCGAGCGATTCGTCGGTACACCAACGACGAGGTCACCGACGACGATTTGTCGGCGATGATGTTCGCCGCGACTCGCGCTCCGACAGGGTCGAACCGTCAGACCTTCCGCTTCCTCGTTCTTCGTGATGGACCAGTGGCCATCGAGGCCAAGCGGCTCCTGGGCGAGAGCTTCCGCAGCGGCTGGAACGAGAAGCGCTCCACCGACAGCTACGACCGCAACGCCGAGGAGAACACACCCAAGGCGCGCATGGCTCGCACGATGCAGCACTTCGTCGACCACTTCGAGGCCACGCCGGTCGTTGTGCTCGGATGCGTGAAGATCCGCCACGGCGGACTCAGCGATGGTGGCTCGATCTTTCCGGCCTGTCAGAACCTGCTACTTGCGGCCAGGGGCCTCGGCTACGGCGGGGTACTCACCGGCTGGCATGCCATGGTCGAAGACGAGCTGCGAGCGCTGACCGGCATACCCGACACCCACGCCATCGCCGCCACCATTCCAATCGGCGTGCCCCAAGGCAACCACGGACCCGTGCGCCGCCGGCCAGTCAAGGAATTGGTCTTCGACGACGTCTGGGAGGGAGAGGCCACGTGGGCCGCTGACCCTCCCGGCACCCGCTTCACCCAAGCCGGCCCACCAACCTGAACCCCGTTCTGTCCCGCCAAAGGTTCGCTCTTGGGCATTCGCCGGGACAGAACGAGTGGGTTGGGTCAGAGGCTGGGGGCGGCACCGAGGAAGTCGAGACCCTTGTCGACGAAGTCGAAAGATTTCGGCAGACCGAAATGATCGACATTGCGAAGCTCGATGAGATGGCCGTCTGGCAATGCTTCGGCGAGGACGTCGCCCGGACCAGCAAAATCCTTGTCGCCGAGGATCACCAGAGTCGGACATGTGATCTTGGCGATGTGCTCGCGGTCGAGTCTCGGCTGTTCTCGTTGGATGAAGGCCGCCAACGCCTTCGGGTCGTTGCCATCGCCTTCGGCCAACGACTTGAAGTGCATGCCGACCATGTCCTCCTCGTCACCCCGACCTTCGAGGGCGTCGGCGATCGGGTTGCCTTCCCGCTTGCGGAACAGCGAACCCCCCATGCCGGCGATGACCAACCGATTGAAGCGCTCGGGCTTCTCCGATGCCAGCGCCAGCAGAATGCGGGCTCCAGCCGAATAGCCAACGGCATCAACAGGTTCATCGGGGAGCTCGCCAGCGATCAATGCCTCGACGCTCGCGTACGCCTCGATGTCGTGAGGCTTCGGCGCATCACCGTGACCGAGGAGGTCAGGAGCGATCACCGTCCTACCGGCTTCTTGGAGCAGATCGATCCACCCAGGCTCGCGCCAGGTGCGCTGGGCAGAGGTGGTGAATCCGTGAACGAGCAGGACCGGAGGGTGACTCATGCCGACCGGAGTAGGGGAGCAGACCCACTCTCGTCAAATGCGGGTTCCACAACAGCGTCGATGGCCGGTTCGATCCGCCGCACCGCAAGCACGTCGACTGTTCGGAAGCTGGCTAGCCTCGAACTCCACGAGTCGATCACCTCTCGCCCGCCTGCGAAGGCGAAGAACGTGGTGAGCGGACCTTCTTGTTGATACGCATCGGCGTGCTCGATGACTTCGGTGCGGTCGGCGGCGAGGGTGACGTTGAAGCGGGCCATGCCACGACCCTAAGTCGATGCCCCTGTGAGGAGGAAGACCAACAACCATGTGACTTTCCTGTGGATACCACAGATGGTCGGTGACTTGGCTGTGGAGATCCTGAGCTGATGGCCTTCAATGGTGGCGTGCCGGCCTCACCACCATCTCGATTGCGCTCCGACGCAATGCACACCCCGCATCCGAGTCGATTCGCTCCGGAGCGTCCCGACTACACCATCTGTCTGGGGGCTCATGCTGCAGCGTTGTCTGCCGGAGACATGGGGTACATGGACCCAACGACAGGGCTGTTCGTGATGACCGCTGCCCACCTCGCCGAGCGTCCCTGTTGTTCTCGCGGCTGCCGGCATTGTCCTTGGGTGGGCGCCAGCGAATAGTGTCTGGCGATGGCCGACCAGATGATTCAGGACCGCATCTCCATTTCGACTGACGAGCACGGCGTGGCCGATGTCCGTCTCGCTCGACCGGACAAGCGAAACGCACTCGATCCAGCGATGTTCAATGCGCTCATCGAATCGAGTGATCTCCTCGCCAAGGACACGTCGCTGCGAGCAGTTGTGTTGTCCGGGGAGGGCAAGGGATTCTGCGCTGGCCTCGACTTCTCGAGTTTCCAGGCGATGAGTGACAGCGGGGAGGCAGGCGAGAAACGTCCGGCCACAACAGATCCTGACGAGGGCCGCATCACCCACCGGGGTCAACAGGCCGTCTACGGCTGGACCGAGCTTCCCGTTCCCGTGATCGCTGCGCTCCGAGGCCATTGCCTCGGTGGCGGCATCCAGCTCGCACTTGGCGCCGACATTCGCATTGCCGCTCCCGACACCAAGATGTCGGTCCTGGAAATCCGTTGGGGCCTCGTGCCTGACATGACCGGCACGCAGGCGCTCATCAACCTGGTTGGGCTCGACGTGGCCAAGGAACTGACCTTCAGCGGCCGCATGGTCGGCGCTGAAGAAGCCCTGCACCTCGGCCTCGTCACCCAGATCGCCGACGATCCACACGCCGCAGCGCTCGTGATGGCCGCCGACATCGCCAAGAAGTCGCCGCACGCCATTCGTGCCGCAAAGCGAATCTTCAACGAAGCGTCCAAGCTGACCGTTGCCGAGGGCTTCGCCATGGAACGCGAGGAAATCGGACGCTTGATAGGTAGCCCGAATCAAGCCGAATCGGTCAAAGCCTTCTTCGAGAAGCGCGATCCAAACTTCGCTGACCCTGAAATCAACGACTGAAATCAACGACTGAAATCAACGACTGAAATCAACGACCGAGAGCGGCGCCGGTGAGGGCCCGCGGATCAGCAGCACCTTCGTAATGGCCGTCGACCACGTCGATCATGTGAGCGTGGCCGAAGCCGGTGCCCCAACGGCGCTCTTCGACCACGTGACCGCGCTCGGCCAGGCCAGCAGCCCACGGTGAGCCCTCTTCGAGGGCCACGATGAGTGGGTCGGGGGTCGACCAGACGTCGAACCCACGATCGGTCTGTGTGGTGATGGCGAAGCGAGGGGCGGTGATGAGCTTGCCAACGTCTTGGCGAGAGTGGAAGCGGCGGGCCGCCATCTGTAGCACGATCTGGGGCTGGGTGTCGCCTCCCATGCAGCCGAACACGGTACGCAGCGAGCCGTCGCTGTTCGTGGCCAGCGCGGGCGACAGCGTGCTCGGCGGTCGCTTCCCGGGCTGCAATTCGGCCGGATGACCCTCGATCAGGTTGAAACCCACGCCGCGATTGTGAAGCAACACACCAACTTCGGGAACGCCGAGATGCACCCCAAAACCTGCGGCGTTGGACTGGATCAACGACACGCCCATGCCGTCGACATCAGTGGTGCAGAGGTAGATGGTTCCGCCGTCGGCGGCAGGTGAGCGAACGTCGACCGCTCGTTCCCCGATGCGGGCACGGCGAGGAGCCAACCGCTCCTCGGTCACCAGCGCTGCACCGTCTGCCCCGTCGAACAGCGAGTCACGACGGTCGTAGGCCGCCTGCTTCGACGCTTCGATCAGGAAATGGGCGTAGCGAGGGTCGTTCGGGTCGTCAGGGAGATCAAGACCAGCGGAGATCACTGCGCTCGCCAGCGAAAGATAGCCCTGCGAGTTCGGAGGAGCGGTCCACAGTCGCTGCCCCCACGCCTCGACCATCGTCGGCTCTGCCCACTCGGCGTGCACATGGGACAGATCGTTGTCGTCGAAAAGCCCGTCACCTTTCCGGATGAGGCCGTCGCCAAATTCGCCCTCGTACCAAGCCGACCGACCACCAGCACCGATGGCAGCCAGCGACCGCGCCAGCCCTGGCCTGGTCATCGTTTGCCCGGCAACGACCGATGTTCCGTTGACCTCGAAGTCCTCGGCACCGGCGACACCGGCGACGAGGGGAGCCGCACCGCCAAGCATCGGCGTGACGACGAAGCCGTTGGCGGCCAAGCGTCGAGCAGGCTCGAGCACATCCGACAATGAAAGTCGACCGAAACGGTCGTGGAGGGCAACCCACCCGTCGACACACCCCGGCACCGGGGTCGACCGCAAGTCGCCGCGGAACGGCATCTCGGTCATTCCCTCCGCTCGCATCGCCGCAGCATCGGCACCGGCGCCTGCCCAACCCGAGGCGTTCAGGGCCACAGGCTCGGCTTGGCCAGGCACATGAACCAACGCCCAGAGGTCGCCACCCATGCCGCACATGAACTGCGTGGTCACGGCGAGAACCGCTGACGTACCCACGGCGGCATCGACCGCATTGCCGCCCGCTGCCAACAACTCGATCCCGGCACCCGAGGCGAGGTGATCAACAGAACAAACCATGCCGCCGGTCGAGTAGCGAGTGTGTTCGGTGCGAATCCAGGTCATGTGGTCATCCATTCGTTTCGATCGATCAGTACATCTTTCAACAGCTGTACTCGGTCGGTCATCAACGCATCGACACCCATGTCGAGGAGCCGTCGCATCTCGGCCTCTTCGTTGATGGTCCAGACATGCACCTGGAGACCGAGTTCATGAGCTGATTCGACCAGGGCTGCGGTCAACGAGAACTCCCCGAAGCTCGGCGGGATCTGCAAGCAGCCGTGCGTCTCGAAGGCTGATCCGGTGGGGTTGCCGAAGTACGTCAGCAACTCGATCGGGCCAGGAGACGTGCACAGGCCTGGGCCGAATCGCTCTTGTAGTGCCGCGATGCGAGCGTCATCGAACGCGCCGACACCCACTCGTTCCACCGCATCGAACGCTGCGATGACGTCACCGAGCGGCCCAACGGCCTCGTCGACCTTCGGATCAATGTTGAACCGCGTGTTCGGAAACGCCGACAGCAACTCATCGAGCCGAGGAATCGATGCTCGGTCCAGATCTGGACTCGCTGCGAGATCGATGGCCCTCAGCTCGTCCCAGCTTCGGTCGGCAATGGTTCCCGGTCGCCCTGTGATGCGCTCCAAGTCGGCGTCGTGGAATGCAACCAGCACGCCGTCGCTGCTCAGGTGTACGTCAGTCTCGAGGTAGTCGAACCCGAGCGAGACGGCGTGTTCGAACGCTGGCATCGTGTTCTCAACGGCCTGCTGGTCTCCGCCTCGATGGGCGACAGCGATGGGTCGGGCATGATCCAGGTAGGGCAGAGTTCGGGCCACGCAGGAAACCTACTAGCTTCGCTTCGTGACCAATGAAGACGCACCCGCTCCCGAATCCGTTCCCGCTGTGATCATCGAGCGCGACGGGCCCATTGCTTGGCTCGTGTTCGACCACATGGCAAGGCGCAACGCCATGACCCTCGACATGTGGCGCGCCGTCCCCGAGCGCTGCGCAGAGCTTGCCGCCGACCCATCGGTTCGCGTGGTCGTGCTCCGCGGGGCTGGAGACCAGGCCTTCGTGGCGGGGGCTGACATCAGCCAGTTCCAGACCGAGCGCACCTCCGATGGCGCCGGCAGCTACGGCGCCGCCACCCAGGCTGCCTACAAGGCCATCGAGGTCCTGCCCAAGCCGACGCTTGCGATGCTGCATGGGTTCTGTATTGGCGGCGGTCTCGCCATCGCTTTGTCCGCTGACATCCGCTACGGCGAGCCGGGCACCCGGATGGCTCTCCCGCCCGCGAAACTCGGTATCGGCTACGACCAGGACGGCATCCACAAGCTCGCCGAACTCGTGGGACCAGCGGTGACCAAGGAATTGGTCTATACCGGCGACCTCCACGACGCCGACACGTGCTTGCGCTGGGGGCTGCTCAACCATGTCGTAGCAAAGTCCGGGCTCGAAGGATTCGTCCGGTCCCAGGCCATGACGATGGCCGAACGAGCTCCGTTGACACAGCTTGCGGCCAAACAAGCGTTGGCAGGCCACCCTGATGCCGCAGCCACGATCGATCGATGTATGTCCAGCGCCGACTACGCCGAAGGGGTTGCCGCATTCATGGAGAAGCGCAGCCCGACGTTCACCGGCGCCTGAACACCACCCACCGACAATCAGACCGGAGTGGGGTTCAAGTTCACCGGGGACTTGCCGATACATGCACTGTGCTGGATCTCTCACCAGACCTTGACTGCAGTGACGTCGATCACTTGAGTTCGCGCTTGAGCGATGCGTTCGCCAAGATCCGCCAGGTCCGCGGCTACGCGATCGCCGACGCGGCAACCGAACTCGGGCTCACTCCACGTGAGCTCCGGGGAATCGAGTCGGGATCGAGCCATCCCGAACCTGAGCTGATCGAGCGAATGGCGAGGTTCTACCGCATCGATGCCGAGCGCCTCGGCACCGATGTGATGATCCACCGCTCCGATCCCGGCATCGACCCCGATGCCTGCATCGTGTGGTTTGGTTGGCTGCCCATCGAGTACGGGTCCAACTTCGCCTCGAACGACGACATTCTGAACGCTGTCGCCGATGGTGTGCGGCTCTTGCGCTCGGTCGGGCCAACCGCGTCGGTACAAATGCGGGCCAGCGAGTTCGACATCGTCTTGACGCTGCTCGATCTGAGCGACGAAGACTTGATCCCCAAAGCGGTGCGAGCCTTCCGTTTACCTTGGCGGCGGACCGAAGAGCTCATCACCGAATCACGGGCTCGAGTACGCACGAAATCGCTTGTGCTTCGGGCACGCAGCATCGTTTCGCTGCAGTCGACCTGAGCGGCGCCGTTGTGATGCGCTCAGTGCAGGGTCAGATGATCCGACTGTCGTGGCCAGCCCAGTATTCGTCTTTCAACAAGCGCTTGTAGAGCTTGCCGGTGGGGTGGCGGGGCAGTTCGTCACGGAAATCGACCGAGCGAGGGCACTTGACGTCGGCGAGGTGTTCCTTGCAGAAGTTGATGAGCTCACGCGCCGTGTCGTCGGAAGGCTCGATGCCCTCCGCCAGCTGGACAACGGCCTTGACCTCTTCCCCGAAGTCAGCGTTGGGAACACCGATCACGGCCACGTCGAACACCTTCGGGTGCATCGTGAGGATGTTCTCGGCTTCTTGCGGATAGATGTTCACGCCGCCCGAGATGATCATGTAAGCCTTGCGGTCGGTGAGATACAGGAAGCCGTCCTCGTCGAGTTTGCCGACGTCGCCGAGGGTCGACCAGCCCTTCGGGTGACGCGAGTCCTTCGTCTTCGCCTCATCACCGTGATACTCGAAGGTCGAGCCGCCCTCGAAGTACACGGTGCCTTCTTCCCCTGGACCACCGACGACTTCGCCGTCTTCCCCAACGATGTGCACCGTGCAGTTGATCGGCATGCCGACCGTGCCCTTGTGCCCAAGCCACATCTCTGAGTTGCAGTACACGAAACCGTTGCCTTCGGTGCCGGCGTAGTACTCGTGGATGACGGGCCCGAACCACTCGATCATCTGCTCCTTCACCGCAACCGGGCAAGGAGCCGCAGCATGGATGATGGTCTCGAGCGAGCTGACGTCGTGCGCTGTGCGAGCGCTCTCATCGAGCTTGAGCATGCGCACGAACATGGTGGGGACGACTTGACTGTGTGTCACTTTGTGTGCCTCGATGGCAGCAAGGTACGCCTCGGGATCGAATCGCTCCATCACCACGACGGTCGAGCCGTGCGCCTGTGTGGCCATGCAGAAGCGCAGCGGGGCGGCATGGTAGAGCGGAGCCGGTGACAAGTAGACCTTCTCGGTGTCCATCCCGAAGAGCAGGCCCAGAAGGCCATAGACACCCGTGGGGCTCTCTTCGAGCGGGCCGGGCTCGGTGCTGGGCTTGATGCCCTTCGGCATCCCCGTGGTACCCGAGCTGTACAGCATGTCGAACCCGGCGAGTCGGCCCTCGATTGGATCTGCTGGGGAACCAGCCACGGCGTCTTCGTACGACTCGAAGCCTTCGATCGTGCCATCGAGCATCAACCGCATGCCCACGTCAGGCATTTTGTCGAGGAGCGCTGCAGCCTGCTCGCGCTTGTAGTTGGAGGTGATGAAGGCTTTCGCACCGCAGTTGTTGATGATGTACTCCATCTCCTCGGTGGTGAGACGGCTGGACATCGCTGTGTAGACGAGACCGGCATAGTGACAGCCCCAGGCGAGAGGCAGGAATCGCTGGTTGTTCTCCATGCAGAACGCAACGTGATCACCGGTTCGCAGACCCGCTGCGTGGAAGAGCTGAGCGATGCGATTGGCTTCCTCGTCGAGTTGGGCGAAGGTGAGGACCTCACCGGTGCCCGCCATGATCATGGCGGCTTTGTCTGGATGCGTTGCGGCGTGTGCTCCGGGATACATGGGTGCGAAATGTACGAGGCTGCGAGTGTGATCGCCAGTTGAGGCGGCGCTACGTTCACCCGATGGATTCGTTGTTCATCGCTGTTGGGCCAGACACATCCGACCCAACAGCATGTGTTCCAACAGCATTTGATCCAACAGAACTCACGACCGGCCCCTGGCGTCCTGACGCCCAACACGGAGGTCCGCCTGCAGCGCTGCTCGCCCGACTGATCGAAGCCCTCGAGGAGCCGACCGAACGGGTTGCCAGGCTGTCGATCGAGCTGGTCAAGCCTGTTCCGCTCACCAGGCTGCACGCCATCGTCGAGCGCCAACAGGTGAGCCGTCGAGTGGCGCGAGCATCGGCGTCATTGCTGTCGAACGACGTTGTCGTGGCGTCGGCGTCTGCTCTGCTGTTGGCGACCGCAGACCTCCCCGAACCTGGCTGGCGACCTGAACACACCCTGCGTTCTCCCGACGATGCCAGATCGGTCGTCGCTCCCGCATGGGCGTCAGGGGACACCACGGCTTTTCATCGTGACGCAGTCGATCACCGATTCGTCGAAGGCGATTTCACCACCCCGGGTTCAGCGATCGAGTGGATCCGACTTCGACAACCCGTGATCCTCGGTGAGGAACCGTCACCGCTCTGTCGAGTCGCTGCTGCGGCAGACATTGCGTCCGGGATCAGCGCGGTCTACGGGGCCGAAAGTGGCGTGGGACTCATCAATGCCGACCTGACCATTGCGCTTCACCGGCCCTTGATCGGCGAATGGGTTGGCATCGACGCAGTGACCGAGGTCGGAGCTGACGGCATCGGGCTGTGCACGAATCGTTTGTTCGACGCCGAGGGATCGATCGGCACATCGACGCAGAGCCTGATTGGTTGGCGAACCAGATGAGCACGCAGCGGTTCATCGAACTGATGATGACCGACGCCCCGCCGCTCGACCGGATCATGGCAACGATCGCAGCGACAGATCCGACGGCGCCGTCCGAAGAGCAGATCATCGCCCGACTCGACGACTTGGCAGACCAGATCGACGGCTCTGATCCGAAGACGGTGGTCACTGGTGTGTTCGGAGGTCTGGGCTTCGCCGGCAACGCAGCGAACTACTACGACGCCCGCAACTCGATGGTCCACCACGTGCTCGACCGACGCCTCGGCATTCCTCTCACGCTTGCCGTCGTGGCGGCAGAGATCGCCCGTCGGCGGGGTGTGACGCTTCGAGCCATCGGCATGCCCGGTCACGTCCTGCTCGGATCATCCGACGGCTGGCACGATCCTTTTGCCGGGGGAGCATCACTCGACCTTGATGGCTGCAAGCGCATTTTTCATACGATCCACCCTGATGCCCCCTTTCTCGACCGCTACCTCAACCCAATGACCGAGACCGCAATTGCGGCCCGCACTCTCGAGAACCTTCGCCTTGCGGGTATGGGCAGCGGCAACTTGGCCCAACTCGCTGCGGTGCTCGAGTTGCGAGCACTCGTGCCTGAGGCTCCGGTCAACCATCGGATGGAGTACGCCCGAGTCCTCGAAGCGCTCGGTAGGTACGACCAGGCGGCTGAACAACGCGACCTCCTCGCCGAGCTTCTACCGAAGCGAGCCGACCACCACATCGACGAAGCCGTCCGTCTCCGGGCCCACCGCAACTGATGCTCCCCGTTGTTCTTGTTCAAATGACCGTCTTGCCTCGAAAGGCCACCACATGATCGATCCGCAACTGAAGCGCTCCCTTGGCCAGATGATCAAGGGAGTCCAAGTTGTTGGCGCTTCCCACAACGGGGTCTCGAGGGCCTACACCTCGCACTGGGTGTCGCAAATCGCTTTCGACGAGCCGATCGTGATGGCCTCGGTGAGTGCGAAGCATGACACCCATCCGCTGATGGTCGCCTCCGGTACGTTCGTCGTGTCCCTTCTCGCCGCCGACCAGATCATGGCTGGCCAGTACTTCTCCTACCCAGGCCGGAAGTTCAAGTACGTCGCCGACGAGTTGCTCGCCCTCGACGAAGACGGCCTTCCCATCGTTCCCGACTCGATCGCTTACCTCACGTGTGAGACCTTCGAGATACGCCAGGCCTCCGGACCCATCGACCACGATCTCTTCTTCGCCACCGTCACCAAGGTCACCGAGGGCCGCCTGGGCGAGCCGCCACTGTTGTATTCCGCCCGTCACGGCTGGCGGATCACTGGCGACAAGGCCAGGGAGAAGGGAGTCTCGATCCGAGATCAGTTGCTCGAACGTGTCGCCGACTTGGACGACAACAGCAGCGATTGACCGTCGCGTCGGTCGATGAACCGGCGATTGGTCGCAGATCGCGTTGCCCATCTACGATCTGCCGCCATGACCGCTGTCACAACAGATCTCACCCAAGACGTCACTGACCGCTGCGCCGTCCTCCTCGCGGCCCACGATCCAACAACCGTCTCCGCTACCGACTTCCTTGGAGCACAGTTCGACGCTGGCCTTGCCTGGGTGCATTTCCCAGAAGGCGAGGGCGGCCTCGGCTTGGCCCCGAACCTGCAAACCGTGATCAACAAGACGCTGGCCGACGCTGGTGCTCCCAGCCCGTACTACCGCAACCCGATCGGTTACGGCATGGGGGCGCCAACGGTGATGTCGCACGGAACCGAGGCGCAGAAAACCCGGTACCTCCGCCCGCTGTTCACTGGCGAAGAGGTGTGGTGCCAGCTTTTCTCCGAACCAGGTGCTGGCTCCGACGTTGCGGGGCTTGCCTGTAAGGCCGAACGAGACGGCGACGAGTGGATTGTCAACGGCCAGAAGGTCTGGACCACCCTCGCCCATCTGGCCAAGTGGGGCATGCTCGTGGCGAGGACCGACCCCGATCAGCCCAAGCACAAGGGCATGACCTACTTCATCATCGACATGGAGCAGGAAGGCGTCGAAGTGCGTCCGCTGCGCCAAATGACCGGCGAAGCCGAGTTCAACGAGGTCTACTTCACTGATGCCCGTGTGCCCGACGCCGAGCGCCTCGGCGACATGGGCGAAGGCTGGCGAGTGTCGCTCACCACGCTGATGAACGAGCGGGTGTCCATTGGGGGCACCGTTCCTCCCAAGGGTTCCGGCCCCATTGCGGTGGCACAGAAGGAACTGCTCGCTGGTGAGTCCACCGCCGAAGAGCGCGATGAGTTCATGAAGCTGTGGGTGCGGTCCGAGGTGCACCGTCTCACCAACATCCGGGCATCGCAGAACCGTAAGTCCGGAGTGCCCGGACCCGAAGGCTCGGTCGGCAAGATGGCATCGGCCGATCTCAACAAGGACATCTACTCGTTCACCATGAACCTCATGGGTGCCGAGGGAATGCTGTACGGCACCTACGACTTGGATCAGCCAGAAACCTCGATGGCGTTCTCGTCGCCACAGAAGGCCTTCTTGCGCAGCCGAGCCAACTCCATCGAAGGCGGCACCACCGAAGTCATGAAGAACATCCTCGGCGAGCGTGTCTTGGGTCTGCCCGGCGACGTCCGGACCGACAAGGAAATGTCGTGGAGCGAAGTTCCCCGGAGCTAGCGCTGGTTCCGGTCAGACCGGTGTGCCGTCGGCGGCAAACATCGCTGGCCATCCGCCGGTGTGGATGAACACCACATCGGCGCCTGGCTCGAAGCGCCCAGCTTGGGCCAGGCCAAGAAGGCCCGAGAGTCCCTTGCCGCTATAGGTACGGTCCATGAGCCAACCCCCGCGGGATGCCGCCCACTTGATGGCGGCGTCCCCAGCCGGGGTAGGAATCGCGTAATCGTCGCCCAACCACGTCGGGTCGATGTCGATTTCGGCCTCGCCAGTCTCGGTCCAGGTCTGGTCAGGGGCCAGTAACCCGAGCGTCTGGTCAACCAAGCCAGCGACGAACCGCTGGCCATGGTTGATGCCCTTTGCCACGCCGATCGCAACCACATCAGGCACGGACCGGCCCGAAGCCTCGAGCACACGCCGGCCAGCAATGAGTCCGGCGTGGGTGCCGCCGCTCGATGATGTGAACACCACAACGCTCGGGTCGATACCGGCGGCATCGGTTTGATCGATCAACTCGATGAACGCATTGGCATAACCGAGTGCCCCGACCGCCGTACTGCCACCGATCGGGATCGAGTACGGCCTTCTTTGATCAGCTTCAAGATCGGCGGTGAGGTCTGCCCTGACGTCCTCCAACGCACGCCATTCGTTCTCATCGAGCCCGGTGTGGTGGAGTTGCGCTCCGAACAGCCCAGAAAGCAGCTGGTTGCCGGATGCTTCGCCCCGGCCTGGAGCCTCGCCAGACAACACGAGGTGTACGTCCAGACCGAGGACTGCGCCAGCTGCCGCCGTCATCCGGCAGTGGTTGGACTGCGCTGCGCCGACGGTCACCAACGCCGTGGCACCTGCCGCAACGGCCGCTCCACATAGGAATTCGAGTTTGCGGGCCTTGTTCCCTCCGCCACCGAGACCCGTCAAGTCGTCGCGCTTGACCCACAAACGAGCACCCCCGGGCAGTTCCGGGCCGCGCTCGAGCGCCGTCGGCAGCGTGGCCAAGCTCGACCGGGGCAAATGATCAAGCATGGTTGGCTAGTAGAGAAGCAGGCTGGGATTGGAGCGCAAGTGGCCACAATCGTTCAGGCTGACAACCGAACGCTCTCCCGACGACGCGACCATGAAGCGATTGATGCTGGCGTAGTGCGGGTTGAAGAACATCGCTCCGCCAAGGCCGAGTACGTCGGCGGCATAAGTGTTGATCACGCCGCCGTGACACACCACCGCCACCTTCTTGCCGCGGTTGGAGGCGGTGATCTCGTTCAGCGACTCGAGCACCTCGGCCCGGAAGTCGTCTCGAGTCATGTTCTCGTTTTCAGCGAGGTAGGCCTTCCACGCTTCCTTGTCGGCTTTCATTTCCTCCACCGGGATGTAGGCCGACTCGCCGTCATGAAACTCGCGCACGCCAGGAACAACAGTTGCTTTCATCTCGAAGGCGGATTCGAGCGGGGCTGAGGTCTCACGAGCTCGCACCATCGGCGAGGCATAAATGGCATCGAGATGCTCGGCCTTCATCCACTCCGCCATGGCGAGAGCTTGCTGATGGCCCACGTCAGTCAGTGCAGGGTCAGGCACCTCGCCGTCTGGGGTTTCAATGCGTTCGGGACGGCCATGTCGAATGATGATCAGCTCCATAGGCGGGGGACGGTAGCCTCGGCCGCGTGACAAGGCGAACGAAGATCATTGCAACCATCGGCCCAGCGTCTGACGACGAAGGTGTTCTCAAAGACATGATCGAGGCCGGCATGGACGTCGCGCGCCTCAACTTGTCGCACGGGACCCTCGAAGACAGCCTCGAACGGTTCCATCGCATCCGCAAGATCAGCGAGACCGTGGGGCGCCCCATCGGCATTCTGGCTGACCTCCCCGGCCCCAAAGTTCGTCTCGGGAAGTTCGACGCTCCGACCCAGCTCGATGTCGGAACCGAGCTCCTGCTCCAACCGGGCAACGAGACCTCAACGGCGAAGCGGCTGTTCGTCGACTACGACTCGCTGCTGACCGATGTGTTGCCGGGTGACCGACTCAGTGTTGGCGACGGCGCGATCCAAGTCGAGGTCACCGGCAGTACCGGCGATGCGCTGAGCGCTCGAGTCGTCTTCGGCGGCTCCACGCAGGGCCGACCGGGGCTGCACATTCCCTCGGATCGCCTCCAGATGAGCACACCAACGCCGGAGGATCTTCGTCTGCTGGATGCCTTCGTCGATGTCGACGTCGACTTCGTTGCGGTTTCGTTCGTGCGCTCCGCTCACGACATTCGCCGAGTTGGTCTCGAGCCGGCACCACGAGGGCCTCTCGTCGTCGCCAAGATCGAGACCCGCGCCGCAGTGGAGAACCTTGATGGAATCATCACCGCATCCGGAGCGGTCATGGTCGCTCGTGGGGATCTGGGCTCGGAGATGCCGATCGAGGAGCTTCCGCACCTCCAGAAAGAAATCATCGAGCGCTGTATCGCCCTCGGTCGTCCCGCCATCACCGCCACACAAATGCTCGAGAGCATGATCACATCGCCGTCACCGACTCGAGCAGAAGCATCTGACGTGGCCAACGCCGTCTTCGACGGCACCTCGGCTGTGATGCTCTCCGGAGAGACTGCAGTCGGTGGCGACCCCGCCCACGTTGTCGCCACCATGGCTCGAATCGCAGAACGCGCCGATGAAGAGTTCGACTACGACGGCTGGGCCCACACGATTCGCAGGGACCGAATGAACGAACCGCAGAGCCTCGATTCTGCGGTCACCGATGTCATGACGCTCGCCACCTGGCGTGCCGCCGCCGAGATGGGCGCCAAGACCATCATGTGCATCTCGCGGTCTGGCTTCACGGTTCGTGCCATGGCTCGTTTCCGACCCCAAGCGCAGATTCTCGGCTTCAGCCCTGAACCGCGCACAGTTCGCCAGCTCACGATGAGTTGGGGGGCCACGCCAATCGGCATCGACTACATCGGCGACAACACCGAGGTCGTACGCCACGTCCTCGACGTGGCCAAGGCACAGGGTCTCATCCGCAGCGGAGAGATCGTTGCCGTTCTTGGTGGCAGCTCAGCCACCGCCGGGGCAACCGACACCCTCCGCATGGCACGCTGCCCGTAGCCTCGTCATTCCTTCGCGACTCAACCAAGGACTCCTCTCATGACCGAAATCGGCCTCTCACGTAGCGGACCACCCGAAACCGTCTTGCCCGTTCTGTTCCCCGAAGCCGCCGCTGCGCTCGATGCAGCGTTGGCCATCGACGACCTCGACGCACGCCGTGACGCCGTGTCCGAAGTCGTCGCCGCTGCGCCCCGCTTCATCGATGGTTGGGCTCGCCTCGGCGAACTCGGCCGTCATCCGATCGAGCGGTACGCAGCATTCCGAGTCGGCTACCACCGCGGCCTCGACACCCTTCGACAGAACGGCTGGCGAGGCTCCGGCTTCGTTCGATGGGAGCACCCAACCAATCGCGGCTTCCTCCGGGCGCTCGCTGGGCTGCAGTCCACGGCTGCCGACATTGGTGAGGCCGACGAGGACGAACGCTGTGCACTGTTTCTTCGTCAACTCGATCCCTCGTGGCCACCAGCCGACCTGTAACGCCCGACATCCTCGGCGCCATTCTCGTGGGTGGCGCCAGTCGCCGCTTCGATGGGCGGGACAAGGCGGCGGTGATCGGTCCCCATGTGCTTGCCGCCATGCGCGGCGCGTTGATCGATCCCATCGTCGCCATCGGTGGCAGCACGGGTGTTCTGACCGTTCCGACCGTCGCCGATCGCTATCCGGGTCAAGGTCCGCTCGCAGCAGTAGCGACTGCTGCGACCTTCGCAAAGCGGGGCTGGATCGTCACAGCGACGTGTGACCTCCCCCTCGTCAGCCCCGAGGCGTTCACCACACTGATCCAAGCAATCGACCCGAGTGCTCCGGACACCGCCGTTGTGGCCACGGTCGACGGTGAGCCACACGTCAGTCTCGGTTGTTGGCCAGCGAGCTGGGCCCGATCACTGCACGGCAGCATTCGAGCAGGCGAGCGTCGCTATCGACACTTGCTCAGGCTCGGTCCGGTCAAGGCAGTCGAAGTCCCAGCTGACCAACTCCGGGATGCCGACGACGCGGCAACACTTGTCGAACTCTGGGGCACTCGGGCGGACATGGCCGATCCCGAGCCCTCGGGGGCGTAGGCTCACCACATGCGTCTGATCACCGATCAAGCCGAATTCGCCGAGGTCATCGAGACCCTGGCCTCGGTGGATCGTTATGCCCTCGACACCGAATTCCACCGAGAGCGGACCTACTTCCCGCAGGTGGCCTTGGTACAGATCGCCTGGTACGAACTCGATGATGACGAACCATCGGTGATCCTCGTCGACCCGCTGGCGCTCGACCTCGCTCCCTTTTCCAAGATCCTCGACAGCGATGCCATCTGTGTCTTGCATGCCGGTGTCCAAGACCTCGAAGTCCTCGAGTTGGCCTGTGGCACCGTGCCCCAAAAGGTGTTTGACACCCAGATCGCTGCTGGCTTCCTCGGCGTGTCGAGTGGTTCGCTCGCGTCGTTGCTCGACAAGTATCTCAACATCAACTTGGCCAAGGGTGATCGTCTCACTGACTGGCTCCGCCGACCCTTGACTGACAATCAACTCACCTATGCCGCTGGCGATGTCGACAACCTGCTCCAACTCACCGACCTCCTCAGCGCCGAGCTGAACGAACTCGGTCGGCTGGCCTGGGCGGAGGAGGAATCCGAGCTGATGCGGTGCAAGCCCCGCACACGTCGCGCTCCCGAGGAGGCTGTCGCTCGCATCAAAGAGGCTCGCTCGCTCAAATCGAAACAGGCGAAGGTGGCGACCGCGATTGCCGCATGGAGAGAACGCAAGGCCGCTGACATCGACATTCCCGTGCGCCAAGTGCTTCCTGACATGGCGGTGGTGACCATTGCCCAGAAAGCACCGACCACCCAGAAGCAGTTGCTCGATCTGCGTGGTGTCGACAGTCGTCACATCCGAAACGGCGCCGATGAAGAGATCTTTGCTGCCATCCAAGAGGGCCTGAACGCGCCCGACCCCGCACCATCGAGCCGCCGGCCGGAGCTTCCAAAAGAACTGCGCCCCGTCGTCACGCTCGTCACCGCGTGGATCTCTCAGCTGGCGCGAGATCATCGACTCGATCCTGCCCTCCTGGCCACCCGCTCTGACGTCGAGGCCTTGCTCAGCAAGAACGACGACTGCCGACTTCTCGAAGGCTGGCGAGCCGATCTGGTTGGCGAGCCGATTCGACAGCTCGTGGGCGGCGACGCCGCAGTTGCGTTTGATTCCGAGGGCCGCCTGGTGCTCGAAGCTCGGTCTCACCAAGCCTTGCGATGACCGTTTGCCGCCGATTCTGGTCCCAGCGAGACGAACCATTCGAAAAAGTCCATCCGACCGGTTCGCCGCAACCCTGGGTTCGGCGTAGACTTGTCCTTCACTGCCATCGGGGATGACTCTCCACCGGCCAACGATTTTCAGGAGTGTCCCGTGAAAAAAGGGCGCCACCGCCGATACGAAGAGGCTCGGCAACTCAAGCAAACCAGCCATGACGACATCGATTCGCTCATGGACCGCATCGATGAAGACCCCTTCGATCTCCCCGTCACCCAGGAAGCAGCAACTGCCTTCGACGAGGACGACGAATACGACGACTGACGTCGTGGCCGTTTCGCTACTGCGGACCGCCGGTTTCTTCGAGAATCTCCCCCAACTTCACAATCTCTGCTTCGACGACGACGCCGATGAAGGACTCGCTGTCGTCGAGGACTGCCAGCATGTCGGACTCGCCAGCTTCCATGGCCGCCACTGCGTCACGCAATGACCAGTTGGCATTGGCTGCTGGCATGGTCGTGTCGAGTACGTCCATGACGGTCGTGGTCTCCCACAGATCGCGATCGACCGCGGTACACGCATCGACCGAGCACAGACCAAGGTAGGTGCTGCCGTCGACAACGGGCACGATTCTGACCCGTCGACCGAGAGCATGGATCCAGACGAACTCAGACAGCGTGGCGTCTGGCGGAACCGTGAGCACATCGGTGGTCAGCGCAGCGGCGAGTGGGAGCGTAAAACGCTCTTCGAGGTGCCCGAGTCGCTCGACTCGTTGGCCAATCGACACCGAGCTGCGACCAGCCACCAGCTGAGACACAGCGGAGGCGATGAGGGCAGGTACCACAGCGGCGCCACGGGTCGACTCTGCCACGAACATCACGGCGGCAATGGGGGTGCGGTAGCCGGCGGCGATGAACGCAGCGAGCCCGAGAATGGGCCAAATTCGGTCCGTTGCACTGTCGAGGCCGGCAGCGTCGAGCGCCGAGGACACGATCTGCCCGAGAAGCACACCCTGAATGGCCAGTGGAATGAAGAGCCCACCCGTGCCACCCGAACCCACGGTGACCATCGTGGCCGCAGCCCGGAAGAAGAACAGAATGAAGATCAGCTGAAGTGATCGCGCTGGGTCAGTCAGCCACTCGACCACGTTGAATCCAGGGCCAAGTGTGAGCGGCTCGCCGAAGATGGCGTCGGAAGCCACGGCGAGGCCACCAAGAAGCGTGCCGCCAACCAAGACCAAGCGCACCGGGTGATGCGCTTTCGAGACCGCCTTGGCCTTCCGCACCATCCATGCGTAGATGCGGCCACCGAAGCCGGCCCCCACGCCAATGGCGACCGCCCCGACGAGTTCGGCGGTGCCGATGTCACCCGGAGCAATCGGGCCGAGGAACGGCTCTTGCTTGATGAACGGCATCGACACGTACGTCAGGAAGCTCGTGGCGGAAGCAATCAGCGCTGGAAGCAATGCTCGGTGAGCAAGATCGTCTCGATACGGCGCTTCGAGTGCAAACAGCACGCCTGTCGCCGGTGTCTGGAAAATCGCCGATACGCCTGCGGCAGCACCGGCGGTCAGGAGCAAGCGAGCGCCGTCCTTGCCAAGCCACTTGTCGAGCCGCTGATGAAGCGAGAGTCCGAAGACCGAGCCGGTGTAGATCGCCGGACCCTCCAACCCAAGCGCTCCGCCGGACCCGATCGTTGCGGCGCCTGCAAACATGCGGGGAAGAAGATCGCGTTCTGGCAGTTCCGGATTCCTGGCGTGGAACTGGTTGATGTACTCGTCGGAGGTGGAGTTTGAAATACCGCCGCCAACGGTGCGCAACAGCAGCGTGGCGACCGCCAACCCAACAAGGGGAGCGACGGCCTGCACTGCGAGCGGAAGATCCTCAACCCCGTGCAACAAGAAGACGACGGTGAACCACTCGAACGCAGAGAGCACCAGGCCAACGAGCACGCCAAGACCAGCGGACGCGCTGAGCAGTCGAGCGGCTCGACCCTCCGGGAGCAGCGAGCGCAGCAGTCCGTTCATCCGAAGCTGACCGGAACGCTTCGCATGTCCAGTTCGAGCTGCACTTGCTCGAGCTGGACCACG
This sequence comes from uncultured Acidimicrobiaceae bacterium, assembly GCA_964351995.1. Lineage (GTDB taxonomy): Bacteria > Actinomycetota > Acidimicrobiia > Acidimicrobiales > SZUA-35 > SZUA-35. The sequence goes on along the minus strand of CAYGQE010000017.1, from coordinate 31,793 downwards.
AGCCGTTTGTACAGGTCCTCACCAACGAGCAACACCAGTTCATCGCGGCTGGTCTGGTAGACCGGCAATTCGTTGGTGTACGCCGCTGGTTCTTCAATGCACCACCAGTGGAATTCATCGCCTCCGGGGCCCCAGTCGCCGCGTTCCCACGCGCGCACGAAGACGGTGTCTTTCTCGTAATCGTCGGTGTGCACGTCGAAGCGAATCGGCACCTGCCAGCAGACATCAGGCTTGAAATCGACGGGCCGTTTGCCACGCTCGAGCGCCAAACGATGCAGAGCACAACCGGGTCCACCGTCAAACCCGCGACGATTCAAGAAGATGCAGGCACCGTCGACCTTGCGGGTGACCCAGGCGCCTTCCTTGTTCTTCTTGAACGGCCCACCCTTCTTCCTGGCCCGCGCAATGTGTTGCCAGTTGCTCGCGTCGAGCAGCGCCGCTGACGCGGCCACGTCTCGGAGGTCGTCGTCATCAACGAAGTGCGCACCGTGCACGCAACACCCGAGCGATTCGGTGACGTCTGGCTCGGGCTCGATCGAGGGGCAGCCCTGGCCGTAGATGCAGTGGTAGCCAGACAGCAAGAACGTCGCGTCGAACATCCAACGGTCACCAGAACCGTCGATGAGCTCTACCCAGCGATGACCGTCAGCTGGGGGCACGATTCCTGCAGAAGACACTTCCCGAGGTTAGCGGCCAGACTGACGCCCATGAGTGAACTTCATGACGATCGCCTGGAAGAACTTCGCATCGACCTCGAATCGATCTCTGAACGTCTCCAAGACTTGTCGATCGACATCTTGCGAGAAGCCGTCGACCGAGGTGAGACCACTCGGCCACCGATCGACAAGACGTTGGCCACCGCGCGTCGAGCCGTCGACAAGGCCGTCCGCACCCTTGACCCGCACGGAACCGACCCCGGTTAGAGAAGTTCCTCGGTCTCCGGCTCGAGATCGTGGATGAAGTCTCTCGGCGCTCGCTCGTCTTGGCCTGCACTGGCACCGAGATCGTTGATGCGATGGATGAGTGCGGTCAATCGAGCAAACGAGCGATTGTCGAAGTGGAATGCCAACCGAGGCAGATCGGCAGCATCGTCGTCCTTCACCTCGGTCTTGGTGGCCTCGGTCGGCGCAATCTCGCCGCTGGCAACGATGTCGCTGAACTCGTTGTTCAGGATTGGATATGCACTCGACGGCAGCTCGTGACGGAGGCGGATCACGAGGCGCTTCCCGACGTAGCGCATCGAATGGAACGAGCTGTAGAAGTGACAGATGTACCGGACGGCTTCGTCGACGTCGTGGGTGTGCAGGTAGAGCGACTTGTCGGCCGGGCTGACCATGCCGCCACCTTCGAGCTCTTCGGCCACGAAACGCTTCCAACCATCCCAGTAGGTGGAGCCGGGGTGATCGAGCAGCACGATCGGAGCGGGATAGCTCTTGCCAGTCTGGATCAGGGTCAGGAGTTCGAAGCCTTCGTCGAGGGTGCCGAAACCCCCGGGGAAGAGGGCGAAAGCATCGGCTTCTTTGACGAAGAAGAGTTTGCGAGTGAAGAAGTACTTGAACGTCGCAAGCTTCGGGTCGCCGTCGATGATGTCGACCGCCCGCTGTTCGAACGGCAGCACGATGTTCACCCCGTAGCTGTTCTCGGCACCTGCGCCCTCGATGCAGGCCTGCATGATGCCAGGGCCGGCGCCGCTGATGATCATCCAATCGGTGTCAGCAATGGCTCGACCGAATGCGGACGCCATCTGGTAGTTGGGGTCGTCGGGTTTGGTCCGCGCAGAGCCAAAGATCGTCACTTTCGCTGCGTGCGGATCCTGTGAGAAGACGCGGTACCCGTTGAGCATCTCGACCATGGTCTGCGATGCGATCTTGAGGTCGAGTCGTTCGACCTCGGCGTCGTCCATGTCGAGCGCGGTGACGATCAGGCGGCGGACGAGATCATCGTTTGCGTCGGGGCCAACCGCAGCCACCAACTCGCTGATGAGGCGGTCGACGGCTCCGTCTCCATAGGTGTTTCGTGCCTTGGGCGCTGTCATGCGTCGGACAGTAGTCCGACAGATCCATAGAGCGTGGTCCGCTGCACGAGGCGACGACCCATCGGCGTGACGAGTCCTTCGAAGTCCTCGGGGGTGAGGTGTTGGCCGTGAGCTGCACCAGCAGCGCGAGAGATGTTCTCGTCGACCAAGGTTCCACCGAGATCGTTGCAGCCAGCCTGCAGGAGCTGGCGAACGCTGTCGAGCCCGATCTTGACCCAGCCGGACTGGATGTTGTCGATGTAGCCCCGATATGCGATGCGAGCCACGGCGTGCACCATCAGATTCTCTCGGAATGTCGGGCCGCGGCGAGCATGCTTCTGCAGGTAGAGCGGTGACGCCATGTGGACGTACGGCAAACCGACGAATTCGGTGAAGCCGCCCGTTTCCTTCTGCAGGTCACGAGTGACGATGAAATGCTTGGCCCAGTGATCGGGGGTCTCGACTGCGCCGAACATCATGGTGACGTTGGAGCCGAGCCCGACGGAGTGCGCCGTGCGGTGAGCGTGGAGCCACTCCTCGGTATTGATCTTGTCGGGGCACAAGATGGCACGCATGTCATCGCTCAAGATCTCGGCCGCCGTTCCAGGCAAGGACCTCAGGCCGGCATCCATCGCCCGCTTCAGGTAATCGGCCAACGGCTCACCGAGCCGCTTGGCTCCCTCGGTGACCTCCAGAGCGGTGAAGCCGTGGATGTGCATGTCAGGGCTGGCTTCTTTGACTGCTCGGGCCACGTCGATGTAGTAATCACCATCGAAATCTGGATGAATGCCACCCTGGAGGCAGACCTCGGTGGCTCCCATCTCCTCAGCTTCGATCACTCGCTTTTGCATCTCTTCGAGCGTGAGCAAGTAGGGCTTGCCACGCAAATTGAGGCTGAGCGGACCTTTCGAGAAGCCACAGAACTTGCACTTGAAGGTGCAGACGTTCGTGTAGTTGATGTTGCGGTTGATGACGTAGGTGACGTCGTCGCCAACGATCTCCTTGCGCAGGTCATCGGCCAGCGCAGCCACCGCTGACACTTCTGGCCCTCTCGCCTTGAACAACGTGACGATCTCGTCGTGGCCGACCTCCTGGCCAGCACGGACCCCGTCGATGACCTCGGCCACCGCCCCGCAAATCGGTGCGTGGTCGCGGTTGATCAGGTTCGGTGGAGTGGCTGGAGAGCCCGAGTACCACTGCGTGCTGCGGTCACCGATGATCACCACGTCGGCGCCGTCGTCGCCGACCTTCACGAACTCGGCCTTCTCGGGGAAAACTGCGCCCGGGTCGTCGCGGCCGAGCGATTCAGAGTCGCTTCGATCCATCACCGGAAAGCGAAGTGCTTCGTCGAGGAATCGCCCGGGCTGCTGGGCGAACTCCGGGTAGATCGTGAGCCGGGGAGCCAGCACGTGGCCTCGGCCTTCGGTGATCTCGGCGAGCCGATCGAGGTCTGGCCAGGGACGCTCGGGGTTGACGTGGTCAGCGGTGATGGGGGAGACACCGCCCCAGTCGTCGATGCCAGCGTCGAGCAACTCGGCGAAGTCATCACTGAGGTTCGGCGGGGCCTGGAGGTGGATATCGGTGGGAAGGATCAAGCGGGCCAGCGCGATGCTGCGGAGGTAGGTCTCCTGGTCACAGGCTTCGTGCTTCCACATCGCCGTGCCGGGTTTGGGAAGGAAGTTCTGGACGATGACTTCCTGCACGTGGCCATGACGACGATGACTGGCCGCAATGGCTTCCAGCGCCTCGATGCGGTCGAGTTCGGTGTCGCCGATACCGACCAAGATGCCGGTGGTGAAGGGGATCTGTTGCTCGCCGGCTGCCTCGAGCGTCGCGAGGCGGCGGGCCGGCACTTTGTCCGGTGCGTTGAAGTGCGTGTCGAGATCGTCACGCATCGACTCGATCATCATGCCCTGGCTCGGCGACACCGCCCGGAGCTGAGCCAACTCTTCGGGGTAGAGGGCGCCAGCGTTGGCGTGGGGCAGCAGTCCCGTCTTCTCGAGTACGAGAGCACACATGGCCGCCAGGTAGTCGACGGTGCTTTCGTACCCGTGTTCGGTCAGCCATTCCTGAGCCTGCGGATAGCGGAGCTCTGGACGCTCACCCAGCGTGAACAGCGCTTCGTGGCACCCCTGCTTGGCCCCTTGCCGAGCGATCTTCAGCACCTGGTCCGGGGTGAGGTACGGAGCGTCGAGCCGGGCCGGCGGCTGGGCGAAGGTGCAGTACCCGCACTGGTCGCGACACAGCATCGTCAGCGGGATGAACACCTTGGGCGAGTAGGTGACGCGAGTCCCGAACGCCTCGTTGCGCACCGCAGACGCCTTGGCCATGAGCTCAGCAGTGGTCAGCTCGCTCAGGGCGATGCTCGTGAGTGTGGTCTGCGTGGTTTCAGTCATTTTTCCTGCTTCGGATGTGTTCGTGCACGACGGATTCGTCGCACTCGGGACAGAGCACTCGTTGGACGAGCGGAGTACCGCACCGATCGTGGATCAGCACAGTGGGAGGCTTGCCAACGGCAAACCAGCGGTCGCCCCACTTCATGAGTGAGATGAGCGCTGGGGAGAGGTCTTGGCCTTTGTCGGTGAGGATGTACTCGTAACGGACGGGTCGGTCCTGATACGGCACCCGCTCGAGCACCTCTGCCTCGACCAGCTTGCGCAAGCGATCAGACAAGAGGTTCTTGGCGATACCGAGATCTTCCTGGAACTGGCTGAAGCGTCGAGCGCCCCGAAATGCGTCGCGCAGGATCAGCAGGGTCCACCGGTCACCGATGATGCCCAGCGTTGCAGCGATCGAGCAGTCGACTTGGTCCGGCAGAGCGGTGAGTGGGCGTTCGGGAGCATTCGGCACAACGGTTGCAAAGCTAAACCATGTCGGTTGCACTTTGCAACTGAGTGTCGGCCCTCTCGGCAATTCGCCACGATGCCGCCGAGTCATGTGCCACGATGCTGCGATGCCCGAGCCGATCGCTCCCCGTCCGTTGCAACCAGGCGATCACCTCCGGGTAATCGCTCCGTCAACCACGCTGGGCATCGTTGGGCGCACGAACCGGGCGGGAGCCACCAAGCGTCTCGAAGGTCTCGGGTTCAAAATCTCATTCGGAGCGTTCGTCGAAGACGTGGATCTGCTTTCGAGCGCTTCGATCGAAAAGCGCCTGGCTGACCTCCACGACGCATTTGCCGATCCGGGCGTCGACGGCGTCCTGACTGCCATCGGCGGCTACGACGCCAACGATCTCCTTCCAGGCATCGACTTCGATCTCCTCGCATCCAACCCGAAAGTGCTGTGTGGCTTCTCCGACATCACGGCGCTGACCAGTGCCATCACGACCAGAACCGGACTGATCACGTTCTCGGGCCAGCACTACTCGACCTTCGCGATGGAGCAACACTTCGACCAGAGCCTCGAATGGTTCACCTCGGTGCTCATGGAGCGAACGACGACGATGCTCGCTTCTTCGCCGACGTGGTCAGACGACACCTGGTATCTCGACCAGAGCAATCGCCATATCGAACCGAACGACGGGCATTGGGTGCTGGCCGACGGCGAGGCGGAAGGCACCGTGGTGGGCGGAAACTTGTGCACCCTCAATCTCTTGCATGGCACCGAATGGATGCCGGAGCTCTCGAAGACCGTGCTGTTCGTCGAAGACGATTTCGAATCCCACCCAGCCACCTTCGCCAGGGATCTGATGTCGCTCAGCCATCAGCCTGGCTTCGAGTCGATCGCAGGCCTTGTGATCGGTCGGTTCCAGCGATCGTCGAACATGGACCGAGCCGCACTCGCTGGCATCGTCGATGGCCTCGGCCTCCCGTCACGGGTCCCCGTGGTCGCCAACGTCGACATCGGCCACACTGACCCCATGGCCACGATCCCCATCGGAGGAACCGCCCGAGTGAGCGCTGAAGGCTCCGTCACACAGATCGAGGTCAGCTGGTGACGGCGAACCCGTTTCTGAGTCGGTTCGCAACCAACTGGCCCTCGATCTGCGAGCTCATGTCGCCCTCAGCAAGTCGGCCCCGATGCACCTCGTTCTGCGGAGGATCACCCTCAAAAGTGGGGCTCAGATGCCGCAGAACGGGCGGGGCTTGAGGTCAGGAATCGACCGTGCCGCCGGAGCGCCAGTATTCGCCGTCGCCCCGGTCGAGGAACCGCTCATCCACCAGGTAGCGACGCAAGGTCACGTAGTCCTCGGAAACCTCGACGAGCTGCGCATTGACTTCGCGTTCGGAGTACCGGCGGCCGGGCTCGAAGCGCTGGGCCAAGTGGTCGAGCAGGTCGAGCCGTTTGGTCCGCTTCGTTGGCATGTGGACAAGACGTCCGTCAACGAGCGATCCGTGGATCTCGCTGCGATCCGGCATGGCTTCGGTCCGGGCGGCGACCTTGAACGCTTCGCCGAGCAGATACCAACGATCACCGTCTTGCTCGACCAAGCCGCCTCGCTCGAAGCGAGCCAGGGCCTCGACCACGGTCTTGTCATCGACCCCAGCGCTGGAAGCGATGTCGGCCAGTTCGGTGGCGCCGAGGATCATCGCCGCCGCGACGGCCCGGCGATCGTGTTCGGCCAGCAGTCCGACCAGCTTGCGTGCGTCCATCACTGCTCCAGACTTCCGTTCTGCGGAGGATCAGCCTCAGAACTGAGGCTGAAATGCCGCAGAACGGGGAGGTTTACTTGAATTCTTCGGCGCGGGTGGCGAGGGTTGCCAAGACATCCTCGAACGCCTTGGCGAAGCTGGCGACGCCTTCGTCCTCGAGAACCACTGCGACCTCTTCGAGATCGATTCCCAGGGCTGCCAGGCCATCGACGACTGCGTGAGCTGCGGGGAAGTCAGCATCGACGGTGCGGGCGACGGTGCCTCGTTCGTCGAATGCCACCAGGGTCTTGTCAGGCAGGGTGTTGACCGTGTCCGGGCCGATCAGCGTGTCAACGTAGAGCGTGTCCGGATAGTCGGGGTTCTTGGTGGAGGTAGACGCCCACAGCGGTCGCTGGGGCCGTGCGCCACGAGCAACCAGCGCATCCCACCGGTCGCCGCTGAAGGCCGAGAGGAAGTGTTCGTACGCGATCTGGCCTTGGGCCACTGCGGCCTTGCCCATGAGGGCAGCCGACGTCTCAATGCCAAGAGCCTCGAGCCGGCGATCGACCTCGACGTCGACGCGACTGATGAAGAACGAGGCGACCGATGAGATGTTCGAGAGGTCAGCGCCGGGGTTGGCGGCGGCGAAATCCTCGAGGCCGGCGATGTAGGCCTCCATCACGTCGGCGTAGCGGCTGAGGCTGAAGATCAGTGTCACGTTGATCGATCGACCCTCGCCGATCAGCGTTCGAATGGCGGGGACGCCCTCGGCCGTCGCCGGCACCTTGATGTAGACGTTGGGTGCATCGATCCGATCGTCGAGATCGCGAGCGGACGCCACGGTGGCGACTTCTTCGTTGGCAAGGGTGGGTGACACCTCGATCGACACGTAGCCATCGAGTCCGTTGCTCTCGTCGAAGGTCGGCTTCATCAACGCGAGTGCTGCCTTGATGTCATCGACAGCGAGGTTCCAATAGGCCTCTTCGACCGACTGCCCAGCGCGAACGAAGGTTTCGAGGTCGGCGTCGTACTCGTCAGAGTTGATCATGGCGTTGGCAAAGATCGATGGATTCGAGGTGAGCCCGCGAACACCACGGTCGATCCAGGCCTGCATCTCGCCGTTGACCATCCAGCCGCGGCGGAGGTTGTCGAGCCACGGGCTCTGGCCCTGCTCGGCGTACAGATCATGGAGACGGGTCATGGTGTTCCTTTGGAGAGAGCGGTTACTCAGCGATGGCGTCGAGGAGTTCATTGACAGCTGACACGACGTTGTCGACGTTCATACCAAGTTCGGCCAGCACAACGCTTCCAGGAGCCGACGCGCCGAATCGATCGATTCCAACAGCAAGATCGGCGTACCGATCCCAACCGATCGTCACACCGGCTTCGACCGAAACGGTTGGCAGCTCGGGTGGCAGGATGGCGTCTTGTTCTTCCATCGGAAGCGCCTCGAAGGTGTTCCAGCAGGGCATGGACACCACACGGGTGGCGACGCCTTGGGCGGTGAGCGCAGCAGCGGCATCGACACAGAGCGAGAGCTCAGAGCCAGTGCCGATGAGCACCGCAGCGGTGTCGTCAGCGTCGCTGATGATGTAGGCACCCTTGGCCACGGCGTCGGTCGAGGTTTCAGCCAGAACCGGGAGGTTCTGACGAGACAGGATCAATGCCGTGGGACCATCAGTCTCGAGTGCGAGCTTCCATGCTCCCGCGGTCTCGGTGGCGTCACCAGGACGGATCACCTGAAGATCGGGAATGGCACGAAGCGACATGATGTGCTCGACGGGCTGATGGGTCGGTCCGTCCTCGCCAACACCGACCGAGTCGTGGGTGTAGACGAACACGCACTTGGCCGAAGAGATCGCCGCCATTCGAACGGCGGGACGCATGTAGTCGGCGAAGACCAGGAAGGTGCCCCCGATCGGAAGCACGCCACCGTGCTGTGCCGCACCAACCAGGATGGCACCCATGGCGTGTTCACGCACCCCGAAGTAGACCTGACGGCCTTCGGGCGTGGCGGAGCTGAACGGTGAGCCGTCGCCGATCTTGGTGCCGGTGTTGCCGGTGAGGTCGGCGGCGCCACCGATGAGGCCGGGCCACGAGTCTGACAATGCCGTGACACAGGCCTGGGACGACTTGCGGGTGGCGATGGACGCCCCGACGTCGAACGTCGGCAGTGTGTCGGCCCATCCATCAGCAGAAGCGGACGGAGCACCTTCGGGGTTTCGAGCTTCCCACTCGGCCCGAACAGCAGCGCCACGGCCGCCGGCTTCGCGGTAGAACGCCACGGTCTCTTCCGGCACGTAGAACGGCTCGTCGGGAATGCCCATCACCTCTTTGGTTCGGGCGATGTCCGCTGCGTCGAACGCAAGGCCGTGAGCCTCGTGGTCATCGGTGTGATCGGGGGAGGGGAAACCAATGTGGCTGCGAAGCACGACGAGCGTGGGCTTGTCGTCAACCGTCTTGGCCCGATGGAGAGCGGCTTCGAGTGCATCGAGATCGTCGGCGACTTCGCCGATCTCATCGACGTCCCAGCCGTAAGCCCGGAAGCGAGCGGGAGCATCGTCTGACAGCGACAGGTCGGTGCCGCCATCGATCGTGATGTGGTTGTCGTCGTAGATCACCACGAGACGGCCGAGACCGAGGTGCCCGGCAAGCGACGCTGCTTCGTGGCTGACACCTTCGGACAAACAGCCGTCACCGGCGATGACGAAGGTGTGGTGGTCGCATACGTCAGGGCCGAGGCGAGCCCTCGTATTCGCTTCAGCGATGGCCATACCAACGCCGTTGGCGAAGCCTTGGCCCAACGGCCCGGTCGTGACTTCGATGCCCGGCGTGTGCGACTCGGGGTGACCGGGAGTCTCCGATCCCCACTGACGGAACGCCTTGATGTCGTCGAGCGACAGGCCGAACCCGGCGAGGTGCAGCATCGAGTACTGCAGAATCGACGCATGGCCAGCTGACAGCACGAACCGATCGCGGTCGAACCAATCGGGTGCCGCAGCGTCGTACTTCATCACTCTGGTGTAGAGAACATGGGCGAGTGGGGCGAGCGCCATGGCGGTGCCTTGGTGGCCGCTGTTGGCTTTCGCCGGCGCATCCATGGCAAGACCACGGATGACGTTGATGCTGGTCTGCTCCAACGCTTGCTGTTCCTGCTGCTGTACCGATTGATCCGTCACCGACGTCACCGTAGCTGGCGGAACGCGAGCACGGTGGCAGTGAATCCATGCAGCGCATTACGTTCGCCGACCGGGCCAAATTCACCGGCACAGAACATGCCGGCGACACCACCGTCAGTGAACTCGTCGATCAGTTCGGCGTCGTGATGAGGCTCCGGAAACAGGTGAGTGCCTCGTCCGTTGCAGGTGAACACCAGCGCACCGTCAAACGCTTCTTCACAAGTACCGAGGCTCATCATCTCCGCCAGATCTGCTCCAGCTGAAGCCGGATCGCGCACCTGGAACTGCACGACCTGCCCGATCTCGACGACGTCACCGATCGCCACCGCATTCGTGCTCTTCTCGAACCCGAGGACCGCCCTGATGAGAAAGTCACCCTGGGTGAATTCGTCTCGATGGTCGTTTGCGACGAGGCCGATGTGAAGGCCCTGCGATGCCGCCAGCCGGTCGCCAGCGCTGAGCGAGTTGATCAATTCGTTCAGACGTTCCGCCGCTGGACGACCCGCCAACTCGTGAATCAGATGCTGGTCGCTGCGGGTGACCACCCACGGCTCACCGATCGGCCGACAGCCCTGGCTGACGACTGGCACGGCGATGCCGGGAGGGAAGCGCACGCCGATCGCTCCGTTGCGATGCTCCGTGCCGTCGATCCACAGCCGGTTGCCGCCAGCTTCTCCCGCTGCCGACGCAAGGCCGCCCGCGATTGCCACGCCAGGAGGAACGAGATCGAAGAGTGCATCGATGGGGAAAGAGAAGGGATCCGCCAGCACCATCAGCGTCTCGCCGTCAACGAGATCGTCGGGCACGCCGAGCATCGTGGTCCTGTCGAATGCCTCCATGCGAACGGGACGGACTGGGCCGGTGACACCGGCCCAGAGCGACAGGCCGGGACCATGTTCTGACTCCCGAGCTCCACCCAAGACACCGCCTGCACTCACGGCAAGAGCAACGCCAGGGTCGAGCGTGGCGTGCACTGCCGACACCAGATCAGTCAAGTGTTCGGTGTGACTGCCAGCGACAAAGAGTACGGCGAGGTCTGGTGCAGCTCCGCCCAATTGTTCCAGCACTGAGCCGATCACCTCGCCGGCAGCGCTTCCTGGATCGGCATCGACACTCATCGCTGCAGCGAACGGGCGCTGCGTCGTTGGTCCGGTCACGGTCTTGCCCTCGCCACTCGGCGAGGCTCAGCCGACCGGCGGCAGCAGCGTGTACGGAACAACGCTGACGGGCCCCTGGTCGAGCCGGCAATGTGCGATCACGGTGCCGTACTCCTCCATGGCCAGGTCTGCCCTGACCAACCGGTAGTTGAACTTGCCCGCCTCGATCTCCAATGCCTGGACATTGCGAGCCATCGGCTCGGAGTCATCCACAGCGCCTTCCATCCGGTATTCGACTTGCAGAGCTGCGACGTTCTTCGCGTCGGCCGGACACCAGATCAGCACAACCAGGTGTGGCGCGATCGTGACGGGCACCGGGCTCGGGGCCGGTGCCGAGAACTGGATGCCACCGAGATCAATTCGAGTCGAGGGGCCCGGAACCGAGCGCAACTCGATGTCGTCCATGAAGAGGGCAGCGATGATTTCCATCCTGCAAAGGTACAAGCGTCGCCGCGTTAGTCTCGGCGCCATGGCCGACGAGTCCACCAGGGACAGCATCTTGCGCGAAGCGCGCGCCTGCTTCGCAAACCAGGGCTTCGAAGGCACGTCACTGAATGACATCGCTGCTGGCGTTGGGATCCGCCGCCCCAGCCTCCTGCACTACTTCGACTCCAAAGAGGCGATCTATCGCGAGGTCATGGTGAGCGCCCTCGGAACCTGGGGCGTCCGGATCGACGAGGCCCGTACCGACAACCTCACCGGGTGGGTGCTCGTCGATGCGGTGCTCGAAGCCAGCTTCGACTTCTTCCGCAACAATCCCGATGTCGTCCGGATCGTTCGACGCGAGGCGCTGAGTGACCAGGGCCATCTCGGCTTCGATCTCGGCAGCGCGCTGCGGCCCTACTATCTCCGAGCGGTGGCCTTTTTCGAACGGGAGATGACCGCAGGCACGTTTCGACGCCATGACGCTGAGCACCTCGTGCTCACCGGCTACGGAGCGCTACTCACGTACTTCAGCGACCACACCATGCTCGATGGCCTTCTCGAGGAAGATCCGTTCAGCCAGAAGGCACTCGAGCGTCGATTCGCTCACATGAGCGACTTCATTCGCGCCGCTTTGGAACCGTGAAGTAGGGTCCTGCGCTCTATGGGAACCCTTTCTGAAGAAGCCTCGAAAGCTCTCCTCGCACCCTTCGGCGTGCCCTTCCTGGACGAGCGAACCGTGCCAGATGCAGCCGCCGCAGTAGCGGCGGCAAACGACCTCGGCATGCCTGTTGTGCTGAAGTTGAACGGCGACGCCATTGCCCACAAGACCGAGCGTGGTCTGGTGAAGCTGAACCTCGCTTCGGCCGACGCGGTCGAAGCAGCAGCAACCGCTCTCCTCGCCGCAGCCACACCGGAGGATGGTGACGTTTCCCTCCTCGTCGCTCCGATGATCGCTTCCAACCGTGAGTTCATCTGCGGTGCGTCCACTGACGAGCAGTTCGGGCCGACGGTCCTTCTCGGAGTCGGCGGGATCCTGGCCGAGGCCATCGCGGACGTCTCGATTCGCCTGGCGCCGATCAATCGGATGGATGCCGAAGAAATGATCGAGCAATTGCAGACCCAGGACCTTCTCGGCGCGTTCCGTGGCGAGGAGGCCATCGATCGAAACGGTCTGGTCGACACGCTCATGGCTCTCTCCGCTGCCATCATCGAGACCGAAAACATCGCCTCGATCGACCTCAATCCTGTCCTGATCCATCACGGCGCACCGATCGCTGTCGACGCACTCGTCGAAGTTCACACCAGCGAGGTGCCGGCATGAGCCGTCCCACCACTGAACAATTCAACGCTCTCTTCTCGCCCCGCGGCGTCCTCGTTGCCGGCGCTTCCACCCACCCGGGAAAGTTCGGCTTCGTCAGCCTGCACAACGTGCTGGCGTCGGGATACGACGGCAAGGTCTTCGCCACGAACCGAGACGGTTCTGAAGTTCTCGGCATCACGTGCGAGAAGGACATCGATGACCTGCCCGACGGCGAGATCGATTTGGTCTTCGTCTGCACTCCGGCCAGTGCCAACAACGCCCTCCTGCGTCAATGCGCAGCCAAAGGCATCAAGGCTGCATTCATCACCAGCGCCGGCTACGGCGAGGCTGGTGAAGAAGGCATCAAGGCGCAGGCCGAACTCGTTGCCCTCGGCGAAGAGCTCGGGATGCTGCTCGCTGGACCCAACGGCCAGGGCGTGGTCAGCACGCCAGCCAAACTCTGCGCCCAGATCGTTGCCCCGTATCCGCCGTCCGGCGCCATCGGCGTTGCCAGCCAATCGGGCAACTTCGTCAGCTCGTTCCTCAACTGGTCGGTGCAAACCGGCGTTGGCATCAGCCGAGCGGTCTCTGCTGGCAACGCTGCCGCCGTCGGCGTCGCCGACTATCTCGACTTCTATGCCGAGGATCCAGAGACCAAGGTCGGACTCGCCTACGTCGAGGGAATCGCCGATGGTCGCTCGTTCTTCGAGTCGGTCCGCTCGATCGCCGAGCGCAAGCCGCTGGTGATCGTGAAGGGTGGCGCAACTGCCGGGGGAGCGCGAGCCGCTGCCAGCCACACCGGTTCGCTTGCGTCAGACGATCGCGTCTTCGACGGGGCCATGCGCCAAGCCGGTGTCGTCCGGGCCGCCACGGTTGAAGAAGCGTTCGAAGCGGCAGCGACGTTTGCGACGCAGCCGCTACCGAAGGGCAACCGTACGGTGGTCATGACCACTGCTGGCGGCTGGGGTGTGGTCACCGCCGATGCCATTCACGAAAGCAATCTCGAACTGCTCAGCCTGCCGGAGGACCTCCTCGCTCAGATCGACACGAAGCTGCCGCCTCGTTGGAGCCGCAACAATCCGGTCGACCTCGCAGGCGGCGAGACGCGGGACACGATTCCCGAAGTGATGGAGATGATCGCTTCCCACGAGTCGGTCGACGCCATTGTTTACCTCGGGCTCGGCATCCAATCGAACCAAGCCAAGATGATGCACGACGGATCCTTCTATCCAGATCACGGTCTCGAACGCATCGTTGCCTACCACCAACGCCAGGACGAACGCTTCGCTCAGGCGGCAGCGGAGATCTCGGCGTCGACGGGCAAGCCGATTCTGACCGCCACCGAACTCGGGACAGCCGATCCAGACAACGCAGGGCCAGCGGCGGTCCGGGCCAGCGGGCGGCTTTGTTACGCCTCCGCCAACCGAGCGGTCACAGCGCTCGGCCACCTCTGGCGTTACGCAGAGTTCAAGCAGCGCCGCGATCTGTAGGCGTCGAGCCACTACCGTCGCCGGCAATGGCCTCGGACCGTTCGACGTCGATCTCTGTTCCCGTACTCTTGCGTCGCTGGCTTCCGCTGGTGCTGTTGACGGTTCTCGCGTTCGGAGCCTGGGGCGCTTCCCAGGCTGCTGACACCGACGAGGTGAGTGTCACGCCCATTGTCTACGACAACGACCTCGGCACGCCGCTGTTGTCAGCGCGACGTATCCCTGAAACGCTGCAGGCACCGATCGCAGACGACGCGCTCGATCCTGCGATCCGTAGCTTCATCGCCGAACTTCAAGCCGCTCAGCCCGACCTCCAAACCTGTCTGGTCGTCGAAGTCGACGGTCGGGTACTTGTCAACGAGGGCGCCAACCTGGCCCTGATCCCGGCATCAAACCAGAAGCTCATCACCACCTACGTCGCCCTCGAGGTTCTCCCGGCAGACACTCGATTCGTCACAAGAGTCAGCCGACAGGGCGAGATCACCGATGGTGTCCTCGACGGCGACCTCTATTTCGTGGGTGGCGGTGATCCCTTCCTCGTGACCGACAGCTGGCGGACACAATTCATCGAACGAGATGACGAAGGCAACGTCGTCGAGCCCGTGTACGAACGGGCGTGGACGCGCCTCGAAGATCTCGCCGATCAGATCGCCGCAACCGGCATCGCCTCGATCACCGGTTCGATCGTCGCTGACGAGTCGCTGTTTGACTCCGAGCGGAACGGCCCCTGGGCTGAACGCTTGATCCTGCAGAACCAATCGGGTCCGCTCACCGCACTTGCGGTCAACGAGGGCTTCGTCACCTGGGCCGAGAACAGCGCCACGTTCTCCGCTCGGACACGAGCCGACGACCCAGCCCTGCACGCAGCGAACGTGCTGCGCCAGCTCCTGACCGATCGGGGCATCACGATCGGCAGCACGTCAACCGGCACCGAACCGAGTGGCGTGGTCGACGTCGCCTCGCTTCAATCGGCCCCGCTCATCGATCTCATCACGCACGTCAACTCGTGGAGCAACAACTACGGCGCAGAGATCTTGCTCAAGCACATCGGCTTGGCGGTGGAAGGTCAGGGCTCCACGGCTGCCGGCGCACAGGCGGTGACCGCGACCCTCAGTGCGGATTTCGACCTCGCCGGCGTCGACATCTACGACGGCTCAGGACTGTCCGAGGACAATCGTCTCACCTGCAGCTTGCTCAACGAGATCCTGATTGCGTCAGGTATCGACTCGCCTCTCGCCCAGTCGCTCAGCATCGGGGGCGAGCGCGGCAGTCTGGCCTTCCGCCACGTCGACACCGATGCCGACGGCAACGTCTTCGCCAAGACCGGGACGCTCAACCCCAGCACAGCGCTCAGCGGTTTCGTGATCTCCGCCGATGAGCCCGACGTCGTCCTCACGTTCGCCTACATCTCCAATGCTGAGCTCGTCGCCGCCACCGTACGCGACGTCCAGGAACCTTTCATCGAAGACCTCACCGAGTATCCAGAAGCACCAAGTACTGACGTGCTGGATCCGTTGGAGCCAATTCCACTCAGCTAGCTTCGCTTCATGCTCAGAGCCAAGCGATGACGGTCCTGCCCCAATTTCCGCTCGGGACCGTGCTCTTCCCCTCGATGGTGCTGCCGTTGCACATCTTCGAAGAGCGCTACCGGACGTTGATGCACGATGTCGTCTTCGGTCACGGCCCCGAGGAGCCGACCAAGGAGTTCGGCATTCCGCTCATCGAGCGCGGCTTCGAGGTGGGAGGCGACGACGTTCGTAGCTCGGTTGGAACGGTCGCTCGCATCATCGAGCATCAGCACCTCGAAGATGGGCGCTGGGTGATCGCCACCGTCGGCACGCGCCGGTATCGAGTCCTCGAGTGGCTCGACGATCAGCCCTACCCCCGGGCCAACGTCGAAGACTGGCCAGACACTCCTTCGACACGAGACCTCAGTGTCGACCTCGGCGATGCGGTGAAACTCTTCAACCGAGTGATGGCCACCGCGGCCGAAGCTGGGTACGACGTCGGCCCGATTCCCGACATCGACGACGAGCCAGACATCGGCATCGCCCAGCTGACGGCGCTTGCTCCTGTCTCCCAACTCGATCGCCAGAACTTTCTGTGTGCAGAAGGTCCACAACAGCGCCTCCCACTGGTGCATGACGCCCTCAGCGGTGCGCTCGAGATGTTCCAGTTCGAACTCCTGGGTGACGAAAACCCAGAGGCGTAACACAGACATCGGCGTCGGGGCTGAACTCTCGCCGGTCCCGCCCTACACTCACCGACCGAGGAAGAGCGACGGGAGTCAAGGGTGGCGAAAGCGAATCCATTGGATGAAGCGAAGGAGCTCCAGCAGATGCTGGTGTCCTACGCGAAGCAAGAAACGGTCGAGCCGCTGAAAACGCTCGGTGGCTATCTGGGCAAAGGCATCGTTGGTTCGGTCTTCATGTTCCTCGGGATCATGTTCACCGGCTTCGGCACCCTGCGGTTCTTCCAAACCGAGGTCAGCGCCTTCGAAGGAAACAGCTGGGGCTCGCTTGCTCCCTACGGCATCACGCTTGCCGTGCTCGGCATCATGATCGTTCTGCTCGTCCTCTCGCTCCTCCGCGCCAAGAAAGCCGTGTCATGACTGAAGATTCGAAAATCACGCCCGCCGACCTCGAGAACAAGTTCCGAGACATCCAGGGCCAGGTCGACACCGTTGCTCAAGACTCGAAGAAGAAGGCCGCCGTCGGCGGCTCTGCTTTTGCCGTCATCCTGCTCCTGATCATCTACGTGATGGGCCGCAACGCCGGCAAGAAGAAGAGCACGGTCCTCGAGATCCGTCGTCTCTAGTGCTGACAAAACTGTTCAAGTTCGCCGTCCGGAAAGGCATCGGCGGCCCTGCCCGCTCGTGGATCTACACGTCGGGCTTCATGGCATTGTTCCGCTTCGTCAAGAGCAAGACCGGCCGGCGAGAGGTCCTCGATCTCTCCGCAACCAAGCCAGGCGACAAGATCATCATCGAGCACCTCGACATCACCCACAAGCAGCAGATCAAGCAGTTCAAGGGTGAGAAGAAGGCGGAGAAGCGAAGCACAAAGGCCGACAAGGCTCGAACCAAGCAACTGAAGAAGGAGCTGCGCCGCGCTCGCAAGGGCTGACGGTCAACGCACTTTGACATCTGGAAATCTCGACGTCGGCGACCTCGCGGTTGGTGACATGGTGTTGCTCACCGACGGGCGCAAACGTCGCTACCTCATCACGCTCGAGGACGGTGGCGAGTTCCACTCCCATGCTGGCATCACGCCGCACTCGCTGCTGATCGGCCAGCCCGAAGGACTCGAGATCACTTCCACGAAGGGGCAGCGTTTCCGGGCGTTCCGTCCCACGTTCGAGGAATACGTGTTGGAGATGCCCCGCGGTGCGCAGGTCATCTACCCGAAAGACCTCGCGCCGATGATGACGCTCGGCGACATCGGCCCCGGCGTCGAAGTCTTCGAGTCCGGCATCGGCTCCGGGGCGCTCTCGATGGCATTGCTTCGAGCAGGCGCGTCAGTCACCGGCTACGAGATCCGCGAAGACTTCGCCAGTCGAGCCCGCAAGAACATCGACGCCTACATGGGTGATGTCAGCGATCGTTACAGCCTCGAGATTCGCTCGGCCTACGAAGGCATCGAGGGAACGTTCGACCGGGTCATGCTCGACCTTCCCGAGCCCTGGCTCGTGGTGCCCCACGCCGAGAAAGCACTTCGGCCCGGCGGAATCATCGTGGCCTACACGCCATCGATCACCCAGGCCGTGCACTTCCGTGAGGTCCTCAACACCACCCACTTCATCGAGGAGAAGACCATCGAGGTCCTCCATCGTGGGTGGTACATCGAGGGTCAAGCCGTCCGGCCCGATCACCGCATGGTGGCCCACACCGCGTTCCTCACCCGAGCCCGACTCGCCACACCTTCGACATAGAGGGTCGCCACCCAGGAGAACAAGCACACGCTCGTGCTACTTGAATGGAGGGAACGAGTCGGCGGATGGTGAAGCGAGCGCTGTTGACGGAGTCTTCACGAACGCCAAACTGCGCCACGCCGCCCAAGGCGAGGGAATGAGCGTCGTCCAGTTCGCAGAAGTCAAGCTGCCTCGATGGACGTGGGTCGGCGGCAGGCTCTGGGTCGACGAAGATCGGGTCAGGTTCATCGGCAGCGAAACCGTGATCGCCGAGAGACAAACTGGCATCGTTACTCGCTACACCTCCTCGACCATGCCATTCGACATCTCGGTTCCTGGTGCCGGAATCGATTCGGTCGAGCGGCGCAGGGACTCGTGCGGGCGCCCTTCGTTTCCCTCAAAGCTTCAGACGGCGCCGAGCTCTGGTTCCGATCCGGAGCATTCGGGTCGAAGTCCGATCAGGTCATCGACGCGCTCCGTGCCTTGATGGGTCGCTGACTCGGCGGCTGCGAACCGCTGGCCGCTGCGGCGCCCTTCGGCTGAGTCCTCGCTCCGCGAGTCGGGACTGATGCTTGATTTTTGCCTCGCCGCTTGCTGGCTCAGGTCTGACAGTTGGCGTGGACGCGTGCTCGGATGAGTTCGTCGATTTCGTCCTCGGTGAGATCGGGCGGTCGTTCGCCTACGGGTAGGACGATGGTGCCGTCGGGTTTAACGTCGTAGCTGCGGCCGCGTGGATCGCGTTTGGTTTGCCATTTCTGTTTGTGTTTGAACCGGTTGTGGGGGCCGCATCTTGCTTGGGCGTTGGTTTGGTTTGTTTCGCCGCCGTTGGCCCACTCGATGACGTGATCAACTTGAGAGTGTCTGGCTCGGATGGTGCAGCCCTTGTGAGTGCAGAAGTTCGTGAGCAACAGGGCTGCTTCGCGGGCGGCGCCGGTGAACGCCCGGCTCCTCGTTCCGAGCTCAGTCACGGTGTTCCGAGAATCAACCACCACCCGACGAACATGCCCTGTGAGCAACGCCCGTAAGGCGACAGTGGGGTGGATGGCTGCGCCAGTGGTCAGGTTGCAGACCCGTTTGCCCAATGCGTCGGGGTCTTCGGCTAACTCTGAAACGAGGTCGGCGAGGAGGTTCTCGGGGTTGGCGAAGTCACCGTTGTCGCCGAGGTTGATCTGGTTGCCTGACGGGAGAATCAGCCCGGCGGAACAAAGGGTGTCCTGCAACGTTTTGTCGTCGATGATGACGTTCACCGTTGGTTCCGGCAGCTTGCCTGCTTCGGCGGAACCCGCGGCGACGGAGAAGATCGCCACGAGGGCGTCGAAGTTGCGTTGGGATTGCGTGCGAGGCAGCGGGTGAGCATCAGCGGAATCACCGTACTCAGCGCGTCGCGCGGCGAGGTCGGCTTTGAGTTCGCCTTCCGTGAATGATTCGAATACGGCGGTGAGTTGGGCCGCGGTGAGTGGGTCACCACCGGATGCAGTCAAGTGAAGGCCGCCGGACATGTCGTCGATCCAGGCCCGACGGTTGTTGATGTTGTGCTGTTGTTCTCGAAACGCGCCGTCCTGGTCAGCGAGGCCGATGATCGTGCCGACTTGGATCCGGAACTCGCCGAGGCTGAGGTGTTCTGCGATGGAGAGCAGCGAGGCGAGGATGCTGTCGAGGATCTCGCTGATGCGTGCGTTGGTGTGGATGCGGGCGATCTCGAGAGCGTGATCGATCGAGATGTGGCCCGCCTCGAGCGATTCGGCCACGCTGGGATGTGCACCAACCAACCTGGCGAGGATGTGATCCCGCTTCGAGGTCGCGGTGCCGGTGTTGCACGTGGCCCGGATGTAGGCCCCGACGGTGCGGTGACCCCCCATTTGATGGGCTCCGGAGGTTGCTGCGGCAGAGAGGATTCTGGCTCTTGTGGCGGCGAGGGTGCGGAACTCAAGCTCGGTGGCGCGGAGGGCGTCGTCGAGTTCGCTGTGGTCCATAACAGCGATGTCTGCGACAGTTGGCATCTCCATTGGACAAGTCTAACGAACATCTGTTCGATTACACTCAAAACTTTCTAAGAAGTCTCTGCGCTGTCAGCATCGAGGGACGGCTCACTCGGGCTGCAGTCAGGTCGAGCGCCGAGGCCGAAGTATCAGATCGGCGGGTGCGACGGGACCTCTGTCCGATGGACCGATATCCGACATACGGCTGTCGCAACAAACTCGTATTGTCAGCCCTACAAGATCAACAACGACCAGGGAGTTGTCATGGATTTCGGGTACGCAATCATCGACGACGTCACGGCGGCATTCGGTCGAGCCGTCGAGACGGGAGCCACGTCGCCGGCTGAGCCACGCCACATCCTCCCGAGGCAGACCGCCTCCTACGAGCGTGACCATGTCGGCACCCTCATCGGTATCGCAACGCCGATCGGAGCCTGACGATGTCCAACAACTCGAACGCTCCAACGCCGACACTCGGTCAGATTGGCCGATGGTGCAATCAGATGCCCGGGGCATCGCTCGACCACACCTTCGGCCCAGGGGTCGACGTGTACCGGGTGGACAGCAAGATCTTCGCAATGGTCAACACCCACGAGCCTGGCTACTTGACTCTGAAGGCCCTTCCCGAGGAGGCACTGGCGCTGCTCGATCAGTACGACTGCACCCGACCCGGCTGCTACATGAACAAACGGCACTGGATCACCATCGACCTCATCGGCGACGAAACTGTGACCGAGATTCCTGATCTGATCGCTGAATCGCATCGCCTCGTGTTCGCCTCGCTCTCCAAGAACCGCCAAGCCGCGATCTACCCGACATGAAGGCTCGGCTGGACACCTGACGACATCGCTGTCCCATAGACGCAGACTTCGTACGACGTCCGCCGCTCGCCGGGACTACGCGGCGCCGCACCGGGGCCGTTCCCGAGTGGCCGTCGGTGAATCCGAGTCGTGATTACGTGTGGGTGATATCGGGTGGCACCGTCTCAGTCGGTGCCAGTTCGAGGTTCGATTCGGACTCTCTCGGATAGCAGCTGTTGGTAGAACGGCTGATGCCTGGCAGCGAACCGTCGGACCTCTGGGTGTGCTGCGAGCGAGTGACGATCCACCCGGACTGGTCGGATGAATCCGGTGCTCGCGCTTGCTTCGGTGTGCCAGCGTGCGGTGCGTTTCCACTCAGGCCGCACCCCTTGTTTCCAGGTCATTGCCTCTGCATCGAATGGCAGCCCGACTGCGGTGCAGTACGCCCGCATCGTGGCCTCGGGGTGAGTAACGAGATCGTCCGAGTCGACGACAACTGGTTGATGACCGTCAACCTCACGCACTGCGAGATACAGATCGTGGAGCGCCTTGACGCCTGAGTCGTAGATGCGCATGTCGCCCTCGAGTGCGAAGAACGAGGCTGCGATCTCCTCGGGTCGTCTGATGAGGAAGGCGTGATGCACCTCGGTGAGGAACCGATGGTTTGATGAGATCAGTTCAACCACGGGTGGTGAGAGGGTTTCCTTCAAGAACACCGTCTCGGTCGTTCCGTCCAGGAGCCACTCGACAAGCGAGTCCGGCGTCTCGAATCGGTCAGGTCCGATGTCGATGGGTCCGATGTAGGCCAGTCCTTCGAGGGGTTCGTGCAAGGCGAGAAGGTCTGTGCGTTCGAGCATCGATCGGAAGAAGGCGGTCGATCTGGATCTCGCAGCGCTCCACAGGGCATACACAGGCACGGGATCGAACCTAATACGTAGCGGCGGTGTGTCGGAACGGCGATCGAGCCGCACTCCTCGCCCACGGCGCGTTGCAGTGAGACGATGGAGTTGTGGACCGACCGAGCATGCGCATCTCCGGACCGACGATCGACTCGGGCGATCCGATCGCACTTGCCGAGTTCTACGAACGGCTGATGGGCTGGCCGATCGTCCGACAGGAAGGGCCTCGACCGGGCAACCCGCCGGCTGACGGATGGGCGATGCTGCGCTCACCCGATGGCAGCATGAAGATCGAGGTCCAGTGGGAGCAACATCATCGTGCTCCGACGTGGCCGAGCAAGTCGGGTGAGCCGACCATGATGATGCACCTAGACATCGGAGTTGCCGATCTCGATGTAGGGGTGCGTTGGGCAACCGAGCAAGGAGCCACGCTTGCTCACCACCAGCCGCAGGTCGGTGTGCGCGTCATGATCGATCCTGACGGCCACCCGTTCTGTCTGTTCCCCGAATCGTCGTGACGCCAGCCCCACTGGCCCGTGAAACTGCCGTGCCGCAGACGGGCCGTTATCGCTCGGCTGGTCGGCGGTGGAGGCCGTGAATACGTGCGGGTGTTATCGAGCGGTGTTCGCCGAGGCCGGGCAATTCCAGTGCTCAGGTGTCTGGATGTGACTACGGTCTCATCGAGCCATCTCGAAGGGGGAAGCATGGTGGAGCGACCGTTGTATGACCGCTCGATTCTTGAGGCGCACGAGGCTTCGACGCCTGGCGTACTTCCGAGCCATCTCCGGGCCAAGATCGAGGCAGCGAATTGGCCCGATGGGCTTGTCGAGCGAGCGCTCGAGATTCGGGTGAACCTGATCGACATCGAAGCTTGGGTCGATCATGGCTGGCCAACAGTCGAGATGATCGACGAGTGGCTCGTACAGCAACGATCGATCCACTTCTCGACTCTCACCGCACGCGAGGCCTCGTGGGCTGACATTGAGATCTTGGTTGACCTGTGTGCAGCGTCTCCGGAGAAGGTGGGAGATTGGCAGGTCACAGTCGAGCGCGGCCCGAACCCCCTCGCTCAGTACCGGCTCCAGGAGTACCCAAGCGTCCTCATCTTGGAAGACCTGAAGGTCGGGCTCGGAATGACCGCTAGCTCAACCAGAAACGCTCTGATCGGGGGCCAGCGCACCACAGCTCGATGGATGGGCGGTTGGAGGATTCGAGACGGATTCCGCGGCCTCGGCCTCTCGAAGTACCTGCAGAACTCGCCCGGTCCCGGCC
Source organism: uncultured Acidimicrobiaceae bacterium (assembly GCA_964351995.1). Lineage (GTDB taxonomy): Bacteria > Actinomycetota > Acidimicrobiia > Acidimicrobiales > SZUA-35 > SZUA-35. Next base: position 8,797 of record CAYGQE010000017.1, on the reverse strand, counting down.
TCAGCCGCTTCGGCCTGGTCACTTACTGGTACGTCCGATCGGGCAACGCATCAGCAGCGTGGATCGAAAAGGTCCGAGACGACATGGCGGACCGGCCCGGAGACTTCGCAATGCCGACCGACGAACTCAGCGCCACCGTCTCGCACTTCCGAGACGGCGACCTCGGCCAATCCAGTTCACGAGTCCGGTCGGCCACCGAAAAGGATCTCCCGCGCTGCATCGAGCTGATCAATCGCTCGAACGAAGGACTCGACCTGTTCCGGCCATATGACCTCCACCGAATGGAGGAGCGACTCAACGACGCCATGTGGGGGCCAACCCCTGAGTTCATCCCCGACGTCTACGGCTGGAACGACTTCCGCGTTCTCGAGATCGACGGAACCGTCGTCGCCTGCGGCGGTCTGTGGGATCGCGGTCGCGACGTCCGTGAGGTGTGGCGCCAAGTGTCGGCGAACGGCGATGGCGCTGAACACGTGCTCGACCCGACCGCAGTGCTCGACTTCGGCTTCGCCGAGGGCCACGCACCAGCGGCGGCCGAGTTGCTCTCGCACTTCCTGGCCGCAACTGGCGAACTGGGACGCAGCGGGATGATGGCGGCCCTGGAGTTCCTCCCCGATGTGGCTGCTGCGGTCGCCGACCTCGCACCGCAATCCGAGAGCCGCACCCTGCACGTGATGCCGTTCTCGATGCCGGGCCTCGAGAACGACGCCGAGATCACGCGACCCCACACCGATCTGGCGTACTGGTGAGCCAGTGGTTTGATCCCTCTCAGCCGCTGACCGAAGCCGAGTCGGCTCCGCCGGTCTCCCACGTCTATCGACGCATCTGGCAGTTCATGGGCGAGTTCCGGCCGACCTTGTCGATCGCGATCGCCTTCTCCTTCTTGTCGTCGTTCGCGTTCGCCCTGCTGCCCTGGCCCGTTCGATACCTGATTGACGGGGTGCTCCTCGATGACCAGTTGAAGCTGCCAGTCTTCGGCACCTTCGCCACCGGCACCGATAGCGAGAAGGTTCGGATGGGCCTTGCACTCGCAAGTGGCTACCTCGCCATCCAGCTCGTCGCTGCAGTTGCTGCCTCCGCCAGCTTCTACTTCTTCGCCAAGACAGCGCTGTTGATGATCCACACGTTGCGGGGCCGGATGATGAGCCATCTCCGATCGCTCTCGCTCGGCTTCCATGCCACCACCTCGACCGGCGACATGATCTTCCGAGCCATGAACGACGCCCGCTCGATTCAGGAGGTGATGATCTTTGGCGTGCAGGCCTGGATTCTGCCCATCTTCCAAATGTCGTTGATGGTCATCTTCATGCTCGTGCTGGACTGGGCGCTGACCTTGGCTGCGCTCGCGATCGCCCCCCTTCTGATCTTCACGATTCGGAAACTGACATCCTCCATCCAAGCCGCCTCACAAGAGAGCCGAGGGCACCTGAGCCGGCTCACCGCACTCATCGAACAGACCATGAACTCCATCCGCGCCGTGCAGGTCTTCGGGATCGAGGGGAACGAGGCCGGTCGATTCGACGGCACGTCCCGGAACTTCATCAAAGCGCAGCTTCGCTTCCGAATGGCTGAACAGGGGCTCTCCGTCGCAACAATGACGATCACAGGGCTGGGAACAGCGGTGGTGCTTTTTGTCGCAACGAATCGTGTGATCGCCGGTGCCGTCACGGTCGGAGCGCTCTGGATTTTCATCAACTACATGCAGCGCATCTATGAGGTGTTGCAGCAGAACATGAACCTGTTCGGTGTTCTTCAAGACTCAATCGTCGGCGTCGGGCGCGCCTTCCAGATTCTCGACACCCCGCCAGACATCGTCGATGCCCCCGACGCGGTCGAGATCTCCGGCGTGGCACAAGGCCTGTCCTTGAGCAAAGTTGGTCTGGTCTACGAGGCCGGTGAACCCCCTGTCCTCTCCGACGTGTCGATCGACGTTCGCTGCGGAGAGAAGATCGCCCTTGTCGGGGCGACGGGCTCGGGCAAGACCTCGGTGCTGAACCTGATCCCCCGGTTGTATGACGCAACGGCAGGCACGGTCAGCGTCGACGGTCGCGACGTTCGCACCCTCACGATGGCCTCGTTGCGAGAACAGGTAAGCCTCGTTCCCCAAGAGGCACTGCTGTTCTCCACCACGGTCAAGGAGAACATCCTCTACGGCCGACGGACAGCAACCAACGAAGAAGTCATCGACGCAGCCAAGGCCGCACGAGCCCACGACTTCATCGAGGCGCTACCGAACGGCTACGACACCGAGATAGGCGACAGGGGAGCCAAGCTCTCGATCGGTCAACAGCAGCGTCTCGCCATCGCCCGAGCCTTCCTGAAGGACGCGCCCGTGCTCCTGCTCGACGAGCCGACCTCGGCCCTTGACCTGCAGACCGAATCGGACTTTCTCGTCGGGTTGGACCGTCTGATGCAGGGTCGGACGGTGGTGATCGTGGCCCACCGGTTGTCGACGATTCGTTCTGTTGATCGAATCTATGTGCTCGACGCCGGTCGAGTGGTCGAGGGTGGATCCCACACCGAACTCATGGCAGCCGACGGGCCCTACGCGCGTCTTGACAACAGCCAATTCGTCTGACGCTCGGCACCGTGAATCTGGTGAAGTCTGGGGCCGCCCCCAAAAGCTTGGCGGAGATCTATGCCAATCACGTAGTCCTGGAACGATTAGCCAGCAGCACCGCCCAATCGCGCGATTCTGCGGCGCCGCAGTGGGGCCGAAGTAGTGCGGTCGTCCCACCGCCGAGGTCGTGATTATGCGGTGTCAATATCGGGTGGCTCGTTGGCTGAGTTCTCGGGCAAAGGGCTCCAGGTTCACTCGACGTCGGCTGAACTACGGTGGGGCGCATGGACGTCGCCTGCTACTCATCGCCCGGACCGTTCACCAAGCTGACCACCGCCCAGATCGACGCAGTTGCGGAAGTCTCGACAGATCCAATCGAGCTCTGTCTCATGGCGCAGCGTCTCCTGATCTCGCCACCTGACGCCGTAGTTGCCGGTGTTCCGGAGGTCCGGATGGCCGAAAGCAACATCCGGCCAGCGACCGCTTTGCTGCAACGGGCACTCGAACTCGACCCTGCAGCACCGCTTGATCGCCCTCGCTCTGCTGACCGCAGAGTCGTTGGCACCTGCCGACACTTCGCTGTGCTCTCCGCCGCCTTCCTACAAGCAACCGGCACACCGGCTCGCGGGCGATGCGGGTTCGCCACCTACTTCATGCCCCCGAAGAAAGTCGACCACTGGATCGTCGAGTACTGGCACGCCTCAGAAGAACGCTGGATCCGAACCGACCCCGAGTACGTCGCCAAGACCACCCCCAGCGAGTCCCGACCAGAAGATCTCCGCCCAGGTGAGTTCCTCACCGCTGGCGAGGCTTGGCAGTTGATCCGATCTCGGCGAGACGAAGGAACGGACTTCGGCGTTTTCGGAACCGAGAACTGGGGCCCAGGAGAAGTGCGTGGCAACGCAATGCGAGACCTTGCCAGCCTCTACCGAAAGATCGAGATGCTCCCCTGGGACGAGTGGGGGCCAATGACAGATTCCTACGACGGCAAGACTGGTGACGACTTCGACGTGCTCATGGACGACCTGGCCGTTGCGACGCTCGACGAAGTCGATACTGAGATGGAACGCATCTACGAACGCCTCGCAGTTCCAATCGAAATGGTCCAGTAGCTCACCCCTCAGGAGACCCTTTGGCTTGCGACGTTGTGCTCGTGGTCCTGGGTCGGTGTATCAATCTGGCTTCGTGGATCGTTGAGTAGGTATGGGACCCGCTCGAGAGGACACGATGCTTGCCCGAGATGTTGACGGCTTCGACCGCTTCTACGAAGCGGAGTTTGCCGAGCAGGTTCGCCGAGCCACGCTTCTCCTCGGTTCGACGGAGAGCGCTCACGACGTCGTCCAAGACTCGTTCGCCAAGCTGTACCCACGGTGGGGGCAGATCGAAAGTCCTGGCGGCTACCTCAATCGTTCGGTCTTGAATGCCTGCCGCGACCTAGGCCGTCAGCGAAGTCTCCATCGGCGGGTCGCTCACCGACTCGAGGACCGCTCTGTTGTCGGCGAGCAGCCGGACCATCTCGGCGATGTCTTGTTGTCGTTGCCTTTCAACCAACGGGCAGCGGTCGTTCTTCGCTTCTACGCCGCCATGACCACCAACGAGATCGCTGACCATCTCGGCTGCCCGCCCGGCTCGGTTGGTCCGTGGATCAACCGAGCACTCAAACAACTGCGAAAGGCACTGGCATGACCGACATCGAAGACGAAGTGACCCGATACTTGCGGCTGACGGCTTCGGCGGTAGATATCCGACCCGATATCGAAGCCGCGAAGTCCGGTCGAAGCGCTCGCGGTGAAGCCACCCCGCCGCTTCAGCCGGTTCAGAAGCGTCGGTACCTCGTTGCTTTAGCGGCCGTGTGTGTGGTCGTTGCGAGCGGCTGGGCGCTGCTTCTTCGCGAGACGCCAAGCGCGACGGTGGCCGCCGATGTGAGTGACTCCACGACGATCCCCCAAGAAGACGACCTGGCGAGCGAGGCCGAAGCTTCGCCACCGCAGCCCGTCTTCGAGGACCCAGCCCGTGTTGTTCTCGCCGATGGCGCCGGGACGACTGAACCGCGGTATCTGCGGATCTGGAACTACAGCGCTAGCGATGACGAGCAACGAGTCCTGCTCAGCGAGCAGTGGTTCAATCCAGCCGGAGTCGCAATCGGTGCCACAGCGCTCATCGAGTCATCGACCGACGATGACACTTGGGTTGATCCGGCGATGACCCTTCGGCTGGGCGAAGTCGAAGTGATCCGAGAGGCTAGCGACGGTCGAGATCTTGGTTACCCAGAGAAGCAGCTTCCGACGACGTTTGCAGAAGCGGCGACCGTGTTCGCCGACGGGGGCGAATCAACCCCGGGTGTTCTTATGAGCGTGTCGACCTCCGGGCCGGATGGTTCCTATCTTCCGGGCCAAGCAACCGCGTCGGTCAGGAATCTGACCCGGCTACTGCCGACGATTATGGAACCTGAAACACGGCGACTGGCCTTCGACATCGCCTCGGATCTCCACGGAGCCGAGGTCAGCGACGACACCGATCTGCTCGACCGTGCCGCGACGGCGATAGCGATTCCTCTTGAAGTGGCAGACCCATCCACAGGCGTCGATGTCGGAGAGCTCAACGTCACGTTCTGGTTCGATCCCGACTCCTTCGCCATCCTCCAGATCGAATGGAGACTGGTGACTGGAACCCTCGGATCATCCGACACCTCGCAGTTCGTCGACACCACTGTCATTGTCGCAGCAGGTTCCGTCGCAAACCTCCCAGACCTCACTGAGCCACTCACGGAGAACACCACCAGCACCACAACGACACCACCAACAACGGAGTAGGACTGGTAGAGCACGTCGCCCGGGGCCATGTGGCACCGCGATGAAGGGATATACCGTGATTATCGAGCTGTGAGTCTGTAGACGCCGGTCATGTGGATCGGCCAGGGTTGGTGTTGGTGGCCACGGTGTGACCCCTTATCGAGCTTGCCCTCATCGGCTGATGGGGTGCACTTCCAGCGATATGTCCGTCGTGGTCGCCGATGCCGGCCTGGCCTGCTGTTGTCCTGATCAGAAGCCTGTCCACTCCAGCGAGGGTGTGACCCATCACAGTTCTGACATAGCAAGGTTCCTTCCAGGCCGGCACCGACCGAAACCACACTTTGGAGGTTCCACAACCATGCTGGCAGAACTCGTCGAACACGTCATCGGCGTCGACCCCGACCGCGACTGGATCACCGTCGCAGCACTCGACTCACGAACAACGGGGGTGCTGACCACCGACCGTTTCCCGGCCAACAGCGACGGCTACCGCGACGCGATCGCGTGGGCCGACGCCCACACGGTCGAGTCTGAGCGGGCGTGGGTGATCGAAGGCACCGCGAGTTGCGGCCGCGGGCTGACAATAGCGTTGCAGCGACGGGACGAACTCGTCTTCGAGTTCGATCGCCCGACGCGCAAAGCAACCAAGGACGGCGCGAAGTCTGACGCTCTCGACGCCATCCGGGCCGCACGTGAAACCCTCGGCCGGGACAAGCTGAACCAACGCCGTGCCAACGACGGAATCCGAGAAGCCATCAGGGTTCACACCGTTGCACGGGCCGCAGCGGTCCGGGCCCGCACAGCAGCGGTCAACGAACTGAAAGCGTTCATCGTCACCGCAGACGATCAGTTGCGTGGAGAGCTGCGCGGGCTGCGGACCAACAAGATCGTTGCCCGCTGCTCACGCTTCCGGAACAGCAATGCTCGTCCGGTTGATCAGCGCTGCACCCGCAACGCCATGCGAGCACTCGCTCGACGGATCCAACACCTCGAAGCCGAGATCGCTGAACACGACACCGAGATGAAAACACTCCTCGACGAAGCTGCGCCCCAGCTGCTCGCCGAGCGCGGCATCGGCCACGTCACCGCCGCAGTGTTCTACCTCGCCTGGTCACACCCGGGCCGATGCCGCAGCGAAGCAGCGTTCGCCCGACTCGGCGGAGCCGCACCCATCGAGATGACCTCCGGCCTGAACCAAGACCGGCACCGACTCAACCGAGGAGGCGATCGCAAACTCAACTGGGCGCTTTACTTCGTCGCGGTCACCCGTCAACGATGCTGCCCCGAGACCAAGGCATACATGGACATGCGAACCAGCCAAGGCAAGACCGAACGAGAAGCAACCCGATGCCTCAAACGATTCATCGCCCGACGAGTTTGGCGACTCCTAGAACACCCAGAAATACACCTTGACAAGACATAGAAGCATCGTTGCAATCGGGCCGTTCTGTTGCGGTGGTGTGCTGATCGGAGTCGAGATTACGGGCGTGCGTTATCGAGTGGCGGCCACAGCCAGTGAGTCGTCTCGCTCCGCCCAGGATGATCTAGGGGCAAGCCCGCATAGCGACCTGTCGGCCAACGGCGGATGCTGGAGAAGTGACTTCCACTGACACCAGTCCGACAAGCCCCGATCCTGCTGATGAAGGATGTTGGAAGGGCTTGGTCGTCGTACTGTGTATGACTCTTGGAACGGTCGTCGCGTCCTTGTTTTGGATCGAGGCAGAGATCCGATACCTCGACCCTTGGGTCGGAACCACAACTGACGCCGCCGAACTACTTGACCAGGAAAAGGCGATGGCAACAGCGTGGATCGTGTGGGGATCCGCTTGGCTGGTCTCCGCTGCGGTGGTTCGTCGAGGTGCAACTGCTGCTGCGCTTCTTGCGGTTGGTTTGCTGATCACTGTTGGTGCTGGGATTCATTGGCTACAAGTTGACGCTGAGCTGAGCGATCTCGTCGCGCCGCAAGATCAATCAAGTCAATGGCTTGAGCTAGCCGTCTCGTAGTGCGGAGCGCACCCATTCCGTAAGGGCGGTGATGTCGACGGTCTGGCTTGTGTCGACTTCGACAACTGGTCCGAGGTTCAAGGGTTCTTGGTACTGATCGAGAATCTTGAACGAGGACTCGCGGGTGTAGTGAACACGGTGACGATCTGGGCTCTGCCCGCGTTGGTTGTAGCGGTTGAGGGCGACCTCGGGTGCGACTCTGCAATACACCTCGACCGGGCGATCGCTCAGACTCTTGATGTTCGCTTCGTGGTCGGCACCGGGCTTGAAGTTCGCTTCCAGCATGACTTGCGGACTGTGGCCGGCGAGACGCCAAAGCAACGACATCACAGCAGGGTCGAGGGCGTCTGATGTAGACACGATGTCGTTGTTGAAGTCCCCGATGGAGTCGAAGAGACTCTCTTTGATGACGTCCTTGCTCATCAGCGGAAAGCCGAGTGCTTTCGCCAGTGGCTCTGCGAGCGTTGACTTCCCCGCTCCGGGAGGCCCTGAGATGATGACGAGTTGCCGCTGCACAGATGGAAGGTCGATCAGCGGCTCAGGATTCGGTTCGCCCGCCCTAGGGCTCGGGCTCATGCGACGAGCTTTCCGATGTCATCGTCCGGGGTCTGCACGGCGCCGACAATAGGAGACACGGCGGCTGCCAGCCAGAGGTCTTCGGATGTCCGATTCCGGTCAGGTCTGAGGTTCTCGAGTGCTCTCCCGGCGCAAGGCTCGTCTGCGGGCTCAAGTTCCAACGTCGTATCGCAGCCGCCCTGACCGCCGAGCACTGCCGATTGCTTCCAACGTCTCTTCGAGCTGCCATGTGTCGGTGTCCAGCAGGTGCTGTGAGCCAACTGTCTCGCGACGAAACTCGGCATGCATCTTCCGTGTTGCTGGCTCGTCGTCGAAGCCGTGCCCGGTCCGGGTGGAGACTCTGGAGACGCAGATGTCTACTGGCGGCAGGATCACGACGTAGTCGAGCGTGGTGAGATTGCATGCCGAGGCAAACGTCGGGAGAAGCCACGGTCCGATGACTCCGTCATAGACGGTCTCGTAGTCTTCAGCGAAGCGGCCGGTCGCACGTGCTGCAGCCTCGGTGACGATCTCGTTTTGCGTATGCGATTCTGGCAGCCAGGGCTCGATCGCGCCTGCAGCGAGGAAGCCGAAGAAGTCGTCACCGTGGACGAGGACGCTGGATGGACTCTGGTTGGCCAGCTCAGCTGCGATCGTTGACTTCCCCGCACCTGGTGGCCCTGTGACGATTAGTAGAGATCCCACGCTGTCAGTGTGGCCGAAGGCCGGCTCGGAGGCAGCCAAGTTTTGTTTGTCCGAGAACCGGCGACTCCGTTGCCGCGAGTCTTGTCGACAACACACGGTGAAATTGCTGCGCCGCAGTGGGGCCGAACTGTGGCGCGTGTTGGAATGCGGCGCCGGTGATTACGGGCGGGCGTTATGGGTG
>CAYGQE010000016.1:0-96602 GCA_964351995.1 uncultured Acidimicrobiaceae bacterium | reverse complement strand
CCAGCCACCCCTGACCCGCACGCGTGCTGTCCAAACCCCGGGTTTGAGACCCTCAGTTCTGATAGCCGTGGCCCCCGGTTTGGGGGAAATGCAGAACGAAGCGAGTGGGATGTGGCGTACCCTCTGCGCCATGATCCAGCTCTACGACACAGCCAAGCAGAAAGTGGTTCCGCTCGAGTTGCGGGACCCGGGCAAGGTGTCGATGTACGTCTGTGGGCCCACGGTGTACGGGCCTCCTCATATCGGTCACGGTCGTATGACGCTGGTGTTCGACATCGTCCGCCGCTATCTCTCCTGGACCGGGCTCGACGTCACGTTCGTGTCGAACATCACCGACATCGATGACCAGATCATCAACCGGGCCAATCGTGAAGGTCGGGAGTCGACCGAGATCGCCATCAAGTGCGAGACGATCTGGTGGCAGGCCATGGATGCGCTCAACGTGCTCCGGCCCGATCACACGCCCCACGCAACCGAATACGTCGAAGGCATGGTGGAGCTTCTCGAGCGACTCGTGGCGACAGGCAAGGCCTACGCAACAACCGATGGTGTGTATCTCTCGGTCGAATCGGTCGACGGCTACGGCATGCTCGCTCATCAGTCACTCGATCAGCTGATCGAAGGCGGCGGCGATCGCGTCGTCGTCGGCACCGAAAAGCGTCACCCCGGCGACTTCGCGTTGTGGAAGCTGGCCAAAGAGGGCGAGCCATCGTGGCCTTCGCCTTGGGGCGCCGGTCGGCCTGGCTGGCACACCGAGTGTGTCGTGATGAGCCTCGACCTTCTCGGTGAGGGCTTTGACATCCACGGCGGCGGACTCGACCTCACGTTCCCTCACCACGAGAACGAGCGGGCCCAGGCCATCGCCGACGGCAAGACGTTCGTCACTCATTGGATGCACAACGGCTTCGTCGAGATGGACGGCGAGAAGATGTCGAAGTCGCTCGGCAACGTGAAGAACCTGCTCGACCTCGTTGATCAGTACGACGCTCGCGCCTATCGCTTGCTGGTGCTGCAGTCGCACTACCGCTCACCGATCGAGGTCACCGAGACCACGATGACCGAGCGCGGTGTGGCGATGGAACGACTCGACACCTTCGCTCGTCGAACTGCAGCACTCGCAAGTGTTGCTGATCCGGCTGTCCTCGATCAGTTCCGAGCGGCAATGGACAACGACTTCGACAGTCCCGCTGCGACCGACTTGCTGTTCCGTCAGGTACGAGAGGGTAACTCGTTGCTCGACAGCGGTGACAGCGACGCCGTTGGTGTCGTGGCCGCAACGGTGCTCGAAATCGCCGGCGCCCTCGGGCTCGAACTCGACGACGGATCCGGTGCCGACGAGACTCCGGCCGATGTGCTGGCCAAGGTTGCGGCCCGCACCGATGCGAAGGCAGCGAAGGATTTCGCCACTGCCGATGCGCTGCGGGACGAACTGCTGGCCGATGGTTGGATCATCGAAGACTCCGCCGACGGGGCGACGGTTCGTCGAGCCTGAGTCGCTCACTGCGTGAGTTGACCAAGTGACGCCAGCGACCAAACAACTCGATGCCCTTGGCGTTTCGTACCGGACCGTTTCTTACGAGCACGATAACGACACCTCGAGCTACGGATCGGAGGCGGCCGAGGCGCTCGGTCTTGATGCCGACGCCGTGTTCAAGACGCTGCTGGCGATGGTCGATGGTTCGCTCGTGGTGGCCTGCGTGCCGGTGTCGAGCATGCTCGACTTGAAGGCGTTGGCTCGGGCGGTCGGCGGCAAGAAGGCCGTGATGGCCGACCCCGCTCTGGCCGAGAAGACCACCGGCTACGTGGTGGGTGGGATCTCACCGCTTGGTCAACGCAAGCGGCTCCCGACCTACATCGATGAGATCTGCGAAGCCCTGGACGAGATGCATGTCAGCGGGGGCCGCCGAGGTCTCGAGATCGCCCTTGCCCCAGCCGACTTGGTCAGCGCACTGGCTGCCACCGTCGCCGCCATTCGCTCCGCTCATTGACAGAGTTGCTCGCTGCGCTCTCAACGTCCCAGCCAATTCCACATAAACCCCTGTTGGTCAAAGGGGCTTCATGAAGGACCAGAGGTGGCCCTCGCTGTCGAGCACGCCGTACTCGCGGTAGCCGTAGGGCTGGTCGGTTGGTGGGTATCGGACGTCTGCGCCTTTCGAGACGGCGTGGTCGTGGTGAGCGTCGACGTCGTCGACCAACACCACCATCGTCGCCGTTGTGTGGCCGTGCGTTGACGGTGCGACAAGCGAGAAATCGGGTGCTTGCGGGTGAAGCCAAACCGTGCCCGATCCGACTTCGACTTCCCCGTGGACGACATCGCCGTCAGGTGTCGACGTGGTGTCGCCGGGCCCGAGACCGAACACGTCGGTGAGGAAGGCGACGGCGGCAGGTATGTCGGTGCAGACGAGGGTGGCGATGGGGCGGTTGATGGTGGTGTTGAGCATGTTCATGTCTTCCAGGACGTTGATGATGTCGGTTGGCGAGCTTCCGGCTTCGGTGGCGCCGATCAGTCGAGCGAGCCGGGCCCGAAGTCGATTCTCGGTGGCAAGTCGGCGATCGACCTCCTCGAGGTGAGCGGTCAACGCGTCGGCAGTTGCGTTGGTCCCTCCGGTGAGCGAGCGGCGGATGCCGTCGAGCGGCATGCCGAGCTGACGAAGAAAGCAGATCCTGTACAGGCGCTCGATCTCGGGCTGCTCGTACAACCGGTGGCCAGCGGGCGTGCGGGACGAGGGGATCAACAAGTCGATCTCCTCGTAGTAGCGCAGAGTGCGAACGGTCACGCCGCTCGACTCAGCCAGGTCTCCGATCTTGGTTGCGGGTTCTGCTGCTGCGGGCGTTGCCATGCAGGCGAACGTAGAACCTGACGCCACGGCAGGTGCAAGAAGAAGTTGTGGTTGAGGGGACCTGACCCCGTAGTGTGGGCGCACAACATACGCCGGGGAGCTCGAGGAGTCGGGCTGAGAGGGCGGTCGACCACGTGAGCTTGCTCACCGATGTCACCACCGCCGACCCGTGAACCTGATCTGGATAATTCCAGCGCAAGGAAGGCACCTATGAGAAACCTCGTCCCCCTGTCCGTTGCCGTCTCTGTCGGTTTGCTCGCTGCGGCTTGCGGCGGTGATGCGACGCTCGACGACGAAGTCGTCATCGACACGACCGATCTCGCACCGGTCACCATCACGCTCGTCACCCACGACTCGTTCGTCGTTTCCGACGGCATCTTCGAGGCTTTCACCGACGAGACCGGCGTCACCGTCGAGGTCCTGTCAGCGGGCGATGCCGGCGAGATCGTGTCTCGAGCCGTACTCACCGCCGGAGCCCCCGAGGGTGACGTCATGTTCGGCATCGACAACACCTTCTTGCAGCGTGGTCTCGACGCCGAGCTGTTCGTGCCCTACGAATCCCCGGCGCTCAGTGACGTTCCTGACGAGCTCGAGCTCGACGCCGAGCATCGAGTCACGCCGATCGACGTCAGCGATGTCTGCGTCAACTACTGGACCGACGAACTCGACGGGCCACCACCGGCGAGCCTCGAGGACCTCACCGCCTACGCCGACACGTTCGTCACCATGAACCCGGAGAGTTCGTCTCCTGGCTTTGCGTTCCTGCTCGCCACGATCGCTCACTTCGGTGAGGACGGATGGGAGGACTATTGGCAGGGCCTGGTCGACGGAGGGCTCCGGGTCACGTCGGGCTGGAATGACGCCTACTACGGCGAATTCATCGCTGGTGGAGGCGATGCCGCGATCGTCACCTCATACGCCTCGTCACCGACGGCCGATGTGCTGTTCGCTGATCCGCCCGTCGATGCGCCTCGCACCGGCGTGCTGATTGATTCGTGTTTCCGCCAGATCGAGTTCGCTGGCGTGCTCGCCGGCACTGAGCACCCGAACGAAGCAGCAGCATTGGTCGACTTCATGTTGTCGCCGACGTTCCAGGCCGACGTGCCGTTGAACATGTTCGTCTACCCCGCCAACGAAACCGTCGAGTTGCCGGAGCTGTTCGTCGAGTTCGGTTCGCTGTCTGACGATCCGATCACGCTCACACCGGCCGAGATCGAAGCCGGACGTCTCGACTGGACCCAGCGCTGGACTGAGATCGTCTTGAGTTGATGAGCAACCGGGGGCTACAGCTATCGAAACTGAGGGTCAGAAACCCGGGGTTTGGTGGGCTCTTGGTGTTGGTGCCGGTGGTGTTTCTTGGGGTGTTGGTGGTGTGGCCGCTGGTCACGGTGCTGTTGCGGAGCTTGGCCGGTGTTGGGCCCGAGCGGTTGTTCGAGATCCTCGGACGCCGCTCTACCCGCTCCATTCTGTGGTTCACCCTCTGGCAGGCGGCTGCGTCAGCGGTGCTGACACTGATCGTTGGGTTGCCCATTGCCCACGCCCTCGCCCGCTACTCGTTCCGAGGCCGGGCGGCGGTCCGAGCGATCGCCGTCGTTCCGTTCGTTCTGCCGACGGTGGTGGTCGCTGCCGCGATCGAGGCGGCGTTCCAGGCCGTACGGATCGACCTCGATCGATCGACCGCCGCCATCCTCGCCGCCCACGTGTTCTTCAACGTGGCCATCGTGATCCGGGTGGTTGGCGGACGCTGGGCCGCGCTCGATCGTCGACCCGAAGAAGCGGCTCGAGTGCTGGGCGCGTCACCGTGGGCGGCATTCAGGACTGCGACGCTGCCCCGGCTTGCTCCTGTGATTGGATCCGCGGGCGTCTTGACGTTCTTGTTCTCCTTCACCAGCTTCGGCGTGATTCTGATCCTCGGCGGCCCCCGCAAGGCAACGATCGAGACAGAGATCTACCGAAACGCGATCTTCCGTCAAGAGTTCGACGTAGCTGCGGTCCTGGCCCTCATCCAGATCGTGGTGGTTGCGCTGTTGTCGCTGGTGTCAACTCGACTCCAACGGCGCTTCAGTCAGCAGGAACGGGGCCGAAGCCGCTCCTTCCAGCAGCCGATCCGAACGAGCCTGGAACGTCTGCACATCAGTGTGATCGGCGTGTTGGTCAGCGTCGTGATCGGCGGCCCGCTCACCGCCTTGTTCGTTGCGTCGCTTCGGACGGGACCGGGCAGTGGGCTTGGCTTCACCAACTATCGGAACCTCGCCGAGCCAGTGAGCGTGCTGCCGGTTTCCGCCACTGAGGCTGTCGTCACGTCGCTGCAGTTCGGGGTGGTTGCTGCCGTGGCCGCAATGATCATCGGGGTCACGACAGCGTTCGCCGTCACGCGGTTCGGCCGAGTCGGCCGCACGATCGAAGTGGCCGCACTCATCCCGCTGGGCGTCTCGGCCGTCACGCTCGGCTTCGGGTACCTGCTGGCCTTCACCGTGCTCGACCTGCGGCGATCGCCCTGGCTCATCCCTGTGGCCCATGCGGTGGTTGGGTTGCCGTTCGTGTTGGCCGCTGTGGTGCCTGCACTCCGGGCGATCGACCATCGGTATCGCGAGTCGGCAGCGTTGCTCGGTGCCAGGCCAGGGGCGGTGCTCCGACTGATCGACTTGCCGTTGATCCGGCGGGCCGCGCTCACCGGCGGTGGGTTCGCATTTGCGATCAGCCTCGGCGAGTTCGGTGCCACCTCGTTCCTTTCTCGAAGCGATACCGCGTTCACCGCTCCGCTCGCGATCTTCCGGCTGCTGTCTCAGCCCGGAGATCTCTTGCGGGGAAGAGCGCTTGCATTGAGCGTCATTCTCGGCATCCTCGTCGCCATGATCGCGGCACTTGCAGAATGGCGACGTGACGGAGCGACGGTCGCTCTGTGAAAGGGACACCAGCGTGAAAGGGAACAGCAGCGTGAGTCGATCGCAGCAGCCGGCAACGCTCGACGTGGCCAACGCAGTCGTGACTTTCGGCAATACGACCGCGGTGTCGGACGTGTCCTTCTCGGTGCCTGCTGGTTCGACACTGGCGGTTCTCGGGCCGAGCGGGTCGGGGAAGAGCACGCTGCTGCGGTCGATTGCCGGGCTCGAAACGCTCGACGGCGGCACCGTGACGATCGGTGGCGAGGATCAGGCGTCAGTACCGATCAACGAGCGACACCTGGGAATGATGTTCCAGGAGCACGTGCTCTTTCCTCATCTCGATGTTGCTGCCAACGTTGCCTTTGGTTTGAAGATGCGGGGCATCACTGGGCCGGCGTCAGCCGAGCGAACCGCTGAAGTCCTCGACCTCGTCGGGCTCGATGGCTTCGGCCGTCGCGACGTTCAGACGCTCTCCGGCGGTGAGGCGCAGCGTGTGGCGTTGGCTCGTTCGCTTGCACCGTCGCCTCGTGTCCTGCTCCTGGATGAGCCCCTCGGCTCACTCGACCGCGTGTTGCGAGAAGACCTCATCGTCGAGCTTCGTGCCGTGTTCGCTCGCCTGACCATCACGGTGGTTCATGTCACCCACGATCAGCAGGAGGCCTTTGCATTGGCTGACGATGTGCTGATCATGAGGGACGGCAGGGTGGTGCAACATGGTCCGCCCACTGATCTCTGGTACCAGCCGGCGGACGCATTCGTTGCTGAGTTCCTCGGCCACCCGAACATCTGGCGTGGACCGAACGGCGTTGTCGTGGCTCCGGTGTCGAGCCTCGTCCTGGTTGACGAAGCCCGGTCGTCAGATGCCGGAACGACCACGGTGGCGCAGGGCGTGGTCATCGACGCCGCTTTCCGAGAGGGGCGCTGGCGCGTGGTTCTCGATGAACAGGCGGGCCTCCAGCGGTGGATCACCGTCGACAGCGACTGGGCTCATGCGATCGGTGATGTTGTGCGGGTGCGTATCGATCATTCGAAGCTGCACGCGCTGGCTGATGACTGAAATCCTCAGCCTGCCGGTGACGAGATGAAGGCGCTCTCGACCCATCGACGACTGTCGTCGTCAGACACCAACACGACGAACTGCAGCTCGTCACTGTGGAGACGTGCGGCCCAGCGCATGGCGTCGCCACCGGGCGGGAGCCCTTCGAGTCGACGCAGATCAATGACGATCGGCACGGAGCCAAGAACATCGATGCCCTCGGCATGTCGAGCGCAGATCTCAGCGACGACCGGGGTGACTTGGCGATCGTGCTGTTGCACTACCCACTGAGCGAGGTCTTGCTCGACGGCCTCCGGCGTCATCTGGGCCACCGTCTCTGGAGCGGCGCCGCCGATTCGAGCGGACATGAGTTCGCGTAGCGCATCGGTGGCGTGAGCGACCTCGCTTGGCAGTGGCTCACCGCTCGAGCTGATCTGGCGGCGGCGGTTCTCGAGGACCGTGTCGAAGCTGGCGAGTTCTCGGACGACGGGGTCGTTGGGATCGAGCAACTGACGGCCCGAGCGCCGCGCGAACAGTTGGAGGAACCCGGCGCGTCGCAGATAGGCGGCGTGTGCGTCGTTCGCCAGTGGCTCGCGGAGTCGATCCACAGCGAGCGTCGCCTTGTCCAGGTGGGCGGTGTCGAGGGTTGGACGAATCGCTCCGACGGTCTCGAGGGCAGCTCGGGCGACCACGGCCTGCACGTCGCGGATGTCGGTGGGATCGGTGCTGATCTCGGGTGGCAACGCCAGGTCGACCACAGCGAACTGGCCATCCATGCGCGCTCCGACGAGGGGGATCATCTCGTCGGTCATCTCGAACTCGACACCGTCGACCGTGGCGAAGATCTGGCAGCCGCCCTTGATGCCGAGGTACAGGTTGCGGAAAACGGAAAGCAACCGCTCGGCGTCCGCCGGTTGCTCGGTGATCACCGAGAGGTTCGAACTGAACTCGAACTCGCTCGAGTCACCAGTTCCCGACCCAACGATGACGCGACTGATCCTCATGCCCAAACCTCCTTCGGCGAGATTAGACGCTTGAACAAACAGGCAGACGATCGACACGGGAAGTCATGGCTCTGACATTCTGCGACGAGAGCAACGAGACTGGCAGTGACGAACCCGCTCGGTGTTCAGCCCCCGCCGTGTCGTCGGCGGAACTGGGCTGGGGTTTCGTTGGTGAGGCGAGCGAACCGCCGGGTGAAGTCCGCCTGATCGTAGAAGCCGACCTCGGTGGCGATGTCGGCCAAGGAGGTGTTGGTCGTGGTCAACAGGCGAGTGGCCCGGTCGACTCGGCTGCGCAACACGAACTGCGTAGCGCTGAGGCCGAACACCTTCTTCATTCGCCGCTCCAGCGAGGACGTTGAGCACCCGGCAGCTGTGGCGAGGTCGGCCACCCGCAACGGCTCGGCAAGCTGGTCCTGCACCAGCTGGACCACGCGGTGCAGCGACTCGATCGTGATGCCATCGTCGCTTGGCGTCGCGAGGTCTCGGCTGATCGTGACGAGACCGGCGGTTGCGCCGCCGTCGCCCTTCACCGGCAACTTGGTGGTGAGATACCACCCGAGGGAACCGTCCTCGCGCCTGATCAGCTCGAGCTCGTCGCGCAACGGTTTGCCGGTCGAGAGCACCGCCTGATCCTGTTCTTCGTAGCGCTCGGCCAACTGCGGGATGAACAGATCGCTTGCCTTCTTGCCGACGATGTCTCGCTTTGACGAACGACCTGTCCGACGAACGAACGCCCGGTTGACGGCCACGTAGCGGCCATCCAGTTGTTTCATGCAGAAGATCACATCGACGAGGAGGTCATACAGCTCGAGGAGCTCGTCCTGGCATGGGAAAGGGCCGAGCCTGCCGCCGTTCGGCGGCTCGACGTTGGCTGATTCGGTCACCATGATCGGTCGGATCGTACAAGACCGAGTGGTCGGGTGTCGGCAAGGCTTTGACCATGTCTGCGTCCACCCCCATCGCACCGCTTCCAACGCCCGCCGACGACCTGGTCGATCCATCGATCGCCCTGGTGTCTTCGTGGTTGGGTCGGGCTGAAGACGCCACGACAAAACGCGAACACCGCACTGCTGATCAACTTCGAGGCGTGATCGAGGACGAGGCTGGCGTTGGGTTCGCCATGAAGTTCGTAGACCGCGTGATCCGACCAGAAGACAACGCTGTGGCCGCCCACCAGCTGTCCCAACTCGTCATCGGGCAAGCCCTACCGGGGTTCCTGTCTCCGATCGACAAGCTTCTCCTCCAGGTGGGCGCACGACTGGCGCCGGTCATTCCTGGCATCGTCATGCCTCTTGCCGTGCGACGCATGCGCCAGCTCGTTGGCCACCTCGTGGTTGATGCCGAGCCGTCGCCGATGGCCAAGCACCTGGGGGCTCGTCGTGAGGAGGGTTTCCGACTGAACGTCAACTTGCTCGGTGAGGCGGTGTTGGGTGATGCCGAGGCCGACCGTCGCTTCGCTGCGGCGAGTGCGCTGCTGCAGCAACCCGACGTCGACTACGTGTCGGTGAAGGTGTCCGCTGTGGTCTCACAGCTCAACCCGTGGGCGTTCGATGACTCGCTTCGTCGAGTGGTCGACCGATTGCGCCCGCTGTTTGTGGCTGCGGCCAAGACGTCGCCGCCGACGTTCATCAACCTCGACATGGAGGAGTATCACGACCTCGAGCTGACGATGGCTGCGTTCATGCAGCTGCTTGCCGAGCCCGAACTGCACAGCGTCGACGCTGGCATCGTCCTCCAGGCCTACCTTCCTGACTCGTTCCATGCGTTGCAGGAGTTGGTGGCATGGGCGAACGCTCGTCGAGTGCGCGTGGTCGACGGGCGTGAAGGAGGTCAGGTCAAGATTCGGCTGGTCAAGGGAGCCAATCTCGCGATGGAGCGGGTCGAGTCGGCAATGCACGGCTGGGAGCTCGCTCCGTATCGCTCGAAGGCTGAGACCGACGCCAACTACAAGCGCTGCCTCGATTGGGTCATGACCCCCGAACGTCTGAACGGGGTGCGTGTGGGTGTGGCCAGTCACAACTTGTTTGATGTGGCCTGGGCTCACCTCCTTGCCAGCGAGCGCGGGGTCAGCAGTCGAATCGAGTTCGAGATGCTCGAAGGCATGGCGCCCGGTGTGGCACGGGCCGTTCGCGATGACGGTGATGGCTTGCTGCTGTACACGCCGGTGGTTGCGCCTCGCGACTTCGACGTGGCCATCTCGTATCTGTTTCGGCGCCTCGAGGAGAATGCGTCGGACGAGAACTTCATACGTCACCTTTTCTCGTTGTCGCCCGGCAGCGCATCGTTCCAGTCTGAAGCGGCGAAGTTCACTGGAGCTGTGGCCAACCGCAACAACATCGGTGCAGGGCCGCAACGCTTGCAGGATCGCACCGCCGAACGTCAGGCGCAGCTCAGTCTGGGCTCGACCGATCGCCCGTTCCACAACGAAGCCGACACCGACCCAGCGCTGCCTGCCAATCGCCGTTGGGCCAACGATGTGATCGCTCGACCCTTCGTCGGTCCGAGCACGCCTCTGGTCGATGATCTTGCAACCGTTGACGCCGAGGTGGCTGCGGTTCGAGAAGCAGCGGCCGCTTGGTCGGCTCGGCCAGCAACCGAGCGACGAGCCGTACTGCACGCCGTGGGCGCCGAGATCGCTCGTCGCCGTGGCGATTTGATCAATGCGATGGTTCACGAGGCGAACAAGTCCTTCGCCCAGGCCGACGTCGAGATCTCCGAAGCCGTTGACTTCGCTCGTTGGTACGGCGATCGAGCCCTCGACCTCGATATTTTCGCCTCGGCCGAGTTCGCGCCGCTTGGCGTGATCGCCGTGGTGCCGCCGTGGAACTTCCCGGTCGCCATTCCAGCGGGTGGCGTTCTCGCCGCCCTTGCCGCCGGCAACACCGTGATCTTCAAGCCTGCCCCCGAGGTGCCCCGCTGCGCCGAGATCGTCGCTGAATGCTGTTGGGCTGGCGGTGTTCCTGTCGATGCGCTTCGGTTCGTTCGCACACCGGACGACGAGGTCGGCCAACACCTCGTGACGCACGATGATGTCGACGCGGTGATCCTCACCGGTGCTTACGAAACGGCGGAGCTGTTCCGCTCGTGGCGCCCAGACATCAGGATCTTCGCCGAGACCTCCGGCAAGAACGCACTGATCATCACCCCCAACGCTGATCTGGATGAGGCGGTTGCCGACCTCGTCGATTCCGCCTTTGGGCACGCCGGCCAGAAGTGTTCGGCCGCGAGCCTGGCGATCTGCATCGGTGATGTTTACGAGTCTGATCGTTTCCGTCGCCAACTGATCGACGCCGTGTCGAGCCTGGTCGTTGGTCCAGCAACGCAGCTGGAAACGAGAATGGGCCCGATGATCGGAGCACCAACCGCGAAGCTCGAACGAGCGCTGACCACGCTCGAGCCGGGCGAACAGTGGTTGGTCAAGCCGGAGCAACTCGGTGATGACACGTGGACGCCAGGCGTACGAGTTGGTGTTGTTGCTGGGTCGTGGTTCCATCAGACCGAGTGCTTCGGTCCGGTCCTCGGTGTCATGTTCGCCAAGGACCTGGACCACGCCATTGCGCTGCAGAATGCGACCTCGTTTGGCCTGACCGGCGGCATCCATTCGCTCGATCCGGCCGAGGTCGAGCACTGGCGTGAGCGAGTCGAGGTCGGCAACGGCTATGTCAACCGTGCGATCACCGGGGCGATCGTGCAACGCCAACCGTTCGGTGGCTGGAAGCGTTCATCGATCGGACCGGGTGCCAAGGCCGGCGGCCCGAACTACATCACCCAGCTCGGCCGCTGGACACCGACCAGCCGGCCGGAGCACGCCGATTGGCTTGCCCATGCCGAAGCCAGCGACCGGGCGGCGTGGCTCGATGAGTTCTCAGTCGAGCACGACCCGACGGCGCTGTTCTGTGAGTCGAATGTGTTCCGGTACCGACCGCTCGCGCTCGTTGCGGTCCGGGTCGAAGCGGGGACCGACCCGGCCGCACTCCGACGCGTGCGATCAGCGGCATCGACGTGCGGCGTCCGCACCCTGATCTCGACCGTCGAGGCGGAAGACGCTGAGACCTTCGCTGCTCGCATCGGCTCGCTCGGAGCTGACCGCATTCGGCATCTTGGCGTCGTGGACCCTGTCGTCCGAGATGCTGCTGCGAACGCAGGTATCCACATTGCGGATGACGCCGTCACCGCTGAGGGGCGCATCGAGTTGCAGCACTACCTGCGGGAGCAGGCGATCAGCACGACGCTGCATCGCCACGGCAACGTGCTGGCCTGATCGTGTGCCCCGCCGGTTCTGCGGCGACCGTTGGCTCGAACGCATCATGGCTGTAGTCCTCAAGACCCACGGGTGATGTGCCGTTAGGACCCCCATGGGTTCGATCCAACTCGGTGCTCTCCAACTCAAGATGCTCCTGGCGCTCGGCGCCGTTGTTTCGCTGGCCGGCGCCATGCTCGTGGTTGCCTCTGGGAATCACGCCGGTGACGTGATTGCCGCGCCGACAACGGTGGAAACACCTGAAGCCCTTGCGTTTGACGATGCCGACACTGCGCCGGATCCAGCGCTCGAAATCGGTGACGACGCCACCTGGCTGCCGACCCCGACCATCGGCGCCGTCGAGCAGGACGAAGAAGCTGACGTACCCACGGATTCGCTGGTCTCGTCGACCACGCAGCCAACGGAACCACAGGGCGATCCGCCGGTGGCGACGAGCGTCGCCGATGCCGACGCTGGTCCGAGCGCCAGCTCAGCACCGGCGGCCGGTCCCGCAAACTCAGTGCCAACATCGGCTCGACCCACGACCACGCCAAGCCCCACAACCAGCCAGCCGACGACCACGACAAAGCCGTCGACAACCGCTCCGTCGACTACCCCAGCGACCTCTCCCCTCGCCACGGAAGGTCGATCGACGGTCGGATTCTCCGGAATCGCCGTCGACAACTTCACCAACTCGAACGTCAACATCAGCCAGAGCGGGCAGGACGGTTCGTTCCGCACCGTTTGCACCGTGAGCCACTTCAATTTCGATGACGCGATCGTGTTCCCTGGTCAACAGGCAGCAACGCATCTTCACATGTACTTCGGCAATCTCCTCGCCGACTTCTCCTCCACGGGGGCGAGCTTGGCCTCTTCCGGTGATGCCAGTTGCCAGGGTGGCCCGCTCAACCGCTCGGCGTACTGGGTGCCCGCCGTGCTCGACGGCAACGGCGATGTCCGTCCGGCGCAGTACATGCTGACGTACTACAAGCGGGCAGGCGACGAAGACGTCGTCCCGTACCCGAACGGTCTGCAGATGGTGGCCGGCAACGCCATGGCGATGTCGCCTCAGCCTGGCCGCGAGCAACCCATCGGAGCTGGCGTCGACTACTCGTGGACGTGCGGCTCGCCGATCACCGTCGGCGAACACAACACCGGCCGCTTGATTCCCGATTGCTCGGCCGGTGAGTTCCTGACGCTCAGCCTCATCTTCCCTCGCTGCGGTGACGGTCGTTTGGCATCGCCGGACAACAAGAGCCACATGGCGTACCCGCCTCGATACGGCGCGGCGTGTCCCGCCAGCCATCCCATCCGGCATCCGCAGCTGACCTACAACATCCACTGGAACAACAACGACACCAATACCGGCGACTGGTATCTGTCATCGGACGACCATCGAGCGAACGGCGGCATGCTGATGCCTGGCGGCACCACGACACACGCCGACTGGATCGGTGCCTGGCATCCCGACGTGCTCGACATCATGACCAGCGGCTGCTTCAACGCCGACCATGACTGCAAGGGCGGCACGATCTCTCCTTCGCTGCGTCTCGATTCGCCGAACGTCCAGGGCTTCAGCCCGACGAACATCTACAACAGCGGCGCCAACCCAACGGCGATCCCATTCGCCAACTTCGGCACCGGCACCACCTACGCCAACTGAACTTGGGAGGACCCGACCCCTCCCAACTGAGTTGGGAGGGGTCGGGTCCTCCCAAGTTCAGTCCGCGATCCAGCTGCCGTGGAAGCCGAAAGGCACACGCTGGGGGAGTGCCACTCGAGCGGTGGGCTCAGCGGAGATGTTGGCGGCATCGAGCACGACGAACTCGCTCGAATTGGTTGGCTTGTCGTAGACGTATTGCAGCAACCAACCGTCGTCTTCGGCGACGGCGCCCTCGCGAGGAACGAACACGGCTTCGCCGGGGATCTGCTCGGCGCCGAAGTCGTGGGCCTCCGAGCCGCCATCGAGTAGGTCGTACTTCACGATCGAATTCGACTCGCCGAACGTTGCGACGGCGTAGCCGATGTCGTTGGTGAGGCCGACCCGATCCTCGGCCACTCGTGGGAACTCGATGTCGCGATCGTCCAGCGGTTCCTCTTTCACTGTGCCCTTGGTGAGATCGAGCGTCCAGCGATGCAGCGCGGCGTCGTTGTTGAACTTGGTGGACTCTTGGCGCCAGAGCTCGGGATACCGGGCGGTGTCGAACACGATCTGCTCGACCTCGCCGCTGTCGCCGACCACGTCGAAGCTGTTCATCGGGTGGAAGACGTAGCAGGGGTCGACGTCGAACCATGTGGGTTGCACCCCGGCGACACCCCGGGGCATCACGCCGACGCGGGCGCCGTAGTCGTCGTCCCATCGGTAGGGCATCGAGCCCTTCATGGCCAGCTCGAAGTCGAACACCACGGGCAGGTCCATGAACAGCACGTGTGACTCGGTGATCGAGAAGTCGTGGATCATGGTGGGGCCGGGCACGTCGATGGCCTCGGTCTGCACGAGCTGACCGTCAGCAGACACCCGGTTGTAGGTGAGGAACGGGGCGCTGAAGGAGTAGCCGAAGAAGTGCATCTCGCCGGTGACCGGACAGATCTTCGGGTGTGCGGTCATCGCCGATTCGAGCTTGCCGTCGAAGTCGTAGACCCCGACCGTGTTCAGCTCCGGATCGAGTTCGCAAGGGAAGCTGGATTCGACCAGGGCCAGAATCTTGCCGGAGTGTTCGACGATGTGAGTGTTGGCCACGCCGATCGTGCGGTCGACCGAGCCGTCCTTTCCGATGGCGCGGGCACCTTTCTCGTTGAGCGCTCGAGTCTGGACCCAGCGGTTGCGTACCACTCGGCCTTGCCGTCACGCAGGCGAATGCCGTGAATCATTCCGTCACCGGCGAACCAATGGGGTGAGAAGCCCGTGTGTGGGTTGGCGCCGTTGCGGAAGTAGCGACCATCGAGCTCGGGAGGCAAGGCGCCAACGACAGCGAGGTCGGTGGCGTCGACCTCTTCAGTGACGGGTGCGTAGTTGCCTCGCAGATGGAAGGGCAGCTTCTTGGCCGGCGGGTCCTGGAGATCGGTCATCGCAAGAGAGTAGGCCGATGCACGACCCCTCCCGGAATCTACGAAACCGTCGTTTGCGTCTCGTCGATCAGCGGGATGCCAAGGAGATCGACGGCACGTCGACCTGAACTCCACAACGGCTGTCGGTCGGACCGAGGTTTCTGGGGCCCTGTGGGCCTGGCAGCGTGGTCGAACGGAGGGTGAGCGTGCCGGTGGTCGAAGCGCTCGGTGGCAGGTTGATGGTCACCTCTTCAACGCCGCCTTGCGGCAGGTCGACCTCGACGTTGCTGATGACTTGACCGTTCCATTCGACGGCCATGGTTTTGACTGCCGGACCGCAGTTGACGTTTTCTGCCGCAAGGAACGTCAGCGAGTATCCGACACCCGGCGTGATGGCGATGTCCTGGCTCACCGCACCGGCCGTGCGTCCGTTTAGGTCGAGGACACGGTCTTGGCTGCCGAACCCTGCGTACTCGACGGCGTGGCTGTCGACCGTGCCCGCGACCACGGTCCATGCCAGGACATTGGTGCCGGCGCTGTACGTTCCCACGACCCGTTCTTCGCCATCTTCGAAGCTTCCATCAGCCAGTTGGGTGCTCTGGATTGCTCCGGTGATTTGGTTGAAGACCGGGGCACCTGAACCCGCGCCGCCTGAGGGGCCGCTACCGGAGCCGCCGGCACCACTGCCGCCGGACCGTTGTGTCGAGCCTTGCGTGACGGTCACCGTTTCGGGGTCGCTCAGTGCCAGGGTTGCGTCTTCAACAGAACCCTCGCCTTCGAATGCGGCCGATCGGCCAAAGCTCCGCACGGCCCCGAAGCAGACGATGGCGATGAGAGCGATCATGAACGCGTACTCGGTGGTTGAGGCTCCGCGCTGATTTCGGTGAGGTTGTGTGTGGTGAGGAGGTTGTCTGTGGTGAGAGAGCGGGATCGTGTGGCGCGATGGCCGACGGCGGTTCGTTCGGCAGACAAGCTGGCAAACAAGAGCCTGCGGCCGCAGGTCGAATCGAATGTCTCACGCTGCGGTTCATTGGTTGGGTCAGTGCACTCAGTTCCGAAGGTCCGATGGTCCATTCAGACAAGTGACAGACGCTGCGAATGACGTCCTCCGGGGACACCTCGTCGTAGAATCGCTCGGTGACTCCGACTGAAGAACACGACTGGTTTGTCCGGAGCGGCAAGCTGATGGCGAACGCAGCGAGGATCGGGGCCAAGATCCACCTGCCCGAGAAGCTGACCCTCCCGACGAACCGGCCCATCTTGATGGCTGGCAATCACCGGAGCTTGCTGGACCTGGCGGTCACCATGGCGATCTTTTCGAAGTTCGGCATCTCCAGTCGGATTCTGGTTCGGGAGGACTTGGTGAGCAACGGTGTGGGCGGCAAGTACCTCCGCAGCATCGGTTGCATCGCCACATCCAAGGAGCGCAAGGAAGAATCCGAGGCGGAAGCCATTGCTGCGTTGAAGCAGGGGCACTTGGTGTCGATGATGCCCGAAGGCCGATTGGTGAAGCCGGAGGACTGGGTGGACGGTGTCGGCCCGGGGCGGCAGGGCGTGTCGCGCATCGCCCTCGCGTCTGATGCAGTGATCGTGCCGGTTGGTTTCGTCAATACTGAAAAGGTCTGGCCTCGGGCTCGCCCGCCACGCTTGCAGTTCCCTCGGCCTGACGTGCACTTGCGGGTCGGTCCGTCGTTCGAGTTGGAGAGCACCGATCACCAGGTCAACGCCGACCATGTCATGGCAGCGATCGCAGGTCTCGTCACGAAGGACGATCAGGCAGCGCTGGCGTCCTAGTGCCCTGACCGGTCCTGCGGCGTGCGGTCTCCGTTGCATCTGGTGAGCTGAATAGTCTGGGAACCTTGCCGCTTGGTATTGCTACCGAGTGGTAACTTTTGCTAGCATTGTTACTTGTTGGTAACTTACATCGGGGTTCTTGCTGCCGATGGTGAACACGAGCGATCGGACCGCTCTCAACAGAGGAACGCCATGACTGAATTCTCACTTGCGCTCAACGAAGATCAGATCACGCTGCAGAAGTGGATCCACGACTTCGCTGAGAACTCGATGCGTCCCATCGCTGAAGAGTGGGACGAGCGGGAAGAGTTCCCGTACCCGTTCGTCGAAGAAGCTGCGCAGATCGGGCTCTACGGCTGGGAGTTCATGGCCGAGCTCATGATGAACGATCCAACGGGCCAGAGCATGGTGGTGGCCCTCGAAGAGATGTTCTGGGGTGACGCTGGCCTCGGCATGGCCATCATGGGCTCAGGCCTCGCTGCCGCCGGTATCGCTGCGAGCGGCACGATGGAACAGATGCTCGAGTGGGTGCCCCAGTGTTACGGCACGCCGGACAAGATCGCTCTCGGGGCCTTCTGCGCAAGCGAGCCTGATGCTGGTTCTGATGTGAACGGCTACCGCCTGCGGGCCAAGTACGAAGAAGCGACCGACGAGTGGGTCCTCAACGGCACCAAGGCATGGATCACCAACGGCGGCATTGCTGACATTCACGTCGTCGTTGCGGTGACCGACCCCGAGCTCGGTTCGAAGGGTCACGCCAGCTTCATTATTCCGCCGAATACGCCGGGGCTCAGCCAGGGTCAGAAGTACAAGAAGCATGGCATCCGTGCCAGCCACACCGCCGAGGTTGTCCTCGACGACTGCCGCATCCCCGGCGCCATGTTGCTGGGAGGCAAGGACAAGCTCGACGAGCGACTCGCTCGTGTGCGTGAGGGCAAGAGCAGTAACAGCCAGGCCGCCATGCAGACCTTCGAGGCAACTCGCCCGGCCGTGGCCGCGCAGGCACTCGGCATTGCTCGGGCGGCGTTCGAGTACTCACTCGACTACGCCAAGGAGCGCAAGGCCTTCGGTCGGGCGATCATCGAGAACCAGAGCATTGCCTTCATGCTGGCCGACATGGCCACCGAGATCGATGCCGCTCGCTTGCTCACCCGTCGTGCCGCTTGGCTGGGCAAGCAGAAGGCCTTCGTCAACGCCGAGGGCTCGATGGCCAAGCTCAAGGCTGGCCGAGTTGCCGTGCACAGCACCGAGCGAGCGATCCAGATTCTTGGCGGCTACGGCTACACCCGTGAGTACCCGGTCGAACGCTGGCACCGTGATGCCAAGATCTTCGACATTTTCGAGGGCACAGAGCAGATCCAGCAGCTCGTCATCTCCCGAGCCATTTCCGGTGTGCGCATTCAGTAGCTCTACCAGGGGAAACGTCGGTTCGGGAATCACTGCTAGCCGGATGAGCAAAGGCGGGAATCGATCTCCATCCGAGCCCGATCCCTACTCCCATCCCTACTTTCCGGAGCTGGCTTTGTTCATGTCGATTCCAGGAGAGGGTCGGCGAACCCGACCACGACCGCGAGCAGATCGGTGAATTGCTCCGGAGTGTTGGTGAGTTGTTGCTTGCGCCGCCATGCCTGCCACCGTGGTTGAGCGATGGCGGCGAAGCCATCCAAGACAGCTGACAGTGGCTGGATGGAGGCTCGGCGGTGTTCGGCAACCTTGCGGATTGCTTCGCTGAGGATCTGGTGGTCGATCTTGGCCCTGGACAAGGCGGCGATGTCGACGAAGTCTCGCCATCGGGTGTTGGCGGTACCTCGCTGGAGGGCGGTGACGATCTTCTCCGCGAGCACGAGTTCGACCGAGTAGCCCTTGATCCGCAACGGCGTTGTTCCGAGGAGTCGTGGGAGTTCGATCTGGAGTGGCTCTGGCCAGAGTGGATCGCCGATGTTGATGTCGACATGGAAGCGGATGTTCGCTGTTGCGAGTGATCCACTGATCTGGGCCCGCACGCCCGGGTAGGCATCGAGATCTCGGATGTCTTCGACGCTGGTTTTGTCGCGATTGAACTCAAGGCCGTCATCGACCGCGATGCTCAGGATGTCGTTGACGATCTCGCGGATGCTGTCGTGGTCGGCCTGAATTTGACTGGCAGCGAAGTCGATGTCTCTTGTCGGTCTGCGTTCGGAGTAGGCGGCGAGGAGGACGCCGCCTTTCAGAATGAAGCGCTCGCTATGGCTGGATCGTGTGAGCCGGTCGAGGAATCCTTCGAGTGCGTAAAGCTGTTGGAGTTCGTCGGTTGGACGGTGCGTGTTGGTCGCAAGCTTGCGAAGGTCGAGGTAGGCAGCACCGCCGGGTGTGGAGCGGTCGGGTCGGCTTGTCACAGGACGGCTTCGAGTGTTGTCCGGATCATTGGTGCTGTGTTTGGGAAGTGCTTAGTCATGGCAAGGAGTTCGCTTGGGTGGTTGCCTGGCTGGCGGAGCCATCGTTTGAGGGCTTCGTGGGCTTGGTCGGTTCCGTAGAGGTGGCGGAGCCGGTAGGCGTCGATGATCGAGCGGGTCGGGTTGTAGATGCCGATGCTCAGCTCCTTGGTGAGCTTGAGGCTGTCTCGTCCGATGTCGAACGTGGTGTCGTCGAACCGGTGCCAAGTGACGGGAGCGGCTGTCTTGGGTGATCGATGTTGGCGGGGGAGGGCGGCGTCGATGCTCGGTGGGATGTCGTCGGTGAGGTCGTGGCGAGCGAGGGCAGTGGTCAGGCAGAGTGTCGCTCGTGGCGCCCGGAAGGCGATCTCTGTCAGGTCGAGGTCGGCGTCGAGATCTGGCTTGATGTAGATGCCGCGAGCGAGACGTTCGATCTCGCCGTTGCTGCGCAGGCCTGCCAGATTCCGATCAGAGAATCCGGCCGCCAAGGCATCGCCGTGGCCGAACACCTGGGGGAGATCAGCGAGAGCAGAATCGGACATGTATGAAAGTGTAGCCATCTATGGGGTGTCTGGCTACGAATTCATACGATGGTCGGGATTCAGGGTGTTGGGGGCGGTCCACTCGAAGCGGTCGTCGAGGTGAATCCATCCCTACTTTCATCCCTACTTTTCGGAGCGTGGTGGAAAAGCCTCCCATGCATTTGTACATGGACGTGCCGATCGTGCACTTGCGAACGCACGGGTGCCAGAAGCACGTGTGAGAAGACGAACGCGCTGTTGTGGAGCGGGTGAGGTGAACGTCGCACAGCTGTGACGACGACCGAATCTTGCCGACACACAGCCGTGGCTGAATGTTGGCCATGGCCGAAAGCAGCGCTCCAACACTCAGCAACGAAACGAAACAGATCGTCACGGCGACCAAGCCTGTGCTCGAAGAGCATGGTTTGGCCATCACGACCCGAATGTATGAACGGCTGTTCACTGAACATCCCGAGGTCGAATCGATGTTCGCAGGAGCAGCGCCGGGCCAGCCCGAGCGCCTCGCCGGAGCGGTCCTCGCCTACGCAGAGAACATCGATCAGGTCGAAGCCCTCGTGCCCGTGGTGCAGGAGATCGCGGTGAAACATGTCGCTGCCGGAGCAGAGCACGACCACTACGACATCGTCGGTGGCGCTCTGCTCGGCGCAATGGTCGACGTGCTCGGCGAGCTCGACCCGTCGGTGCTCGATGCCTGGGGTGCTGCTTACGGCTTTCTTGCCGACATCTTCATCAGCGTCGAAGCCAACTTGATGGCCGCTCCATGACCATGAGTGCCAGCGGACATGTCGTTGTTGTTGGAAACGGAATGGTTGGGCAGCGTTTCGTCGAGGACCTCATCAGCCGGAAGCCGGAAGAGTTGCGGATCACGGTTCTCGGAGCGGAACACATGCCCGCCTATGACCGGGTGGCCTTGAGCTCATACTTCGATGGATCGACCCTGGATGATCTCACCCTCTGCGACGAGTCCGCACTGGCCAGCGCTGGCGTGGATCTGCGTCTCGGTGCAGCCGTCGCAGCGATCGATCGAGACAGCAAGAGCGTCACCCTGGATGACGGCAGTGACATTGCTTTCGACCACCTGGTGCTCGCCACCGGGTCCGACCCGTTCGTGCCGCCCATTCCCGGCGCCGATCTTCCGGGCTGTTTCGTCTACCGAACGATCGAAGACCTCGAAGCCATCCGCGAATGGTCTGAGCGTGCGGAGGTCAACGCTGGTGTGGTGATCGGCGGCGGCCTCCTCGGGCTCGAGGCTGCAAACGCAGTCAGCAACTTGGGGTTGGCGACGTCGGTCGTCGAGATGGCGGAGCGCCTCATGCCCCAGCAACTGGATGCACCTGCGTCCTCGATGCTTCGGCGCTGGGTCACCGATCTCGGGATCGAGACCCACCTCAGCTTCGCCACCAGCGCAGTCGAAGGAGACGATGCCGGTTTGCACGGCCTCCGCTCGAACGACGGTTCGCTGCTGCCATCCCAGCTCGTGGTGTTCTCCGCCGGTATTCGTCCTCGCCATCAGCTGGCCGCTGCCGCCGGTCTGGCGATCGGCGAACGGGGCGGTGTCGTCATCGATGACCACTGCACCACCAGCGACCCGGCGATCTCGGCCATCGGCGAGGTGGCCTGTCACGCTGGTCGGGTGTACGGACTCGTCGCACCTGGCTACGCGATGGCTCGAGTTCTGGCTGATCGATTGGCGGGGGGTGACAGCACCTTCGAAGGGGCTGATACGTCCACCAAATTGAAGCTGCTCGGCGTCGACGTCGCCAGCTTCGGAACCCCCGCCGATGGCGACGACCGGGTCGAGTTCTCTGATCCCGAGTCGAAGGTCCACCGACGGGTCTCGACCGTCGACGGCATCGTCACCGGGGGAGTGTTGGTCGGCGATGCATCCAACTACGACGTGTTCCTGGCCATGTCGAGTGGCGCGATGCCCAGTGTGAACGTCGCCGGTCTGGTCCTGCCTGCGGGTCTGGCGCCGGCGGTGTCGAGCGAGCTCCCCGACTCCGTTCAGCTCTGTTCGTGCAACAACGTCACTCGCGGTGACTGCAAGGATGCAGTCGCCAAGGGGTGCCACGATCTGCCGAGCCTGAAGTCGGAGACAAATGCTGGCACTGGCTGTGGTGGCTGTGTCCCCGATCTGTCCAAGCTGCTGTTCGCTGAGCTCGATGCCCTCGGCATCGACGCGAAGCGTTCGCTGTGCTCGCACTTCGAGCAGACCAGACAGGAGCTGTTCGATCTCATCCGGTTCCACCAACACTCGACGTGGACCGCCGTCGTCGGCGCTCATGGTCAGGGTCGAGGCTGCGAGATCTGCCGCCCTGCGGTCGCTTCGATCCTGGCTTCGCTGAGCAACGGCTACATCCTCGATGGCGATCAAGGGGCGCTCCAGGACACCAACGATCACGCCCTTGCGAACATGCAACGCAACGGCACCTACTCGGTGGTCCCTCGAGTGCCGGGTGGCGAGATCACTCCGAAGCAGTTGATAGCGCTTGGCGAGATCGCACAAGACTTCGACTTGTACACGAAGATCACCGGAGCCCAGCGCATTGATCTCTTCGGTGCCAGGCTCGGCGAGTTGCCGGCGATCTGGCAGAGGGTCATTGACGCCGGGATGGAATCAGGCCACGCCTATGGAAAGGCGCTGCGAACCGTCAAGAGCTGCGTTGGTGACACCTGGTGCCGCTACGGCGTGCAGGATTCAGTCGGCATGGCGGTGTTGCTCGAGCGGCGCTACCGGGGTTTGCGTTCACCCCACAAGCTCAAGAGTGGAGTGTCGGGCTGCACCCGAGAATGTGCGGAGGCGCAAAGCAAGGACTTCGGCGTCATTGCCACCGAGGTCGGTTGGAATCTCTACCTCGGCGGTAATGGGGGACGGACCCCACGGCACGCAGAACTCTTCGCCGTCGACCTCGATGACGACACCCTGGTGCAGATGATCGATCGGTTCCTGATGTTCTACATCCGCACCGCAGACCGCCTGCAACGAACAGCACCGTGGCTGGAGGAACTCGACGGCGGGATCGAGTACTTACGTTCGGTGATCGTCGACGACGTGCTCGGCATCTGCGATGAACTCGACGCCGACGTGAGCAAGCACATCGAAACATATGAGTGCGAGTGGACGGCAACGTTGAATGACCCCGAACGGCTCGACGGCTTCGTCGAATTCGTCAACGCACCAGACCTCCAGAGCACGCCGGTGTGGATCGAAACCCGAGGCCAGCGCATGCCGGCCCCCGCATGAAGAGGATGGCGATGACCGACATCGAAGAACTGACCGAACCTCAACACCTGTGCGTGGGTTCGCCGTGGACCACGGTCTGCCCCGCAGCGCGGGTTCGACTCGATCGGGGTGTAGCAGCGTTGGTCGATTCAGCGCCGGTGGCGATCTTCCGTTTGTCACCAGTTCGGGTCGGAGACCCCGAGGAGTGGCGAGCGGTCAGTCACATCGATCCGGCGACGGGTGCGCCTGTGATGGCTCGTGGTCTGGTCGGATCGGTGGGCTCAGATCTCATCGTCATTCCTACAGTCGCTTCGCCGCTCCACAAGCAGCGGTTCAACCTTCGCACCGGCTACTGCCTCGACGACGACACGCTCCGCCTCGCAATCTACGAGGTGCGCATTGTCGACGACATGGTGCAGTGTCGATCGATCGAGGCTCCCTGAGCGTTCACGCATGTCACTCTGACGAAACACGTCAGAAACGTCGAGCCCCCATCCTTTGTGGATGATCGGAACCCCATGATCGGACCACTGAGTGGCTACACGATCGGGGTCACCGCCGACCGCCGAAGCGACGAGCAGATCTCGCTGCTGACAGGCCGCGGAGCCGAGTGTGTCCACGGCGCAATGGTTCGCACCCATCCGTTGCGTCCGGAAGCAGAGATCCGGGAGATCACCGAGCAGTTGTTGGCGTCGCCTCCGCGCTTCGCTGTCGCCACCACCGGGATCGGCATGAGGGGATGGTTCGAAGCCGCTGACGCCCAGCTCCTCGGCGAGGAGTTGCGCAACATTCTCGGGCAGAGTCGCTTGCTTGCGCGCGGCCCGAAAGCACAGGGCGCAGCGGTGACCGCTGGCCTCGATGTCGAGTGGAACGCCCCTACGGCAACCTCCGGGGAGCTCATCGCAAAGCTGATCGAACTGGCCGAGCCTGGCGATCGAGTTGCCGTGCAGATCGATGGTGCTGCCGATCAGCGCATCGTCGCTGAGCTGACCGATCACGGCTTGGACGTCGTCGCCGTGCCTGTCTACCGCTGGACCTTGCCGGAAGATCTGGCACCGGCCGAAGCGCTGGTTCGGGCGACCGTTGACGGGCACCTCGACGCCTTGACCTTCACTGCTCGCCCGGCGGCGGAGAACTTCGCTGCCATCGCCGAGAACCTCGGTCTTGCCGAAGAGGTGAGGGAGGCGACGTCGTCCTCGGTCACGATCTTCTGCGTCGGGCCGGTGTGTGCCGAGGGCGTTCGAGACCTCGGCCTCGGCGATTCCGTGCAACCGGATCGCTTTCGTCTCGGTGCGATGGTGATGACCATCACCTCGACTCTCGAGAAGCGAAACGTCATCGCTGTCATCGGCGGAATACAGGTGTCGTTGCAAGGCCGGATGGTCAAGGTGGAAGACGACCCACCGGTGATGTTGACAAGTCGAGAGCATCAAGTGCTGTCGGCCCTGATGGACCCGCCGGGTCCTGTCATCTCCAAGAAGCGGCTCATGGAGACGGTGTGGGGGTCGGCGGAATCCGACACGCATGTCGTCGAGGTGACCGTGGGTCGGCTCCGTCGCAAGCTCGGGGCGGCTGGTGTCGGCATCGAAACCGTCGTGCGTCGCGGTTACCGGGTCAGCGCCTACTGAGCGTCCAGGGACCGCCGCAGGGAGCGGCGAACGCACAAGGCCAAAGGTGTCGTGTGAGGGTTCGCAGAGCGGCGTCGGCTCATCGTGGCTTCGTTGGGACACAGCGTTCACGCTGTGCAGACAGCCGGGAAACACGGTCCTTGTCTACTGACCTCGACCCCACGTCAGAGGAGCATCATGACTGACCAGAATCGCCAAAGCCGACGAGACGTCCTGTTTGGACTGGCATCGATTGCAGCGGGCGGCATCGCCCTCTCCGCTTGCGGTGACGACACCGAACCGGCATCGGTGGCACCGGCCGAAGGCGACAGCGACGCAGCACCGGCGGCGACCGGCGCCATCGAAAAGCCGTCGCTCAAGCTCGGTTTCATCAAGCTGACCGACATGGCACCGCTCGCCATCGCTCGCGAAAACGGCTACTTCGCTGAGGAAGGGCTGAACGTGACACTCGAGGCACAGGCGAACTGGAAAGTTCTCCTCGATGGAGTGATCGACGGACAGCTCGACGGTGCCCACATGCTCGCCGGTCAACCGCTGGCCGCCACCATTGGCTATGGCACGGAAGCTCCGCTCATCGCACCGCTGAGTCTCGATCTGAACGGCAACGCCATCACCGTGTCCAACGAGGTCTGGGACATCATCCGCCCGAACCTCGCCGAGAACGCCGACGGCAACCCGGAACACCCCATCTCAGCCGAAGTGCTTCGCCCGGTGATCGATCAGTTCGCCGAACAGGGCAAGCAGTTCAACATGGGCATGGTGTTCCCCGTCTCGACCCACAACTACGAGCTGCGGTACTGGCTGGCCGCTGGCGGCATCGAGCCCGGCTACTACAGCTCCGGCGATGCAGTCGGTGAGATCGGGGCCGAGGTGCCCTTGTCGGTCACGCCGCCGCCGCAGATGCCGGCCACGATGGAAGCGGGAACGATCGACGGCTACTGCGTCGGCGAACCATGGAACCAAGCGGCCGTGGCTCAAGGCATCGGCGTCCCGATCGCCACCGACGAGCACATCTGGAAACTCAACCCCGAGAAGGTGTTTGGCTTGCGGGAGGACTTTGCTGTCCAGTACCCGAACACCACCAAAGCGCTGCTGCGGGCAATCATCAAGGCCCAGCAGTGGCTCGATGCTGACGACAACGCCAATCGCGAAGCAGCCGTCGAAATCCTGTCCCAGCCCGACTACGTCGGTGCGGACTTCGATGTGATCGCGGCATCGATGACCGGTGTGTTCACCTTCGAACCGGGCGACACCCGCCCGGCCCCGGACTTCAACATCTTCTTCCGGGAATTCGCCGGCTACCCGTTCTACTCCGACGCCATCTGGTACCTCACCCAGATGCGTCGCTGGGGTCAGATCGACGTCGACCAAACCGACGACTGGTACAAGGAGACAGCAGCCTCGGTCTACCGCCCAGACCTGTACATGGAAGCGGCGGAGTCGCTGGTGACCGAGAGCATCATCCCGGCCGACAGCCTGCCGGCTACAGATGGGTTCAAGCCGGCACAGGATGGCTTCATCGATGGCCTCGTGTTCGACGGCAGCGAGCCGAACGCCTACCTCGAATCGTTCCCGATCGGCCTCAAGTCCGGCCAGACCGTCACCGCGAGCGGGGTCGACGGATGACGGCAACAACGTCCGATGAGGTCGGCGAGGAAACCGCCGCCTCAGTGCTGGTGGACCATGTCAGCGAACCAACATCCCCCTCGAGCGAGCCCGGCCGGCGCTTCGTCTCGTCCAGATCACTCAAGAACGCGGCAGGCATCGTTGTTCCCCCGATCGTCGGCATCGCGGTGTTCCTTGCCATCTGGGCGTTCTTGGCCCCGAAAGTCGACACCTCACTTGGGGAACTGCCCGGGCCGGTGCAGGTCCTCGAAGCGGGCGGAGGCCTCTGGGACGAGTACCAGGCGGGACGAGCCGAGGAGTCGGCGTTTTACGCAGCTCAGGATGCTCGCAACACCGAGCTCGTCGCCGCTG
Organism: uncultured Acidimicrobiaceae bacterium; assembly: GCA_964351995.1. GTDB lineage: Bacteria > Actinomycetota > Acidimicrobiia > Acidimicrobiales > SZUA-35 > SZUA-35. The sequence goes on along the minus strand of CAYGQE010000016.1, from coordinate 69,974 downwards.
GCACACCTGAACTGACGCAGGATTTCCAGTTCTCCGGTTCGCCGACGTTCGTCGATCAGATTTGGACGAGCCTCCAGACCGTGGCGCTCGGGTTCTTCATCGGCACGCTCGTCGCGATTCCGCTCGGACTGTTGAGTGGTCTGTCGCAGATGTTTCAGCGGGCGATCAACCCGTTGGTCCAGATCTTCAAACCGGTCAGCCCGCTTGCCTGGCTGCCGATCGTGACGATCGTCATTTCAGCGACGGTCACCTCGAGTGATCCGATCCTGCCGAGGAGCTTCATCATCTCTGCGCTCGTCGTCACACTGAACTCGCTGTGGCCAACCCTGATCAACACCTCGGTCGGCGCGGCATCGGTCGACAAGGATCTACTCAATGTGGCCAGTGTGCTTCGTCTGGGCTGGTTCACGAGGCTTCGCAAGATCATCCTGCCATCGGCGCTTCCCTACATCTTCACCGGAATGCGTCTCTCGCTCGGTGTTGGCTGGATGGTGCTGATTGCGGCCGAGATGCTTGCCCAGAACCCCGGACTCGGGAAGTTCGTCTGGGACGAGTTCCAGAACGGCAGCAGCCAGTCACTGTCCAGGATCATGTTCGCCGTGTTTGTGATCGGCATCATCGGCTTCATCCTCGACCGACTCATGGCGATGGCAGAGAGCTTCGTCAGCAAGAGCCGGTCGGCGTGATGGCGGCGACGATGTCTGAAACGGCAAACCCAGATGGTGCGTTGGCGCCGATGCTGTCGCTTCGGGGTGTGACAAAGAGTTACGTCGATGGCAAAGGCGTGTCAACGCCTGTCCTCACCGGTCTCGATCTCGAAGTGCAAGATGGCGAGTTCGTCGCTGTGCTCGGCTTCTCTGGATCAGGCAAGACAACGTTGGTGTCTGCCATTGCCGGACTGATCGAACTCGACGCCGGCGAGATCCTCGTCAAGGGCGAGCTGATCAAAGGCACGGGGACCGATCGTGGGGTCGTGTTCCAGAGCTACTCGCTGCTGCCCTGGCTGACCGTCAGGGAGAACATCGAGCTGGCCGTCAACGCCGTTCATTCCGACATGACCAAGACGGAGCGGGCGGCGCTCACCGCCGAGACAATCGACTTGGTCGGCCTCAGCCATGCCGTTGATCGCAAACTGGCCCAGCTCTCCGGCGGCATGCGCCAACGAGTGGCCGTCGCTCGTGCGCTCGCAGCAAAGCCCGAGATCCTGTTGATGGACGAGCCACTGTCGGCCCTCGATGCACTGACCCGAGCCAAGTTGCAGGATGAGATCGAGCGCATCCGATCACAAGATCGCCGCACCATTCTCCTCGTCACCAACGACGTCGACGAGGCGCTTCTCCTCGCCGATCGGGTCGCAGTCTTGGAACGCGGACCGGGAGCAGGCATTGCCCGGATCTTCGACGTCGATCTGCCCCGACCTCGGGAAAGGACTGAGGTCAGTGGTGATCTTGCCTTCACGGCGCTGCGCAATGAGATCGTGAGCTTTCTCGGCGACTTGAACAATGGTGGGCGAGCGCTCGAAAGTGCCACCCTCGACCTTCGCGAAGAGATCGCCGCCGCCGACACTCTCGACGCCAAGACGTTGCCCGATCTGGAGCCTGAGGACCTCCGGCCTCCGAAGGCCTACCGGGATGCAAGCAAAACGGGAGTGACCCGCCGCTACCTCGAGTACAGCGACCTCAAGAAGGTCTATCCCACCCCCGATGGTCCGCTGACCGTGGTCGAGAACATCGACCTGCATCTGGAGAAGGGCGAGTTCGTGTCGCTGATCGGTCACTCCGGTTGCGGCAAGTCGACGGTACTGACCATGACGGCGGGGCTGAACGAGATCTCCGATGGGTGGATTGCGCTGGATGGCCACTACGTCGAAGAGGCGGGCCCGGACAAGGCTGTCGTGTTCCAGGCGCCATCGTTGTTCCCCTGGCTGACGGCTCGTGAGAACGTATCGCTGGGTGTGGACCGGGTGTACCCAAAGGCCACCAAGCAGGAGCGGGCCGATGTCGTTGAGTACTACCTCGAACGCGTCGGTTTGGGCGATGCAATGGAGAAGCGCTCGAGCGATCTGTCGAATGGCATGAAGCAGCGGGTTGGACTGGCCAGGGCCTTCGCCCTGAGCCCGCGCTTGTTGCTGCTCGACGAACCATTCGGGATGCTCGACAGCCTTACTCGTTGGGACCTGCAAGATGTCCTGGTCGAGGTGTGGAATCGCACCAGAGTCACCACGATCTGCGTCACCCACGACGTGGACGAGTCGATCCTCCTCGCCGATCGAGTCGTGATGATGACAAACGGGCCGCACGCGAGAATCGGCAAGATCTTGGAGATCGACCTCCCCCGGCCCCGGGACCGAAAGCGCCTGTTGGAAGACCCGAAGTTCTATGCCTATCGCGAAGAAGTGCTGCGCTTTCTGGCCGAGTACGAGCACGGGGCCCATGGCGCCGACGGCTGACCGGACGACAACACACTGTCCGTACTGCGCGCTCAACTGCGGATTGCAGCTCGACTCAGTTGACGGCGTGATCACCGAACGTGTCCGGTGGAAGGGCTCTCCGCTGACGGGGGGAGCGCTCTGCTCCAAAGGCACAACGGCCCATCTGCAGGTCCACCATCCTGACCGATTGACCCTGCCGCTGGTCAGGCGGGGCAACGACTTCGAAGAAACGACATGGGAGGACGCGCTCGACCGTGCCGCCGATGGGTTCCTCCGTATCGCCGACACGCACGGACCCGCTGCCAACGCCGTGCTGTCCGGGGGCTCGCTCACCAACGAGAAGGTCTACTTGGTCGGGAAGCTGGCTCGCCTTGCGCTGCGCACGCCGCATGTCGACTACAACGGCCGCTTCTGTATGACCTCGGCCGGCGCGGCCAACACGATGGCGTTCGGTGCTGATCGGATGATGACGCCACTGGCCGAGCTCGAGAATGCCGAGGTCGTGGTTGTCGTCGGAGCGAACCTCTCCGCCGCATTCCCGGTTGTCATCCCAAAGCTGATCGATGGCGTTCGCAAGCGCGGAGGCAGAGTGATCGTGATCGACCCACGGAGTTCGCGTTTTGTGAAAGCCGATGATGTTCATCTGGCGCTGCGGCCGGGCTCCGACGCCGCGCTCTTCAGCGGCTTGCTTCGATCGGTGGTTGATCAAGGTCTGGTCGACGGTGACTTCGTGAAGCAGCGAACCAACGGTCTTCGTGAGCTGCTGCCCGAACTCCGTCGCTTCACTCCAGAGATGGTCGCTGAGCGGGCCGACATCGCTCCGGAACAGATCGACGAGGTGGCGCGACTCATCGGCTCGACGAAGCAATGCATCTACCTGCACGGGCGCGGCCCGGAGCAGCAAGTGGGCGGCGTCGACAATGTTCTAGCGCTCATCAACCTCGGTCTCGCGTGTGGCCACGTCGGCGGCCCCGGTCGGGGCATCAACATGCTCACCGGCCAGCGCAACGGGCAAGGCGGCCGTGAGTGGGGCCAGCGCTGCAATCAGCTCCCGGCTGGCCGCAACATCAACGATGAAAGCCATCGGGCCGTTATTGCTGATCGTTGGGGAGTTGATGTCGACGACCTCCCCTGGCAGGGCAAGACGTACGTCGAGATCCTGCAGATGGCTGGGCGCAAGGAGATCCGCGGCCTGTTGTCCATTTGCACCAACATGAGCGTGTCGAGTCCTGACCTCACCGCAACGAACGCACAGATGGCCTCGCTTGACCACTCGGTGGTCATCGATCCCTTCTTCTCGGCATCGGCCCGGCATGCCGATGTGGTGCTTCCCGGCACGACGTTTGCCGAGGAGGAAGGGACCATCACCACGATCGAAGGACGAGTGGTTCGCATCGACCAAGCCGTTCCACCAGCGGCTAAGCGCGCCGACATCGACATCATCCGCAACCTCGCTCGCCGACTGGGTGCAGCCGAGCACTTCCAGTTTTTCACCGGGCGAGAGGTGTTCGAAGAGATGCGTGCCGTGTCCGCTGGAGGTCCCGTCGACTACTCAGGCATGAGCTACGAACGACTACGAGCAGAGAATGGCGTGTTCTGGCCGTGTCCCAGCAACGACGAAGGCAAGAAACATCCCGGCACGCCTCAGTTGTACACCGAACGTTTCCACCATCCGGATGGCAGAGCCCGCTTCCATTCGATCAAAGCAGCTGGCCCGCCCGTGGCGACCGACGCGGAATATCCACTGGTTCTCACCACAGGTCGTGTGTTGGCCCAGTTCCTGTCCGGAAATCAGACGATGCGCATCCCTGAGCAGAATGCCAAGGCTGCGGGACCCGTGCTGGAGGTCCACCCGGCAACGGCGGAACGTCAGGGCCTGATCGATGGTCGTGATGCCCAACTCACGAGCCGGCAGGGCGCATCGCACATGCCGTGGATCGCAAACGACGATCTGCGCGAAGACACCCTCTTTCTTCCCTACCACTGGGTCGAGTGCAACGTGCTCGTGGCCGCCGACCTGGACCCGATCAGCAAGATCCCCGGGTTCAAGTACACACCCGTGGCGCTAGCACCCGTCACCGAGCCAGCGCGGCGAGCAGCGTCTCGAGCATTGGCATCAGGCGAGCCGTTGGAGGTTCGCTGATGTTGTTCCACCCGGCATCACGAGCGGTCTCGGCACACACCGGGCCGACGACAACGGCGAGGCAGTGGGTGGAGAACGCCGAGTCGAGAGCGTTGCTGACACCATGACCCGAAGCAATCTCCCGAAGGTGCCGAATCGCCGGTGATGCCGTGAAGGTCACCGCATCGATCGAGCCAGCAATCACCCCATTGATGAGGGCCAACGCCGGACCGAGGTCCGACGGCAGTCGATAGCTGTAGACGTTCAGCATCGAGAGCGTCGAAGCGTCCGCTGCCGCCAGCGACAGGGGAGCGGGGTCGTTGCCGTCGACCTGGATCACGACCTGCTTGTGCTGCAGATCGTGGGCGCTCAGGTGCGCAGCGACGTCGGCCGTGGTCTCTTCGCTGCTCTGCCACGACACGTCGAGACCGAACCCGCGGATTGCACTGGTTGCCTTGGCTCCTCGGCACCAGATCTCGGTCGATCGCAACGCCTCGATCAGCTGCTCGGATTCATGGTCCCCGATTGCCGACAGCCACCAGCGGAAGCCTTGGCCGGTCTGCACCACCAACAAGTCGGGCGGAGCGTCGATGAGCCGTTTCGATGTGGCGATGACCTCGGGCCGCTCGGATCGATCGACTGTGGTGAGAACCGACGCACACTGCACGGCGGCACCCCTCGCCTCGAGAAATCGCTGTTGCTGATGGGACCGCCGCTCAGCAGTCACGCCGATGGTTCGGCCGGAGAGTGCGAGGTCCACACGGCAAGCATGCCGGGATCACGGACCGCTGCTGACGCCGTGAGCATCCGTTCACACGACGTAACACAGTGATCACAGGAACGAATCGAGCGGTTCGTAGCTTGAGTCCATGGCCAACTCTGCGAGTCCGTATCTGCTTGCCTGGCGACTGGAGAATCGTAAGGTCGTCGTGGTCGGCGGTGGATCGATCGGCACAGCGAAGGTCGAGACGCTGCTCGACACTGGCGCACGCATCGTCGTGATCGACCCGCAGCCATCCACGCGCGCCCTTGACATGGCGCGGCTCGGCATGATCGAGCTGAAGCAGCGGCGAGCGTGCCCGCTCGACATGATCGGCGCAGCGCTGGTCGTTGCCGCAACTGGTGACGAACTGGTGAACCGTCGGATCCGGCGCTGGTCGAAACCGTGGGGAGCCGTTGTCAACGCAGTCGATGACAAGGCGAACTGCGACGTCACGGTGCCGGCAGTGATCAAACGAGGCCCGGCGACGATCGCCATCACCACCGGAGGAGCGACGCCCGCCGGTGCTCGCTTCCTGCGCGAAGAACTCACCGAGATCGTGAGTGCTGCGGTGCCCGAGGACGTCGCCCCGCTGTTCGAACACGCAACCGCAGCTCGCCGGAACCTTCGTGAGCGAGGCGCCTATCGGTACGACTATGCCGCGTGGCGCCAGCTCTACTTCGAGCCAGGCCTCGCGGCGATCCGCAGCGGTCGAGTCAGCGCGATCGGTGAAGTCCGACGGCGATTCGAAGCCGAGTTCGCCGGAGCGGTGACGCCGCTGCGTCCCGGTCGGGTCACCCTCGTTGGTGCCGGGCCGGGTGGAGCTGATCTCATCACGGTGCGAGGGGCCCGAGCGTTGGCCGCTGCCGATGTCGTGATCTACGACCGATTGTCTGATCCAGAGTTGCTCGACCTTGCGCCCGCTGCGGCTGAACGAATCCCTGTCGGCAAAGGCAAGGGCTTCGGCACGACACAGGATGAGATCAACGAACTGCTGATCGCTCGAGCCGCAGCGGGAAGTCACGTCGTGCGGCTCAAGGGCGGCGACCCATTCGTGTTCGGCCGTGGGGGAGAAGAAGCTGACGCGGCCGCCTCCGCGGGACTGGAAGTGTCTGTCGTGCCGGGGCTGTCGTCGGCGCTCAGTGGTCCAGCGCTCGCGGGCATCCCGCTTACGGACCGTCGTTACTCGTCCTCGTTCACGGTGATCTCGGGCCACGATGCCAGCGCCGAGACCGGAAGGTCGGCCGGCCCTGCGGGTTCCGGTTCCACACTCGTTGCGCTCATGGCGGCATCGAATGCGGATGCGTTGGCCGCCAGACTGCTCGACGATGGTTGGTGTTCCTCCGAGCCGGTTGCGTTTGTGCATGCCGCAGGAACCGCAGAGCAGCAGGTGGCACGTCGCTGCCTGTCAGAGGTCGTTGCGACTGGATGTCCGTTCCCGTCGCCGACCGTCATGGTGGTGGGCGCCGTGGCCGATCTCGGTCAGAGCGTCGATGACGATGCGGACCGAATCGAGCCGCTCACTCGGTTCGCTCCGACGATTGGTTGAGTGCTGCTCGGACTGTTCGGGCCGAGTCCATCCCTACTTTCATCCCTACTTTTCTCCGGAACAGGGGTTTCGAGCGGTTTGCAGCGGTGAACAGAATTCGACGTTTCACCTGGTCAGCGGTAACAAAGGGCAACTTCGGGGATCAAGGGAGAAGTCCAAATCAGACCTTCGACATCTTCGAAGGAACCGAGCAGATCCAGCAGCTCGTGATCTCTCGGGCGATCTCGGGTATCCGGATTCAGTAGCTCTACCAGGGGAAACACTGGTTCTGGGCCCCACCCGGAAGCGGACGTGGAGTGCGAGAGGTCGACGGCTGACTCGAGGTCTTCCCTACTCGCATCCCTACTTTTGCGACCAAACGCTGTGGTGGGCATCGGGCGCGGAGTGACGGGATTCAAGAATCGTTCCCATGGTTGTGGTCTTCTCGCATCAGGGCGCGAAAGAGCGCACCGGTTTCGCCTGGTGCCAATGACAATTCGAACCAGAGCCTCCCTGCTGTGGTTGTTCCGAGGTTCCCGCTCTTGGACAATGTGGCGAGAACTTTCCGAGCGGATTCTCCGTAGCTCTCGGCGTCCAGCAGGATTAGACGCCTGTGGTGTAGGTATTGCGAAGGCAATCGGCGGTGGCTCGGGCGGGCGTGCCAGCGGCCTCAGTCCGGGTCACGACGGCGATGTCTACATGCGGAACGTCGGTGATAGGAGCGGCGACGAGCCCGTCGTCGCGAGGCCCCGTACGAGCGGTTACCCCGATACTGATGCCTTTGCCCGCCATGATCGCCAGCAGGCCTGCATCAGGTGTTGGAATGATGGCACCGATCAGAGGTTCACGACCGTTGCGATAGTCGACGGCGAGCCAATAGTCGACGAAGGTTCGGTCTGGGCTCAACGGCTTGAGCCATGGCTCGTCGAGCAGATCGCCAATCGACACCTCGTCGCGGCTGGCGAGTCGGTGCCCTGCCGGCAGGATCGCGACACGAGGGACGCTGAACAGTTTCTGGACGGTGAGGCCATCGGATTCGATCGGTGTGAAGACGATGCCAAGATCGGAGGTGGCGTCAAGGACGCCAGCGGAGGGATCCTCGAATCCGAACGCGGTGGTATCGAGCTCGAGGCCAAGCTCGGTGGCGGCGGTGGCGAGTCGCGTGAGGAGGAGTGAATTCGCAGAGTGAGCCATGAGGCCGACGGAGATGGTGGCGCGTTCGACGCGGCGAAGCGAGCGGATCGCGCGGTCGACATCATCGAGCTGTTCCAACGCCCTGCGAGCCACGGGAAGCAGGTCTCGCCCGGCGCTAGTGAGAGCAACGCTGCGAGTGCGGCGGTCGAACAGGACAACCCCCGTGAGCGACTCGAGTTGGCGCACACGGCGGCTGACGCTCGATGGGTCGAGGTGCAATCGCTCGGCGGCGATGGCGAAGTGAAGCTCTTCGGCGGCGGCCACAAACGTTTCGAGTAGCTCTACAGAGTGATTCATGCGCCCGTCACACTAATCACGACGGAGTCGCCTTGTTCAGGGCGGTCATCACGAGAACAGTGGCCCACGACACGAGAAGAGGAATCACATGAAGAGTCAAACGTTCGTTGCGGTGCTCGTCGCCGTCGCCATGACGGCAGCAGCATGTGGTGGAAGCGGGTCATCCGACGACGCCGACGCCCTCACGACCGAGTCGTCAGAAACCAGCACCGCGCCCGCAACAACGGAGGCGTCTGCAACGACCGCGGCCGAAACCACAGCGGCTCTTGAGACCAGCGAAAGCGAGACGGTCGAACTCTCGGACCTGTCGGTGACGGCATCCGATATCGAGGCGTCGATTGCATGCGGGCCCGCTGGCGATGAGGGGACGGTCCTGCTTGTTCATGGGACGGGCAGCCTGCCTGCAGAGGCATTCGGGCCGAGTTTGTCTGCGACGCTTCCGACCTTTGGCTACGAGGTCTGCACCGTGGAACTTCCCGAACGTTCCACCGGCGACATTCAGGACTCGACCGAGTTCGTGGTCGGCGCCGTACGTATGATCACCGAGCGCACTGGTGAGCCGTTGGCGCTCGTTGCTCATAGCCAGGGCGTCCTGCAATCACGCGCCGCCGTAGCGTTCTGGCCTGACGTCGCTGACGCCGTGTCGGCAATTGTTGCCATTGCTGGCCCGAACGCAGGTACCCCGGCTGCTGAGGCGTTGTGCGCCGAGGGGTGCGTGCCGGCGTTGTGGCAGATGTCGCCTGGCAGCGCCTTTTTGACGGCGCTCGACAACGCCTGGGAGCAGTCATCGGTGCCGGTCACAGTGGTGACAACCCTCACCGATGAGTTCGTCCCACCGGAGTCGGCCGCAGCGATCTCGGGGGCGACGATTGTGACGATCCAGGACTGGTGTCCGGACCGCGAAGTGAGTCACGCAAATCAGCTGATCGACCCCGTCGGTCACGCAGGCATCGTGAGTGCACTTGCCAACGGCGGCTCCGCTCAGAGCACCGATCTCGAAGCGGTTGGGTGCGCCGACACTGTTATCGCAGGGGCGGATCCTGCTGGGCTGGATGCCGCTGCTGCTGCCTCTTTCGGCGCCGTCGTCGGCGGCGAGTTCGTCGATGCAGAGCCCCCGGTACGGCTCAGCTGAGGGTTGGCCGTCCTCGCCCTGGGCGACGCTGAAGGATGGCGAGTCCTTTGCGCGCTCGCGGCGGCAGGGGCGGCCGCCGACACTCGCGACACCGGCCGGGTCCCCGTGCTTCCACACCCGCCATCGGGTGTAGGCGGTGCCTCATTGACTTTGCGGTGACTCGATCGTTCGTGTTGACGTCGAAGTCGCTGATGGTTCGAGTCTGGGGTGCGGGTCCGCACGTCATGGCGATGTCGGCTCGCCACTCTGGGTCGAACGTCCATCCGTCTTCCAAGATCGTGATTGGATTCTCGAGGTCGGCGACAGATCTCTCGCGGCGGTTCGTCGTTGTTGTTGGAGTCGGTTGTGGTCGTCTCTGACGAGGCTTCTGTCGAACTGACACCCGGAGTGTCGAGGTCGACGGGGTCGGAGGAGCAGCCAGCGCTCGCGAGAGCCGCCGTCATGAAGGAGATCAACACAATCCTGCGCACGACCGAACGGTTGACAAGGCTCGTTCCGGAAACGGTCACCTGGCCAATCCGTCCCTACTTTCATCCCTACTTTTCTCCGGAACAGGGGTTTCGAGTGGTGTGCAGCGGTCAGCAGATTTCGATGTTTCCCCTGGTCAGAGATAACAAATGGCAACATCGGAGACCAAGGGTGAAGGCCAATTCAGAGCTTCGACATCTTCGAAGGAACCGAGCAGATCCAGCAGTTGGTGATCAGCCGAGCCATCTCCGGCGTGCGAATTCAATAGCGCCTGCAGCTACTGGAGCTTCCGATTCCGGAGATGTTCGACGGCAGCGCGTGGATCGCAGCCATTGCGGTGCCAGAAGGCGCCGACCGCTGACGAGGTTGCCCCTTGTGGTCGAACACCCCTTGCCGAGACTGTTCACCCGGTGTTCACTGGTGGGTCCGCCCAGAGAACCGACCCCACTCCCATGACCGACGCTTCTCCACACCCCTTTGCCGACTGGCCACGCCCGCTCGCCTTTGCGCTGTCTGGCGGGGGAGCGTTCGGCTCGGTGCAGGTGGGCATGCTCCGGGCGCTCCTCGAGCGCGGCGTGGTGCCAGATCTCGTGGTCGGCACTTCGGTCGGCGCCCTCCACGGAGCACTTCTCGCTGAGGATCCCAATCGGGCCGTCGACCGGATGACGGAACTGTGGAGCAACGTCGACCGCCGGACCATCTTCGGCGGTAAGCACACACGGGCGACCAGTCTGATCCGCCACCGCACGCTGAGCGATCACACACGCCTGGGTCGCCTCATCGAAGGCCACCTCGATGCCCGCGTGTTCGAAGACCTCTCGATCCCGTTCGCCGCCGTCGTCACCGATGCTCTCTCCGGTGAACCCGATTTGGTCGACTCCGGTCCGCTGCCCCCAGCCTTGTTGGCCAGCGCTGCCGTGCCCGGACTCTTCCCTCCCGTCGAAGTGAACGGTCGCCTGTCGATCGACGGCGGCGTCAGCGCAAACGTGCCGATTCGCCAGGCGATTGCGTTCGGGGCGGCCAGCGTCATCTCGATCGACGCCACTCCGTCAACGGTCGCTACCTCCGTTGCTCGCAGCTTTCCTGGAGCCCTGCTGCATTCGATGTCTCTGATGCTCCGTAACCAGCGGGCCCACGCCGTCGACGAACTGGCGCACCGCTACCGCATCGTTGCGATGCCGAGCCCGACCCCGCCCGATATGGGTACGTTCAACTTCGATCGGACCGCCGAATTGCTTACCGCCAGCTACGTACTGGCCTGCAACACGCTCGACGGCTGGGCTGGCAACGCCCTCACGACCGATTGAGTCCTGGGCCGGTGTCGATGGTGGCGAGCACATCGGCGACCGGCACCGAGGCCAGACCGACACAGGTGTCGGCAGCCCCGTAGTAGATCCAGAGCGTCGGCTCATCCGAGCCGTGGGTCCTGTCGCCCGGGCGAACAAGCGCTGCCCCAGGGAAGATGACGTCGTTGCGGTAGCCGTTTCGCTCGTGATCCTCAACCGGTTCGATGATCGATTCTGACGACCACCCGATCACCTTCGTCGGGTCGTCGAGATCCAACAGAAGCGCATGAGCCGAATACCGCTTCGCCCAGGTGTCCTCCCAGCCCCGAGCCGACTCGACCACACCGTCCTCCGTCACATGGATGATCGCCAACCAACCCTGCTCGGTTCGAACGGGCGGCGCTCCGGGGCCGATCTTGGTTGCACCGTGACCGATTTCGTCGGCCCGCACGACGAGGCGGTCGCTCCCCCAGCGTTCGAGGTCGTTCGAACGGCGTGCCCAAATCGAGTAGCGGCCGGCGCCCATTCCGTCCCCGCCGTACTCGTTGGCCGGCCGCTCGAGCGCCACGATGTCGCCACCTATCAGTTCGGGAAATAGCACGACGTTCCGGTTGTCGGGCAAGCCGAGGTGCACCGCCGTCCAGGTCGCGCCGTGGTCGCCGCTCGCCAGCACAGCGGGGCGCAAGCCAGACGTCGTGTCCACCGCCAAGCTCATCAGCAGCGGCCGACGGAGCCCAGCCACGAGCTGTAGCCGAGGGTCGTAGACGCGCCACACTTCTCGCTCGAGGTCTCGATGCGGTTCGAGCGGCGCCAACAACTCGAGTGCGCGCTCCCGATCGATCGGAGGCGAAGCGGTACTCGGATCCCAGAACCGTCCGTCCCTACTGACGGCGAACCCGATACTCGTGGCGGTGATGTGAGGATCGCCGACGGCACCATGATCGGCCCGGTAGGCCATCAACAGATGATCACCGAGATCGACCACGCCAGGGTTGAAGGTGAGGACGACGTCGTCACCCAACGATGCGGGTGCATCCGACGGCGAGAACACGGACCCATGGCGGCGGAGACGAACGACCACGCACGAACTCTGCCACGCCGTGGAGGCGAAGAAACGCACGGCACGTCTCACGGACGGGCATGTTCGCTTCCTGTTCAGTCAAAGCTCACCGCCCGGTCACCTGGTCCTCTGTCAGACTTCGACGCCATGAGCCACTCACTGTCTCGTCTGATCGGCCAACTCCAGCCCCCCGAGGTCCAAGGGGTGGCATTCGAGGATCACGGCGACCGTCTCGTTCTCCGTGCGACCCACGCCCTCACCGGTATCGCCACCAAGTGGTTCGCCAATCCATCGGTCTCGGTGACGATCGGCCCGTCCACGTTCACCGGCCCCGACGTGTCGATGGTGGGATTCGCCTTCACCCAGTTCGCACTGCCTGTTCGCACGGGGCCGGGTGGCACCTTCGATTTCGCCCCTGGAGCGAACCTCAACTCGCCACCGGCGGTCATTCCGCTGCTGCTGTCGAGCAGCGACGGGCGGGTCGAGCTCCTTGCGCCTCTCGGGGCGTGGCACGAACAGATCATCGCCGTCGATCAGACCGAGCAGATCGATGCGCTGCGGTGGGGTTGGCATGGCGACCTCGACGATGTCGACGAGGGCTTCGCCGCCGAGCTCGGCATCTTCACTGGCTCCTCGGCGAGCGAGGTGTTCCAGCAGTGGGGCGCTGCGATTCGTGCTGCCGCTGGGACGCAACGCCCGGCAGCAGATGCCGATCCGCTGCTCACGCACCTGTCGTACTGGACTGACAACGGTGCCGCGTACTGGTATCGAACCGAGCCAGACCGCGATCTTCAGACCACCCTCGTCGACAAGGTCGCCGAGTTGGACGCGCTCGGCGTTCCAGTCCGGTCGGTCGAGTTGGACTCCTGGTTCTACCCCCACGAGATCAGCAGACCGGTCACCACCGTGGGCTATCTGGAAGACGTTCCGCCGACCGGCATGTCGACCTGGACCCCCCGCCCGGACGTGTTGCCCGAGGGGGTGGACGGTCTGCGCCGCCGGCTCGGTCCTCCGGCCCAGCAAGAAGGCGACGACCTCGAGCGACCGCTGGTCCTCCACAGCCGTCACATCGCCCCGACCTCTCCCTACCTGACCTCGGGTGAATGGTGGATCGACTATGCCGCCCACCCGGTGGATCCGTCGTTCTTCCACCAGTGGTTCGACGACGCCGCGTCTTGGGGTGCCACCTGCATCGAACAGGACTGGATGATGATCGTCTTCTTCGGCACGCGGCAGGTGCGGTCGGCACCAGGGCGTGCGCTGGCCTGGCAGAAGGCGCTGGATCGAGCGGCAAGCGACACCGGGCTCACGCTGCTGTGGTGCATGCCGTTGCCCGGTGACTTCGCTGCTTCGGTCGAGTTGTCGAACGTGGTCGCCGTTCGCACCTCCGACGACTACCGATACGCCGACGATCCTGCTGATCTGTGGGTGTGGTACCTCACGGTCAACGGGCTTGCCCATGCGTTGGGCCTTTCCGTCTTCAAAGACTGCTTCCTCAGCAATCCAGACCCGGGCGAGACCGAGATCGACGGCGACCCCCACGCCGAGCTCGAAGCACTTCTGTCGGCCATGTCGGCTGGTGTGGTCGGCATCGGCGACCGCATCGGACGCACCGATGCGAACATCGTCAGCCGACTGTGTCGACCCGACGGCCTCCTCGTCGGACCCGACCGGCCGATCACACTCACCGATCGAAGTTTCTTGATCGCCGGCACCGACGGCAACGAGCTCTGCTGGGCCTCGACAACCAGCGGTCCCTGGACCTACCTCGTCGCGATCAACACCGCGCCGTCCAACAACGCGCTGTCCAACGACACAGAAGTGCCCGCGCCAGGCCCCATCACCGACCAGATCTCCCTCGCCGAGGTCGGCATCGCTGCCGACCAGCAGCTCGTTTACAACTGGCGGGGCCAGCACGCCGAGCTGGCCTCTTCGATCACTGCGACACTTGCGCCCCGAGACTGGGCGCTGTTCGTCTGTTGCCCAGTCGACGCCGACGGGGAGCCATCGGCGCTCATCGGCGACCCGAGCCGATACGCCACGATGGGCCGGACCCGTGTTGACCACAGCACAGGGGCCGTGCTCCTGGCTGAGGGCGAGGGGCCAATCGACCCCTTGCGCTGGAATCAGTCCCGGGGACTTCATCGACGATGACACGAGTTCGCCCAGACATCACCTGGACGTCACTTCGGTGTGGCAGATTCGCCACCTTCGAATGACAGTGTTGTGATTCGTGACATCTCCGAGAGCTGCGTGCCCTGTCCGTCGGCCCGACGTGACCATCATCGTTCCCACCAAGAACGAGGCCGGCAACATCGAGCGGTTCCTGTGTTCGATCCCACCCGACATTCAGCTGGTCGTCGTCGACTCGAGCGACGACGCCACGCCAGAGATCATCGAGGCCCGGCGGCCCGATGCCACCGTCATCCGAGCCAGGGCCAACATCCCGGTGGCCCGCCAACTCGGCGCTGCGGCTGCAGTCTCACCTTGGCTGCTGTTCACCGACGCTGATGTGGTGTTCGGCGAGACCTACTTCGATCGCTTGGCCGACAGCCCGCTCCCCCCTCGATGCGGCGGCATCGTCGGGGTCAAAGGCACCGTCGACGGTTTCGACCTCTACCACCGGTGGTTCATCAGGGGCCAAGGCGCCCTGATGGCATTCGGCATCCCGGCGGCGACGGGTTCGAACATGCTGGTGTCTTCTGAGGCTCTTCAGTCGGTCGGTGGCTTCGATCGTCGGCTGTCTGTCAATGAGGACACCGAGTTGATGTTTCGGCTGCACCACGCCGGCTGGCCGATTGCGTTCCGTCCCGACCTCGTGGTCGAGTCCTTCGACCATCGGCGGCTCGAGGCCGGCCTGGCTCGCAAGGTGTTCCACGGCGCGATTCGCAACACTGCGCTCTACTTCGGATGGTTCGAGCGGAGCGTCCGCAAGAGCGACTGGGGCTATTGGTCTGAGCCGGCGGAGTCGCCGACGTGACGACGCTGGAGCCGATCGGCGCGTCCAAAGAGATCGATCGATCACCGTCACCCGAGCGGCAAACCGCCCCCATCGACCAGGACCAGGCTCGGCGCCTGCTCATGCGCCACGCTCCAATCCTCCAACTCGATCACCGAGAGCTGTTTCGACCAACGGCGGTCGACGGCTACGTGAGCACGTGTGAGCTGATCGATCACGGCGGCACCGCCTTGGGTCCGGCATCGCTTGACCTTCTCGATCGACGCTGGCCGCCCGGCACCAGCCTGCGGTTCGTGTCTCCAGAGGACCGGCGCTTCATCGGCCGGGGCGAGTCGAGGCGGGCGAGGCGACGAGTGCTGTCATCGCGGCTCGGCCGCGTCGGCCTGTTCGGTCGGCTGATCGATGCCCTGTTCCAACTCTCGGTGTGGATCCGGCCGACGACCCACCGCCGCACCACGGCGGCTGCTGCGGCCAAAGCCGAACGTCATCAGCTCCACGGCGGGCCGGTCTGCTACGCCAGGGCGGTCCGAGCTGGTGAGTGGCTGGTCCTCCACTACGCCTACTTCTACGTGATGAACGATTGGCGCAGCTCCTACCGAGGGCTCAACGATCACGAGGCCGACTGGGAACAGGCGTGGATCTACTGTGACCCCGACGACGCTCGGCCCGTGTGGATCGCCACCAGCAGCCACGACCACGCCGGCGCAGACCTCCGCCGCCACTGGGACGACCCCGAACTGCAGGTCGTCGACGACCGCCCCCATCTCGCTGTTGGTGCCGGGTCGCACGCCATGTTCTTCCGACCGGGCGACTACGTCACCCGTATCGATGTGCCAGCCCTTCGGTGGGTCCTGCGGGCGCAGCGATCGCTGCAGCGCGCCCTGCGGGTTCGCGATGCCGACACCGAGCGCGGTCTCGGTCCAGCCATGGGCGTGCCCTTCGTCGACACCGCAACGAACAATGGACCTGCGCTCCATGACTGGGATCTGCGGGCCATGGACGGCGAGCCATGGATCGACAGCTACCGAGGTCTCTGGGGCGTCGACACCGGCGATCCGCTGCAGGGCGAACGAGGACCGTCTGGCCCCAAGTTCGATCGCAACGGCGAGATTCGGGCCTCCTGGGCCGACCCGCTCGGGTTTGCCGGCCTGCACGGCACACCACCACCGTCGGCGCTAGCCGCTCGCATCAGCGGCGAGAAGCTCGACCGCGTCATCGACGAGATCGACGAACAGATCCGTCACCGTGGCCGCATGCTCCCACTCGCTCACCAAACCGACAGTGCTGATGAGATGGCCAGCGAGAGCCAGCGACTCACCGAACTCCTCAGACACCGATGCGAACTCGACGATCTCCGACAGCGGATCGTCAGCGGTCGTTGGAGCGCACAGGGGGTCCGAGATCATCTGCTTCACCCGGCGATTCCGGTCGAACACCGGCCGGGCGGGTGGCTGCTGGCGGCCTGGGCTGCGATCAGCGTTCCCGTCGTCCTCGTTGCGCTTGCGGCTGTGGTGCTCACCGAGCAGTTCCGAATGGGCGGTGTTGCCTTGGCCTTCGCCTTGACCAGCCTGCCGATCGAGTACATGGCCCGACGCCAGTTCGGTGCGGTGGTTCGCCTGGTGGTGGTCGAGATGGCGCTGGTGCTCTTCTTCGCCTTCGCTTTCGGTTTGGTCGTGTCCGCCACTCGCTATGTCGTCGGCGGCCTCGTTCTGCTCGCCGGTTGTGTGCTGTTGGTTGCCAACGGCAACGAGTTGCGCTCGGTGCTCCGGACGCGGCGCACGCTCAGCTGAGGCGCTTTCGCCTCTCACCCGCTTGGCCGGGTCGATTCACCAGAGCGCACCGATACCGATGTCGGCCAAGGTGAGGTATGCGACCGTTCCCGTGACCGCCGCGATGCCGGCGTGGATGGCCGACATGCCTTTGGCTCCGGCCACGGCGAGATAACGACCGCTGGGCCGAACGAAGATCACTGCAGCGGCGAGGCCGGGCGAACGTTCGATCAACGAGAACAACCACAACACCAGGCGTCGCATCGGGCCGCATCGGCGCGGCACCCGTGCAGGAATCTGAGAGAAGCGCCGGCCCAGGATGAAGTAGGACGGGTCGGCCACGCTCAGCCGAACCGTTCCGAGGACCACCAACTCCACCAGACTCAGCTGTTGAGCTGCGAGCACGACGGCGAGCGTTCTCGGCGCCAACAGCAGCAAGAGGATCGGGCGGTGCAAGAGCAATGGCGTGGCAAACGTGCCCGCCAGCGACACCACAGACCATGCTCCGATCCAACGCGAGTGCAGACCTCCGCTGCGAAAGGTCGCCCACGCCCGAGCGATCACCGAGCCCGAGCGATCCTGCTCGGGCTGCTTCGTCAGCCCGACACGCTCTCGGATTGTCGATTGTCCGACCGCAGGTCGGAGGTGCGTCCACGAGAAGACCGGCATCGTCGATAGACCTCGATGAGTTCGTCGCACACCTTGTCCCAGCTACGTTCGGCGGTTCGAGCACGACCTTCAGAGCCCATCGAGGCCCGTGTTTGCGGGTCGTCGAGGAGTCGACGAACCGATCGCTCCAGTGCGAGGCGGCCGATCGGTGCGTCGGATGGCGGATAGAGGAGTCCGGTGACCTCGGGTTCGACGAGATCGAGCGGCCCGCCGGCCGCGGGGGCGATGACCGGCAATCCGGAGGCCATGGCCTCCTGGATCGCTTGACAGAACGTCTCGTGCGCTCCCGTGTGCACGAACACATCGAACGAGGCGAGTGCGGCGGCCAGCTCGACGCCACGCAGCAGTCCGGTGAAGTGGGCATTCGGCAGCGCTCGTTCGAGCTCGGGGCGAGCCGGGCCGTCGCCGACGATCACGACACGAGCATCAGGCCATCTCGCTACCCCGGCCAGCAGCTCGATGCGCTTCTCTCGCGCAAGGCGACCCATGTAGCCGACGAGGGGCGTGTCGAGGTCAGCTTGATCAAGCACCGTCCGCCGGAAGCGTTCATTTCGCCGCTCGGGAAAAAAGAGGTCGAGGTCGACGCCTCTGCCCCACAAACCGACGCGGGGAAGACCCCGTCGTCGCAGCTCATCGGCCGTGGCCGTTGATGGAGCCAGCGTGACGTCGGCCACGCGGTGAACTCGGCGCAACCAGCGCCACAGCACCGCCGACGACGCACCCATACCGTAGGACTCGGCAAAGCCGGACAGATCCGTCTGGAAGATGGCAACGATTGGCAGGCCTCGCCGCGAGGCTGCCACTGCGACACGAGCCCCGAGGACCACGGGCGCCGCAAGGTGCACGACGTCGGGCCGGAACCGTTCGAAGGCTTCGTTCAACACTGCGTTCGAAGGGAGCCCGACGGGAAGGCCGCTATAGAAGGGCAAGTTCCGACTCGGCACCCGGACAACCAAGGATGAAGACGGCCCTGGAGCCGGAGCCACCACCATCACTTCGTGTCCACGACGACGAAGATGCGCCTCGAGGCGAGCCACCGAACCGGCGACGCCGTTCACTGCCGGGGCGTAGCTCTCGGCGGCGATGAGGACACGTAGAGGATCTCGAGCATCGTGCATCGAGTGTCATCGTGACGACGGAATCTGAAGCGACGGTTTCCTCAGGATGGACAGGACACAACCGATCAAAGAACACTCGTGTCATTTGTCCCCGGCCGAAAGTCGAAGTCGACCGAGTCGATGGCACAAGCTCCGAGTTCGTGCCGCTCATCGTCGGCCGAGTCGAAGCTGCTCGCAAACAGGGCAGATATGCGACGAGGGGCTCGAGCCCCGTGCAACGGACGCGATCGTGCCACCGAATCTGAAGCCGCGGCGTCTTCAGCATGGACGGGACACGACTGGCCAATGAACATGCAGGTCAGTTGACCGTCTCAGGTAGCCAACCAGTCGCCCGGTCACCGATGATGACCGCATGACCTCGGGCGGACGGCTGGAGCGCCGCCTCGGGGTGGCTGACGCGGTGGTGATCGGTGCCGGATCGATGATCGGCGCCGGCGTGTTTGCCGCTTGGTCACCCGCCGCCGAAGCGGCCGGCACCGGCCTCATTATCGGGCTCGTGATCGCCGGCACCATCGCCTTCTGCAACGCTGCATCCTCTGCGCAGCTTGCAGCGATCCATCCCGAGTCGGGCGGCACCTACGTCTATGGGCGGCGCCAGCTCGGTCTCTTCTGGGGCCACCTCGCCGGCTGGGGCTTCGTCGTAGGAAAGACTGCGTCGTGCGCTGCAATGGCGCTGACGGTGGGGGCGTATCTGTGGCCCGAACAGGATCGAGCCGTCGCCATCGCTGCCGTCGTGGCGATCACCGCCGTCAACATCGGTGGTCTGTCACGCACCGTCGCCGTCACCCGTGTACTGCTCGTGGTGTCCTCGGCAGCGCTGGTCGTCGTCGTCGTAGGAGGGTGGTCGAGCTCCGACGCGAGCCTCGACCGGCTGACGCCGATCGACGCCGACGTCTATGGCGTGCTGCAGTCGGCGGGGTTCATGTTCTTCGCCTTCGCCGGCTACGCCCGCATCGCCACCCTGGGTGAAGAGGTCAAGGATCCAGCGATCACGATTCCTCGCGCCGTTCCTCGGGCGCTGGCTGCGGTGCTGGCCATCTACCTCGTGGTCGGAGTGACTGCATTGGCTGTCGTACCGGCATCCGGGCTGGCGACGACGTCGGCACCGCTACAGCTCGTGATCGACGCCGGACGCTTCCGTGCGCTCGGTCCGGTCGTCGACATCGGAGCCGGGATCGCTGCGCTCGGCGTCTTGCTCAACTTGATCCCGGGTGTGTCTCGCACGTCACTCGCCATGGCCCGCGAGCGTGAACTTCCCCATTGGTTCGCCCACATCGACCCCTCTCGTTCACTGCCGTTGCGGGCCGAGTTGACCGTGGCGGCCGTGGTGATCGCGCTCGTGGTGCTTCTCGACCTCCGGGGCGCGATCGGCATCTCCGGCGTGGCAATCCTGACCTACTACGCGATCACCAACGCTGCGGCGCTCACGCTCGACCGCGAACAGCGACGCTGGCCGCCGGCGATCTCTGTCGTGGGACTCATCGGCTGCGTGGTGCTGGTCGCTGCGCTCCCACCAGCTGCGATCGTCACCGGGGTCGTGACCCTCTTGATCGGCGTGGTCGGGAGGTTGACCACCCGCCGCTGAGCCGAAGTCCACGGCATGCGGACCACTGCTCCGGCTCGAAGGCACCCATGAGCGAGGACTCACTACGGGCCGCTCCGGTGGCGAAGAACAACAGCAGCACCGCCATCGAAGCACCGAAGAAGGCCGCCGAGTCGAGTTCGTTCGCGCCGACCGGCATTGCTTGCATCTCGACGCTGGGCGCGCCGCCGGTCTCTACCGAGGTGCCGATGCTGGACAACACCGACTGAGCGACTTGCGAAGACAGCGGACTCGACGGATGAGTGATCACCGGTGTGCGTCGTTCTGTTGGACGCCATTGTTGAACTCGAAGTCACTGGAAACTCCTGATTCATTCAGCTCGATGACATCTGGTTTCGTCACGATCATGGTGTCCAAATCCATCATCTCGACGAACGGATTCCGCATGATCGGAATGTTTCAACCCACTTGCCTCATGGGGCGCCGCGTCGTGGTGGCGCTCGATGGCCAAACCATCGAAGGTGTCGTCGTCTCGATCGGTCCGAGGATCACGATCATCGACAAAGGCCGCGCACAACAGATCAGTCTTCGCGACATAGCTTCGATCGCGGCTGCCGAGCCGTGCCAAAGCCGACGCGAGGTGAGTCACTGGATCCCAGCAAGTAGCCGGACATGATGTTCGAGTCCCTGGCTGGCCTCTGCCACCTCACGTTGGACTGAAGTCGTCGTAGATTCATCCCGATGACCAGCGACGACTCGGCAGTCGAGTTTCGTACCATGAGCCGTTGTCCTCGACCGGCCGAAAGTGATCGTACGTGACCTATCAGATCGCTCACGCGAGACCGCTTCCAGAAGAGATCGTGCGCATCGGGCGAAACCGCCTCGGTCGAGCGATCGCTGCGGTCGACGCAGCACTCGGTGCGAACGGCGACCCAACCAGATCAGCGGAGCTGGCGGCCGCGATCTTTGTGATGCGTCGACGCTGCAAGCAGGTTCGTGCCCTTGTCGCATTGGTCGACACTGGTCAAGCCGAGATGCTTGCGGTGCAACGGCACGTCAGGGCAGCGGCTCGGGCCGGAGCATGTATTCGAGATACCGAAGCGATGGTGGCGGCCCGCGGACGAGTCGAGGCGCTTGTCGGCCCCATCGAAATCGAGATCCCGCTGGTGTCACCGGGTGATCAGCGAGAAGCTCTCGAACGAGCCCGTCGTCGACTCGTCAAAGCCGACCGGCACATGCCGGACTGGGTTGTCGGGAACGAGTTCGAAACGCTTCTGCCTGGCCTTCGCCAGACCTACCGACAGGGCCGACAGCTTCTCACCCAGCTCGCCGCCCTGCCGACCGGAGGAATCGCTCAGGTCGAGCTGGCTCACGATTGGCGCCGAGAGGTGAAGGTCCTGAGGTACCAGCTCCGGCTCCTCGCCGAACTTGCCCCAAGCTATCTGGCCCCGATCTTGGAAGACCTCAACCGAATCAACGTCCTGCTCGGAGCTGATCACGACCTCTGGCTCGTGTCTCAGCATCTCGTCGACGGTGGGCAGATCAAGATCATGGACCGACATCACGCGTCGTTGCAGTCCGAGTCGATCACGGCCGGAGCCTTTGTCTACGCCGAAAGCCCTCGTGCCTTCACAAAGCGAATCGGCCGATACGCAACCGCTGCCCGGTTCGCCCTGCTCGATGAAGGTTGATCTCATATGAACAGTGGCCGAAGAGAGTCGTTGTCGGGTCTGATCGGAAGCGGCTCTGCGTAGTGTCGTGCTCACGCTCGTCGCTCAACGGGGTCCGCTCTTCTCTTCTCCCTGGAGGGGCCGTTCCCTTGCGGCGGGCGGCCAATGGATACAGGAATTCAAGTCGACATCACTCGCTGTTCGCCGACAGTCCATTCCCGGCCGTCATGGTGTCGACATGACGACGACCAAGGCAGAACACGTCCCTTCTCCACCGATCGAATGTGAGAGCTTGACGAACTGGCGTGACATTGGTGGTGTCAACACCGGGCAATCCAATGCGCCACTCCGGACCGGCCTGGTCTACAGATCTGAGTCGCTCGCCGGCGTCTCGCCGTCGACGGTCGAGCTCATTCGCGCCAAGGGGGTCGGTGTTGTCGTCGACCTTCGCAGCGTCGAGGAAGTCGACAACCATGGCCGGTTCGACGACCCATCGGCGGAATGGCTCCACCACCCGCTGAGCGGCCCATCGTGGCTAGTCGACCATGCCCTCGATCTTGCCGACCCGATGGCAGCGATGTACCGCAGCATGACAACCGACATGTCCAGAGAGCTGTGCCGGGTTGTCGAAGTGGTCGCCCAGGCCGAGGCTCCGATCGTGATCCACTGCACGTCGGGCAAAGACCGCACTGGTGTGGTGGCAGCGGTTCTTCAGACTGCGCTTGGTGTTGACTACCGCGTTGTCTCGGCGGAGTACTTGGCCTCTGCGGAGAACCTGGTCGGTCACACGGAGACGATGAAGGCTCGATATCCCGACCTTGCGAACCTGATTCCTGACGAACTCAAAGCTCGGGCTGGCGGGGTCGAGCAGGGCTGGCTCGACGCTGCATTCGAGTCGATCCGTGCCGCGGGATCGATAGGCGTTTGGCTTGAGGAGAACGGCCTGGCGCCGCACACGCTCGAGCAGTTGCGCTCGCGATTCTTCGGACCGCCCGCCGTCGCCGCATGAACGACTCGGCTGCTCTTCATTGCCGTTGAGCTCGAGTGCTATGGCCCGTGTTCCGGGCTGACGACGGTCGCGCCATGGAGCCCTGGCAGTTGAGTGTCAGCCAAAGCGTCGAGGCGATGGCGGACGGTTCGCTCGACTGTGTCGACGTGATCGAGTCGGTACTCCTTCGTATCGGCGACCTCAACCCAACCATCAATGCTCTGGTGAGCGTGGCGTCTTGTCACAGACCATCTCTTGCCAGGGAGTGCTTGCGCCCCGAGTCGATGATGTTCGGACGGGCCGCCGACCACCTCGCCGGTGCCGGGTACTGCGTCGTCGATGCCACGCCTCCACCGATCGAGGATGCGTTTCGGGCGTGGCTGCGAGTCGCGACGACTGAGCTCGTCGTCGGCCTTGGCCCTATCGTCGAGCTCTTCGGAAGCGAGGACACTCGCCAGTTGCTGCAGTGGACCATCGACTCTCGGGAGGTTCTCGGACGGGACGACTACATGGAGTCACTGGGAGACCCGACGAGGATGGCCCGTGCCTGGGCGCTCTTCATGGTCGAGTACCCGCTGGTCTTGACCCCGTTCATGACGCAGCCGATGTACGACTGGGATTTCGACACACGGAGCCACGCCGAGGTCGATGAAGTGCTCGAGCGCTCGATGCATGCGTTCGGCATCAACCACCTCGGTCTCCCTGCCGGGGTGATCGGAATGGACCTCGTCGAGGAGCGCCCGGCAGGGGTCCAGATCGGGGGAAACCGTTCCGGGAAGATCTCGTGTGCGATGCGCTCGAAGCAATCGAGCTCGGTTCCGGAGTGCTGATGCAGCGGCTCTGGTAGCGGCACCGAGACCCGAGCCCGTCCGGCGTTGACGTCTTGCTGGTGACCGCCAGGTGAACACTCGTAGAAGACCACGGGATCTCGGTTTGCCAGACGACCTTGCGGCTTACGGTTGGAAGTGCAGTTCACCGCACGACCGACGTCACGAGTCAGTGGTTGTCTTCGGTTGCCGCGAACTTCGCCGACCGCCACCATCTCGACTGCGGCGATGACGCAGTCCGCTTCAAGGACGGGCTCCACCTGAGCCTCGCCTACGGCGAGTTTGCCGCCGCCATGATCGTCGCCGAACTTGCGGATCTCGCCCGATCGACGACCTCGACTGATGCTGAGGTTCACTGGAACGTCGGCCTCTGGGAACGCCAGGGCTCGATGTGGACCCGCCACTCGTAGCTGCCGACGAGAGACCGGGATGGGCCTGATCCATCCCTACCTTTGTCCCTAGTTTTCGGGTGGGGTGTTCGAGGGTCGCTTTACGTTGCCGCTCGGCTTGCTCTTACTGGCGTCGCCCGCGAGAGGTAGTAATGGCAGATGGACTTGATGTCGTTGATCGAGACTCGACCTGGCGTGCGCAGCGGCAAGCCTTGCTTCGTCGGTACTCGAATCGCCGTCTATGACGTTCTGGACTACCTCGCATCTGGGATGACGAGCGCTCAAATCGTTGATGACTTTCCTGAGTTGAGTGATGACCACGTTCGCGCTGCGATCGGCTTCGCAGCGATGCGAGAGCGGCGCTTGGCGACGCCGGCGTGAAGCTGCTGTTCGACCAGAACCTGGCTCGTCAACGCGTCGGCCCGAGTCGCTGATTCGTTCGAGATTGTCAGATAGGTCGAGCGGAACGTTGAGCATGGCGCAGGCTCGAGGAACTTTAATCCGCTGTCCGACCATGTTCATCTGGGGCCCTGCTTTAATCGTCGTTGCATCCCGTTTGCTAGCGTTCGCCTCGTGACGAACGACTCGGGAACAACGCGACCGGTCGACCCGACCTCGGATTGCGATGCCATTGTCATCGGCGCCGGATTCGGTGGGCTCTACGCGCTGTACCACCTGCGCGACGAGATGGGCCTGTCGGTCCGGGCCTTCGATGGGGCGAGCGACGTCGGAGGCACGTGGTGGTACAACCGCTATCCGGGTGCCAGAGTCGACGCACCGAGCAGTCCCTTCTACGCCTACACGTTCAGCCAAGACCTGGTCGACGAGTGGGTGTGGCCTGAGACGCAGAGCACACAGGCCGACGTCCTGGCCTACGTCGAACACGTTGCCGACAAGTTCGACCTTCGCAAAGACATTCAATTCGACACGTTCGTGAGCGACGCCCGATACGACGAGGACCTCCAGCTCTGGACGATCGAGACCGACCGGGGTGAACAGGTCACCGCCCGATTCCTGATTTGCGCGGTCGGAGCGCTGTTCGTTGCCAACAAGCCCGACTACATCGGCATCGACGACTTCGCCGGCGACATCCACCACACCGGTCGATGGCCACACGATCCAGTGTCGTTCGAAGGCAAGCGGGTCGGTGTCATCGGTACCGGCTCGTCGGGAGTCCAGTGCATTCCCGAGATCGCCAAGACCGCCGATCATGTCACGGTGTTTCAGCGCACGCCTCAGTTCGCGCTTCCCGCACGCAACCGACCACTGCTGCAGGAGGACCTCGAGCAGTACCGGGAAGGCTGGGACGAGCTCCGGACATCGATGCGCCGCCGGGGTGGTTGGCCCTTCAAGGTGAGCAAGCTTCGGGCGACCGACCACAGCTTCGAGGAACGGCAGGAGCGTTACGAGGAGATGTGGGAGCGGGGCGGCATGCACCTCGCCATCAACAGTTTCACCGGGGTGTACGTCGACGAGGAACTGAACGACGAGATCGGCGAGTTCGTCCGGGGCAAGATCCGCGGCATCGTGGATGATCCCGAGACCGCCCGGAAGCTGATGCCCAGTTACGCATTCGGGACGAAGCGACTCATCCTCGACAACGGCTACTTCGCGGCGTACAACCGCGACAACGTGACGCTGGTCGACTTGCGTGACGACCCGATCGAAGCGTTCACCGAGACGGGCGTTCATACAGCGAACGACGACCACCCGATCGACGTGTTGGTGCTCGCCACCGGGTTCGACGCTGTCAGCGGTTCGATGCTCAAGCTCAACCCGAAGGGTCGAAACGGAACCCCCCTGAAGGAGAAGTGGGCGGAGCGCTTCGACAACCACCTGGGCATGACCATCGCGGGGTACCCGAACCTCTTCATGATCCACGGCCCGGGCGCCCCGGGAGTGTTCTTCACCATGCCTCTGGGCGCTGAGTTGCAGACGGCGTGGATCGAGTCGTGCATCCGCCATCTCGATGAAGCCGGCCTTGGCGCAATCGAAGCGACCGAGGAAGCCGAGGCGAGCTGGGACGCCGAGATCAATGGGATCGCGAACCGCACCCTCTACCCACGAACCAACTCGTGGTACATGGGGGCGAACATCCCCGGCAAGCCCCGCCAGTTCCTCGGTCACCTCATGGGCTCGCAATATTTCGACCGCCTGACCGAGGTGGCCGACGGAGGCTTCGAGGGCTTCGTTCTCGAGGAGCGGCGCTAACCGCCGAGGGGCAACAGAACATCACGCTCGTGTATCCACGAGTCCCACAATGCGTGATGTGTGACGGCGCTCACCGTGATGTGCCCGGGCGGAGCCTCGGCGAGCGCTTCCCAATCGACCGCCTCGAGTGACCCGAGTAGGTCATTCGGTGATTGCGCTGATGCTCGCCGGACATCACGTACCGCCCCGGCCGTACAGACCTCCATTTCGATGCCGGCCTTTTCAGCAGCTGCGGCTTCCGCTGCAGTGCCGGCCGTGACCTGGGCGAGCTGCCGGTTGGTCGTCTTGAGTGCTCGAATGTCAGCGATCGTGGTGATGCGTTCGACGGCCTGGCCGGTGTGATCGATGATCCGCGTCATGGCACGATTCTGCCGCATTGGAGCCGGCTGCCTTCACTTGCCCGGGTCAGACTCGATCAGATTGGGGCTGCCTCGTGCCGGTGGCTTCAGGGTTGCGTACCCGTGCGTTCGAGGTTCTCCGGTGAGTCCGCAAAGGCGATCAGCAATTCCGCGATCGACATGCCATCGGAGCGACGGCCCAACCAGAACTCGATGCCGCCTTCGTCGCCCGATCGATCGAGCACGTTGAGGTACAAGCCATCGATCAGTGCCTGGTCTGTCGGGCTCGTGCCGTACCTCGACTGGAACTCTGGCGATCGAGCAAACGACTCGGCGATGCCGACCATCGTCTGACCGTTCGCGTTCTGATCCACCCAGAAAGCGAAACCTTGATCGTCAGGGGCCCGGCCAAAAACCGCTCGATACATCCTGAGGATCCGTGCCTCCGCCGAGGTCAGCGGTGGTGCGGTGTTCGTGTTGGCAATGTTCTCCGGTGATTCAGCGAATGCCAGGAGAAGCTCACTCACGGTCATCCCGAGTCTGAGTTGGGAAACCCAGTGGCCAACGCCCGGTGGGTCTCCGTCGCGGTTGAGAACGTTGCGGTACATCGTCTCGACGAGAAATTCATCCGATGGGTTCGTGCCGTATTGGTTGATGAACTCCCGAGACGTGGAGAAGCTCTCGACGATCTCGATGAGCGGAACCCCACCTCGATACTGCGCAGTCCAATAGCCGAAGCCTTCGGGATCTGGCGGGCGGTTGAAGATCGCCGCGTAGATGCGGAACACCTGATCATCAGCCGGTCTCGGCTCTGGCGGAGGCACCAGCTCCGCCTCCGTGGGAAATGCGAAGGGGCCAAAGACGTAGACGGCGCCCGTGCTGGGCTTTGTGGCTGTTCTGTCGTCGTGGCGCGGGCTGCCGATGATCGCGGTCTGGCCATCGTTCGACAGTGCAACCGCCGTTCCGTACCTATCGCCGCTCCAACCGTCGGAGGCCGTCAGAATCGGGTCAGCTGTGTACTCACCAGCGGCCACTCGGCGAAACACGAACGCGGCACCAGCGTCTCTGGAGAGTTCGTCGTGGCGGCCAGCGCCGATCAGCATCGTCGATCCGTCGCTCGACAGCCCGAGCGACTGGCCAAACCCGTCGTAGCTTGCTTCGCCGAACCCGAGCTTGTCTTGCTCGAGGAAGGCGCCTCCGCCGTCCGCGCCAAACACGTACACAGCACCGGCGGGGCCGAAGACGTTTCGGTCATCGGCTCGCACGGCGATCGTCGAAGCGTCAGCCGAGATGGCAACCACAGCTCCAAAGCCCTCGTTGCGGCGGGCGTCGCTCGCTTTCAGCCTGGCTCGCTGGCTGATTTGTCCGAGACCGTCGGCGGTGAACACGTAGACGGCACCTTCGCGGTCGTCCTGGTTGACTGCGCTCGCAATGATCGTCGAGCCGTCTCCGCTCACGCCGACAGCGGAGCCGAAAGCATCGTCGCTGCTGAGATCGGCGGGGCTGATCGTGGCGGATTGCTCGAAGCGTCCGTCGACGGAATGAAAGACGACAACCCTCCCGGTGTCGGTCCACTCGCCCCGAGCGCCAACGACAAGCGTCTGTCCGTCGGCTGCGAGAGCCAACGACTCGCCGAACAGCTCTTGAGCCACTGCGTCGTCGGGGGAAAGCTTCGAGGCTTGTTCGTACTCGCCGGTGTTCGACTGTCTGTAGATGTAGACGGAGCCTGAGTTCTCTCCGTTGTCGTCAGCTGTCGAGGCTCCTACCGCTACGACGGTGCCGTCAGCTGACACAGCAACGCGAAACGCAAAGCTCTCGTCGTCGCCTGGACCGCCGTCGGCGGGTTCCAACTTGGTGACCTCTTCGTAGTCGCCGTCGCCGGTGGCGCGAAGGACATAGGCGGCCGCTGAGTCGCCGGTCGCTCCCACGACCACCGTTTGGCCGTCGGCGGACACCGCAACGGAGTCGCCCAAGTAGTCGAACGCCGCACCGTCATCAGCGACGATGAGCACCTCGTTCGTCACATCAACTGCGCCAGCGATGTCGGCGGCGAGGGTCGCGGCCAAGAGTGCGGAAGCGATCGTGAGCGAGTAGACCGACCGGCGACGGCGGCGCTTGATTGCTCCGGTCTTCGTGGCAGCAGCCGTCATTGGTGAACCAATCGCAGCAATTCTCGACTCGGCCTGAGTTGGACGAGATCGACGAACGTATCCGCTCTCCGAGTGGTGACGCCTGGGGAGGGAGCGCCTGGTTGGTTGGGTCATCCAACCCAGTCAGGAAGCTGCCCGTAGCGGCCCGAGCTCGTATATCGGCGCAACCGTTTCCTGCGCCCGACGTGTGGCCCTAGTGTCAGGCGGGTGAGCGGAGTACACGATCTCGGGGGACGTGCAGGATTCGGGCGGGTTCCGGTCGACGACGATGCGATCTTTCACGACGACTGGGAGCGTCACGCCTTCGCCGTGACGCAACTGTCTCAGGTTCTGGGAGGATTCAACACCGACGCCTTCCGTCACGGCATCGAGCGCGAAGCACCCGAGGTCTATCGATCGATCAGCTACTTCGAGAAGTGGATCCGCAACGGAGAGCGAATGCTGGTCGAAGGCGGCGTGCTCGGCGCCGATGCCGTGACGGCCCGTCTTTCTGGCGGTGTCTCACAGGTCGACCCGGTTCGCACGACCGACGCACATGCGGCGAAGGGGCGAGGCGCAGCACGCCCAGTCGATGAGCCGCCCCGTTTCTCGGTCGGTGACCGCGTCATGGTCCGCCGCCCGACCGACGCTGTCGCCAGCGGCCACACCCGGCTGCCCGACTACGTCTTGGGGCGGGAGGGCACGGTGCAGATGATCAACGGTTCGTGGGTCTACCCCGACAGTCACGCCCACGGGTTGGGCGAGCAGCCGCAGTGGGCGTACGCCGTGAGATTTGCTGCCAGCGACCTCTGGCCCGATGACCGTCTCGATCACGCCGATCTCGATCATGCCGTTCACGTCGACCTGTTCGAGCCCTACTTGGAGGCAACATGAGCCACGACCACGACCACGGTCACACGCATACGCCCGACCCTGCCGATCCAGCGATCCGTACCGAGGCGATCGAGTCGCTGCTGATCGAGGCCGGGCTCATCGACCCAGCGCAGGTTGACGCACTGATCGAGAAGTACGAGCACGACCTCGGGCCCATGAACGGCGCACGGGTGGTAGCACGGGCATGGACCGACCCTGCCTACAAGCAGCGCCTGCTCGATGACGGCACCGCCGCCATTGCCGAGCTCGGCTACGGGGGAGCGCAAGGCGAACGCATCGTGGTCGTCGAGAACTCCAACGAGGTGCACAACCTGGTGGTCTGCACGCTCTGCTCTTGCTACCCGTGGCCGGTGCTCGGTCTGCCTCCGTCGTGGTACAAGTCGCCGGAGTATCGGGCCAGAGCGGTGCGCGAGCCCCGCGCCGTGCTGAGCGAGTTCGGCACCACGCTCGACGACGATGTCGAGATCCAAGTGTGGGACTCGTCCGCCGAGATCCGGTACCTGGTGCTACCGCAACGCCCGGCGGGAACCGAGGATCTCGGCGAGGCTGAGTTGGTCGACGTGGTCACACGAGATTCGATGATCGGCGTGCGCCGAGCGGGTCGACCCACTGCTGAAGCGACCTCGGCATGAGTGAGGTCGACCTCGCTGCTTCCGGCCCGGGTGCGCCACCACGGGCCAATGGTGAGCTGGTGTTCGACGCACCCTGGCAGAGCCGAGCCTTTGGCGTCGCCGCAGCCCTGGCTGAGGCCGGCAAGCTCGAGTGGTCAGAGTTCCAAGCGGCACTGATCACCACCGTGGGGCGAGCTGACGCTGCGGGAGAGGACACAGGCTCGCCGCAGCAGTACTGGTCCTGCTGGCTCGACGCACTGGGCATCGTCGCCGCATCAATCGGGCCGGTCGACGAGGCAAGCTGGGAAAACCGCTCTCGCGACCTGGCAGCGCGAGCACCCGGTCACGATCACTGATCTTTCGTTCCATCTCAGCCCTCCCGTACAACGTGGCGAGCATTCGTCCACCTGTTGAACGAATGCTCGCCGAGTTCGTGTTCGGCACTTCTTGCTCGTTGGACGGCTCGCTGACCGACAGCGAGTTCATCGACCTGGTCTACGACAACGTGTTGGAACGAACCCCGGACGACGGTGGTCGCCGATTCTGGTTGGACCGAATGGCTGACGGACTTGCCCGTGGTGCGGTCATGACTGCATTCTCGGAGTCACCCGAGTACGTCGGGAAGACGAACGCCGAGATCGTCGTTCGCAGTATCTACGAGGGCTTGCTGCAGCGAGAGCCAGACCCGTCAGGCTTTGCGTTCTGGGTGAGCGAGTACCGGTCCGGCCGTTCGCTGACCGGAATGATTCGCGGCTTCTTGGAAAGCGACGAGTACGCCAATCGGTTCTGGGTGGTTGATCCAGCTCCGGTTGAACCGAACGCCGAGGAGTCGGGCACGTGGTCCGTGACGACCGTGCCCAAGGTCAACCGGCCCTGATCTCGATTGGCCAGAGTGGCCAGGAGATGAACACTGCCCGAAGCGCGCGTGATCTCGATCGTGATCGGGCGATCTCGACGTACGGTCTTGGCCATCGCTCGCCGCACGACTGAGCCCTTCCGTTCCTCCCCTGCGGGAGTCGGCTCGGGGCGGTGGGCGTCCAGAACGATGGTTCAAGTGGGGCTCGCATGAGCGAGGTTGGTCGTGGGTGACAGCGTCGATGGTGGCCACCGAGACGATGCTGATCAGTTCGAGTTCATCGAAGCTTCGTCGGACTCGAGCAATGCGGCCGAGAGCACGGAGGTAGCGGTTAGTCGCCGGTCGAGATGGGTCGATGCGGCGGTTGTTGGCTTGCTCGGGATCGCTGCGGTGTGGCTATTGACGGCACGAACGCCGGTGCCGAACGACGTCGACCCGTCGGTCCCGACGTCGCCGTCGTCGGCAACGTCAACCCGGGCAGTGAGTACGACCGAGGTTGATCTGTCCAGAGAAGTCGGACTCGCCGAGTGGGGCGATCAGCGACTGCTCGTCGTGGTCAGCGACCGCGCCGGAAACGAGAGCCGGCTGCTTTCGATCACTCCAGAAGCAACCGAGGTGCTGGACCTGCCACCCCTGCGCAACTTCGTGTTCGATGCATCGGGGCGCTGGCTCGCTGCAACATCGCTCTCGCGTCTGGCCGGCGTTCGAGAGGTGCTCTGGGTAGCCCCGGTCGGTGGTGCGTTCGAGCCGGTGGCGATCGATGTTGTTGGGTTCGCCTGGCACGATGAGCAGACGGGTCAGATCGCGTGGACGACCGATCAACGAGAGACAATCTTCTCCATCGACTTCGAGAACGCTGCTGAGTCCGAAGCCGACAAGGGGCTCGAACTGCAGGCCCGTGGAGCGTTGAGCGGTTGGGGCGACTGGGGCTTCTCGGTCCGGACGTCGTTTCGAGTTCCCGCCTCCGCACTGATCGATCCGAGCGGCGACGTCGTGGCCGAAGAGATCGGCGGGGCGTACGTCGGCCGATGGCACGACGGGCGTCTGCTCTTTTCGGGCGGCAGGTCAGGTTCGACGTTCATCGACGGTGCCACATGGAGCGTCGAGTCGGTGCCGTTCGTCGATTCCGACGACGTCGTCTGGACGCTGACCGCAGCGGAAGACCAGACCGCTGTTCTCATTGCTGATCGTGGTGTCCGTGGCACGCCATTCGACGGTTCGGTTGTTGTCTCCCGGGACGGAGCCACAGGTTCGATGGTGGCTTCCGCGTCGGCCTACACCCGGCTGGCGTGGTTGGGCGATGCGATGGTGTTCGCCGAACAGGATGTCCTGGGCGAACCTGAGCCGCTGCACGGGTCGAGCGTGACGGTCGTGACCGCAGCCGGTGGTCGCTTCGACCTGTCGCTACCAACACTGTTCGATGGACGGGTGTGGATCTCGGCCATCGCCGTCTCCGACACAGCCTCCCGCTGACGAGATTCACCTCGCGGCCATGCAGCAGTCGTTTCGTCGTTGTTTGAACGACCCAGAACGTTTCCTCGATCAACACGCAACGGTCGATCTGCGTTCAGTTGTCGTTTGCTTCGGCTTCCTAGCTTCGTGATCTGGAAGCAACGCCCACCTGGGCCAAGCAAAGGAACCAACCACATGATGATGACTTCTTGGCGGAAAGTGTTCGCACTTCTCGCCGCTCTGGTAATGGTCGCCGCAGCGTGCGGCACCGATGAAGAAGAAGCAGCTGGCCCAGAGGCCGTAGCCGACGAGCGTCCAGCAGATTGGCCGACCGAGATCGTCTTCGGCGCCGTACCGGCAGAAGCCGCAAGCAGCCTCGAGGCTGACTTCGACACCACCCGAGCCATCCTCGAGTCCGAACTCGGCATCGAGATCGAGTTCTTCCAGGCCTCTGACTACGCCGGCGTGATCGAAGGCATTATCGCCAATCGCGTCGACGTTGCCCAGTTCGGCGGCTTCTCCTACGTGATCGCCACCAACAACGGCGCCGACGTGAGTGTCGCTGGTGTCATGACCGACGGCCCCGACATTGAGCCCGGCTATCGGAGCTACGCCATCACCCAGCCCGGCTCGGGCATCGCCTCGATCGAGGACTTCGCGGGCAAGAACATCTGCTTCGTCGACCCGGGCTCGACCTCGGGCTTCTTGTTCCCCTCCGAGGGTCTGCTGGCTGCCGGCCTCGATCCCTCCGAGACATCGACCGACATCAACCCGACGTTCGCCGGTGGCCACGACGCCTCGGCACTCACCGTCGCTGCTGGCGACTGCGATGCGGGCTTCGCCTACGACTCGATGGTCACGGCGCAACTCATCGAGAGTGGCGACATCGCTGGCGTGATCGATACCGCAGAAGGAACCGAGACGGTCAACGAGGCTGATGCGGTTCTCGAGATCATCTGGAAGAGCCAGATCATCGCCGGAGCACCGATGGCCATCAGCAACAGCCTGCCGGCCAGCTTCGTCGAAGCCTTCCAGGAGGTCATCACCACCAAGGTGAACGTCGAATGGGCAACCGCCAACGGCTTCTGTGAGGGCACGCCGGAGGAAAATGACTGCTCGTTCGCCGACGAGGAGGACACGTGGGGCTTCGTGGCCAAGGACGACAGCTTCTACGACGGCATCCGCCAGGTCTGCGAGATCACCCAAGCAAGCCGGTGTGATTGATCATGTCGACACCAGCAACTGCAGTCGAGGTCAGCAACCTCGTCAAGACATTCGACGGGGGCCGGGTTCGTGCCCTCGACGGGGTGTCGTTCTCGGTGCCGGAAGGCCAACTGCTCGTGATCATCGGGCTCTCGGGTTCTGGCAAATCGACGCTGCTGCGGCACCTCAATGGTCTGCACCAGCCAACGTCCGGGGACGTGCGTGTGCTCGGTGTCGACGTTCCAGCGTCGAAGGGCGCTGAGCTGCGAGGACTCCGACGTGATGTCGGTTTCGTCTTCCAGCAGTTCAACATCGTGGGTCGCCTCAGCTGCGTCGAGAACGTGCTCTCTGGAGCGCTCGGCCGGCTGCGCGGCCCGCGGATGGGTGCGTGGATGTATCCGAAGGCCATGCGGAGGGAGGCGATCGAGCAACTCGATCGTGTGGGGCTGGCCGATCGAGCGTGGCAGCGCACAGACACGCTGTCAGGCGGCCAGCAGCAGCGAGTGGCGATCGCCCGAACGATGATGCAGAAGCCGCGCATCGTTCTCGCCGATGAGCCCGTGGCGTCGCTCGACCCGGAGATCTCGGGCCAAGTGATGGATGTGCTCTTCCGACTGTGTCTGGAGGACAACATCACGGTGCTGTGCTCGCTCCACCAGGTCGACCTCGCCCTCGGTTGGGCCAACCGCCTGATTGGTTTGCGCGACGGGAAGATGGTGCTCGACACGATGGTCGATGAAGACACCGCGCACGAGACGGTGATGGACGTCTACCTTCGCCTTGATCCTGACGGAAAGAAGATCGAGGAGTACCAGCCGTCGAACTCCTCCCGGGCTGCGGCTCAGGAGGAGCTCCGGCGGGCTCGCATCGACCTCGAGAACGAAACGATCGAGTCGATCGACGCCCGATGACCACCATCTCCACCCCCGTTACCGGTCGGCCGTCGGTCGACTCGATTCCGCTGAGCAAGCCCTGGAACCGTTCACGAGCGACGCTGTTGTTGATCGCGGTCGGCGCGTTGATCGGTTCGATCTGGGGCTTGGGGCGAGTGGATCTGAGTATCTTCTCGATCGTCGATGGGTGGCCGGAAACGCAGAGCCTGCTCGAACGCATGTGGCCGCCGACGATCGCCGCGGAAGACCGTGGCTTCCTCGCTGGCCTGGTCTTCGACACCTTCTTCATGGCCTACGCCGGTACAGCGATCGGGGTGTTCATCGCCATACCGCTGGCCTTCCTCGCGGCCAGCAACGTGATGCCGCTGGCTCCGGTGCGGTTCGCTGCTCGGGGCATCATCGTGTTCACCAGGGCGGTGCCCACGCTCGTGTTCGCTCTGGTCTTCGTGCGGGTCTACGGCATCGGCGTGTTGCCTGGCATTCTCGCCATTGGCATTCATTCGGTTGGCATGATCGCCAAACTGTTGGCCGACGCCATCGAAGACATCGACCCTGGCCCTCGCGAGGGGGTGATCGCCACCGGTGCGGGACGTTTCCAGGAGATGATCACCGGGATCTGGAGTCAGATCGTTCCAAGCGTGATCGCCATCTCGCTGTACCGATTGGAGATCGACTTTCGAGGCGCACCGATCCTCGGGTTCGTCGGTGCCGGTGGCATCGGCCTCGCCATTCGTGGCTACCAGGGGAACCTCCGCTACCCCGAGCTGCTCGGTGTGACGCTGCTGATCGTGGTCTTGGTGCTTCTGATGGAGATGCTGTCGGCGATCACCAGGCGGGCGATTCTCGGGTCAGAACTTGGTGGAGTCTCGGTGGGACGTGGCTCGAAGGACAAGGTCGCAGCGCTCGGCGTCGACGACCCGGGCTCGGTGATCATGCCATCGAACTCGGTCGCAACAGCGGCCACCGTGGGTCCTGCCAGCCCAGGTGATCCTGGCCTGTCGGCCCCTTGGACTCGAGATCGGCTCAAGTTGAACCTGGCCGGCTGGGGTGCTCTCGGGCTCCTCGTTGGTGCCTTCACCATTCCTGACGTGTCGATCCGTGAATTCTTCACCTCGATTGGCGGGATGCCGGACATCTTCTGGCGCTTGGTGCCCAAGAACATGGAGTGGCTGACCGAACGAGTGGTTGCCGACTTGGTGGAGACCGTCGCCATCGGCTTCGCCGCTACGTTCCTGGCTTTGATCTTCGCCGTGCCGCTGTCGTTCTTCGCCGCGGCGAACACCGCACCGAGCCGCATGGTGTACCGATTCACTCGGCTCCTGGCTCTGCTGATCCGTGCCGCTCCTGATCTGGTGATCGCCGTGATCCTGGTTGCCGCCATCGGTCTCGGCCCCGCTGCGGGAACGATCGCTCTTGCCTTCGGCATGATCGGGTTCGCCACGAAGCTCCTCGCCGACAACATCGAGGAGGTGCCCGAAGCGCCACGTGACGGTGTGTTCGCCACCGGCGCCACCAGGGTGCAGGAGGTCGGTACTGGCGTCACCCCTCAGGTTCTGCCCTCGATGCTCGGCAACATGCTCTATCTGTTCGACATCAGTCTTCGGAGTTCGACCGTGCTCGGCATCGTTGGTGCTGGCGGCATTGGCTTCTTGCTCAACAACGCCGCGAAGACTCTCAACTTTGAAGTCCTGGGCGGCATCATCTTCTCGATCTTCGTGATCGTCTACGCCATCGAACTGTTGTCGACATGGGTCCGCCGTCAGGTGATCTGAAAGACGGTTGGCAGATGCTGACGAACGAAGAACTGGCTCGCTGGAAGCGAGAAGGCTTCCTCGTCGTGCCCGATGTGATCGCCCCTGAACAGCAAGTGGTGTTGCCCGAATGGGCTGAGACACTGAGGGGCTGGGTTCCGCGATCGAACGAACCGAATACGTTGATCCACCGGTCGGTCGAAGGAGAGATCGTCGCCACCGAGAACGTGGCCGATCACCACGACGCTCTCGGTTCGCTTGTCCGCAGCGGTCCACTTCGTGATCTGGCGACACGGCTGCTGGACGAACCCGCCGTGTTGCACAGCGACCTGGTCCGATTCGCCGGTGCGGTTCCGCTCGCCCGTCAATTGGTCGCCGAGACCAGCTATGTGGATCGACACCTTGGCTGCATCGTCGCCATCGATCCGATCGGTGTGGGCGGACTGGAAGTGGCCGCTGGCAGCCACCGGCAACGCCTGGGCACCGACCGGGCGGGGAACATCGACACCTTGGCGGTCGTGAGTCTTTCGTGGACAGCGGTCGTGCTGGATGCCGGGGCGACGCTTTGGTTGCACCGGCACATCCCGTATCGATCGTTCCATCATGCCCGAACGCTGGAACTGACCTACAGCGCCCGCGTCCAGGGCGACCTTCGCAAGGCTCACTATGTTCTGCGTCGTCGGCAGGCGCTCGGTTTCGACAACAACAACACGCCCGGCACCCACCGTGGTGCCCGGAAGAGGAATGGCTGAAATGACAGCAACGAAGTGGTCCGAATTGTCCCATCCAGCCGAGATCGCCAAGGGTCTCGGTGACTTGTATCGCCTTCGTGGGAACGGGCGCTACGACGAGGCGGTGACCCAGACCGAGCATGCACTGCAGTGCGCAGCTTTGGCGATGTCGTCGCAGGCTGAGGATGCAACCGTGGTTGCTGCCCTGTTCCATGACATCGGCCACCTGTTGATTCCTGACGAGCGTGCAAGCCAACAAGACCGTCATCATGAAACCGTGGCGTCCCGGTTCCTGGCCCGCTGGTTCGGACCCGATGTGCTGAAACCGATCGAGCTCCATGTGGCGGCCAAGCGATATCTGTGCGCAGTTGAGCCCGCCTACTTCAACACGCTCTCGCCGGCCTCGGTCCGCAGCCTCCAGCTGCAGGGCGGACCGATGAGCGAGGACGAAGTGGCAGCATTCGACGAGCTCGAATTCTCCGAGATCGCGGTCGACTTGCGTCGTTGGGACGATCTGGCCAAGACACCAAACGCGCCGACGCCGAGCCTCGGTGTCTTCGTGGGCATCGTCGAGGAGGTGCTTGCGGCGTGTTGAGCCCAACCATGGCTCATGCCTGGGATATCTCTGGTCGCCTCGTGCTGCGGGGCGCGCTCGACCCCGACCGAGTTGCTTGCATCGAGGAAGCAGTGAGCGCGGTCGAAGCCTGGGCCGAGACCGGTGGGCCGGGGCTCCACCACTTCGAGATGACCGACGTTGGTCGACGGATCGCACGAAGCGAAGACTTCGAACCGCACCAGCCGTTCCTGTCGAACCTGCTCCGTCACGGACTCATCGTCGAGGTGCTGGAGGCGCTGTTCGGCGGGCCGGCGGTGCTGTTCAAAGAGAAGATCAACTACAAGCACCCCGGCGGCGGAGGCTTTGCACCTCACCAGGACGCCACGGCCTACCGCTTCGTTAATCACCACATCTCGGTGATGGTTCCGCTGGATGAGGCCACCGAGGCCAACGGTTGTCTGTGGTTCTGCGACCGCCAGCCCCACATCGTGGCGAATGAGGCTGGCCGGATCGCTTCGGAATGGGCGGCGGCACAGACATGGGTGCCGGTCGAGGCCAGCCCCGGCGACATCGTCTTCTTCGATTCGTATGCCCCGCACTACAGCGAGACCAATACGACCCGGGGATCGCGCCGAGCGCTCTACCTCACGTACAACCGAGCCACCTCCGGAGACTTCCGCACCCGCTACTACGAGGACAAGCGCCGGGTCCTCGCTGCTGCCGATGCGAACCCCGAACGGGTTCGCATTTCGGTCAACGACGATTTCCTCGGCCGCCCGGCCTGAGTTGGTTCAGATCGCTTGGAGCAACTCGATGATCTCTGTGGCGAGCTCGGGTGTGGCGGCGGCGATACCTGACCAACGGCCCTCGATGGCGGTGGTGAACTGCACCGGTTGACCGTGCAGGTCAACGACCACACCACCGGCGGACTCCACAAGCACCACTGCAGCGGCGAGATCGACGATGCGATGGGTTCTGCTGCCGGGGTCGAATGCTGCGTCGAGTGTGCCTTCGGCAACGAGGGCCGCTTCGATCGAGGAAGAGCCCAACACGCGCACACGGCTCGCTCTTTCGGCGACGGCAAGAAAGCCCCGGGGGTCCTTCTTCGGTCGGATCATGGACACGATGGCACCCTCGAGCTCGCGTCGTCCCGTGGTGCGGAGCGTTGATGGGAATTGGACGTGCGCCCACCACTGTTTGCCGGTGTCGAGCCATCGGGTCAGCCCTTCGGTGAAACGGTCGTCGGTGGCAATGGCGCCGGTGAAGGCGCAGAAGGGCACACCGGCGGCGGCGTTGCCCGTGCCGTCGATGGGGTCGATCACCAGCGTCGTCGGCGACCCGTGATCGATCCAGCCAGCCTCTTCACTCAAGACGTTCACGCCGAACGGTTCGACCGCATGCAGGATCGCCTGCTCCACGACGTCGTCGAGCAGGCTGGTGGGCGTACCATCGGCACCGGTTCCCACCGCGGCCAGCAGCTCATGGCGATCGAGTTGCGTCGTGACATCTCTCCACGCAGCATCGGCGGCCTCGACAGCGGCCAAGAGAGCTGGGTGAATCGTGTCGACGCATGTTGGGTCAGAAGACACGGAGCGTCTCGTTGTCGTCGGCTCGACGAACCCCGACCACTGCGGGCCAGGCGCCTCGGTCGTCGACGAGGACGAGGTCGGCCTGGGCCCCGACCTCGATGCGACCCCGGTCAGGCAGTCCAGCGAGATCGGCTGGCCCCGACGTGATCAACGCCAACGCTGCAGGCAGCGAACACGTGCCGTCGGCGGCGAGCGCGAATGCGGAGCTCAGCATGGCCGGTGGTAAGTAGTCCGACGCCAAGACATCACAGAGGCCAGCGGCGACGAGGTCTCGAGCCGATGCGTTGCCCGAGTGCGAAGACCCCCGCAGGGCGTTTGGTGCTCCCATCACCACGTGCATGCCTGCCTCACGAGCGGCGGCTGCGGTCTCGGCAGTCAGCGGGAACTCAGCGATCGAAGCAGAGAATGACGCAGCCGTTTCGACGTCGGTCGGGCTCTCCATGTCGTGGGCGAGCAGGCGGAATGTGCCATCGGCAGCGAGGGGCGTGAGTCGTGCGATGTTGCGGTCACGCGTGGCGAGGAACTGAGCGGCCTCGTCCATGATGTTCTCGACGTGCTGCTCGGCGGTGAGGCCAGCCGGAATGTCCTCTGGGTTCAGCGCCGCGGCGAACTGGGCTGGGTTGCGGTACTGGCCCTGGCCCGGTGTGTGATCCTCGAATGACACGAGTGGCTTGGTGCCGAGTTCGCCCTTCTCGAGGTCTTCGAGCAGCGGCGTGAGTGCACTTCCGTCTCGCGCCTCGAGGCGGTACAGCACACGATGGTCGACTCGGGCTGTCGGGTCCTGTCGTCGCTGGTTGATCGTGCGGTTCAGGGAGCGGGCTCCCTCGATCGACCGCCCCGATCTCGGCTTGTCTTGATACCCAACGCCGTGGAACACCGTCGTGATACCCGAGGAGCGAAGCCGACCTTCGAACGCCTGGATGGCGTAGTCGATGGGGAAGTGCGCCGTCCGGCGGGGGTTGGCCTCTTTCTCGAGCCCGTCACTGTGGGTGTCGACGAGGCCGGGAATCAGGAGCAGTCGATGGCCGTCGATGGCGTCGGTGCGGTGGGTTCCTTCGGCGATCGACACGATTCTTCCGGCGTCGACCTCGACGGTGGCCTGATCCAGGATCGAGCCGTCAACGAGTGCTCGTACGTTCGATACGACGTACCGAGCCTTGTTGGTCAGTGTGATGTCGTTGGGTGTCTGGGTAGCGGTCATGCCGGCACCAGTTCCTTTCCTCGTTGGAGTACTTCTTCTGCGGTGCCCTCGTCGATGATCCGGCCGTGGGCCATCACCACGACTCGGTCGGCGAGTTGGCGAATGGCGGGGAGATCGTGGAACACGCTGAGCACCGTCGAGCCTCGTTCGGTGAGATCAGCGATGACGTCGAGCACCGAGGCTCGGTTGGTGGGATCGAGGGCCGAGACGGGTTCGTCCAGCAACAGCAGACGTGGGGCCACGATCATCCCGGCCGCAATGTTGACCCGTTGCTTCTCGCCGCCGGAGAGCAGCGAGGGATAGGTGGCCCACAGCGGTTCGTCGATGTTGACGCGGCGTAGAACGGCGGCCGCTCGATCACGTGCGTCGTCGGGAGTGACCCCCATGCGGGTGGCTGCTCGGGCCACGACGTCGAGTACACCGCGCCGAGGTTCGGCTCGGAGGAACTGCGACACGTAGCCGATCTCCGCCGCGCGTAGATCAGCCATGGCGGCGTCTCCCAGTTGCAGCAGATCGATCACCTCGCC
Source organism: uncultured Acidimicrobiaceae bacterium (assembly GCA_964351995.1). Lineage (GTDB taxonomy): Bacteria > Actinomycetota > Acidimicrobiia > Acidimicrobiales > SZUA-35 > SZUA-35. Next base: position 28,822 of record CAYGQE010000016.1, on the reverse strand, counting down.
GTTTGCAGCCCGGTAGTGCACGGTCCCGGCATCGGCGACGTAGGTCCGATGTACGGCCTTGAGCAGGCTGGACTTGCCAGCACCCGAGGTGCCGGCGAGACACACGTGTTCATTGGGGAACACGTCGAGGTCGACGCCTCCGAGACCTTCGACAACTCGGCCATCGACGGCGTGGAGCACGAAGCGCTTCTCCAAACCTCGGATCGACAGGATCGGTACGTCTGCGGTGTGTTCTGACATGGTCATCCTCTTGCTGCGCCGACCAGGCGCTGGCTGTAGGGGTGTTGCGGGTCTTCGAGGAGCTGGTCGGTGAGACCTTCCTCCACCACGTGTCCTTGGTGCATCACGAGGCATCGCCGGGTGAGCATCTCGATCACCTTGAAATCGTGGCTGACCACGACCGCCGCGACGCCGGTCTCTTCCAGGAGGTCTCGGATGAGGTCGAGCACACCAGCGGCGACCGAAGCATCGAGACCCGTGGTGGGCTCGTCGAGCAGGAGGAGTGGTGGTCGGTTGGCCAGGGCTTTCGCCAGCTGCACTCGTTGGCGCATTCCGCCAGAGAAGGTGCGGACCGGATCGTCCATGCGGTCGAGGGGAACCTCGGTCCGGTCGAGGAGTTCGGCTGCTCGCTCTCGGATCTGGCCAAAGTTCCGCCATCCCGCAGCGGTCAACCGGTCGGCGATGTTGCCTCCGGCGGACACGGCGAGGTCGAGACCCTCGCTCGGGTCCTGGTAGACCACGGCGAGCTCTTGCACCCGCAGGGCTCGGCGATCACTTGGTGTCATGGTCAGCACGTCGGTGTGTCCGTTGTCGACTGCGCTCATGTGGATCGTCCCGGCCGATGCATCGTGATCTCCGGCGATGCAGCGCATCACGGTGGACTTGCCCGAGCCGGATTCGCCGATGATGCCGAGGGCCTCGCCTGGGGCGACGTCGAAGTTGACGTCCCGACAACCAAGAATCGGCCCGTAGTACTTGGCCAACCCTTGGACGGTCAGCGCTTGCGGGTGCGGAACGAGGATGTTGCCGCTCGGCTGCTTTGGTTCGGTCGTGATGATTGCGGTCACAGATCCACCTCTGTTTCGGTCATGGTTGCGGGGTCGAGCAGGCCAGCGTCGACTCGTTGTCGAGCACACCAATCGGTGTCGGAACACGCCCACACGCTGGTGCCGTCCTGCTGGGGCATCTCGACTTGGTACGAGCGGCGGTCGCCGTCGGGGATCACCAAGCCGCACCGGCACGGTGCGCTGACGTCTTCGACTTGGAACGGCACATCATCGAACGTCAGCGGTTCGACGTCGGTGTAGGGAGGGATGGCGTAGATCCGCTTCTCTCGCCCGGCCCCGAACAGCGAGAGGAACGCTGCTTGGTGCAGCGGAGGCACGTCCCAGCGGGGGATCGGGGTCGTGGCGATGACATAGCGGCTGCCGACAAGGCATGGATAGCCCGTGGTCTTGGTGATGACGCCGTTGCGAACCAAGTCCTCGTAGAGGCTGACCCACATCTTTGCGTAGTCACCTTCTGCGTGCATGCGTCGTAGCTCGGTCATGTCGCGCTCGACGCCACGCAGGGGCTCGGGGACCGGTACTTGCAGCACCAGCGTCTGACCGGCGCAGAGCTCGTCTTCTGGCACTCGGTGCCGCGTCTGGATGACGGTGGCAAGCCGAGGGTCGGTGGTGGTCTCGACACCTTCGGAACGACGGATCAATCGGCGGAGGTTGGCGGCATTGACGCCGCCGTCCTCGCCCTGGTCATAGACCTTGACCACGTCATCTGGACCAACGATGGCGAGCGTCAGTTGCAGGCCGCCGGAGCCCCAGCCTCGAGCAACCGGCATCTCCCGCGAGCCGAACGGCACCTGGTAGCCAGGCACCGCGATGGCGGTGAGAATTGCCCGACGAACTTCACGCTTCGAAGACTCGTCGAGCACCGCCGATGGCTCGACGGTTGGCAACAGATCGAGAACTGTCATGCCGACACCGCCTCTCCGTCACGTGCTGCTTCGTTCGTTGTGGCGATCGACTCGGTGTCGGCCTGGCGGGCAGTTCGCATGGTCGTCTTGCGCTCCACCATCGAGCGGAACGTGACGTAGTGCGGCAGCTTGAGGTGTTCGAGGAAGCCGGACGAGTCGAGGCCGTCGGTCGTCATGAGAATCGACTGTTCGAGGAACGAACCGGACTCGGCTCGGGTGAGTGCGATGTCGAGGTTGGCCATGGCGATGGCCTTGCGTTCGTTGTGGCCGAAGGTCAGCCCGTAGCCGACATCGAACTTGGTGCGGTCCTCGTCTGTTCCGTCGAGATCCTCGATCGCCTCGACCTCGGTCACCCGGACAACGCCGATGTTGATCGGCTCGTTGATCAACGGATGGTTGATCCGTACCGGCAAGCGGCCGTGACGAACCTCGCCGAGGGTGACCTCGTGCAGGTTGCGATCAGGACCGAGGATGTTGCGGTACCACAGGGCGACGAGTGCCCCGGTCTCGGCTCGGGCCATGGTCGCCAACACTGCGGAACGTGGTGCCCCCGGTCGAGCGGGCACTCGTGCGATGTCGGCCGGTTCCGGGTCGTCGTCGGTCCGCCGATCCACCGCCAGGTCCATCGAGCGGAGCACGTCGAGCAACCGCCCGGGCACTCGCACTTGATCGGCCGTGTCGTTCGTGCGCGCCGGCTCGGCCGCAGCAGCTTCGGATCGGGCCGCAGCAGCTTCGACTGCGGCGCGTCTGGCGTCGTCTTCGTCGGATGCCTCCAGTAGCCGACCGGTGTAGTCGAGGGTTCGACCAAGCAGTTGTGGACCTGGGGGTTCACGGAAGGCCGGGACGATGCGGCGCATGACGTCGATCTCGTCGGCGCTGATCGTGTCGGTCGACCCGAAGCGGGGGAGCGTGGATCGGTGGGCCCGTATGAGGTGAGCGGACTCGATGACATCACCTTCAGCTTGGCGGAAGGCGCGGGCTGCGGTGGTCTCGTCCCAGAGTCCACCTTCGCCCATCACACGATCGACGGCGTAGCCGAGGCGCTCGATGATCTGGTCGAGTTCGAGCCACGAGCTCTTGCTCTGGAGCCTGCTGGTGATGACGAGGTCTTCAGCAGCGCGGATGGCGTCGAACCCTCCTTTGGCGGCAACGTATCCCATGTCAGTTGTGCTCGCTTTCGATGGTGCTGGGGCTTTCGATGGTGCTGGGGCTTTCGATGGTGAGAGTGGTGCTGCGAGGAATCGCTGCGACCTGGCCGTTCGGATCGAACAACCAGGCGTCGATGCCAGCAGGGAAGTGGCCGCTGGCCTGGCCCAGGCCTCGGAGGACTGCGGGATCGACGCCGGACACCCAGAGCGAACGTCGGCCGGGAACGCCAGGCCCGCTCAGGCTGAGTTCGATCGATCCATCGTTGCGGGTGTGGGAGAGTCCGTTGACCGCAATGGCCACCCGTGCACCGAGTTCGGGCTCGAGGGCCGATCCCGTCGAGAGGGACCGCATCTCGGCCGGGGTGGGCTGGTCAAGGAGTGCGATCCAGGCCTCGCTGAGATTGGTGATCGCAGCTCCCGTGGCATCGGCCACCAGTTCGGTGATCGGGGATGGCGAGTTCTGGTCTGCGACCGGATTCGCAGCAACGGCCACGTCGACATCGGCCAGGGCCAGGGCCAGCCAGGCAATGTCGGGAATGTCCGGCGAACGATGGTCGTGCGGAAGTTGGCGGATGGTGCCCGGCTCACTGATCGATCGCATGATCGCATCGAAGGTGGCCTGGGACGCAGCTCCGAGAAGACGTGCCGTGCTCATTCGCCCATCTCCTCGAACCGAACGACGGTGCCCTCGAGGCGCTCCCACTCAGCTGCGCGCTCGGCCCGCTCTGATCGCTCGACGTCGGCGCAGAGCGCCTCGATTGCGGTGGAGTTCAGACCATCGGCTTCGACCTCGGCGTCGCAGATCGCAGCGGCCAGTGACCCCGCCCGATCGTCACCCAGGCGCATGCTCCAGCCTCGAACCGATCGGTGTTCGACCATCGTTCGAGTGACGAGCACGTCGCCGAGGTGGAACCGAGTGGCCTCGACGGGCTCTCGAACAGTCATCAGTACCGTGCCGACCTCTGGCCCCGAGACGAGCGCCGGCGGCGGCGCAATCTCGAGACAAGCATCGGCCAGGTCGAGTAGCGGTTGCAGCGGTGCGGCAGCGAGGAGCTCGCATCTCCTCGCTCTGGTCATGGTTTCGGTCATGGGGTCCTCTCGTCGTTGTGTGGGTCGAACGGTGATGAGTTGTCGGTCGGGCCGAGTTCCATGAACACGCGGAAGCTGTCGGCGCGCAGCCAGGCCTTGGTGTGTTCGAGCGGGCGTTGGTCGCGGCGAGAGCGGTTCACGGTCTCGGTGTGCCATGCCATCGGCCGACCGACGAGGTTGATCGCGTCAGCCCGCTTCGCATCGATGGGTTGAAGCTCAGCTCGAGTCGCCAGACGCTCGAGTTCGACACCGAACCGCTCGGCCAGCAGGGCCGCGGTGGACGGGTGCGTTTCGAGCAGCGAGTGGATTGCATCGACGGTCTCGGAGCCGAAGCAGTCGGGCCGGAAGTGCATCAGCTGATGCGTTGCTGCCTGACCATCGATTGACCCGATCCGTTCGATGCGTAGGACGGGATCACCTGGGTCCAGGTCGAGGGCTCGAGCGGTGGAACGGCTCGCCTCAGCGACGGTGGTGTCGATGAGTCGGTAGCTCGGCGTATGGCCGGCGTCGAGGACGATTCGACTCCAACTCGGCGATGTTCCTGGCCGAATGGGATAGGGAATGCGAAGTGCGGTGAAGGTGCCCGACCCTCGAGTGCGGCGAACGAGGTGGCGGCGCTCGAGTTCTTGCAGAGCACCCCGTGCGGTGACCCGGCTCACCCGATTCGTCGAGCACAGCTGGTGCTCCGACGGCAGCCGAACGTCGGGGCCGAGGTCGACGATCTCAGCTTCCAGCGAGTCGGCGAGAGCGAGGTAGTTGGCGGGCACGAAGACAGGAAACGGGCGCAGGAGTTGTCATGACAACTCGTTCAACAACGCTTCACCGAGAGATGGCCCGGAGTTCAGCCGGTCGTTCTATGTTCATGTTCATGACACGCCGAGATCTGATTCTGTATGCGACGCCGGAGGGCGACTTGGCCGAACAGTGCCAACGATTTTTCGAGCTGCTTCGGGACTCGGGTCGGGGCACGACAGCGCAGACCTATCCAACGCACATCAGCCTCACCGGGTTTTTCCGACGCACGGCCGACGGCGTTGACCGGGCGGTGGCGGATGTGCAAAGAGCCCGAGACGTCGCTGCGGCTGGCTCTGTGGTGGTCAACTCGTTGATGGAGCTGGACGATTGGCTTGGTCTCGACATCGCGAGTGGGTGGCTGTCGTCAATCGCAACGAGCGTTGCCGACAGCCACCGTCTCGATCCTGGTGATGATCCGATCCGCCTCAAGGACTGGCTTCACTTGAGCCTTGCGTACGGCGACGTTCCAGCCGCGGTGACCATCGCCGAACTGGCGGAACTTGCCCGATCGATGATCTCGATCGAGGCAGAGGTTCAGTGGAGCGTCGGTCTCTGGGAGCGACGGGGCTCGACGTGGAGTCGTCTCGCGTAGCGAGGAGTCAAGAGGCAAGCAGCGTTGGCGCGCCCGGTTGCTCGGGTTTCGCGTCTTGCTTGATTCCTGTCACGGCCTCGTCCTCGGCGGCGAGGCCTTCTGTCTCCGTCTGATTCGTGGTCGAGCAACCGTGGTGGGTCGGGGCCGGCCCAAGGAATGGCGGTCAGGCGTTCAGAGCCGCCGTCCGCTGTGCGGCAACTCGTCGGAGTTGATCGGCGACGTCGGGGAATTCGTTGAGCAGCGTGCCGAACTCCTGTACCGACATGACGCTGATCCACAGATCGGTGTCAGCAACGACCGTGGCGGTTCGTAGATCCCCGCCGACCCCTACGGCCTGCAGGAGAGCCATCTCACCGAAATGATCGCCAGCCCGCAGTGTCGCCACCACTTCTCCGTCAACGGTGACCGTCGCCGAGCCGTCGAGCAGAACTCCGAACTCCTTTCCGTGTCGGCCTTCGGACGTCAGCTCGCGTCCAGCGGGTATTTGGGTCGAGGTTGCGATCGCATCGAGGCGGGCCCGCTCCCGTTCGCTGGACAGCCGAAAGACCTTTGCGGTCGAAATGCTGTGGCTTGTTGGATTCTCGACCGCAACCGACACCGAGGTCTGAACGACCAGCACATCGCAACCGGCATGGCGAACCACACCCGTCGCCACGGCACCCAAGATCCGCTTGACGCTCTGCACTCGGCGATTGCCAACCACGATGAGTGAGGCGTTCACCTTTTCGGCTTCGGCGCAAATTGCTTCAACTGGATCTTTGGAACCGATCGAAGCGGTGGCGTCCGGCATCCCGATGAGGAACTTGATTCGTTGCAGAAGCTGTTTGCCGTCTTGCGTCCAGTCCTCGAAGAACGACTCGCCGCAGTGCTCGATTGTTGTTGAGTGGCCTGGCTTCAAGGCCATCACAAGGTGGAGCGGTTGGCCGAGTGATCGGGCAATCTCGGCTGCTCGTTGTGCTGCGACCAATGCGGTCTCGCTGCTATCGACTCCGACGACGACTGCACTCATGATGATCCCCTTGTGTGATGTGGCCATCGGATCCGTTTCCCGAAGGCTCTCCATCACGATGACGATTCGGCGATGCGTCGTCCGTAACGCCCATCACGTTTGTGCGAAGTTCTGCGAGATCCCCATCAGTTCCGGGTCTCGTTGTGCAGTGGCTCAAGACCTCCAGCGGTCTCGAGTCACTTCAGAAGCCGGGGTCTCTTCGACCTGCGACCTGTGTGTCAATTGACCATGCGCTCGCGACCATCCCAGAAGGGCTTTCGCAGCTCGGTCTTGAGGATCTTGCCTGACGGGTTGCGGGGCAAGACGTCGATCCAGTCGACCGAAGTCGGGCACTTGTAGGCAGCGAGCTGCTCTCGGGCGAAAGCGATCACCGATGCTTCGGTCAGCTCGGGATCGGCCCGTGTGATCATGGCCTTGACGGTCTCTCCCCACTTGTCGCTTGGCACACCAATGACGGCCACGTCAGCGATGCCGGCGTGCTTCATCAGGGCGTTCTCGATCTCGGCCGGATAGATGTTCTCGCCGCCCGACACGATCATGTCCTTCACCCGGTCGTGGATGAAGAGGTACCCGTCGCGCATGTAGCCGGCGTCGCCTGTCCGGAACCAGCCATCGACAATAGAGTTCTTCGTGGCCTGGTCGTTGCGCCAGTAGCCCTTCATGACCTGAGCTGACTTGACCCACACCTCGCCGACCTCGCCATCGGGCACGTCCTCGAGTGACTCGGCATCGACGATGCGAAGCTCGACGTCTCCCCATGGCTTCCCTGCTGAGCGCAACAGGTGGCCCTTGTCCCCGCCGGGATCATGATCCTCGGGGTCGAGTTGCACCACACCGCCGGTGGTCTCGGTGAGGCCGTACGCCTGCATGAAGTCACAGCCGAACAGCGCCATTGATCCGGTGAGTACCTCTTCGGTGATGGGAGAAGCTCCGTAGACCAGCGAGCGCATGGAGGAGAAGTCGGCGTCACTGGCGCCGGGAATACTGAGGATGAACTGCAGGACTGCCGGGACGATGAGCGCGTGGGTGATGCGGTACTGCGGGATCACCTCGATCATCTCAACGGGGTTGACTTCCTTGACCATGAGGGTGGAGGCGCCGTTGACCATGCCGGCCAGCGCCCAGCCGCTTCCGGCGATGTGGAAGAGCGGCATTGCCACGAGGTTGACCGCAGATGCGTCGAAGTTCCATGCGTCTCGGCCGACGGTCATGGTGGCCATGAAGTTGTCGTTGGTCAGCTCGACGCCTTTGGGGAGCCCCGTGGTTCCCGAGGTGTAGAGCTGGTAGCAGGTGTCGCTGCCGAGGATCTCGATCTCGGGATCGATTGGTTCGAACCGCGCAACCCACTCGTTGTAGGACTGGTGGCCGGAGTCACCCGGGTCACCGATAACGAGCACTTTGTTCACGGTTTCGAGGCTCATCTTCGACAAATGATCGAGGAACTCGGCCCCGACGAAGAGCACCTCGGCCAGGGCGTTGTTGATGATGAACTCCATCTCCGGCGGAGCGAGGCGCCAGTTGACGGCCACAGAAACAGCGTTGAGTTTGGCCCCGCCGAAGAGGTGCGGAAAATACTCGGGTGAGTTCTTGTCGAGGAACGCAATCCGGCTGGCGGCACCGACACCCAAGCCAGCAAGCCCCTGCGCCACTTGGCATGACTCGTTCTCGATTTCGCCGAAGGTCCATGTGCGATCGCCGGCAGTCAGGGCCAATCGGTCGGGGGCATGGGCGCCCCAGTAGCGACTGATGCCAGCCAGGTTGGGGATGTCACCCTGCTGCGGTTCCCGGATGTCGTTCACGTGGCTGCCTCCCGTTGGCATGTGTGTCGGTCGTCACAACCTAGACCACCAAGCGGCGATCACGTTCGTCGCCGCCGGACAGACCAACGACGTTCGTTGAGATGTCCAGCGGTGGCATGAAGGGGACGACAATCTCGACTCCACGGCGGAAGTGTCACGGCGTCAGTTCGAAGACCTGCACCGTGGCACTCACCTCGTAGCTCACCACGAGCAGTGCGGCGTCCGCTGGTGACATGCCTTTGGGAACGAACTCGAGCCCTTCTGGGCTGACATTGCCTTCCGGTGCCGAGATGATCTGTACGAGCTCGGGCGCAGTTCTGTCGGACAGGTCGAACACAGCGACGTCGCTGGTTCGCTCCAGACCGACGAAGAGATAGTCGCGGTTGCCGACGCGTCCGACTGCGAGACCTTCAGGCTCGGGACCCTTGTCGTCCGAGCGGTCCTCTTCCCATGTCCCGTTGGCAAGCACGGCTCGCTCGATGCTGTTCCCGCTGTCGAACACGAGGTTGCCACTCGTGTCCCACACCGAGATCGAGCGAGCTCCGTAGTTGTAGATCGCATCGAAGTCGCCGTCGCCGTCGGTGTCGCCAAGCTGATCGGTGACTTTGAGGCGGCCGAGGTTGGCATCGTCTTGCAGAGTCTCTGCGTCTGGGAACACGCCCGGATCGAGTGTCAGGTCGTCGGCCCGCATGTCCTCGTTGAAGAACGTCGTCTCCTCATCGTCGGACAAGTACTCACGAGCGTCGCCTTCGTTGGCGGTGTAGAGGTAGCCGCCGAAGAACTCGATGGCATCGGGCTGATACATGCCAAAGACCGGCCAGCTCTGGAAGTTGCCCTCGATGTCGTCTCGGTTCGAAGCGTCGATCTCGTTTCCTGGCAGCGAGTAGTCCTTGAACCCGAGTGGCTCGATGGACAGGACCTCACCGGCCCGCAGATCGACCACGGCGAGGGCGTTGTTCTCCTGGAGCACAACCCATGCCACTCGGGCCGAGCGGTCGATGGCCACGTATTCCGGCTCGAGGTCTTGGGACACCGATGCTCCTGGGCCGAAGATGCGGACCCCGGAAGCGCGCAGTTCGTCGATCTGGTCGTCGAACGCGTTGAAGTCAGCGGTCTTCACTGAGACGACCTTCGTCGCGAGGCTGTTGATCCGAATGATGGTGACCGATCCTTCAGGGTCCACGGTGTAGTCCGAGTTCGGCTCGCCCTCGTTGGCGACCACGATGAACTGGCCGTTGGAAGAGATGCGGACCATGTCGGGAAGGGGTCCGGCCTCGATCTCGTGCAGGAGTTCGAGATCGCGGTTGAAGATCAAGACGGATCCGTTCTCGGTCTTGTCCTCGGCCTCCACGGCGACAACAACGATGCGCTGGTTGGCGTCGACGGAGTTGACGCCTCCGCCGTAGGGGGCGAGGTCGATCGAGCCCACCGACACGGGGTTGCTCGGGTTGCCGAGATCGATCACCTCGAGTGTGTTGTCTTCTGCGTTCGTGACATACATCTCGTTCGTGGTCGGGTTGAACGTGCCGATCTCGGCTCCGCCCAATTGGATCATCCCGGTCGGTTCTGCGTTGATCGATCGGGGAGTCGCTCCGGCGGGGACCATGGAGGCCAGAACTGCCAGACCCGCTCCGATGGCAAGTGCCGCCTGTTTCTTCACTCTTCGTTGGGTGTTGTGCATGAACCGGAACCTACGAAACGAAGGTGAATGCCGAGTGTCTGTCGAAAGGCAGACAGATGTCGACAGCGCGAACAAGGCGAGACGGGTGGCTGGTCAGCGGTTGGGCCGCAACGATGACGGGCGGTGGGTTCGCAACGCCCTCGGCCACTACGTTGCCAGGAATGGTCGAGGTGGGGATGCAGACGTTTCGGGGACTCGTCTCGGTGAGAGACAGTGATCACGACCGACAGCTGACGATGTCTGGCTTGGCCGGGTTGGTGAGCGATGCGTTGCTTGCTGTCGTCGCCGCCGCCGGCATTGAAGCAGCGGAGCCCGATCCTGACCTACGGCTCGTCGCTGTCGAACAGCGGATCCGAGTTCTCGCCCCGGTCGAGGTGGGTGAATCGATCGAGATCGTGAGCGGGGTCGTCGCCGTGAGCCCTCAGGGGTTGACGGTCGCTCATCTCGTCGTAGCCGTCTCGCCCGGACGCTCCAAGGTGGCCCACGGTTGGTCTGAGGCGGCATGTGCTGGCGCGAGCGGCGAGCCAACGGAGCTGAGCGCCGATGCAATGCGGTCTCTCGAACGGCTGAAGGTTGACGAAAGTGAGCTCTTCAATGGGTGAAGCGGTGACGGGCGGACCGTTGGGTGGCAGGGTGCTGGGCAACAGGGTGCTGTGGCGAGGTGTGGTGCACGATTGGCAGCGGGGCCAAGCCGGTCACATCAACATTCAGCACTACGCCCAGATCGCTGACGACTGCAGCCGTGCCCTCGGCCACGAGGTCGGTTTCGATGCGGCATCCGGGCGGGCCGACCGAACCGTTGTTCGTAGCGCCAGCGAGCAGTTCCGGTTCCTTGTCGAGTTGCTTCCCGGCACGGCGCTCGTCGCAACTGGCGGCGTCGAGGAAATCAACGATGGCTGGATCGTTCACGTCGGCACGTTGCGGCGAGTCCGAGACGATCGTGTCGTGTGCCTGTTCCGCCGCCGCATCCGGCCATTCCGGCTTGATGGATCGGCGTTTGCCGATTGGCCGGCGACCGCACTCGAGCTTGCAACGAGCTGGCGCATTGAGCCAGCCGATGGCGTCAGGGCAGTGGACGGCGCATCGTCTGGCGCCCAGGGGATCGAGACCTACCGAGGAACCGTGGAGCCTCATGAGAGCAACGAGTTCGAGCTGCTGTCATCTCGTGGGTTGTGGGACAAACTGACTCGTGCCCTCTGGTCAGTGCAGGCAGCGATCGGCGCTGATCGATCAACGATGAGACGACTCGGCCTGGCTGGCGGCGCGGCCGTGTTCGAGCTGACCCATCACCAACAGATCTCGTTGGGTACCCCGCTGGTCATCCGCACCTCGGTACTCGAGGCGCGAGTGGGTTCGCTGAGGATGGAACATCAGGTGGTCAACGCGCAATCAAACGAACTACTTGTTCAGGCCCGCTACGTGCTCGCCTTCATCGATCGATCAACGGGTGAACGAGTTGCCGTCCCGAGCGAGATCCGCAAGAGGGCCGGTGTGATGCGTCAGCTCTGAACGTGAACGCCGGCCTGCGCCGCCCTCATCGAGTAACGAGCCCATGGGAGATGATGATCTCGTCCCCGACCTCGTAGTCGAGATCGTTGGCAACGTCGGCGCCGAGTACGGCGTCGTAGACCTCGCTGAACCGCTCGCCGGCGTCGAGCGCGAGGGACTGTTCGTTGCCGTACTGGTAGAAGTCGAAGTAGTCGGTGGATGTGCCCATGACTCGGAAGCCGCGGTGTGAGTCGCCGAGCGAGATAGGGATGGTCCAGGCCACTTCTTCTTGTGCCGCGATCTCTTGGTAGGTCTCCCAGCTGACGTTGTTCGTGGCGTTGCCGATACGGAACACGCTGTAGAGCAACAAGTTCGACGGGGAGCTTCTCGCCCCGACGATCAGATCGGTCTGGGACACCGTGTTCAGCAGGCTGCTCTTGGATTCCTTGCGGATCTTGTCGACGCCCAGCAGCAGCGTGACGCTGATGGCGATGGTGAGGACCGTGAGCAACAGGCTGGTGCGACGAAATCGTGCGCTCTTCAGTGCGATCAGCAGGAGTGTCATTGCGTGCTTCTTGCTTCGCGAGGGTCTGGTTGCAGCTCGAGTGTTCGGCTGAAGCGCTCGGAGAGTTGTGCGTCGTGGCTCACGAACACGAGGGTGCACCCCTGAGACTCAGCCTCGCGAAAGAGCAGATCGAGAAAGCGGTCTCGGTTGTCTGTGTCGAGTGCCGAGGTCGGCTCGTCAGCGATCAGGATCTCCGGCCCGCCGATGAGCTCCCGGGCGACGGCCACTCGCTGCTGCTGTCCGACACTCAGCTTGTTGACCGGTGCCTTGTGCATCTCGTCATCGAGATTCAGCGCACGCAGCAGTTGCCGGGCGGTTGTCGCCACGTCGGTCGACGCTGTGGAGCGAGCCTTCTTCCGGCTCGAGAAGGCACAGGCCAACGTCACGTTCTCCAGGGTCGACAAATAGGGGAGGAGGTTGAACTGCTGGAAGACGACACCGATGTGATCGGCCCGGAATTGGTCCCGTCGGCTGGCTGACAGGGCAGAGAGATCGGTGCCGAGCAGCTTGATCGTTCCGCTCGAAGGTGTCTGGACACCCGACAGCAGATTTAACAGCGTGGTCTTGCCGCTGCCACTCGACCCGCGGACGAACAGGTGCTCACCGGCGTCGAGCCGCAGTTCATCGATGTCGATGATGTCCGACGGTTGGCCGGGCCAGCGGAAGCGAACGCGGTCGAGGCTGATGACCGCCTGGTCGGGCTCGGTCAAGACTCGAGAGCGAGGGTGGGGGAGTCAGGCGAGAGTTCAGCGGAAGATTGGTCGGTCGCGGAGATCCACTGAGCGTCGATGTCTTCGAAGTTGGGGAATGATGCAAAGAGTTCCGTTGCATCGACGGTGGTGATCTCGTCGGGGTTCTCGCAGGTGAACGACCACGACGCAACGATCTCAGAGTGGCTGCCGTCTCGCTCGATCTCGGTGGCGACCGGCTCGGTGAGCGTGCGGCCGGCTTCGTCACTGATGGTGAGTGTCCCGTCAGCGGTCAGTTGGCTGGTTCGCTCTTCGGCAAGCGCAATGTCTTCGTCGGTTTCTGGCTCGTACTCGAACCCGAAGATGTTGAAGAGGGGGCTGATCACATCGATCGCGACGTCACCGTCGATCCAGGCGACGGTCATCTCCGCCGTGCCGTGCTCGTGAGCGCCGAGACCACTGGCGTCGTCGTGATCGTCGTCGTCGTCGTCGTGGTCGTCGTCCTCCTCCACCGTGGTAGTTGGAGCGGCGGTGGTTGGAGCGGTCGCTGCCTCGGTGGTGGTGGCTTCCTCGACAGCAGCTTCGGTATCGGTATCTGCGCCACAGGCCGACAACGCGGTCAGGGCGAAGGCAAAGGTGATGGCGAGGAGTCGATTCTTCGGCATGCGAGCGTGTCCTTTGGGGCGTGGGTACAGCATCGGTCGTTTTCAGGCCGTGGTGAGTCGGATGCGAATTCGTCGGGCGGCGAGGATCTCGTGTCCGATCAGCACGACAAAGAACTGCAGCACGCTGAACCCAGCGATGGTCGCTCCGCCGGCGGTGCCGTGGTGGAAGCTGACCACGAGACCGGCGACCACACAGATCGATCCGAGGACGATCGAAACCAGGGCGATCAACGGCACTCGTCTGGCCAACAGCGATGCCGTGGCCGGAGGCCCGACGAGCAAGCCGAACACCAAGAGGGTGCCGATGGCTTGGAAGCTGGCGACGATGCTCAACGCCAACATGGCGAGCAGCGCCGTGTGGGCCAGGTTGGGTCGCATCCCCAGCGTCTGGGCCTTGGTTCGGTTGAACGTGAGTGCGAGCAACGGTCGATAGAGAATCACCGAGGCCACGGCAACGACGGCGGTGGCGATGGCCTGATTCCTGATGTCGCCCACGGTCACGCCGAGGACGTCGCCGAAGAGCAACGCTGTTACTTCGGTCGAGAACGACTGCGACTTCGACACGATCACGATGCCGAGCGAAAGCATGCCGACGAAGAGCAGTCCGATTGCGGTGTCCTCTCGAATCACGGTGCGAGCAGAGATGACGCTGACCATGCCGCTCATCAACAACGCCGCGATGAAGGCACCGACGATGGGGTTGAAGCCCCACAGAACGGCCAACGCAATGCCCGGAATGACGCCGTGGGCCAGCGCATCGCCGAGGAATGCCAAACCGCGAAGTACGACCCACGTGCCGACCAGCGATGTGGCGGCCACGGCAATGAGGCTGCCGATCAACGCCCGCTGCATGAACGCTGGTTCGAAAGCCTCGAGTACGTAATTCACGGGTCTGGGTCTACCGGGTCAAGGCAGCGGCGATGCGTTCAGCGTTGGTTCGCATCATGTCGAGGTAGGTCGCACCGTCGGAGTCCTCTGAACCGAGCGACTCTGAGTACAGCTCGACAACTTCGACCGCTCCGGCCTCGAGCGCCAGCGTCTGAGCGAGTTCGTCTGAGGAAGAGGTGTCGGAGAACACCGCCGGAATGCCCTCGGCCTCGATGATTTCGGCAAGCTCGGCAAGCGCTCCGGCGTTGGCGCTGTCGACGGTTGTGCCGCCGGGAATCACGGTGCCGATGATTTCGAAGTCGTAGCGGTCGGCGAAGTACGTGAGCACTTCGTGGTTGGTCACCAACACTCGATCGGCATCAGCGACGGTGCTGAGTGTTTCGGTGATCTCGCTGTCCAGTGCGGTGAGTTTTTCGATGTAGGTGTTCGTTGCTGCCTGCACGGCGTCGGCATCGATGCCGACGACCTCGTTGATCACGAACTCGCTGATGGCGCTCGCAGCGGCGGCGACCCGCATCGGGTCGGTGAAGAAGTGCGGGTCACCTTCGGAGTGGTCGTCGTCGGAGTGGTCGTCGTCGGAGTGTCCGGAGAACTCCAGCGTCTCGACGACGCTGATGGCCTCAAAGACCAAGACTCCGTCACCTTCGGCTGCCTCGACGATGTCGAGCAGCCCTTCTTCGAAGCCGCCGCCGTTCATGATCACCGCATCAGCATCGTTCAGCTGGGCGATCTGTTGGGCTGAGGGTTGGAAGTCGTGAGGATCGGACCCAACCGGCATGATCGTGACAACGGTTGCTGCGTCGCCGACGACGTTCTCGACGACGTCGCCCATGATGTTCGTCGAAACGACAACGACGGGTAGGTCTTGCTCGGTGGCCTCGCTCGTTGTTGTCTCGGCATCGGTGGATTGCTCGGCTTCGGCTGCCTCTACCGCTTCTGCTGTCTCTGTTGCGTCGGCCTCTGCTGTGTCGGTCGTGGTTGCCTCGCCGCACGCCGAAAGCAGCATGGCGCCGCCAGCGAGAGCGATGCCGAGGGATCGAATACCCCGGACCTTGCTGAGAATGGTTATCATTCGACTGACGATAGGTGCAGAGGGTGAGCGCATGCAACGCGGAATGGGAATCAGTTTCAGTTCGGACCCCGTAGCGTGCAGAGGATGACGGCGCTGATCTCCACCAGGGCACTCGAGGTGCGTTACGACGATGTCGTCGTACTCAGTGGTGTCGACCTCGACGTTCCCGCAGGATCGTCGCTGGCTGTCATCGGGCCAAACGGGTCGGGGAAGTCAACGCTGCTCGGCGTGCTCGCCGGCACGATCCACCCGTCGGGCGGGACGGCTTCGGTCGAGGGCCCGACACCGGCATTCGTTCTGCAGTCGACCGATGTGGATCGAAGCTTGCCCATCACAGTGTTGGACACCGTGTCGCTCGCTCGGTATCCCTCGCTTGGCCTCCTACGACGTTTTCGACAAGTCGACCGAGATGCCGTCGACTCTGCGCTCGAGCGGCTTGATGTCGCCCATCTGGCGTCGCGGCAACTGCACGAGCTGTCCGGTGGTCAGCGGCAACGCGTGCTGGTGGCGCAGGGCCTGGCCCAAGACAGCAACGTCTTGCTCTTGGACGAGCCGATCACAGGTCTTGATCTCACCTCGCAAACGATCATTCTCGAGGTGATCGACGAGCAGGTCGAGGCTGGCCGGTCCGTTGTGGTGACCACCCATGAACTCGACGATGCCCGTCGCTGCGATCAGGTGCTGCTGTTGGACACGAAGGCGATTGCAGTTGGGCCGCCGTCGGACGTGCTGGTCGAGAAGCATCTTCGAGAAGCGTTCGGACGAGGCTTCATTCGCGTCGGTGACAAACTGATCCTCGACGATCCGCATCACTCGCACTGACAGATAGCGGCGTCGCTCTGCCTCAGCGAACCTGATCCCAAGGGATCGACAGCACCTCGACGAGGCCGTTGCGGTTGGCAGCGATCATCTCGGTGGCGTTGCGAAGAATCGCCTGGTGCAGGTGATCACCGAGTTCGCTTGGCTGATCGAGCACGAGAATTCGGCCCGGCGACACGTCCCTCGGCTGTGAAATCGCTGCGACAGGTTCACGCATGACCGGCCGAGCTTGGTCGGGTTCGGCGACTGCGCTGGGTGCGGGTGCCTGCATCGCGGTGCCGACCAGGGCGTCGCAACCGCACCCACCTTCGGGGGCCCGGATACGGGTGCCGATGAGTTCTTCGGCCCGTTCGAGCGTTGATGTTTGGTCACCGATCTCGGCAGCGATGGTGGCGGCGAAGCCCCCACCCGAAGCGTTGGTTTGCAAGCGGTCTCCCGCCAAGGGGCGATCGATTGGACTCGTGCTGACCAGGGCGACATCCATGGCTGCAGTTTCGGCAGGTTGGGGCGCACAGTGAGAGGGCTGTTTGTTGTGTCCGCTGCTCAGCTGGGTGAGTCGAATTGCGACAAGGCGTCGAGGACTTCCTGCTGCTGATTCTCATCGAACCCGAAGAATGGAGAGGTGGCAGTGGAGAAGTCCGGAGCGAGGAGCAACATGCTGGAGTTGGTCCGCACGTTGAACGCCTGCCACGTGCCGAACCCTGGCTCCCACAAGAACGTCACCTCCGAGTCGACGAGGTCGCCGGTCTCAACGAACTCTTGAGCGAACCCGAAATCGTCCTGGGTTCCCAAGGCAACGACTTGGACATCTTCAGCGTAGGTCTGGGCAAACTGCCCGACCGCGTCGCGCTCGGCGCGACAGGTGGGTCAATGCGGAGCCCAGAACCAGACCAGGACTGGTCGATCCCCGTCGACTGCGCTGCGCAGCGTCGCAACTGAGCCGTCGGAGACATCGAGCACTTCGATGTCGACCACATTGTCGCTCTGGGCGAGGTCGTCGACGTTTGCCGCTGCGGCCTCATTTGCCGCTTGGGCTGCGGGATTGTCGGGAACCGTGCTGCCGCTGCAGGCAGAAGCGACCAGAGCTACCCCGGCCAACAGGCTGGCGATGCGTCGTCGATGTGTTGGAGATCGATCCATCACGACCCAAACTCACGTCGCCTCTGCTTCATTCCCCTGAGCGAGAAGTTGGCCGGCAAAATCCCCGGCGGGAACTGCCGTCGGCTGTTCACTACTCGGTTGGGTTCGTGACTTGGCCGATGAAGAGGGTCGCTCCGCTCGAGTTGTCGATGATGCGGTAGATGAACGGTCGGTCCAGGGTGACCGAGACCGGCTCGGTGATCGGACCGCTGACGGCGCGAGCGAGGACAACGGTGGCCGCCGCGGCCTCGGTTCCGTCTTCGTCCATGGCCACGAACGACTCGTGAACGATCTGATCGACGATCAGATCGGAATCGTCAGCCATCCCGAGCAAGCCGCCAGGTGCGAACGGAGCGGTCAGCCCCATCGCCCTCAACGCAGACGAGAGCTCGGTGGTGGTGCGAGTCTCGAACCGGGGAACCGCTAGGTCTGCTCCGCTGGTGCGGTTCCGCTCGATGTCTTGCAGGACGGTCGGCAGAGTTGTGGCGATCTCGTCGAATCGCCCGTCGTCGGGCAGGATGAACTCGGCCGACAAGCCACCGACGTAGTTCTTGGTGGCAGCAACCCAGCCGTCGCCTGCAGCCGACGAGTCACCGCCACCATTCATCATGTCGATGTCGACCTGGCTGCCGTCCAGGAGTGTGAAGCCGGCATCGGCCGTGGCTGCCTCGTCAAACGTTTCGAGCCAGGAGGCCTTGAGGTAGAGAGCGTTGACGAGAGCAAGAACGGTGTCGGGCTCGAGGGTGCCGTCAGCGATGAGGTCAACGATCTGATCTCTTGTGGCCTCGGCGATGAAGTCGTTGATCTCGCCGGCTACAGCGTCGGGGTCGGCGGCGAAGTCGACCTGGCGGAGCACCGGCCCGTAGTTCGTGCCGACGGTGTCGAGGTAGTCAGCCTCGAACGGGTAACCGTTCTGCAGGTACGCGGCGTTGGCGACAGCGATCGTCAGCTCACCGGGATCACTGTCTTCGCCGAAGTCGTCTGGTGTTCTTGCTTCGAGATCCTGCTCGAGGGCGTTCATCGACGAGTGGAACGCTGTTGGATCGTCGATCCTGAGGATGGACCGGAGCTGCTGTTGCGCATCGTCGACGGTGCCGGGTTCGGTCATCGCCAGTGCGATCGCCACGCTTGCTGGTGAGAGCGTGACGTTGCCTTGTGGATCTGATGATCTGGCTGCAGCGAACAGGTCGAAGCCGAAGTCGGTGATCGCCGCTCCAGCGATGCGGCTGTCGGCCGAAGGCGACGTGCGTTGGGAGACGGTGATCACATCGGCGCTTGGTTGATTGGTCGAGCCAACGTCGGCGCCACCGCAGGCCGCAGCCAGGGTTGCGGCGGCAAGCAAGGCAGCAAGTCGAGGAGTGCGCATCAAGTCCATATTGGTTTGACGATGGGGCGGCCGTTCTGGTTCCGCCTTGCTCGGCCGTGGGGGCTCGCCCTGTTCCCAGCGGTTGCACTGGCTTGTTCAGCGAGCCCCACCGATGCCGAGGGGTGCGCTTTGTCCCCCTGCTCGGGCCTTCGCAACAACGTCGCGCAGCGTGAAGGGAGCCTCCAGGTCGTCAGGCGCCGAGTTCGGACCGAGCTCGCCGACACGGAGGTACTCGCCTCGATCGGCCGCCAAACGGAAATCGATGAGCGCACCAGCCGCCTCGTCGGTGCGACCGGCGGCGCCGAAGCCGTGGCCCTCGTTGGTCTGTCCGTAGGTCGTGGCTTGGAAGCCCATGCGGTGCAGCAGCTTCGGGCTGGCCCGCTCGAGCACTTCAGGACGAACCGACAGCATCCAGTTCTCTTGCTGACGGAGGTGGCCGACCTGCATGCCGTTCAGCATCACGATCCGCGGCGTGTCGGTGTGGTTGATGCCGGTGCCGTGGAGCAGACGGCCGTCGATGATCACGATGGTGCCTGCCTCTGCATCGACGTTGATGGCCGGCGGCAGCGCCCCGACCGCTTCGCCACTGCGGACCGCGTCGGCGAGCACCCGATGGCTGCCAGGAATCACGAGGGTGCCGCCGTTGCGCTCGTCGATGTCAGTGAGGGGCGTCAGCAGATTCACGGTCAGCGGATGCGGCGACTCGGGGGCGATGCCCTGGTCCTGATGGAGAGCCTGGGGTACACCGCCCTGCAGCGAGATCGCAGCGATCAACGACGCGCAGATCCAGCCTGGGCCGAGCGCTTCATCAACGAGCTGCTCGATGAGTGCTCCGCCCTGCACGACGCTCGGGTCCTGTGCGATCAAGCCCTCGAAGCACCGGCCTTTGTTCACGCAGCAGTTGATGTTCTGCCCGCTCTGGGTGCGCTGGGCGATACCGGCGAGGCGTTCGCCTTCGGCTTGGGCGAGCACTCGTTCGTGAAGGACGGCGATCTGGTCGGGGTCGATGGCTCCTTTGACCTTGCAGTAGCCCCATGTGACGAAGTCGCCGCGCAGCCGGTCGATGTCACGAGTGGCAATGGGAAGGTCAACGTCGGCCCAGGCCGGGTGTTTCGCTCCTGTCGTCGTGTCGTAGTAGGAGCCGGGCACGAAGGTCCACTGCCCCCATTCGGCTCGGCGTTTGGGTGGGACGAAGTAGATCTCGGGATTGTTCTCGAGCACCGAGGCCACCGGCTCGCGTGTGGTGACCTCGTCGAGATACATCCGAGCGTCGGGAGCCGAGCGAGCTCGCACGTGCTCGGGATCGAATTCTTGCGGGATGGCTCGGGACGACATGGCGGGTCTCTTCCACTCGACGACCAGGCCGAAGCTAGGGGAGCGGTGGGTCCGCTGCAAAGAGGTGAATGCCAGCATCTTCGGCGATTCTGTCAGCGGAGTCGGGGCGATTACCGTCCGGTCCATGTCCGAAGCAACGACGCTGTTCGATGTCATGTACAACTGCCGGGCCATGCGCCGGCTCGACACCCGAGAGGTGCCAGAAGCCGACCTGCTATCGCTCGTTGATGCCGCGAACCAGGCGGCCAGCGGTGGGAATCAGCAGCGAGGCCGCTGGCTCATCGTGCGAGACGCCGCCCAGAAACAGGCGATCGCGCAGCTCAATCACGAGGTGAGTCACGACTTCGTCCAGGCCCGAATCGCCCGGGGCGAAGAGCTACCGCACCACGATCAAGACACCCGCGCTCGCATGCTCGACGCAGTGCTCTACCTGGCCGAACACATGCACACCTATCCCGCGTTGATCGTGGCCTGTCTCGAGTTCGACGAGCGCCCGGAGAACATCGCAGCATCCGCGGGGTCGATCTGGCCAGGGGTGCAGAACTTGCTGCTCGCGGCCCGGGCCATGGGTCTTGGTGCGGTGCCCACCTCCTACGCCATCAACCGGCGAGCGGAGTTCGAAGCGATCCTCGATCTCCCGGAAACCATGGCGGCCTACGCCCTCATTCCCGTTGGCTATCCACTGGGGAACTTCGGCCCGGTGACCCGTCGGCCGGTCGAAGAGATCGTGCGCTTCGACCGCTGGTCCTGACGACCAGCGCAGGTCGAACGAGTTGGGAGGGTCCGACCCCTCCCAAGTGGTGGGCAGGGATCATCTGGTGCGGGCGTGCCAGACTCTGCCGATGATCACCCGTATCGGTCTCAAACGTGGCAGAAACCTTGGCATCCGAGACACTCCTGTCCCGACAGCGACTGCGGAACTCGAGCGCGATGGCTTCGCAATGGTCCCTGGCGTGTTCAGCCCCGACGAGGTTGCTGAGCTCAAGGCGGAGATGACCGATCTGTTTGCGGCGACTCGGCCCGACCCGAGGCTTCCCGGGTCGACCGAAGCGGACTACTCCGACTTCCGCTACGAAGCGCTCAACCATTCGGCGGCCGCTCAACGAGCCGTGGCGCATCCCGGTGTGCTCGAGGTGATCGAGCCGCTGCTCGGCGAAGACTGTCACGTCGTGTCGAATACAGCTTGGCGGAACGCTCCACAGCGGGAGAAGGCGCCGTTCGATGTGGGCAATCCGTGGCACATCGATGCCGGTCCTCACGTTCCTCGCCCGGAAGGGATCGAGTGGGATGAACGCATTCCGTACCCGGTCTTCATGATCGGCTGTCACATCCTCCTGCAGGATTGCCCGATCGAATCCGGCCCGACTGGGTTCATCCCCCGCAGCCACACCTCGGGGCGGATGCCGCCGGTGCCGGACGAAGTGGGTGTCATCTCTTACAAGGGAAGCGGCCCGGTCGCCCCGCTCGGGGTCGAAGGCGACGTGGTGTTCTTCGTCTCCGACGTGTGGCATCGTCGTATGCCGACCGGACCAGACGACACGGGCCGCTTCTTCCTGCAGGTGCAGTACGGGCGCCGAGACATTGCCCAGCGGCTTCGAACAACGGACAATGCCAATCACCTGAGCTTGGATGCCATCGCTCGCGCTGGCTCAGAGCGTGAACGCACGGTGGTCGGCCTTCACCCTGCAGGGTTCTATGACGGCTGATCGCCGACCCCGGATCGCGATCGTGGGTTCGGGGTGGCGAGCCGAACACTTCTTCCGCATCATCGAGGCACTGCCTGAGCGCTTCGAACTCGCGGCGGTGGTGGCCCGCAGGGACGCCGAACGGACCAGACTTGCCGAGCGCAGCATCACAACGTTGACCGATCTGCAGAGTCTCGACACCGTCGAGCCAGATTTCGTGGTGGTCGCCACGCCGGCCGACACGAACACGGAGGTCTGCGAACAGCTCGCCAGCGCTGGGCATGCGGTGCTGCTCGAAACGCCGCCGGGCGTGAACAGCGACGAACTCGACCGGATGTTGGAGCTCGAGCGAGGCGGTGCCGACATCTTGGTGGCTGAGCAATACCCGCATCAGCCGCTGCTGGCAGCTCGGCTGGCCGTGATCGCCTCTGGCCGGCTGGGCGACATCACCTCCGTCGACGTGTCGGTGGCTCACGGCCATCACGGGGTCGCCTTGATTCGTGCCGCGCTGGGGGTTGGCGTCACCGACTTCGAGGTGGCCGCTCACGAGCATCGATCGATGCTCACCATCGGCCCCGGCCGAGCCGGACCGCCGAACGAGCGCGGACTGCAACCCTCGCTACGGACCGTGGCTCACATCAGCTTTGGTGCGCAGTTGGGCACCTACGACTGGGCTGACGATCAGTACTTCTCGTGGATTCGTGCTCTGAGATTCGTGGTTCGCGGCACCAGAGGTGAACTGGACGGGAACGACGTGAGGTACCTGCTCGAGAACGACACACCAGTGGAGCAGTCCCTGCGCCGGTGGGACACCGGCCTCGAAGGGAACCTCGAGAACCCTGGCCATCGCGGCTATCTGCTTGGCGACGAGTGGGTCTACAAGAACCCGTTTCCGACCTGCCGCTTGACCGACGACGAGATCGCCATCGCCACCGTGCTGCAACAGATGGCTGATCACGTCGCCACCGGGTCGTCGGCGTACTCACTCGCCGATGCGGTGCACGATACGAGGATCTCTCTCGCCATCACCAGCGCAGGTCGAACGAGTTGGGAGGGTCCGACCCCTCCCAAGTCAGTGTGACCTGACGGCTGGCATCACGTCGGTGAGATAGGCGTCGAGGGCTTCGGCGTCGAACGGGGCCCGAAGTGCGATGTTGACCATGTCGGCCCCGGCATCGAGATAGCGATGGACGGTTTCGATGGCCTGTGCTGGCGTGCCACCGATCGCTCCGCCCTTCACGCGTTCCGCCATTGGGCCCCACTGGGCTGCGAGCTCCTCTTCCGCCCGGTCAGCGCCGGCCTGGTCGGCGCCCATCATGAACATGAGGTTGATCGATCGCTCGATCGATGCGGGGTCGCGATCGAGCTTCTCGCACCAGGTGTCGAGCACACCGTTGAGTCGTCCGAACTCTTCTGGCGGCACGTAGGCAGCGTTCCATCCGTCGGCCTTGGACGCCACGGTTCGCAGCGTGCGCTTCTTGCCAACGCCACCGATCCAGAGCGGCAGGCGGCCGTCGACCGGGGGAGGAAGACAGGAAGCGTCCTCGACCCGATAGTGCGTGCCGGTGAACGTGGTGCGTTCCTGGGTGAGGAGACCGTCGATGATCTCCGTTGCTTCATCGAGCATGTCGAGCCTCACACCGGCCGACGGGAAGTCGTAGCCGTACGCCTTGGCTTCCCACTCGTGCCAGCCAGCGCCGAGGCCCAGTTCGAACCGCCCACCGGAGATGTGATCAATCGTGACCGCAGCTTTGGCAAGAAGCCCGGGGTTGCGATACCCGACGTAGAAGACGAGACAGCCGAGACGAGCGTTGGTCGTGTCGGCGGCGAGTGCGGCCAGTGTGGCGACCGCCTCGAAGTGCGGCACGGTGCCGCCAGCGGGAGGCGCTTCGTAGATGTGATCCCACGCGGAGATCCAGTCACACCCGCCGTTGTCGAGCTTGCGCCACAGCGCCCGCATCTCCTCCATGGTCATGTTCTGCTGACCGACGTGGGCTCCGAGCGACAACGGGTACTGGCTCATGGGCGCTGATGCTTTCACGGCCTCGATCGCATCCCAAATCAGTACGACCGAGCAGCGCCTTCAACGCAGTGATCGGGCCAGGTGTTCGCTCAGCGACACGCTTCGCTTGGCCAGTTCGCTGAGCACGTGATCTTGCAGTTCGAGCGCCAGCTCTGGTTCATCCTTGCGCAGACGTCGGTAGTCCTCTGCGGTGATCTCGAGCACCTCGACCTCGGACTCAGCGACGATGCCGGCCGATCGGGGAGCCCCCGACAGCAGGGAGTTCTCGCCCACGATGGTGCCGCTGCCGACTCGCCGAAGGCGGTGGAGCGACCCGTCGTCCTCGGTCCGCAGCACGATCAGGTCACCCGCAAGGATGAAGAACATCGCGGCATCGCTGCCCCCTTGCTCGATCAGGGTGTCTCCCGCTGCGATGGATCGACGGCGGAGGCGCTCGACGAGGTTCGATGACAACGAAGCGAATGGTGTTGCTGAGGGATCTGGCGTGTCGGCCATCAGCAGGATGTTCTCGGCGTATTCGATGGCGAAATCGAGCCCTTCCATCAGCAGCGGTGTGCCACTGACGAGATTGGCCGAAAGGTCGGGGTCGAGATCGCTGAGCAACAACACGACATCGAGTTCGGCGAGATCGCCCGCCAGTTGGTCGAGTAGGGCGAAGGCCGAAGAGTCGACGCCGGTGACGTGCCGGAAGTCGAGGATCACCGAGCTGAGCGGCGGGTCGGCGGTTTCGGCGTTGGCCCGCACTCGATCGGCGACCGAGGTGAAGGACCCGAAGAACTGGTAGCCGGTGAGTTGGATCACCACGACGCGGTCGGCGGTTTGGCTGAGGATCTCTGCTTCCGCCGCTGGCCGGACCACCCGGCTGGGAAGATCGCGCGCTGTGGCCTCGAGTCTGACCGGATCGATCCTGCTGTAGCGCACGACGAAGATCAAGCACGCGGCGACGAGGCCGAACGTGATGCCCTCGAGAATGCCCACTGCTGCGATCGACACCGGAATCAAGAGGCCCAGGGTTCGCTCGGCTTTGCTGGAAGTGGCTCGCATGGCCTCGGTCCAGCTGATGAAGAGGGCGAGACCAACGGCGATCAGCAATCCTCCGGCAATGATGCGAGGTGTCATCCCGATCAGCTGGCTCCCGAACAGCGCGGCGGCCGCCGAGACGACGGCGACGATGACCGGCACCAACTTGGTTCGAGCTCCCATCTGATGGGCCAACGCCGTGTCGCCGAGCGCATGAAAGCCAGCAACGGCACCGAGTGGCGAGATGACGACGTTGGCGATGCCCGCCCATTTCAGTTCTCGCTTGCTGTCCAGCCGATCACCGGTCAAGGACTGGAGCCCGGACAGGTTGAGCAAGACGGCGACGAGTGAGACAGCGATAGCAGCCAGTACCCCGCCCGGTTGGCGGGCGACTTCGTCCCAGTCAACATCGTCGAACTCTGAGGGGCTGAGCGGTGCAACACCGGCGCCTTCCGGGAACGGGCCGATGAACCAGTTGGCGTCCTCCGCAGCATCAACGGATGAGAACGCGACAACGACAGCGAAGAACAACACCAACGCGGCGATGACGGCGAGGCTCAATGCACTCGACGGCACCCGACGGAACGCACCAAGCACTTGGATCACGATGCCGAGGATTGCGCCCGGCACCCAGAACTTGGCGACTTCCGGGCGCAGGAGCGTTGACAGGTCGGCCAGACCGAGCGTGGCGTCGAGCATCACGTCGAAGCCGCCCTTGGCCAGCAGCCAACCGGTGCCGGCGATGAAACCACTGATCACCGTGGTCGGGAGGAACCGCACGATGTCTCCGGCGCCGACGTAGCCGATGATGAGCATCGCTATGCCGGTGAACAGCGTGGCCATGGCAATGAGAACGAAGGTGTCGAGCGCCGGATTCTGTGCTGACGAGCCGGCAACTCCAGCAGCAAGTGCGATGAGGACAACGGTCGGTCCGTCCTGGAGCACCCCGATCGTTGGTCGGAAACCGCCTCGGAGCCCAATGATCAGCGTGACAATCGCACTGGCGAGGACGAAGTTTGTCGTGGCCCTCGACAAGCCGTCCTGGATGGGGCCCGCGAAGATGAGGGTCGCAAGGGCAATGGCCAGGCCGACACCAGAGATTGCGGTGGCGAACGCTGCGGTCATTTCGCTGAACAGGCTGGTTTCAGGCGCCTTCGGTAGCCCTTGCGCTTGCGCAGCCTGATCGTCTTCCGCCTCCGCCTGTCCCCGCACCCAAGCGAAGATACAGCCACGGTGAGGCTCGACCTCGATCTCGCCCCGTTCTCTCGTCCCGCAATCGGTTCGATCAGGCCGACGGGTCCTTGGGTCAGCCCTCTCGGACCGGTCTAGAGTGCACCGCGTGGGGGAGCCAGACAGTGAGGGCGAAGTGAGGCGGCGGCTGCTCGCGGTGATTTTCACCAGCGATTGGCCAACCGCTGCGATCGATGTCGCCGACTTTGGTGGCCGGTTGCTGGGCGAGCGCGGGAGGGGCATCCTCGCCACGTTCGACAATTGCCACAACGCAATGCTGGCGCTCATCTCCGCAGGCGAGCACGTGGCGATGTCTGCCGGACTGGCGTTTGGCGAAGTGGCCATCGAGGACGGAGAAGCCTTCGGCGAGGCCGTGGTGGAGGCAGCCCGCCTTGCCTCGGTCTGCCCGGTGGGCTCGGTGTATGCAACGAGGCTGGCCAGAGGTCATCTCGACGGCGTCCCTGCAGATGATCTCGGCCCGATCGAACTGAAAGGCATCGGGCATGTCGCTCACCACCAGTTCGATCTGAGGTTGGCCGCTGAGGTCATGGGGTCGCAGTCGCTCAGCGATCGACGCGATACCGCGGTGCTCAGCGCCGACATCGTTGCCAGTACCGATCTTCTCGAGTCTGAGGGAACTGATGTAGCGATCACGGTGCAGCGGGCATTCGGCGACGCAGTTGCACGGTCATGCGGTTCTGGTGAGGTCTTGCACGTGCGCGGCGATGGCATCGCTGTTCGGTTCTCGTCGGCGACCGATGCCATCCGCGCTGCCATCGACTTGCACCGCCAAGTCGCCGAACATGGGCTCTTCGCTGGGAACACGCCGTTCGAGCTGCGGTCAGCCATCGGGGCCGGCCCGACTGCAGAGCAAGAAGCGTCGGCGCTCGAACCCACGGCGCAACCGGGCCAGGTCGTTCTCAGCGAACAGGCGCGCCGGTTTGCGTTCGACCTCGCCGAGGAGGTGGTTGATGGCGCACTCACGCCCTCGCCGGTGGAGGCGGCGCCCTTCCCCGACGAGCTGTTGAACAACAGCGAGCTGCCGCTGGTCGGTCGAGCCTCCTCGCTGGCCACACTCCGAGACTGTTGGGACGAGGCCCGCAGCGGGCGGCCGAGTGTGGCGTTCGTGACGGGCGAGGCTGGGATCGGCAAGACCCGTGTGGTCTCGGCATTTGCTCACGCCTGTCACGCCGAGGGTGCACTGGTCCTTTTCGGTTCGTCGGACATGGAGATGACAGCGCCGTACCGTCCGTTTGCCCAGGCATTGCGGGCGGTTCATTCTCCGGCGCTCTCGGACTCGCTCCGGCTGTTGTTCCCTCCGGCGCAGGCCCCGGCCGAGCCGCCCGACACCGGCGACGCCGCTGCGCTCGACCGAACTCGTTTGTTCGACACGGTCAACGACGTCCTTGGCTCGGCGAGCCAACGACGGCCGGTTCTCCTCGTGCTCGACGATCTGCACTGGTCCAACAGTGCGACCACGTTGCTCCTTCGTCACTTACTCCATCACCCGCCGGCGGGTCGCGTCATGGTCTTGGGCACCTTCCGCGACGGCGAAGTGGGGAGAACGCATCCGTTGTTCGATGTGGTGAATGATCAGGCGCTCGTCGGGCGCACGACTCGCATCGCGCTCGAGAACCTGGGCGTTGATGAAGTGGCCGAGCTGATCGGCCATCGATTCGACACCGAGGTCGGCGACAACGAACGTCGCCTCGCTGATCGCATCCATCACGAGAGCGGTGGCCTGCCGTTCTTCACCGAGGAGGTGTTGCGTCACCTCGAAGACAATGCGGGCCGCGCAGTCGACGGGATGCTGACCATTCCTGCATCGGTGGTCGATGCCATCCAGCAGCGCCTCAGCCGCTTGGACGGAGCGACGGGCCGCATGTTGGAAGTGGCGGCAACCGTCGGTCAGGCATTCGATCTCGACGTGGTCGCCGGAACGCTGGACATCTCGTTGCGCGCTCTTGTCCCTCAACTCGAAGCAGCCGAGCAGTTGGCCCTTGTTCGTGAAAGCGGCCGGGCTGGTCACTTTCAGTTCGAGCACGCACTTGTCCGTTCGGCGCTGCTGGCCGGCCTCAGAGCGACGAAGGTGGCGATGATCCACCAGCAGATTGCCGAGTCGCTCGAAGCATTGCCCGGTGATCACAACGATGCGTTGGCTCATCACTGGCGCCAGGCGGTGGGGCCGGTTGCCCGCCAGCGAGCGGTTCACTATCTCGTGCTTTCAGCCGAACGGGACGCATCTGCGCTGGCATGGGAGGCAGCGAAGGTTCGCTACGAAGAGGCGCTCGAACTGGCGGGCGACGATGGGGTGGTCGAACCGGAAGGGATCGTGGCGATGCACCTTGCTCGAGCTCTGGCGATGCGAGCGTCGGGTGATGCCGACTTCCTTGTCGCAATGCAAGAGACCGGACGATTGGCCCGGGCCGAGGGCTTTGCCGAGGTCATTGCTCAGGTCGCTATCAACAGCACCAAGCCGGGCACGTGGTTTGCAAACGCGAACGAACCGGACGAGCACTTCATTGGTTTGTGCGAGGACGCTCTGGCCTCACCGGATCTTGAGCCATCACTGCGGTGCCGCGTGCTCTCGACTCTCGCCACCAATCTCGCATTCGACGACGACCGACCTCGTCGGCGAGCCATGGTCGACGAAGCGATCGAGATCGCTCGATTGGTTGGCGATGCTGATCTGATTGGCTCGGCGCTGATTGCCCATCATCTGGCGTTCTGGGACCCGACGACGTTCGATGAA